>JAJEGY010000010.1 GCA_022819585.1 Dehalococcoidia bacterium | reverse complement strand
GCGTAAACGCTGCACCGTCGAGAAGCGGAGCAAAAGTGCGTAACTCCGAAGCAGGAGCCGTGCAGAGCACACGGCCCTCCTTCGGCCGCCACCGTAAGTCCGAAGGGCGCATCGCAAGGCGATCGCGGCAGGGAGAAAACCGAGCGAAGTCCCCGGCAAAACCAGAAACCGAGAAATCGGAAAAATCAAGAAAGGCCGAAAGGCCCAATTAAACGCGTCAACCACCAACCGCCAACCAAAGATTCCCAAACCCATCAACATCCCCACGCCACCCCGGATGCACCACCACCGTCGAATCAACCTCCTCCACAATCCCCGGCCCCTCGATCACATCTCCACACCTCAACTCATACCTGTCATAGACCCGACAATCCACATACCCGCCACTCTCCGCAAAATAGACACGCCTCACTTCCTTCACCGCACTATCCGACCCACCGACACCCTCACCAACTTCTCGGACCTTAGGCTTCGAAATCTCCCCGATCGCACTCAACCGCAACGCCACAAACTCCACCGGCTCCTCTTCAGCCATGAACCCATAAGCACGCTCATGCTCCCTATGGAACCTAGCCAAAACCTCAGCAACCTCCCTCTCGCCCAACACCTCGCCCAACACCCCCTCCGGCAACGGAATCGTCAACTCATAGCTCTGCCCCACATACCGAACATCTGCTTGCCTAACAAACCGCATCTCCTCATTCCCGACACCCTCTCGCGCCAAAGCCCCACGACCATCCGATACCATCCGCTCGAACTGCTCCTCGACCAGACTCAAATCCACTTCATCAACCCGCCTGATCAACGCTACCGAATAATCATGCTTTATGTCCGTCACCAACAACCCCATCGCTGAAGTCGTCCCCGGACTCATCGGCACCAGCACTCGTGGCATCTCAAGCTCCGCCACCAACCGGTTCGCATGGACCGGACCAGCACCGCCAAACGCCACCAGCAAAAACTCCCGCGGATCATACCCCCGCTGCACCGAAACCCTCCTCAACGCCCCGACCATCGCATTGTTCGCAATCTCCACAATACCCAGAGCAACCTCCTCCACCGACATCCCCAACCGCTCCGCACACTTCTCCTCAATTGCCCGCCGCGCCGCCTCAACATCCAACTCGATCTCCCCGCCAAGGAAATACTCCGCCGAAATCCGACCCAAAACCAGATTCGCATCCGTAATCGTCGGTTCACTCCCGCCCAGCCCATAGCAGACCGGCCCCGGATCAGCCCCTGCGCTCCGAGGACCCACCCGCAAGATCCCACCCGAATCGATCCAAGCAATCGACCCGCCACCAGCACCAATCTCAACCAAATCAATCACCGGCGTCCGTATCGGATACCCAGAACCCCGAGAACCATGCTCCGTCGTCGACGCCGTACCACCAACCTCATAGTCCTTCGTCACCCGAGGCATGCCACCTTCCACCAGACCAACCTTCGCAGTAGTACCACCCATATCAAACGAAATCACATCCTCATACCCCAACGACTTCCCCAGCTCGCTAGCAGCAATCACCCCCGCAGCCGGACCAGACTCCACCATGAAAACAGGCCGATCACTCGCCGCATCAAAGGTCAAAACTCCCCGCTGCTCTGCATCACCAGCAACTCGCCCGTCACGCCAGAACCTCTCACACGATCCCTGATCTTCCCCAAATACCGCGACACCACCGGCCGGATCGCCGCATTGATAACCGTAGTGCTAGCCCGAAAATACTCCCGAAACTCTGGCGCAACAACCGACGACAACGATACCAAAACCGAAGGCAACTCTTCCTGAATAATCTCCCCTATCCTGCGCTCGTGCTCCGGATTGATGTACGAATGCAACAAACACACCGCAACCGATTCCACACCCTCATCCCGCAGCTTCCCAGCCACCTCTCTCACCGCCTCCTCATCCAATTCCACCAAAACATCGCCCCGAAAATCCAACCGCTCCGGTACCCCGAAACACAGATACCTCGGGACCAACGGCTTCACCTTCTCGAACTGCAAATCGTAAAGCGTTGGACGTATCCCCGTCTGTATCTCCAACAAATCCCGGAACCCGTTCGTCGTCACAAACGCAGTCCTCGCCAAATCCCCCTCGATGATCGCATTAGTCGCCACCGTCGTCCCATGCACCACATACCGCACATCCTTCGCCCTCACCGATCCACCTCCCAGCATCCGATCCACGACATTCAAAAACCCCTCAGATGGATCGCTCGGGGTAGACGGCACCTTTCCGGTCCGAACCTCCCCAGTCGACTCGTTCAAAAGAATCGCATCAGTGAACGTCCCTCCAATATCTACCCCCAACCGGTATTGATCGTCCACAGTCAAGATCCCCGCTCTCCCGAATCACCGCCACGAAGCCGCGTCGTCTCCGCCCAATCCACTGACCGACCTTCGACATCCACCACGACCCGATACACATCCCGTGCCCTTTCCCAACTAACTCTGCCATCCCGAACATCCCGCAAAACATCCTCCGGATCACGCTCCTCAGGAGGTCCGTACCCACCCCCACCGCAAGTCCGATAACTCACCACGTCATCCTCATGAAGTTGGACCGTAACCTTCGACCCCAGTTCCCGAGCCTCATCGTCCGGATTCAAAAGATAATGCGCCCGCTCCCCCGGCAAGCCTCCAAACAAACCATGCGGCCCCCAACGCTCCCGGTCAGCCAAAATCGTGAACGACGCCTCATGGTCCGGGAACAGGTAGTCCCGACGCAACCCCAGTCCGCCCCGATACTTTCCAGGCCCCTCCGAATCTTCCACAAGTTCGTACCTCGTAATCCGAACTGGATAGTTCAACTCCGTCTCCTCGATCGGAGCATTCGCCGTGTTCTTCCCATGAGGCTGCACCGCATCCGGCCCATCCTTGGTCGCCCTACCTCCAAACCCTCCAGCAATCGTCTCCAAAAAGCAGTAAGTCTCACCACGATACGGATCGAACCCACCGAACCCAGAGTGGCAAATCATACCCTCGGTCCCCGCCGGCACCCGATCCGGAATCCCTTGAGCCAGAGCCTTGAAGATCACCTCAGTCAAACGAAGCTGCGTCTCCCAACCACCGACCACCGGAAACGGCTCAGTGCAATTCACCACCGTTCCCTCAGGAGCCAGCATCCGCACATTCCGATAGAAACCCGCATTCACCGGAACATCCGGGTCGATCAGACACTTCAACACGAACGCCACCCCAGAATGAGTCTGAGCGTACGTCGAATTCACCGGCGCATGACGTTGCTCATCGCTCCCCGTGAAATCGAAAAACGCACCATCATCGTCAATCTTCACCTCGACCTTCAACCTAACCGGCTCATCGCTGTACCCGTCACTGTCCATCACTCCCTCATCCGCAAAAACACCCTTCGGCAACTTTGCAAGTTCAGACTTCGTCCTACGATCCGTGTACTCGATCAACTCATCCGTGTAACGAACCACCGTCTCCAACCCCATTCGGTCCAGCAACGCCGTCATCCTGCGTATCCCGGTGTTGTTCGACGCGATCTGAGCCCGAAAATCTCCTGCCGTCTCCCGCTTCGCCCTAACCTGCGCCAACACCAGATCAAACACATCACGATTGATCTCTCCCCCGCTCACCAACTTCACAGGCGGAATAACTATCCCCTCCTGATAGATCTCCCGAAACGCTCCGATGCTAGCCGGCGCCCCACCGCCAACATCCACATGATGCGCGAGGCTCGCAACATAACCCACAGGCGAACCTTCGTAATAGACCGGCGAGATCAGTGTGATGTCATTCAAATGAACCCCACCCGTATAAGGAAGATTCACCAAAATCCCATCCCCCTCACGCAAATTCTCAATCCCGTACGCAGTGAGCGCCCGGGGTATCGTCTCAACCAACGAACCCAAATGATTCGGCTGACTGAAAGACTGCGCCACCGTCCGCATCTCCAGATCGAAAATCGCGCAGGAGAAATCGTGCCGCGTCTTGATGTTCGTCGAGTACGCGCTGCGTCGAAGCGCCGAAGCCATCTCCTCCGTCGCCTCGACGAGCGCATTGCGGATGACTTCGAACCTGATGGGGTCTATCGGTGTTTGAGATTGCAACTCTGGAACCGTCTGGATGATGCAAATCGAAAGACGATGCAAATGATAGCAACCATACGCGTGCATACGACCGCAACACGCGATAACTTATTCGCAACGAAACACTCCCACTTATTCACGGTGCAAAACCAATGAAATACGACTTCATCGTCATCGGCGCAGGCTCGGCAGGCGCAATCGTCGCATCCCGACTCAGCGAAGATCCAAACACTTCTGTCCTCCTCCTCGAAGCCGGTCCTGACTACCCCACCGTGGAAGACCTCCCGATGGAGATAAAACTCGGTTACGGCTTTGATCGAAACATCTGGGCACGCGCCTTTGGTAAAGACAGCAAGCACAACTGGAACTTCATCGCAAAATCCAACGACCTCAATCCTGAGATGCTCGTGCCACGCGGAAAACTCGTCGGCGGTTCCAGCTCCGTAAACGCCCAGATCTTCCTCAGAGGATTGCCCGAAGACTATGACGATTGGGCGTCTTGGGGCAACGACGAATGGTCATTTCAAAAACTGATGCCCTACTTCCGACGCATCGAAACCGACATTGACTTCTCGGATGACTACCACGGAACCGAAGGCCCGATCGTCTGTCGTCGGTGGAAACAGGATGAGTGGAACGAAGACCAAGACGCGTTCGTCCAAGCTTGCCAGATGCTTGGGTACCCGTACTATGAAGATGCCAACAACCCGGATACGACCGGGGTAGGTCCCCCACCCTTCAACAACCCCAACGGGGTTCGGTGGAGCACCAACATCGGATACCTCTCTGAGTCAAGGCATCGCCTCAACCTCACTCTTCGAGCCGACTGCCACGTTCATAGGCTTCTCTTCGACGGAAAGAAAGTGATCGGTGCGAAGGTCGAATCAGGTGGCGAATTGTTCGACGTTTATGCCGATCAAGTAGTTCTGTCCGCCGGCGCGCTGTGCTCGCCTCAGATACTCATGCTCTCCGGCATCGGACCGGCCGATCACATCCGAGAAGTGGGCGTACCCCTGATCCTTGATTCCCCCGGCGTTGGACAAAACCTCCGCGACCATCCACAGGTCTCAACGACTTGGCGAACAAAACCTGAATTCCGACAAGACCCCTTGGCCGCAAAGATACAGGTAAACCTCAAGTTCACCTGCAAAGGTTCGAGATGGCGAAACGACATGTTCATCCATCCGCTATCCTGCGCGACGCAAGAAGGTGTTTACCTGATATCCAACTCCCAACCAATTGGGATATCGATGATCTCGGCGCTCTACCTCGCTGAGGCCGCTGGAGAAGTCAAACTCCAATCAAGAGACCCCCATGTCCAGCCATATCTCGACTACAACCTGCTGGGCACCGAGTTCGACAAGGAGCGTATGAGAGAAGCGGTTCGACTCTGCGTAGAGATCGGGGAACAGTCGCCTTACGAGGACATCATCGATGAGCTAGTCGCACCAACTCATGAGGAGTTCGTCGATGATGATCTGCTGACGCGATTCATCATGGAACGTGTCGGGACTAGCCACCACGCCTCCGGCACATGCAAGATGGGACCTGACAGCGACGACATGGCGGTGCTGGATCAGTACGGCAACGTCAAGGGATTGGAAAACCTGAAGGTTGCCGACGCTTCAAATATGCCCGACTGCATACGGGCGAATACCAACGTCACGTCAATGATCATCGGCGAACGCGTTGCCGACTTCATCCTGGAAGGGAGATAACGTTTACGCTCTGGCGGCCTCGTCGCCATCGTCGTCCATAGTAAGAGATTCCATGAACTCCGAGAAGGCGCTCAACTTCTCGCGCTGTTCGGGCGTGACGGGCGTCGCCGCCTCTTCGTATCGCTTGTCTCGGGCGGTGTGCCGGGCCTGCTCCTCCGCGGTGCGACGACCTTGGATATCGCTGTCGACCTGCTCCATGACCTCTTCGGCCATGTAGATTGGTGCCCTCGCTCTGACCGCCAACGCGATGGAGTCGGAAGGCCTTGCATCCAGCACCATGACCTCTTCACCAACCCTGATGCTCACGTCTGCAAAAAAAGTGGATTTATTCAAACCGCGAATGTAGACATACTGGACCGTGCCGCCAAGTTCGTTAATCGAGTTCAGCAACAGATCGTGGGTCATCGGCCTGCTGGGATTGGCTTCGCTGGAAGGAGCAACAATGGCCGCCGCCTCATTCGCACCGATGATGATCGGACAAACCCGTCGATCCTCGTGGTCTTTGGGTCGCAAAATCAAGCATCGCTCAGAGCCGCCGTCTCTCCCCACCGTAATCTGGTGAATCTCCACCTCCAGCATGAGGGTCATCTCCTTGACTTCGCAGCGGTTACCAATAGCGATGCTCCAACCAAGGGTGCATTTCCCCGCACCGATGCCCGGAACGCCTCATCTCATACTTTATAACGATTCGGAAACCGCACAACCTGCTGACGTCGTCTAGTTCGTTTCACCCGTACCACCATTATTCACCGGGGTTCTCGACTTCATCCGACGTTGCACCAATGGGCGTTCAAGCATAACCCGGCGTCCACAGCCCGAACACGACAGTCCAATATCCGCGCCGATTCGGTAAACTTCCCAAGTGCTTGAGCCGCAGGGATGAGGTTTCCGCAGTACGACTTTGTCGCCCACCGCGAACGGCACGACCTCTCGGTCTTTTCGAGCGGACTTGGCCACCGAACTTACTTCCTGCCTAGGGCGATCTCGCTCCTAAGTCGATCGACGGCGCGGCGGGCGGCTTCTTCGAAGTCCGAGGCGGATTGGGAAGCGTAGATGATGCCGCGAGAGGAATTGATGAGGATGTTTTCGCCGCCCAATCTAGCGGTCTCGGTCGCGTCCCCGCCTTGTGCCCCAACGCCAGGTATCAGGAATGGCGTTTCGGGAAGCGAAGAGCGCAAAGACGCAAGTTCGTGCGGGAAGGTGGCCCCAACCACCAGCCCGACATTGGTATCCTCCGACAGACCAACCACCTGCTTGGCGACGACTTCGTACACCATCTCCCCGGTTCGGTCATCAACTATGTCTTGCACTTCTACTGAACTCGGGTTCGAGGTCCTACAAACTACGAACACTCCGCGATCTCGATACTCCAAGAACGGCAACACGGATTCCGATCCCTGATAGGCATATACAGTCACGGCGTTCACATCCCAAACTTCAAACATCGCCTTCGCATATGCCTCGGCGGTGTTGCCAATATCACCCCGTTTGGCATCGGCTAGAACGAAGGCATGAGGCGCCACATCGCGTATGTGCTGGATAGTCTTCTCGAGAGCATTGAATCCTTCGCGTCCCATCGCTTCATAAAATGCAAATTGGGGTTTGTAAGCTGCTACCAGGTCCTGCGTGGCGTCGATGATCGCCCGATTGAAGTCGAACACGTCATCGATCGGCATCTTTGCCGGATCGGGATCAAGCCCGACACAGACACAACTTCCTGAAGTCAAACGCGCCAAATCCAACCAATCAGACATTCTCCTTACCGCAACTGTCGTCATTTCGTCTCCCAACTAACTTGATGCATACTCCATCTGAAATTATCTATGAATTCAGTGATAGCCGGTCTGATCCCCGTGCGCCGCGGTCTGTTGAACCGACTCGTGAAGATCTTGAGTGGTTGTTTGCTGCGCTGTTCGACGCGTACGGGCCTAGGCACTGGTGGCCAACGGTCCATGGCGGGTCTTTTGAGTTGGTTGTCGGGGCCATACTGGTGCAGAACATCTCCTGGTCGAATGTTGAGCGTGCGCTGGTGAATATGCGTGACGCTGGGGTTTGGTCTTTCCGAGAGATTTTGGATGCGCCGGATGAAGAGATGCACGAGATCATCCGACCGTCGGGTTACTACAAGGCGAAGACGCGCAAGCTCAAGGAGTTTGCGGAGTTCATTCTTGGCGAGCATGATGGGGATTTGGCGCGGTTGTTTGCGCTTCCGATTGGCGAGATGCGGGAGCAGTTGCTTTCTGTCTGGGGTATTGGCGAGGAGACGGCGGATGACATCATCTTGTATGGAGCGAAGAAGCCGTCGTTTGTGATCGATATGTATACGCGGCGGTTGTTGGCGAGATTGGGTTGGGAAATTCGGGGAAAGAGTTATGCGGCATACCAAGAACTGTTCCACAAGTTGCTGCCGCACGATCCATATCTTTTCAATGAGTACCACGCTCTGATCGACTACCACGTTGCTCGGATCTGCAGGAAGAAGCCTTTGTGCGATCAGTGTGTCTTGGCTGAGGATTGCCCGGTGGGGCTGGGCGTTACTCAGCCGTAATAGTGATGCTGCTCGTTTTGAAGAGGACGTAGACGTCGGTTCCGCGTTTCAGGTTGAGGGATTGAACAGCATCTGAAGTTAGTTCGACGACGAATTCGGTTCCTGCGTCGACGAAGGCGAATGCGGCGTAGTCTCCTGCTTCGATGCGTTGGACGACGCCGGGCAGGATGTTTCTTGCGCTAATGGATTGCGGGTGCTCCAGGGCGAGCATGATGTCGGAGGCGCTGATGGAGATGGTGACGGGTTGGTCTGGTCTGTAGTTGTTGGGTTGAGCGATTATTTCGATGTCGCCGATGCGGATTGATCCCGAAGGGGTTACGGTGCCGACGTAGAGGTTGTCGATGTTGTCTCGGCCGACTCTGGTTGATGAAGCGATCTCGGCTACAAGGTCGATTGCTGGACCGAAGGATCTGACTTGGCCTTGGTCGAGGGCTAGTGCGTTTGGAGCGAGGGCCATGACGTCGGAGAGGGAGTGGGAGACGTAGACCATGGGGATGTGGTATCGCTCGTGGAGCTGTTTGAGATATCCAACGACTTGATTGCGGAGTCTGATGTCGAGGGATGCGACGGGTTCGTCGAGGAGAAGGAGGCGTGGCGATGTGGCGACGCTTCGGGCTAGAGCTACTCGTTGACGTTCGCCGCCTGAGAGCGATGACGGGAATCGGTCTAGGAGATGATCGATTTGGAGGAGTTGGGAAAGTTCGTCAGGATCGATCGATCGCAGGTCGGGATGGGTCAGGTTGTAGCCGTATTCGATGTTTTGGCGGACGGTTTTGTGGGGAAAGAGCATTCCGTCTTGGAAAACGATGACGGTTCTCAGGAATTGAGGTGGGCGTCTGATGCGGTCGGTTGATGAGAAGATCGTTTCGTCGGCGAGCTTGATGTGGCCTTGGTCGGGCGTGATCATTCCTGCGAGGCAGGCGAGGAGGGTTGATTTTCCGGCGCCGGATGGTCCGAATACGGCGGTGATGCCGTCTTCGAATTGGCCGGCGACGTCTAGGGTGAAATCTCCTTGGTGGAGTTGAATGTCGAAGTCGAGGAAGGGCGCGTCGGAGCTAGCCATTGGAGGTGCTCCTAGCGGCTATGCGGGTTCTCTGGTGAGAGACGAGTCTGTTGTGAATGGCTAGGGCTATGCCTCCGATGGCGATGGATACTGCTGCGAGTGCCCATGCCTCTGAGAAATCGCCTGCAGAGATTCTCGAGAAGATGGCGCTGGGGAGTCCTTGAGTGGAGCCGGGAATGTTTCCAGCAAAGACGATGGTCGCACCGAATTCGGCGAAGGACCGGACGAAGCCAAGGAGGAGTCCGGCGGCAATTCCGTTTCGGGCTAGGGGGAGGGTGATGTCCCATGTGGCTCGGAGTTGCGATGCTCCGAGGTTGCGGGCGGCGAAGACTAATCGGGGCTCGACTTCGGCGAGTCCTGCGGTGAAGGCTCGGACGACAAGGGGCAGGGATACGATGGCGGCGGCGATGGACATTGCGGACCAGCTAAAAGCGAGTCCGTGGGTCAATGAGCCGAGTGGACCGGTTGCTCCGAAGAGCCAGAGGAGGATGAAACCGACGGCTACAGGTGGGAGGGCTAAGGGCATGGAGACGATGAGGTCGATGATGAATGCGAGGCGGCCGCTGTTTCGGACTAGGTATGTTGCGATTAGGAACGCGGGGACGGCCATCCCGATGGTGGCGACCAATGCAGTCTGGAGTGATAGGAGGGTTGCTTCGAGCATTGGGTTATTGAGTGAAGCCGTGCTTGGTGAAGATGGTCCGGGCGGTGGGGCTTTGGAGGTAGTTTAGGAAGTCGTCAGAGGTGGTGTCGTTGTTGATCGGGGATGCGTAGTATTTGGGTCTTGTCTGTTCGGACTGGGTTTGGATGGTGAAGGCCATTTGAACGTCGGGGCTTGTGATGGCGTCGGTCTGGTATACGAGAGCGTATGCTACGTTGCCGGATTCCGCGGCGGCGAGGGCGGCCCGGACGTCAAGGGTTGGGACGATTTGGGGTTTGAGTTTTTCGAGGAGGTTGAGTTCTTGGAGGGCTGCTTGGAAGTATTCGCCGGCTGGGGCTGTTACGGGATCGGGCATGGCGATTTTGCCGGCGTCTACGAGTTGGCGGAGGGTTTCGTGGCTCGCGGTTGAGTTGGAGGGTTTGACTGCTACCAAGGTGTTGGTGAGGATCTGGGTGGTTTGTGATTGGGTGGTTTTGTCGGCGCGGATTAGTTTGTCGATAGGGGTTTGGCCGGCGAGGATGACGGCGTTAGCTGGTGCTCCGTTGATGATTTGGTTTGCGATCAGGTTTGAGCCTGCGAAGTTGAAGCGGACTTTATTGTTGGTCTCGTTTTCGTATCGGGTTTGGATTTCGCTAAGAACGTCAACGAGGGATGCGGCGGCGTGGATCAGAGGTGTGTCGGTGGTGGTGGTGCAGGTGATAGTGATGGTTGAGACTATTGCTAGGAGGATGGTGGAGGCTAAGCGGGTTTTGAACATAGAGTTGACTTGCCTGCTAGAATCTAAAGTTGCCCCAAGTTGGGTTCGCCTCATCAATTTGCCCACCAACTCCGCCGAGGTCTCGATGTCGAATCCTGAAAGTTACCACGCGTCGGATGAATACTCGTTCACCGAGTTTTCGTCGTTGCCTTTCTACCGTAAAGTGAACTCACGGCTAGTGGATATGTCGGGTGTGTTTAATCAACATAAGATTATCGACTTGGGGTGTGGGACAGGTGGTATCACGAAGTTGATCTTGGAGCGTTTGACGGGGACGAAGGAGACGGTGATCTATGCGGTGGACCATTCGGCGTCGGCTTTGAGGGCAGCGGTGGAGGAGTTGGGAGGTCGTAAGGAGGCGGCGATTCGGTTTGTTCATGCTGAGGTGCAGAATCTGACAGCGTCGGTGAATGAGCAGGTCGATGCGGTGATTTACTGCAACTCGATTCACTATGTGAATGACAAGCAAGAGTTGCTGAAGCAGATTCGAGAGCGACTGAAGCCGGGCGGGATTCTGGCGTTCAACACGTCGTTTTTCGAGGGTGCGCATCCGCCGGAGTCGTTGGACTTTTACCGTCGATGGATGATGCGAGCGTTGCGGACGTTGCGCAGCGACCATGGGCTGTTCCCAGACAAGAATGCGAGCAAAACGGATGCTCGGCGGCAGTTGACGCCTGAGGAGTATGAGGAGTTGCTGAAGGAGGCGGGATTCGAGGTTGTGAAGAAGGAAAGTGTAGTCGTACCGGTCCCGGTGGATGGCTTTCATCACATCTCAGGATTTCGGGATTGGATCGAAGGGGTCATGCCTGGAGTGCCGTTGGGAAAGGGTAGGGATGCTCTGCAGAAGTCATTGAGGCAGGTGTTCAAGGAGATGGAGTTGGAGGCAGTTCCGAGGATCTGGTTGGGGATCACGGCACGTCGGGCGGACTGAGCGGTTGGTTTTTTTTGCATGGATGGAGGGGATGAGGGGGATGTGGTTGTTAGTTGTTTGGGGTACCCCGCCCGTTTGTCCGCCCCGGTCACCCTCACCCTAACCCTCTCCCGCCGAGCGGGAGAGGGGAAGCGCCTTTGGCGCTCGACGCGGCAAGGTTTGCCTTTCTCTGGATTCCCGCTTTCGCGGGAGTGACGCATCTGGGCGTGTTTAGACGCCTCGCGTGGTGTTCGGGAGGCGTTGGGGGGCGATTTGGGTTTTGCCCTCTGGTTGGTCGGTATTGTTTTGTTGTTTCAGGTTGTTTTCATTCGGTTGCTGTGGTTCCGTGCTTGCCCGGCACGAGGGCGACTGCGAGAGTCGCCCGTTCGGGACCCTTTCGGGCGGTTTCGAGGCATCGCCGCGGCTCAGGAGCCGCTTCGCGATAACTTCTTATTTCTTCTAAAACTTCGAGCGTCGCCGTCGTCGCCAGACCGGCGGCCCGGCGTGCGGATTCTGAAACATCCCGCACGCCATCACTTGGTTCTTGCCCCGCGTTGGCGCTCTGGCCGTCCCGCACGACGAAGCGGGATCGGCTTGTGTGGATAAGAGAAGACCTCGTCCAGGCCTTGAACTCCGGTTTCATCAGTTGCTCGACGTTGCGGCGGGGGTCGTTCCACGCCTCTTCGCGCTCGGCGAAAGCGGCGGGTTGCGCCACCTCTGCTTCACCGTTGCGCCGTCCCTGCGTCCTCGTCCCTACGTGTTTGCGCGATCCCGTGCACATCCCTCGTGCGCCGTCTCTGCGCTGAGCGTAAAGGGCGGTTCCGACCGTCCGCGTCGCGTCTCGCATCGTGATGTCACCGTAGTCTGGCTCGTATTGGGGCTTAAGCAGTACATCGCCCCGCCTGAACCGTGCAGCTACATCCTTCTCCTTAACCGGGTTGTTGACCGCGTTGCTCCATGTTCCAAGAGACGTTGACGGGCACCGTCGCGATAGGCGCGCAGTGAGACATCGGGCCTTGCGCCTCGGGGTTCTAAACCTCCGGCCTCGGGGCTCTTTGCCTGCTTTCACGCTTCTCATGTGTTCTCCGTCCGCGGTTTCATGTCATTTCAATCGACGATTACTGCCTCCAAGGGCGCGACCCCGGGCTGCGGCGATCCTCTGGGCGTTCGACGGACCGTCGTCCGTCTTGCGCTTGGTTTTATTTATACATACGTATTGTAGTTGTGTCAAGTTGTTTTCTGAACGGGGATTGTTGGAGGTTTTGTGGGATTGTTGGGATTCGGGGTTGCGTTGCTGGGGTGTTGGTTTTGGGATCGGGGCGTGGCCGATGGCGTTTCCCCGCCTCGGCGGGCATCCCCCGCTGTCCGTTGGTGGCGTTTTGGGCTCCCGCGCCCCCTTGGCTTTGCGAAAGGGGCGGGCGGGTCACAGACCCGCCCCTACCGTCTCCCATCCACCCTTGGGTTCCCACTTTCGCGGGAATGACGGATGGTTGTGGAAATGGTGGATAGAAGGCGTGGATTGCGGGGTGGGGGTATTGTTTATGGGATGGATAAGTTGCTTGGTGTTGCTCTTGGTGGTGCCGCGGGAGCTTTGGCGCGGTATGGGACGGTTTTGCTGTTTGGGCGGCTATTTGGTCCGGTGTTTCCTTGGGGCGTGCTTGCGGTGAATGTTTTCGGATCGTTTTTGTTCGGTGTTTTTTGGGCCTATGCGGAGGACCAGGACTGGATACCGGAGGGGATGCGGTTGTTGGTGTTCACGGGGTTTTTGGGGTCTTACACGACGTTTTCGACGTTCGCATTTGACGAGGCGATGTTTTTGCGTGGGGGTAGCTGGGGAATGTTTTTGGCGAATATGTTGATCAGCAATGCGGCGGCGTTGGCGGCGGTGTTTGTGGGGTTCAGGGTGGGGAAGGTTTTTTGAACTGGGGTGGGGAATTTGCATGGATGGACAGGATGAAGGGGATGTTTGGTTTTGGTTGGGGGAGTGGGTCAACGACCGAGTGTAGTGTGATGATGGTCGCTATTTCAGGGGTAGTCGAATAGTGACGGTGACGCCTTGTCCTAGCCCTTGGCTCATCAGGGTCATGGTGCCTTGGTGCGCTTCGACTATTGCTCTGGCGATGGCCAATCCGAGACCTGTGCCTCCGATTCTGCGACTGCGGGACTGGTCGGTGCGGTAGAAGCGGTCGAAGATGTGGGGCAGGTCTGCGGGGTCGATGCCGATTCCGTCGTCGGTGATGGTGATTTGCAGTTCCTCGTTGTTTCGGGTGGTTGCGCTGAGGATGATGGTGCCGTCGGCTTCGGTGGCATGTATGGCGTTGCTCAAGATGTTGCCGAGGGCTTGGCTCATTCTGGCGCGATCGAGGCTCAAGTCGGCTAGGTCATCAGGTATTTGGGATGACAATGCGATCTGGTTTTCGGATGCTTGCGGTCTCCAGCGGTCGATCTCAGCGGCGAGGAGTTGGCTGACTGAACAGAGTTGAAGGGTCAGTCTCAACTCTCCGCTGTCTGTCTCGGCGAGCCAATCGAGGTCGGTTACCAGTCCTCTGAGTCTGTCGACTTCATTGATGATTTGGTCGGAGGCGTTCTCGGGTGTCTGGAGTCCGTCGCGCAGTCCTGTGGCTTCGAGTTGGATGACGCTCAGCGGGGTGTTCAACTCGTGTGAGACGTCGTTTATGAGCCGTCTTCGCAGGTCGCGCTGCGATTCCAAAGCGGAGGTCATCTGGTTGAAAGCCTCGCTCATTTGTCCGACTTCGTCTGAGGATGTTACCGGCAGGCGGGTCGTATCGCCTTGAGAGATGGCCTGCGTGGCCTGGGTCAGTGCGGTTACCGGCGTTGTGATGCGTTTGGAGAGTCTGGCGGCGAGGAGAATGGCTACACCGGCGGTCAGGATCCCGCCGATGAGAGTGATTAGGAGGAGGGTGTTGAGAAAGCCACGCGATTCGGTGGCTAGAAACTCACGGTTGACATCGACGTATACATGGCCCACGGGCTGGTTCGTATTTAGATCGAAGACAGTCTCGCGGCGTCCCTCGAGATTTGATGCGGTGGTTCCGGGCGGGACATCGGACAGATTGTCCGTCACTACACGTCCGTCGATGTCGGCGATGACGACTCTTATCTGATCTTTGTGGAACGACTCGGAGGATTCCCCTTCTCCGTGGCCCTCTCCTTCTCGACCGCCGTCGTAGATGTATCCGGCCTCGGAGAGCGCGCTGTCCACAGTTGCCCAACTGCCAGTGGCGGTATATTCCCGGCTCAAGTTCCGTGCCAGCTGTATCGCCTCGTCATCGCCTATCTGGTCTACCAGCACATCGAGTCGGGATTGTGAAGTGTAGTAGCCCACACTGATGTTGATCAAGACGGTGAGGACGATGACGAGTGCCATCGAACCCATGATTTGCCAACGCAGCGACATCATTCTTCCTCCACCACAAACTTGTAACCGGCGCCGTATACGGTCTGTATGGGTTGTCTATCTTTTCGGTTGATCTGCCTGCGCAGACGAGCTACTTGGCTGTCGATGGCGCGGTCGACGCCGTGGAATTCGTGGTTGAAGGTCAACGAGATCAGCTGGTCGCGGGTGAGGACCTGGTTGGGATGACGCATGAAGGTGGAGAGCAGGGCGATCTGGGCCTGGCTCAGAGGCACGGGCTCTCCGTCGAGGGTCACGCTCCGAGTGGTCTCGTTCAGGGTGATGTTACCGCGTGTCAAAACCTGCTGCACGTTGCCTCGAGCGCGCCTCAGAACGGCATCAGCGCGTGCGATGACTTCTTTCGGATCGAAGGGTTTGACGATGTAGTCGTCGGCCCCGCTGTCCAGTCCGAGGACTCTTTCAGGGGGTGCTTCCCTCGCGGTCAGCATGATTATCGGAACATCGGATTCTCGGCGAAGGATTCTGCAAAGCTCCACTCCATCGAGACGGGGAAGCATGAGATCGAGGATTATCAGGTCAGGACTCAGAAAACGGGCCATGTCCAGGCCGGTTTCACCATCGTGGGCGACCTAGGCCGAGAAACCGGCGCGTTCGAAGTAGATCTTGACCCAGTTTGCGATCCTCGTGTCGTCTTCGACTATCAGTACGGTGCCACTCATCTGTAGACCTCTGTACGTAACTTGAGACGCGGCACCCGGGAGGACGCCGCGTCGATTGGTCGGATTCGCCTTTGGTTAGATTGTCGCAGGAGGCATCGACATCTACCGAAAGCGATCCCCGATCATCTTTATCCACCTCCTCTCCCTTCGCCACGGCTGCCGTGCTCACCGCCGGACTCTCGTCCGCCGCCGCCATGCTCGCCACCGCTTTCGCGGCTGCCGGACCCGTGCTCGCTGCCTGAACCTTCGCTAGCACCGCCAGCGCCTGTGGCACCGTGCTCGCCGCCGCCTTCACCGCCCCCGACCTCGGCATGGGCTATCCATCCGGTGAAGGGTTGCGGTGTCGATGGCAGGGTGATGGCCACGGTCTGGCCGGGTGCCATGTCGATCGGCGTGGTGGGGCCGAGTTCGGTACCGTTGGAGAGGTGGATCTCGATCCTGACCCGAGTGAGCGTGCCGTTGGTGGTGTTCTCGACGGTGCCTTTGAACGAGTTGCTAGCAGCATCGTAGTTCATGATGAGCCGTGCGCCGCCGCGTATGGCGTCGAAGGTCTCATCTGGTGCCAACTTGGCTGCGCTGCCCTCTTCGCCTTGAGCGCCGCCTGCGCCTTCGGCACCTCCGCCCTCTCCGCCTGTGCCGGCGGGGTGAGGCTGAGGACCGGGGCCTGCGCAGTCGAACACTTCCATGTGGACGACGTAGCCGTCGAACGCCACACCTGCGAGTGCGGGTTCGCTGGCGACGCTCACGTTGGTGGTCGCGGTCTGGCCGGGGTTGAGGTCACCAAGCTTGTCCGGACCGAGTTCGCCGACGGTTGTCGTCCCCGACTTCAGGTGAGGTTCTGCTTGAACGTAGCAGACCTTCTGAGCGGTGGTGTTCTGCACTGTCGAGATGACGGACTGGGTCGCGGCGTCGTAGCGGGCGTTTATCGCCAGCGGGCCGAGGTTGCCCTGCCACGTCTGATCGAGCGGAACGATGGGGCTCGACATCGCGGCTTCGTTGAGTTCCTGGCCGCTGCCGCCTTCGGGGCTGCCGTCAGGACCTTCTGTGCCGCTTTCATTACCGCTGCCTTCTGGTCCTTCTGCGCCGCCTTCGCTACCGCCGCCTTCAGCGTTGCCGACCTCGGCGTGTGCGATCCATCCGTTGAAGGATGCCTGCGTCGAAGCTAGCGTGATCGGTGCGCTCTGTCCGGGTGCCAGGTCGATCGGAGTGGTCGGGCCTAGCTCTGTCCCGTTCGAGAGGTGAATCTCGATCCTGACCCGTGTGAGTGTGCCGTTGGTGGTGTTTTCGACGGTGCCGTTGAACGAGTTGGTCGCCGGATCGTAGTTCATGATGAGCCTTGCGCCGCTGCGGACCATGTCGAAGGTCTGGTCGGGTGCCAGCTGGTTGGCGGTGGCTTCTTCGCTTCCGCCGCCTGTGCCGGATCCTTCAGCACCTTCGCTGCCAGTGCCTTCGCTGCCGCCCGGGTGCTCGCCACCGGCCTCGTTGCCTGATCGCTCGCCGATTCCTTGGCTTACCGTGACTGCAGTGCCGCCAGCCTCTTGGTCATACTCCACTTTGGTGTTGCCCATGCAGCCGGTGAGGACTACTGCCCCAGCAATGCCTGCCACGCCCAACCCGATCAGGAATGTTTTGGTCTTCTTGATGAGTTCCTTGTAAGTCATTTTTGTCACCCCTTTCGTGAAGTGGTTTTGACGCTTTCACGTCATCGATGTTTTTCACAATAGGAGCGAAATATGGCAGAAATATGGCGCAGGGGGAAGATTCGTGGGATGAAGGATTCCAAAGGGGCGTGCAGAGCAATTAGGGGCCGGCGGGGTGAAGATGAGCCATGGGAATCGTTCTCATCAACGGAGGTCTTTATAGCGATGTGATCGTGCGTCAGTCGGTGCCGGATTGGATCACACTTGCGGGATCAGGAACGAGTGAATGCCGGATACATACGCGACATCGCGAGGGGATTGGTACCGCGGAGCACATTCGCTACGTGAAGACCGAAGCCACGGTCTGAGGAGCGGTTAGGCCGTAAACAGGAGGGTCGTGGCTCCCGAGACAGGATTCGAACCTGTGACCCGCTGATTAACAGTCAGCTGCTCTACCGCTGAGCTACTCGGGAACGGAGCGAGAGTGGGTTTGATACCCAAGGCTTGATTCTAAACGACGGGTTGTGGACGTTCAACGTGCATCCGGTCAGTTGCAACTGGCGCGACGATTGCTGGATCAATTCATGGATCACTAGGATGTAACGTTGTTGGATCGGGACTGGATGAAGCGTTGTATCGCCGTATGGTGGTCTCCAGTTCACTCTAGCTGAGAGGAGAAGATGAATGGGTGTGATGGTTTGTGAGGAGCAACGCGTTCATATCTCTGACATACGAGATTTGGTGCGTGCGGCGTTCGGGCAAAACGATGAGGCGAGGTTGGTGGATCGTCTCAGAGATGCTGGAGCGCTACCGGTTTCGATGGTTCTGGTCGTAGATGGTGAAGTGGTGGCTCACGCTTCGGCAAGTCCGATGTCGTGGGGTAGTCGGACTGCGGAGATATTAGTTTGGGCGCTGGCGCCGGTGAGTGTGAAACCTGAAAGGCAACGGCAGGGATTTGGATCACGTATCGTACGAGCGACCATTGATCGTTGCAGATCGGCAGGCGTCGAAATCCTGACAGTGTTGGGAAACCCGAACTACTATGGACGATTCGGGTTCACACCGGCGTCTCAACATTCGCTACGCATAGTTGATGCGAATTTTGGCGATGAGTTCATGGTGATTGAATTGTCTGAAGGGTCGCTTTCCAAGGCCTGCGGTTCGTTGCGGTGGCACTCGGCTTTCGATCAACTGGAGGAGGACTAACTCAACAATGAAGATGTTCAAGCTATGGGCGGCGAGCGATGCCCATGTGGGTACTGATCTGGTACGGGGAAATCGTAGGAGTTTGGCGGAGGCTATTTTGCAGTCGGAGCGTGGTGGCGATGAGGGAGGCCCGCCATTTGATTGGGACATCATGCTGAATGCCGGTGATTATTCGGGTGCTCAGACACCGCCGGATGACGAGGAAGGGATGGAGGTTGTTCGGCAGTACGGGGTGTCAACGAAGCATCGTCGGGAGGATTTTTACGATCTGGTCGGTAACCATGATGCGAGCGGTGCGGATGAGGAGACGCAGTGGTGGTTTCGGAAGTGGGTCGATCCGATGGGGGAGAGTACGGAGTATTCGGGAGTTCATGCGGACCGGCGTCCGTATCCGGTTTCGGGAAGTTGGGAGCGGTATTCGTTCGAGGTAGGAAATATCTTGTTTTTGGTTATGGGTGATCGGAACGATGGTGGTCCGCCGGTGGGTCGGGGTGAGTATGGCGGATATCCAGCAGGGGCGGTTACACGAGAGACGTTTGATTGGTGGGTTGAGAATGTGGAGGCGAATCGGGAGAAGATAATCATCTCGGCGCACCATCACATGCTGAAGGAGACTACGGTGGCGTCGGGTCCGTGGGAAGGTGTTGACGGTGGGTATCACGGTCGGTTTGAGGATGGGGCACCGATTGGGGCGTCGTATCTGTATTTCGTCGGGGGCGTGCCGGATGCCGGGTTGTTTGAGTCGTATCTGGAGGAAAATCCGGGGGCGATTGATATTTGGATCGGGGGGCATACGCATACGAATCCGGATGATACGCATGGCGGGAGGTCGCATATCGAGAGGAAATGGGGAGTGACGTTTGTGAATGTGGCGGCGTTATCGAGGTATCACGGTCAGAAGAACATCGCGATGAGCAGGTTGTTCAGTTTTGAGGAGGGATCGACGGAGGTAGATGTGCGGTGTTACATGCATATGAGTGACTATGCGCCGCAGGGGTGGTATGACAGGGCTGAGCGGACGGTCGGGTTGAGTGTGCCGTTTTCGTTTGGGGATTAACCGAGGAGCGAGAGAATTTCGCGTCCAAGAACCACGATGCTTGAGATGGTGATGATGGTGACGACGGCGCGGCGGAAGATGGTCTCGTTCATGCGGCCCGTCAGGCGCGTTGCGATCCAGAAGGCTATGGCGACGCCGGGTGCTGATGCGGCGATGAGGATGAGGCGTTCGGCGGTGAATAGGCCTTGGGTGGCGTATCCGATGGCGGCGGCGATGTACATGATGGTGAAGAAGTAGGCCATCGATGCTCGGAGTTCCTGTCGCTTCATGCCGCATCCGAGGAAGAAGAGGACGAGAATGGGGCCGCCGATCGTAAGGCCGGTGGTCATTGCGGCGGATATCAAGCCTAGGATTGGGCCGGTGAATTGTGGATATGGAACTCGCCATTCGGATTTGAAGACTACGAGGGCGGTCAGGGCTAGGACGAGGATTCCGATGGCGATGCGGAGAAGCGAGGCGTCCAGTTGACTGAGGGCGAATACGCCGATGGGGGTTCCGATCGCGCCAGCGATAGCCAAGGGTGTTTGCTCTCGGAACTTCGCTTCTTCACGGGTCTCTACCATCACTAAAGCGAAGGCGATGATGGCTACGGCGTTGACGACTACGACGACGGTTTGTGGATCGAGGAAGAGAAGGAGGGTGGGTGAGGTTGTGAGGCCGAAGCCGAAGCCTACTGCGCCGATGATGAATCCAGCGAATGCCAAGATGGCCGCGGTGGCAAGGATGTGTATAGGCTCGGGCATGAAATGAATGAATTGGACGGGTTGGGCGAGAGTTGGATTTTTGGTATAGCGTAGCGTAACGAACGATGATGTGACGGTGCGCCTACGGCTAGGCGTTGATGGCAACGATCAGTTCGGGAGCAACAGATAGTGAATAGTCGATACAAAGGTTCGCAGATCGCTTATGACGTGAAGATCGCGAAGGATGTGATGGTGCCGATGCGGGATGGGGTGCAGTTGGCGGCGGATATCTACTTTCCGTCGGTTGGGAATGAGATCGCTAAGGGTGAGTTTCCGGTGATCTTGGAGCGTACTCCGTATGACAAGACGGGGCCTCGGAATGTGACGTATGGGAAGTATTTTGCGCGACGTGGGTATGTGACGGTGTATCAGGATGTGCGAGGGAGGTTTGCGTCTGAGGGTGAGTGGTATGCGTTTGCTAAGGAAGCGCCAGATGGGTTTGACACGGTGCAGTGGCTGGGGGCGCAGGATTGGTGTGATGGTCAGGTAGGGACGATGGGCGGGTCGTATGCGGGGAGCGATCAGTCTGCGTTGGCGACAATGAATCCGAGTCACTTGTCGACGATGGTGGTTGCAGTTGGAGCTTCGAACTACTATCACGGTTCGATGCGTCAGAACGGAGCGTTGGAGCAGCGTTTCATGGTGTACGCGTTTCGGATGGCGATGACGAGCAAGGAGGCGATAGCGGATGCGGGTCTGCAGGGGGAGATCAAGAAGGCGTTTATCGATGATATGCCAGACATCGTGAGGAATCTGCCGTTGAAGGAAGGCGCGACGGTGTTGCGCAGGTTGCCGTCGTATGAGAGGTGGGCGATCGATATTTTGACGCATGGGGAGTATGACGATTACTGGAAGCAGCGGGGGTATGCGATTGATGAGTACTACGAGGAACATGCGGATGTGCCGACCTTGTATCTGGGCGGGTGGTACGACTCTTATGCTCGGAATACGCCTTTGAGCTATGTGAAGTTGAGCGCGATCAAGGAGTCGCAGCAGGTTTTGTTGATGGGGCCGTGGACGCATGGGGCGTTCGAGGTTACGCATTCGGGGGATGTGGATTTTGGGACGGAGGCGCATGTGAATATGAATGATCTTCGGTTGGCATGGTTTGATCACTACATGAAGGGTTTGGCGACTGAGTTTGCCGATTGGTCGCCGGTACGTATCTTCACGATGGGCACTGGTAGTCAGAGGATGAATAAGCATGACTATGAACGTCGGCTGGACCATGGCGGGTATTGGCGGTCGGAACCGGATTGGCCGTTGCCGGGGACGGTAGAGACGGCATTTTATTTGAGGTCTGGTGGCGGGTTGTCGGAGGATGGTCCTGTGGATGGTGAGGTGGAGTCGACGGCGTATTCGTTTGATCCGAAGAATCCTGTGCCGACGATGGGAGGTGGGATTTCGGCTGCGGATTCGATCATTCGTCCGGGAGCGTTTGATCAGCGGGGTAGGCCTGACTTTATGGGGTGTGTTGATACCCAGCCTTTGAATTCTCGACAAGACATTTTGACGTTCCAGACTCCAGAGCTAGAGGAGGATGTGGAGGTGACGGGGGATATTGTGATGCGTCTTTGGGCGTCGTCATCGGCTGTGGACACTGACTTCACGGCGAAGTTGATCGATGTTTATCCTCCATCAACGGACTATCCGGATGGATATGCGATGAATATCACGGACTCGATTATTCGGGCGCAGTATAGGAATGGTTGGGAAGAGGCGGAGTTGATGGAGCCTGGGACGGCCTATGAGTTCGTGTTCCATCTATATCCGACATCGAATGTGTTTCGGAAGGGTCATCGGATCAGGTTGGATATCAGCAGCAGCAACTGGCCGCGGTTTGATGTGAATCCGAATACTGGAGGGCCGTTGGGGTTGGAGCGTCGGTATGAGATTGCTCAGCAGACGATTTGGCATAGCGAAGAGCGTGCGTCGCATATCGTGTTGCCTTTGCAGGAGGAGGTTTAGGAGATGATCGCGGATCTCAGTGGGAAGAAGGCGCTGGTTACCGGAGGCGGGCAAGGGATAGGTCGCGGAATCGCTTTGAGGCTTGCTGAACAAGGGGCGGATGTGGCGATCGCGGATATTAATGACGCGGGTGCGGCGTCTGTTGTTGACGAGGTCCGGGCTTTGGGTCGGAAGAGTTTCATGGTGAGGATGGATGTGACTGATAACGCTTCAGTCTCTTCGGCTGTTGAGGACGTGATTGAGGAGTTTGGGCATTTGGACATCCTCATAAACAACGCGGGGATTGGTCGAGTGGAAGGTAAAGCGGGCGGTGGGTTGGACGAGGACTGGGAGGAGAACTGGAATACTGTGATGGATATCAATGTGCAGGGCGTGATGCGTTGCACGAAGGCTGTGGTTGGGCATTTCATGGAGCGGAAGTACGGGAAGATCGTCAATACGGCTTCGGGCGCTGGACGGGGGCCGATTTGGTGGGGTCCACCTTCTGGTGCTCCTGGTTATGCGAATGCTTACGGGCCGTCTAAGGCGGCGGTGATCAACTACACGCAGTACTGTGCGTCTACTTTGGGGCCGCACAACATTAACGTGAATGCGATCTGTCCGGGGAGGGTATGGACGGCGTTTCATGATGTGGCGATTTCGGAGAGGATGAGGAGCGATCCGTCGTTGGCCGGGACAGATCGGATCGATGTGTTCAATGAAGATGTTGCGAACCTCATTCCGCTTGCCAGATCGCAGACGCCGGAGGAGATTGGGATTTTGGTGGCGTTTCTGGTTTCGGATGATGCTAGTTCGATAACTGGGCAGTCGATACATATTGATGGCGGTCAGCGGATGGCGTGATTGCCAGCGCGTTTCCACGAGGAGCAACCGATGAAGATTACCAATGTCACGCTGACGATGTTCAAGTGGGAGGGGTTGCCCTCTGCCCTGCCTAAGAAGCATTCGGTGCAACCGAGTGATGTTAGTCAGATGGGGTTGTTGACGATCTCGACCGATGAGGGAATCGATGGTCATGCGTTCTTGGGGACTGCGAACCGAAGCGCAGAGATGGACGCGTGGTCGCTGATGACGTATCTGAAACCGGTAGTTATGGGTCAGGACCCGTTGGCGCGTGAGAAGCTGCACGAGACGATGATCTTCTTGCAGAACAATACGACGATGCGGGCGATCGGGGCTGTGGATGTTGCACTGTGGGATATCGGCGGGAAGGTCGCGGGGTTGCCGATTTATCAGATGCTGGGTTCGTATCGAGAGTCGATCCCGGCGTATGTGAGTTCGCCGCGTTTGGCCACGGTGGAGGACTATGCCGCCGAGGCAGCGGAGATGAAGGCGGCGGGGTGGGCGGCTTATAAGATTCATCCGCCAGCGGAGGATATCTACGAGGATATTGAGGTTTGCAAGGCTGTGAGGGAGGCGGTGGGTGACGACTACCAATTGATGTTGGATTCGATTTGGGCGTATGACTATCCCGGTGCGTTGAGGGTCGGGCAGGCGATTCAGGAGCTTGATTATCACTGGTACGAGGATCCGTTGGCAGGTGATGACATCTTCAACTATGTGAAGTTGAGGCAGCAGTTGCACATACCGTTGATGGCTACGGAGCACTCTCCGGGCGGGTTTACGGCGTATGCGCCTTGGTTAGTGCATCAGGCCACGGATTACCTTCGTGGCGATGTGGCGGTCAAAGGCGGGATTACGGCGGTGATGAAGACGGCTCATCTAGCCGAGGCGTTTCACGTGAATTACGAGATTCATCATGGTGGGAACTCGTTGATGAATGTTGCTAATCTGCATTGTGCAATGGCGATCAAGAACACGGAGATGTTCGAGGTTTTGCTACCGCCGGAGTTGCAGAAGTACGGGTTGGTAGAGGATATCGAACATGACGAAAATGGTTTGGTTCACGCAATCACCGAACCGGGTTTGGGCGCACAGATCGACTTTGACCTGATCGAAGCCAACAAAGTGGCTGTCTTGTCCTGACTTCGGCTATCACCAAGCGATCGGTTTGAGGGCCATTTTCGGTGGAAACGGTAGTCGACACTGAGGTACTGGTGGTAGGAGCGGGTAACGCCGCAATGGCGGCAGCGGTGGCGGCTCGGAAACAGGGTGCTGAAGTGGTAGTGCTGGAGAAGGCATCCAAGTCTGAGCGGGGCGGCAATAGCGCGTTGACCGTTCATATGCGGTTTCCGTATCGGGGGATGGAAGACCTCACTCCCCTGCTCTCGGATGTCGGCGAAGATGAGACGCGATCATTAGCCGCCCGAGTTAGTGACTACACAGAGTCGGACTATTACGACGACATTATGGCGGTAACTGATGGTCGGAGCGATCCTACGCTAGCGAACATTCTGGTCTCGGAAGCATACAGAACAGTCCTTTGGATGCGGTCGTACGGACACGCATGGATACCGTCTCACGAGAGTCCGACATCGGCGAATGTCGTCTCGTTTGATGGGGGTGGATTTGCCATGCAGGAGCGCTGGTTTCGGGCTGCTGAAGGTTTGGGCATTACGGTGCATTACGAGACTCGGGCTATTGAGTTGTTGCGGGATCGCGCGGGTGGAGTGACGGGCGTACAGGCTCGGACGGGTGACAGGGATGTCCGCTATAAATCGCGGGCCGTGATTTTAGCTTGCGGCAGCTTCGAGTCGAGTCCGGAGATGCGGGCCCGGTATCTTGGGGCCGGTTGGGACAAGGTAAAGCTCAGGGGTGTGCCGTTCAATACCGGCGATGGCCTAAATATGGCTTTGGAGTTGGGTGCTCAGTCGTATGGAAGTTGGTCGACCTGCCATGCGTCACCTCAGGATTCGAATCGACCCGAGTTCGATGTCCCCGGTCCGGGCGTTAGCGGAGTGTATTGGAGTCGCTATTCCTATCCTTTCGGGATCATGGTGAATGTCGACGGGCATCGGTTTGTAGATGAGGGCGAGACGTGGCGTGGGCTCACCTATGCCAAGACCGGGAGGGCCATTCTGTCTCAGCCCGGCGGTCTAGCGTTTCAGGTCTTCGATTCCGAGCAACGTCGTAGGGGGTTGATTAGGGGATATGAAGATGCGACAGGTTACAAATCAAACTCCTTGGAGGCACTAGCAAGAGATCTCGAACTTCGCGACGTCGGGGCGTTCCTTGGAACGGTGCGTGAGTTCAATGACGCCATTCAAGAAGGCGAATTCCACCCGTTCCGTCTCGATGGAAAATCGGCTTCAGGGATAACTCCGCCCAAGAGCAACTGGGCACTGCCGATCACCAGTCCGCCTTTTGAGGCGTATCCGACGATCTGCGGTATGACGTTCACATATGGAGGTCTGAAAATCACCCCTTCCGGCGAGGTCTTGCACGAAAGCGATCAGATCATTCCCGGTCTTTACGCTGCGGGCGAGATGGTGGGAGGGTTGTGGCACGACAACTATCCGTCGGGCGGCGGCATGATGGCGGGTGCTGTGTTTGGTCGCATCGCCGGGACTGAAGCGGCGCAACGAGTGCTCTCGGACGGCTGAAGGAGGGTTGGGTTGACTTAGCTTACGTCGCGTGCGTTTGCAAGTAGCTTTTCCAATGTGCCGCCTTGGATTGCCTCCCGATCTTCATCTGAGATGAAGGTCAGGTGGGAGCGGAAGGCTTCTAGTGACTGGAGGTGGGTCATCGCTTTCTTGACGACTGGGAAGTCGGAACCCCAGCAGAGGCGGGTGCCGAAGGCTTTGTAACACTCTTCGTATACCCAGTGGGTCTCGTGGTACGGGAAGTCCCACACCCTTTCGGGATTGCACAGGTAGTGGAAACCCGATAGTTTGAGGTGGATGTTGGGTAGTTTTGCGGATTCGGTTACGTTTTTGACCATGGCCCAAGCGTCTTCGCCGTATGATCGGAGGGCGGACATGTGGTGGCAGAGGATGGGGACTTCGGGGAAGGCCTCGGCGACTTTTCGGATTTCGTTCTGGTGATGGGGAGCCATCGCGATGGATGCGATCAGGCCGACGTCTCGGGCTACTGAGAAGAAGTCTTTGCCCTCTTGAGTGTTGAACCACCGACCATCGTCTTCGCTTGCGACGTATTGGGTGAAGGCCTTCATCGGCCACTTCTCCGCCGCCTTCTCCAATCGTTTCGCCGCACCCGGCGTGTGATACGTGTCTGACCAGAAGGAGTCGACATCGGCGAATTGGTCTAGGCGGTCGGGATGTTTTCGGACTGCGGCGGCGACGTAGTCATTATTGTCTCGATTTCGGTGGATTTGAGCGCAGACGATGGTTGCGCGGTCAACACTGTTGACATCCATCTGGTCCAGGAGGGTTTCGACTGAGCCGTGGTGTTCCGGGTCAGGGACTTCTGGCAGGTACGGCCAGTAGGCCCATGAGTGACAGTGAGAGTCGATGATTGGCATTGGTTCTAGTTCCTGGACGTGTCTCGCCGTTCGGTCATCAATTGGACAGATTCGCACACTGAATTTTAGCCGTTGGTGTTAGGGGTGCTCATGGGACGGTCCAAGATTTCTCGGATTAACGTTGGCGAAACAGTTGCTTAACATCCGCGAAACATAAGGCGCTTAGTTTGGGAACATTACGAAATCATCCATACGGAGGGATACGAATATGGATACTGGCTCTATAGCCTGGATGCTGACAGCAACCTTGCTGGTGCTGTTCATGACGCCGGGCTTGGCATTCTTCTACGGAGGACTGGTGCGTGGCAGAAACGTCGTCAGCACCTTGATGTACTCCTTCATCGCCATGGGAGTGGCGAGCATCGTCTGGGTGTTATGGGGATACAGCCTTGCGTTCAACGACACTGGCAACGGGATTGTCGGTGGGCTTGAGTTCATTGGCCTGAGCAACGTCAGCTACACGGAAGGTGACGGCATACCTGATTTGCTGTTCGCCGCGTTCCAGATGACGTTTGCGATCATCACTCCAGCGCTGATCACCGGTGCGTTCGTCGAGCGATTCAAGTTCACGACGTACCTGATTTTCTTGGTGCTGTGGGTCACACTCGTTTACGCGCCTGTCTGCCACTGGGTCTGGGGTGGCGGTTGGATCGGCGGTCTCGACGGTGGTGCGCTTGA
Organism: Dehalococcoidia bacterium; assembly: GCA_022819585.1. Taxonomy (GTDB): domain Bacteria; phylum Chloroflexota; class Dehalococcoidia; order Lucifugimonadales; family Lucifugimonadaceae; genus Bin127. Next base: position 39,647 of record JAJEGY010000010.1, on the reverse strand, counting down.
CTTCGCCGGGGGAACGGTTGTGCACATCAACGCGGGTATCGCGGCTGTTGCGGCGGCATATCTAGTTGGCAAGCGTCGTAATCCTGGTGTTGAACCTCACAACGTCCCGTTTGTAGTACTCGGTGCGGCGATTCTTTGGATCGGCTGGTTCGGCTTCAACGCTGGTTCGCAGCTCGCCGCCGACGGCGTTGCGGTACAAGCATTTGTCAACACCAACACCGCTGCAGCAGTCGCAGCAGTTGTCTGGGCCTTACTCTCCTTCATCCACACCGGACGCATCAGCGCGGTTGGTGTGGCCACCGGTGTAGTAGCAGGTTTGGTTGCGGTGACTCCGGCGGCAGGCTGGGTGGGTACCATGGGTTCGTTTGCCATCGGTCTTGGAGCGGGTATCATCTGCCACTACGCGGTGCACTTCGAGATCTTGCACAAGCTGGGTATCGACGACTCGCTTGAGGTCTTCGCAGTTCACGGACTTGGCGGCATCTGGGGTGCATTGGCAACTGGCATCTTCGCTTGGGGCGCCTTAACCGACACCGCTGGCGGTCTAGTCAACGGCAATGCCGGCCACTTCGTCGCGAACCTAATCGCAGTCGTAGTCACGTTGCTCTACTCCGGTATCGTCTCGTTCGTCATCTTGTTCGTCTTGGACAAGATACCCGGACTCGGCTTGCGGATATCCGCGGGCGATGAGGACATCGGAATCGACATTACGGCGCACGGTGAACGCGGCACCGTAGCTGACGGCGCTGACTAATCGGAACACGAACTAACCCGTGGGCGAGGGAGTAGCATGTTTGGTACTCCCTCGCCACAGAACCACGAAAGGAATTACCAAATGCTAAAGATCGAAGCAGTGGTTCGCCCGGAACGGACGTCCACAGTGCTCGAAGCTCTGACCGCCGCCGGTGTTAAGGGCTACTCCTACTGGAACATCACCGGCAAGGGTCAACAGGAAGGCGTCGAGGTCTTCACCGGCCGAGGCGGACACCTCTCTCACCGAGTCGCCTTGCCAAAGACGATGATCATGACCGTGATACCGGATGAGATGAAGGATGCGGTTATCGAGGCGATCATCGGCTCTGCGAGGACTGGTGAAGAGGGTGCGATCGGAGACGGCAAGATCTTTGTCTCGCAGATCGACGACGCCACACGAGTGAGCACCGGGGAGACGGGCGACTCGACGGTGATGTAGTTCAAAGCTACGATCACGCGGATTAACGGCGCGAGCAGTCGGTGTCACTGCCATAGTGGCACCGGCTGTTTGATTCTCAGATATCCCCTACCCGGATATGACAGTTGAGCAGGTCATTTGGCGCAACGGTTGAGGTTAGAGAACGCTAGCAATTCCGGCTTCCATGTAAAATCAAATAGAAGGCGAAGGAGCGTAGCTCAGTTGGCTAGAGCGTTGGTCTCCAAAACCAAAGGTCGCGGGTTCGAATCCTGCCGCTCCTGCCACAACTCCTCTGAATTTGAGGATGAGTGAGCCAGAAGACTGGTTGTGCCGGGATGCTGAAATTGGTAGACAGGCTACGTTGAGGGCGTAGTGCTCGAAAGGGCGTGTGGGTTCGAGTCCCACTCTCGGCACCAAGCAAAGTCGGCGGTAGTCGGCTACAGTTTTCGTGGCGATAGAATCAGTAATTCAGAGGCGACGTAGCCAAGCGGCCTAAGGCGGGGGTTTGCAAAACCTCTATTCGGCGGTTCGAATCCGCCCGTCGCCTCCATCTCCCCTCCGACGCTCACAGATTGAACTTGACACCCGTTAGTTCTTCGGAGTATTCCCAAAGGCGGCGTGCTGTTTCTTCGTCGTGAGATTCGGGAGATGACGAGACGATGATCGGGTATCCGCTTCGCTCGTGGGGTTTGTCAGGTCCGTAGTATTGTCCGCTTTGCGCGTTGGTGTCGGTTGCGGCTCTAAGGATCGGTAGCGCTCCCATCTGGGCGCTCTGCAAAAACAGAAATGCTATCGGTTTGAGCAGCGTGCCGACGAAGCCCATCCCCTGTGCGAGGTTGGTGCGCGCGACGCCTGGGTGGGCTGCCAGCGACGAGACGTTGTCGATCTGCGCGCGTTCCAAACGTCGATGCATCTCATAGGTAAATAGCAGATTTGCGAGTTTAGATCGGTAGTAAGCACGCCACCGCTTGTAGTTGGATCGGTCCAGCAGCAGAGGATTGAAATCGATATCACCACTACGGTGTCCTACGCTACTCACGTTGACGATGCGCGCTGAGGGCGCAGCCGAGATCGACGGCATCAATTTGGCGGTAAGGGCGAAGTGCCCAAGGTGGTTGGTTCCGAATTGAGACTCGAAGCCGTCTTTGGTGGTTCGATACGGGGTTGCCATGATGCCGGCGTTATTCACGAGCAAGTCGAGTTTTTCATGTGCATCCATGAACCGCTCTGCGAACGCGTTGATCGAGGCTAGGTCTCCCAAATCGAGGATCATCAATTCAGTTTGTGAAGAAGGCACCGCTTCTTTAATTCGCCTTAACGCCGGTTCGCCGCGTGAAGCGGACCGGCAGGCGATGATGGTGGTTGCGCCATGTCGGGCCAGTTCAAGTGCGGTTTCGAAACCTACGCCACTGTTACCGCCTGTAACAACGACGATTTTGCCTGTCAGATCGGGTATGCTGTCCGCGGTCCAGCGTTCTGAGTTTTCCAATGATTTCCGATCCCTTGCCGTTCGGGGTGTTTCGATAGGGTAACCAGAAAACGATGCTAAATTGCCCTGGCAGAACCGTTGTCCAATGGTTGACAGAATGGTGTTGTGGGTGTAAGTTTGCGGACAGCGCAGACGATTCATTTCGAGCGTCCGAATATGCGTGATTCGTAACTAAGATCGTTGCGTACAACGAATCCGCATTACAAATGAGGAATTGACATGCGAAAAGCGATACGAAGTGCCTTTTCGACGCGCAGGTCGTGGATTGCGCTTGGTTTGTCGGTCTTGGCTGGTGCGATGGCGGTTGCCATTGCTTGCGGCGGGACGGAGACCGTCATCCAGACCGTCGTAGTCGAAAAATCGGTGCAGGAAACAGTAATTCAGACTGTGGTCGTTGAGAAGGAGGTACAGGTAGAAGGCCAGACCGTAGTTCAGACCGTCGTGGTCGAGCGCGAAGTGCAGGTACCTGGTGAGACCGTAGTTCAGACCGTCGTGGTTGAGAAAGAGGTGCAGGTTGCTGGTCAGACAGTCATCCAGACGGTCGTGGTTGAGAAAGAGGTGCAAGTAGCGGGTGAAACGGTTGTCCAGACTGTGGTCGTTGAGAAAGAGGTTGCGGTTGAGGTAGAGAAAGAGGTCGTCAAGGAAGTCGAGAAGGAAGTTCAGGTTGTTGTGACAGCAACGCCGGAGCCGGCGATGATGATGGAGCCCAAGGCTTTCCAAGGAAATTTGCGCCTCGGTGAGATCCTAGTGGACCCACCGGTATTCCTCCCGAGCAAACAGGGCACGGGCAATATGCAATTGCTCATCTTCTGGGGTTTCTTCGAGCCTCTAATGTGGGCGCAACACTCGGCGCCGCCCAAGTTGAACCTCGACGCCGCCACCTATAACGAAGGGATCGTCGAGTCTTGGGAAGTTGCGGACGATACGAGTGCGGTGACGTTCAAGGTTCGTGACGGTGTCAAGTTCCACACTGACTGGAACGGCAATGACTGGGGCGAGGTTTCGGCCCATGACGTGCAATGGAGCTTCGATGATGCGCTCCGCGAAGGCAGCATCAACCAAAGGGCTCAGGGCGTTCAGCGGTTTGTGACCGGATTCGAGGCTGTCGATGACAGCACTGTGCGCATGAATATCCGGGACAATATGTTGGACCCGCGCTGGTACCACATCATCTCGAACACTACATTGGGTGCTCCGGTCATCGTATCGAAGCGCCTGTACGACGAGATGGGTGAAGACGCTGCCAACCTCACCCCAGTTGGGACGGGCGCGTTCCGCATCACTGAATGGGTAACGGACAGTAACGTCAGGGCTGAACCGGTTGAAGGTCACTACCGACAACAGCCCAGTGTTGCTTCGTATGAAGTAATCCTGATGCCCGAGCCGCTGGCGCGGATCGCTGCGTTACAGACAGGCCTGATTCATGTTGCTCGAGTGCCACTGAAACTAATCAAGAACACAGTCAACAATATCGAAGGAGCGCGGCCCCAAGTCGTCGGTCCTCCGATCAACCAAGTTGTGATGTTCGCCGGCAATTACTGGGCTGAAACAGACCAGAATGGCGAGAACATCTATCGGACGCGTGAGGGATTCTTGCCCGATGATGATCATCCTTGGATTGGCGACCCGGATGATGCCGCGTCGATGGAACGTGCCAACAAGGTTCGACGCGCCCTTCGTTTGGGTATTGACAGGCAGACGATCGTAGACGAGATCCAATCTGGCGTTGGTAGGCCATTGACGAATGCAATAAACGCGTTCCCAGGCGACCCGCACTGGATCGACGAGTTCGATGTTCCGTATGACCCAGACCAAGCAAGTGCTCTGCTTGGCGAGGCTGGTTTCCCGAACTGCTTCCCGTTCAAGTACCACGTCGCCCCAGGCAAAGAGTGGGACGAGGAAGTTGGTGGTGCAGTGGCGCAGTTCTGGCGTGGTCTCGGATGTGAGGTGTCGGTAGATGCGACCGACTACGGTGCGGCGCGACCTCGATTGGTGAACCGGCAGAAACAGATCCCGTGGATGATACAAGCGGGAACGAATGCTGTGCCCGACGCGTTCTTCTCTGGCGCGTACAGGCCTTCAAGCGGTTTCAACTATGGGATCGAGTTGCCTAACGACATCACTGCGATCTCTGCTCGGAACTTGGATCTAGCTGCGACCACGTATGAAGAACGTGTCCAAAACACGATTGAGTGGTGGTCGTACATCAACAACTGGAATCTGGTGGCTTCGGTGAGCACGCTGCCCACTTCGGTGGTGTTGCGGCCCGAGATCATTGAGTACAGCCCGTACATGAACACTGGTCCAGAATTCGTGGCACCTGAAACGGTTGTAATGAGCGGTCCGTAACGCTACTGGAATTCGAATTAGTTGCGTGAACAACGCACTAGAGACGGCGATGCCCAGTAAAATCTGGGCACGCCGTCTCATGGCGTCGTCATTTGACTCGTAATCGATTGAGTTCGTAAATTGAGAAGGCTCCTCGTCCGCAGACTTTTGGCAGCGATTATCGTTCTTCTGCTCGCCAGTGTCCTTGTGTTTGCCTTGTCTCGGATGAGTGGCGATGTACGTAACCTCTTTTTGAGTGAGTACACGACGGACGAACAGTGGGAAGCGTGGGGACGGGAGTATGGTCTCGACAAGCCTTATCACGAGCAGTATTTCAGATGGCTGTCAGGTGCCTTGTTGTTGGACTTTGACATTTCGGTGAAGGAACAGATACCGGCCACAACAGTTGTATTGAGGAAGATACCGAACACTTTGCAATTGGCGGTTGGGGCTTATGTCTTCGCTATGTTGATGGGAATCCCATTGGGGATTTTCTCCGCGATATATCGTGGGACGTTGTTGGACCTTTTCGCTAGAGGTTTCGCCCTATTGGGACAAGCAATGCCTGGTTTTTGGCTCGGCATCATGTTGATCCTTATCTTTGCCGTTTATCTGGGATGGTTTCCGCCCGGAGAGAAGGGCGATCTGCGCAGTTTGGTCCTGCCTTCGATCACGTTGGGTTGGTATGCGGCAGCTGCGTTATTGAGGCTTACGCGGTCAGCCATGTTGGAGATTCTGGACAGCGAATTCGTGAAACTTGCGCGGGCCAAAGGCGCATCTCAAACCACCGTCATCGTTAAGCATGCATTCAGGAACGCCATCATAGTCCCACTGACATTCGCAGGGGTGTTCTTGACTGCATTACTCACGGGCGCAGTCGTCACGGAAACCGTGTTTGGTTGGCCAGGATTGGGCAGACTGGCAGTACAGTCCGTGTTTGGGACCGACTTTCCGGTGATCAGCGCGATCGTGATGTTTGCGACTGCCGGATATCTATTGATGAATCTTTGCGTGGACATCCTTTACGGTGTGTTGGATCCGCGCATCAGGCAGAGTTGACGTGGCCTCTGATACTGACACATCTTTTGAAACTGTGACGACACCCCGCGTGGTTCGCGAACGGGTCAACCCGTTGAGGCTGACTTGGCGAATCCTTCGTCGATATCCAGTATTACCCGCTTTCATCGTAGCTTTGTTGGTAATCGCTGCGGTGTTTGCGCCATGGTTGGCACCCCACGACCCGCTGGTAGGGAAGTTACAGGATCAAGACCGCCCGCCGATTTGGGAAGACGAGTCGCCAATTAGTCTCAAGGGGCCAAAATGGGAATACCCTTTGGGAACTGATCCTTTAGGCCGCGACATGTTAAGCCGGATCATTTGGGGTGCACGTTATTCAATGCTTATCGCATCGGTAGTGCTGGTGTCGGGTGCTTTGGGGGGAACGATACTGGGCTTGATCGCGGGGTATTTCGGCGGTATATACGACGAGGTTTTGATGAGGATGGTTGATCTGACGTTGGGTGTACCGTTCATACTGGTAGCGTTGGCAACTGTCGTGGTCTTCGACTCGAGTATGACCTTGATAATCGCTCTGTTGATCTTGTTTAGTTGGAGCGGGTTTGCTCGCCAAGTCAGGGCTGAGACATTGAGGCTGAAAGCTTCTGACTACGTGGCATTGGCGGTTGTAGCAGGAGCGTCTGCGAAAAGGATCATCACGAAGCACGTTTTGCCTGGCGTGTTAAACACGGTTCTAGTTATTGCGAGCCTCGGCATCGGACAGTTGATTCTGACGGAAGCGACGTTGAGCTTCTTGGGCGTGGGCATACCCAAGCCACGACCAGCTTGGGGTTCGATGGTTGCCGAAGGTCGGGATTACATCGATACGTCGTATTGGATGGCGCTGTTTCCTGGTCTAGCCATCTTCGCTGTGGTGTTCGCGATGAACTTCCTAGGGGATTGGATACGCGACCGGTTGGATCCGCGGTTGCGGCAACTTTAGCTGGCCCAGCCCTCGTTTTTCAATACGCGGCCTGCCACAGCATCGAGCTTGGCGGCGAGAACGGGGTCACGGTCTTGGGGAGCTGTGGCGATGGCGTTCTCCAGTGCAGTGTGGACGCCTGAAGGAAATGGGGCTTTCAAATTGCCGATTATCGGAATTGCGGTGGTGACCAGTTGGCGTGCATTCTCGGAGTTTTGATGGAGCACCTTGAGGATCATTGATGCGGAGACATCTTCATGGTCGTCGTGCCAACAGTCATAGTCGGTGACCATTGCGACGGTGGTGTAAGCCATTTCGGCTTCGCGGGCGAGTTTTGCTTCGGGCATGTTTGTCATGCCGATAATGTCGCATCCCCAAGATCGGTACAGATTAGATTCGAACCGCGTCGAGAACTGAGGTCCGTTCATAGCTAGGTATGTTCCGCCACGAACGAGGTCGATGTCCAATCCAGCGGCCGCTTCCTCGACCGCATCGTTCATAGTCGAACAGATCGGATCGGCCATGCTGACGTGTGCGGCGAATCCGGGGCCGAAGAAGGAGGATTCGCGTCCGCTGGTTCGATCCATGTACTGGTCCACGAGCACGAACTTGCCAGGGTTTAGTTTCTCTTGAAGTGAACCCACAGCACTGAAGGCTAGGATGCGGTCGACGCCGATGCGTTTGAGCGCGTCGATGTTGGCGCGGTAGTTGACCTTTGCAGGTGGGATCCTGTGACCCCGACCGTGACGCGGCAAGAAGGCCACCTGGTGCCCTTCGAAATTACCTATCAAGAATGCGTCTGACGGTTCACCGAAAGGAGATTGGACCTCCACCCACTGCGCGTCTTCAAAGCCTTCGATCTGGTAAAGCCCTGTGCCGCCAATGATTCCGACCGTCGTCTGTGGGTCTTGTGCCAATCTGATGCTCCTTTGCGTTTGCGACGCCGTTCATTAGACGGAGGCCATCAGCTCGGAAAACCCTCCATGTTTAGAATCTTAAGTGTCGACGTTATTGGTGGTGATGCAGTTTGCCGAGATGGCGGAACGGTAGACGCAGCGGGCTTAAACCCCGCGGCCCGTTAAACGGCGTGTGGGTTCGAATCCCACTCTCGGCACCAATCGCGAGGACGAAGTGATGTCGCTCCAGTGTTAAACTCGCCTTCAATTCCGCGCGAATACGTCCATCGGGTGAAATCAAATGACCGAAGTCAACCAACGGCACGTCTCATACGACGAAATCGTCAGCGATCTCCGCACCAACGCGACGCTGGCGGCGGCTGGTGAGGTTCCAAAGGAGGAATTGTCTCGTCACGTTGGGGCCGAGTTCAAATCCAGTCGCATCCTGATCCAAGATAGTCGAAACCGTGCGACGGTGATCACATCGCCTGGGGGCTCTCCTGGTGATCCTCATATCCACCCTGACTTCAATGAGTGGTTCATGGGTTTCGGTGATGTGATGGGATTCTTGGTGGGAGAGTACACGCCATTTCGGGCGACGTTCGGAGATATCGTGGTAGCGCCGTGCGGCTACAGACACACGCCCTTAGCTTGGTACGGCCAGATGTGCATGAGATTGGTCTGCACCAAACCAGGTTCTAACCACGACATCAAAGGCATCGAGCCTTCCCGGACGGTTCGGCTGGATCCAGATTGGGAACCGCCGAACCGTATCCTGACGCCGTTGCCATACATGATTGAGCGGCAGGGTTTGGATAACGATTGGCAAGAGTCGGTGCTGCACGATCAACGAAACCGCGTAGAGATGTTCAACGTGATGCCCGGTTCATCAGCCGAATCGGTCAATGGCGACACGGAGTCTTGGTGGGTCGTCTTGAAAGGGAATGTTCGATTCGAGATAGCGGGTGACGTAGTAGATGCCAGCAAGGGGAGCGTGGTGTATTCGGGTGATGGCGAGTGGAGCGCGATTTCGGCGACTGGTCCCGGTTCAGCGGTATTCGTTGAAGTCGCTGATCCTGAGTCGTGCTGACCGATTGTTAAACTGCTACGAGTGCAGATTTCGCTTGGAGATCTGAACTCTAAAGCAGTCAACATAACGGGAATTGAGATGTCTGAAACTAATGCTCGCCATGTGACGTACGACGAGATTGTCGATTCGCTTCGGCCTGACGCGCCTGATGTCGAAGGGCCTGTTCTTGATGAGATCGCGCGGTCGGGCGGAGGTTATGCTGCGGCGACCAAGTCGCGGGTGTTGGTGATGGACTCGCGTAACCGCATGGCCGTCATTTCTTCGCCCGGCGGGTCGCCGGGAGATCCGCATCTTCACGACGACTTCAACGAATGGTGGGTCGCGTACGGGGGTGAAATGCGTTACCGGGTCGGTGAGTACGAACCGTTCAAGGCGCACTTTGGGGACATCATCGTTGCGCCATGTGGCTACCGCCATGATCCGCGGGCTTGGAAGGGTGAGATGTGCATGCGCATGGTCACGGGTAAACCGGGTTCGAACCACGATTTGAAGGGACTCGAACCGGCGCGAACGATTCCGTTAGAGGATCACTGGGAACCGCCCAACCGCATCTTTACACCGTTGGATTACATGATCGAACGCCATGGGCTTGACTCGGATTGGCAAGAAACGGTGATTTTGGATCCGCGGAATCGTGTCGAGATGTTCCACGTGATGCCCGGTGGCCCATTGGCTTCGTTTTCGGGTGACGCGGAAGCTTGGTGGGTGGTGCTTCGCGGCAAAGTCAGTTTTATCTTGGACGGCGAAATCGTGGAAGCGGGCCAAGGCGATGTCGTCTATTCGAGAGAAGGCGAGTTGAGCAGTGTTTTGGTGGACGGCGATGATACAGCGATTTTCATCGAGGTAGTTGAGCCCTAACGAAAGGTCGTTGGTTCGTTTGCCACATTGGTGTTAAGGAAACGCGTTTTGCTGGTATGGTGTTTTGCGCGGTGCAGTTTGGCACTGCCGGAAAACCTGAAACGAAGGCAAAGCATCATATGACACTTGAAAGCGTGACCTCAACGCTTGAGGAGCGCGGTATTGTTTGGCAAGGAGTAGGCTTCGCAACCGTTGGTGCGATATCCGTTCCATTGCTTTGGGTATACTCGGAGACAGACCATTGGGGCATCGGTTTCTACAGGTTGGCGGTAACGCAGTTGAGCTGGGCGTTCGTAGTGGTGATTGCCTTGGTGATCGAAAGGGCTAGGATGATGTTCGAGACGAAAACCGAGATTCGACGGGTTGCGCGGGAGAAGGCTATCGAAGAGGCACGCGTCAAAGGAAGAGAAGAAGGCATGGCGGAAGGCGAACGCCTAGCGGCAGAGCGTATGCGGTCCGAGCTTAGAGCGGAAGGTATCCAACTTTCACCCGAAGCCGAGGCACGTATATTCAACGGCGATAACAGTCGATAAGTCTGATTTGGGCAAAGGAATAGAAGCTAATGGGCTCAACGCAGATAGTAGTTGGTGATTACGAGATTTCGGTTGTGGATGACCACATCGGGTTTCAAAGAAATCCTGCGGATGTATTTGTGGATGTGAGCGCCGAGGAGTGGGATCCGCATCGGGACTACGCGTTGGCTCCGGAAGGGTATTGGGAAGCGCAATGGCGAGGACATCTGGTACGTCGCGTCGATGGGTCAGGGGAGAACCTATTGGTGGATACAGGCGCGGGGCCTGGTCCGTATGAGCACGGACCACCTGAAGGGGACCTGATCAAGAATCTCGAGAGTCTAGGCGTGACTAACGCGGACGTCGACAATGTTGTGATCACGCATTGTCACTGGGACCACATCGGTTGGAACATGCGATCAGACGGGAATGGCAGCAGAACCACGTTCCCTAATGCAACGTACCACATCGCCCGAAATGATTGGGAGTTCTACAGTGATCCAGCAAACCAGAATGACGAATTCGATGCAATGGTGGCGCCACTTGAAAACACAGGGCAGTTGAAGCTCGTGCTGGGAAGCCTACCGTTGATGGACGGCGTTTACTTGCTTCCGACGAATGGACACACGCCTGGTCATCAGTGTGTGCTGGTGCAGTCAGGAGATGAGAAGGCAGTTCTGACGGGTGATCTTTTCCACAACGTGGCACAGATCCGGGAACAGCACTGGTGCCCGGTCTTCGACTGGAGGCAAGACCTTTCGACGGCGTCACGCAGATGGCTGCTATGGCGGGCGATATCCGAGGGTTGGACGGTGGTTTCCGGTCACCTTCCCACGGGCATAAGCATGGGCAAGGTTGTGGAAGAGGACGGCAAACCAACTTGGAAGCCTGTCTGAGGATAGGCTTTGAGCAATGTTGGCGATCGGGATATGACGATGCGCGTCACCGTATTGTTCTTTGCTGGAGCCCGGGAACGCGCCGGTACTGGGCGCGTCGAGGTAGAACTCGACGCTGGTTCATCTCTGGGTGATGCGATTGATTGTGCTTTGGCGAGTGTGGATCGGGAGGGCGTGTTGCCATCAAATGTGATGTTGGCTCGGAATGGGATCTACGTGGACAAGTCTAAGCATTTGGAAGATGGGGACGAGATCGCTGTTATCCCACCCGTGAGCGGTGGCGAAGATTCCAATGATGTAGAAACGTCTCGGGTTTGGGTTACGGAAGAGGAGATCGATGCGGATCGAGTGGTTGGGCTGGTTGGTTCTGATCAGGACGGCGCGGTAGTTGTTTTTCATGGGGTCACACGAGACCACAATGAGGGCAGATCGGTCTTGTACCTGGAGTACGAGGCATATTCACCGATGGCTGAGAACGTGATGCTGCAGATCATTGGTGAGATGAAAGAAAAGTGGGAGATCGGCGAGGTTGCGGTTTGTCACCGGGCCGGGCGAGTTGACATCGGCGAGACGAGCATGGTGTTAGCGGTGAGCGCGGCTCATCGTCGGCCTGCGTTCGAGTCGGCTCTGTATTTCATTGATCGGCTGAAGGAAGTTGTGCCGATCTGGAAGAAAGAGTATTTCGAGGGTGGTGAGGTCTGGATTGGCGAAACGCCGGGTTGAAGCGGTCTTGTCCTATCCGTTGACGTATTCAGTCAACGTCATCACATTGATACCGCCGTCTCCTACGTTGGTAATTTCCGGCGCATAAGCGGCTTCGACCGCGCACCGCGCAGTATCGATGGAGGTGAAACAGGGGATGCGGCGCTCTACAGCGGCCCGGCGGATGTAAAAACCATCTTGCTCTGCCGCTCTGCCTCCCGTGGGGACGTTTACGACGGCTTGGACGGTGCCGTCGTTGATTACCGTCACGACGTTGGTCTTGTTGGTGGCCAGAATGCGGTCCACTTCTGTGACGGGGTAGCCAAGGGATTGGACGAAGCTTGCGGTGCCCGATGTCGCGTATATGGCGTGTCCGTTGTCCCCGAGAATCCGGATTAGACGTTCGGCGTCTGATTTCGCGGAGTCGGCAACGCTTAGCAAGACACTGTCCCCGCGGTTTATGGAGTGTGAGGAAGCGATGAGGGCCTTGGTTACGGCGGGGACGTATGAGAGGTCGATCCCCATGACCTCGCCAGTGGATTTCATCTCTGGTCCGAGGAAGGTGTCGACGCTCGTGAGTTTGTTCATCGAGAATACGGGGGCCTTCACCGCGACTAGATCCTTGCGTGGCATCAGTCCGGTGCCCCATTCCATGTCTCTGAGCTTTTTGCCGAGCATGGCTTGCGTGGCAATGCGGATCATGGGTATGCCCGTGACCTTTGAGATGAAAGGAATTGTGCGCGACGAACGGGGGTTGACTTCTATGACGTAGGTCTCGCTGTTTTGCGCGTCGGCTTCGGAGCGTCCTGGATCAGCGGCGCTACTGCGGTAGGTTCCGCCGCCAGTGATTACGTATTGGATGTTCATAAGCCCGCGCACGTTGAGCATCCGGCCGATGCGTCGGGTGTAATCGACGATGGTCTCGACTTCGTCTCCGGTGAGCCAAATTGCGGGATAGACGGCGAAGGAATCGCCGGAGTGGACGCCGGCACGTTCAATGTGCTGCATCACACCAGGGATAAGGACATCTTGACCGTCACATACGGCATCGACCTCTACCTCGATGCCTTGAAAATAGCGATCTACGAGGATGGTCTGTCCAGGTACAGCGCGGAGGGCGCGGTCAAAGTATCGTTGGAGTTCGTTGGGGTTGTCAACGATCTCCATAGCGCGTCCGCCAAGGACGTAACTCGGTCGGACTAGTACCGGGTATCCGAGGTTTTCGGCTAGGGCGAGAGCGGAATCGGTGTTGGTCGCCGTACCACCCGGCGGCAAGGGCAAACCGTTCATGGCAGCTAGTTGCTCGAAGCGACCGCGGTCGGTGGCATTGTCTATGACTTGGGGGTCGGAACCTAAAACGAGATCTTGGAGTCCAGCGGCGTTGAGGTTTTGGGAGAGGTTGATTGCGGTCTGGCCGCCGAATTGGACAACGATATTCGGGGGAATGACGCCATTAGATGAGGTTGCTCCGTTGCCCATCTCGTTGTCGATGATGTCTCGGACCGCCTCCTCGTCTAGGGGCTCAAAGTAAAGGCGGTCAGAGGTGTCGAAGTCTGTGGAAACGGTTTCCGGGTTGGAGTTGATCATCACGGCCCGAATGCCCTCATTTTGGAGGGCCCAAGCGGCGTGTACGGAGCAGTAATCGAACTCGATGCCCTGCCCTATCCGAATCGGTCCCGAGCCGATCACTACGGCGGAATCGACGCCGATGGGCTCGGCCTCGTTTTCATCTTCATAGGTACTGTAGAAGTACGGAGTTGAGGCTTCAAACTCACCGGCGCAAGTGTCCACCATCTTGTAGACAGGGACGATACCGAGGGATTTTCGCAACTCGCGTACGCGCTCGCCAAGTCCCAAATCGGAGAACTCAGCGATGTCGTCATCACTGAGACCGAGGCGTTTCGCTTCTAAAAGAAGGTCGGCGCTCAAATGATCGGAACCGCTCAGTTGCCGTTCCATGCTGACGATGCGGTGGAGAGCCCTAGTAAACCAAATATCAACCCCAGTGGATAGGGTCAATTCTTCCGGGGTAGAGCCGGTTCGGAGTTTGAAGGCGAGTTTCCAAAGGCGTAGGTCGTCGCCGGAAAGCTCTTCGTCCGAAAGGTCGTTGATCCGCCAATCCGGGTCTTCCCAGCGCAGGGATCGCTTGCCGTCTTCCAAGGATCTTACGGCCTTCATTAGAGCCGCTTCAAAGCTTCGGTCTATGGCCATTACCTCACCTGTAGCCTTCATCTGAGTACCGAGGGATCGGTCTCCAGAACCGAATTTATCGAACGGCCAGCGAGGAATCTTGGCTACACAATAATCAAGGGCTGGTTCGAACGCGGCACGAGTCTTGCCCGTGACGACGTTGCTGATCTCGTCGAGGTGCAAACCAAGAGCGACTTTTGCGGCAACGCGTGCAATGGGGTACCCGGTAGCTTTACTCGCGAGTGCGGAAGATCGAGAGACCCTGGGGTTTACCTCGATGACGTAATACATCGGGCCATCATCATCGTATCGAGAGCCCTCGCCGAGTTTTTCACCCATCTCTCTGCCTGGCCGATAAGCGAACTGGACATTGCAACCGCCTTCAATTTCGAGCCCATCGATGATGTGCAACGCGGCGGTTCGGAGGCGTTGGTAGTCCTTGTCGGTGAGCGTCTGACTGGGAGCAACGACGATGGAGTCGCCAGTGTGGACGCCCATCGGATCGAAGTTTTCCATGTTACAGACGGTGATGACATTGCCAGCGCTGTCGCGCATCACCTCGTATTCGATCTCTTTCCATCCAAGGAGGGATTTTTCGATGAGGACTTGGCCTACAAGCGACGCGGCCAGTCCAGATGCGACGATTTCTTCGAGTTCTTCGACGTCTTTTGCCACTCCACCGCCAGTTCCGCCTAGCGTGTATGCGGGGCGAATGACAACGGGATAGCCGATCTCTTCGGCGGCATCCTCGGCGTCTGGGAAATTGTTGACGGCGATTCCATCGGAGATGGGTTCACCGATCTCCTCCATAAAGGTTGCGAAGAGTTCGCGGTCTTCGGCTTTGCGAATACTGGCGGTCTTCGTGCCCATTACCACTACGTCTTTCAGGGCACCAACTTCTTCCAATTCGACCGTCAAGTTCAGTCCGGTCTGACCGCCGAGGGTTCCGAGAATCCCGTCGGGTTTTTCGCGTTCGATGATGCGAGTGACCACAGGGACTGTCAACGGCTCGATGTAGACGCGATCTGCCACGTCCTCGTCGGTCATGATGGTTGCGGGATTGGAGTTTACGAGGACGACCTCAACACCCTCTTCGCGGAGAGATTTGCAGGCTTGTGTGCCAGCGTAGTCGAACTCCGCGGCTTGACCGATGACAATGGGGCCTGAGCCAATGACCAGGACTTTTTTGAGGTTTTCGTTACGGGGCATATGGTCGCTACTTGTTCGTCGCGCGGTTTTTGACAGCGGCTACGAACTGGTCGAAGATCATCTCGCTGTCGTGGGGTCCGGGCGATGCCTCCGAGTGGAACTGGATGGTCATAATCCCGTGAGTTTCGTCGACTAAACCCTCGACGGTGTTGTCGTTCAAGTTGATGTGCGTCACCTTGACACCGGGGCGTTTGGGCAGTTTGTCTGGATCGACAGCGTATCCGTGATTGTGGGCGGTTACATAGACGCGCCCGGTTCGTAGATCTTGGACTGGTTGGTTACCGCCGCGGTGTCCGAAATGGAGCATGAAGGTGTCGGCACCAAGGGCTCGGGCTACTAACTGATGGCCTAGGCATATTCCAAGAGTCGGGATGGCGTTGGAGCCATCGCCGCTGGCTAGGTTGGATAGTTCGCGGATGGTCTCGACTGGACCGTCGAGTACCGCTGGGTCACCAGGCCCTGGAGATAGCACGATGCCGTCGGGGTTGTAGGTTTTGACTTCCGCGGCAGTGGCATCAGCAGGGAAGACTTTGACTTCGCAATTCCGAGCCATCATGCTTCGCAGGATGTTCCACTTGACGCCGAAATCGATGACAGCGATGCGGAGAGGGCGTTCGTCTTTGTCGGCGGTGTATTCGACGCCTGCGCGGTTGGAGCGGATGATCAACTCTTCCGCAGGGCGGGTACCAGACGTGCCGTCGCCATGCCACTCGAACTCTTCTTTGGTTGCGACTTCGTCGACCCAGTTCTGGTCACCGTACCATTGGGCGGCGTCGAGAGTGGCGGTTGCTGCGTCGGGGTCGTCGCCTTGAACAATCGCACCCATCATGACGCCGGTTGAGCGTATGCGTCGAGTAATGGCGCGAGTATCGACACCTGAGATCCCAGGTATGCCGTTTTGTTCGAGATACTCGTGGACGGTCATCTCTGACAAAGGGTGAGAGGGTTCGTCACAATCGGATCGGACCACGAAACCCTTGACTTGGATTTGGCGGGATTCCGCGTCTTTGAGGTTGATGCCGTAGTTGCCGATGAGTGGGTAGGTTGGGATGAGGATCTGGCCACCATATGAGGGATCGGTAAGCATCTCTTCGTAGCCGGTCATCGAAGTGTTGAAGACGACAAGACCTACAGTGTCGGTTTCGGCACCTAGGCGTTTGCCACGAAATATCGAGCCGTCGCTGAGAGCTAGGAGCGCCGGACCGCGAAGATCACTAGGCATCTGCTGCTCCGTTTTCGTTGGCGTCCCAGATTTTTGTGCCGTTCACGAACGTGGCATCGACGCGTGGTTTGACGTTGGCATCAAGCAACGGCGTGTTACGGCTTTTGGATCCGAGTGTGGCAGAAGTGACCTGCCACTCAGCATTCGGATCAATGATTGTGATGTCGGCTGGCATACCCGGTCGGAGGGTGCCTATGGTGGCATCGTTGAGAATCGCGCTGGGGCCGACGGTAAATCGTTCAATGACGGTTTCGATGCCGATACCTGCAATCCCGACGGTGAGCGCTAGAGCGGTCTCCAACCCGATGATGCCGTTTGCGGCCTCAGTAAAGGTGCAGATTTTGTCCGTGTCGGCGTGGGGTGCGTGATCAGTTCCGATGGTGTCAATCGTCCCGTCGGACAGGCCGTCAATCAACGCTTGTCGATCTGCTTCAGCCCGGAGCGGGGGCGCCATTTTGGCGTTGGTCGCGTAGGCATTCGGGGTAAGAGTGTTCGGCACTTCGCCGTATTCGCCGTACACCCACTCTTGGGTGAGGGCGAGGTGATGCGGAGTTACTTCGGCAGTGACATTGATTGAGTCGGATTTGGCGCGTCGAATTATCTCAACGGATTCAGCGGTAGAAACATGAGGAATGTGGAGGCGACCGTTAGTCATACGCGCGAGGACGATGTCTCGGGCGATCATCATCGATTCGGCGCTGTTAGGGATGCCCTTCAGGCCTAGGTGGGTGGCGACTGGGCCCTCGTTCATGTCCCACTCGGAGACGAGACCGCGGTCTTCGGCATGGTTAATGACTGGGAGGTCCAGGTCGGATGAGTAGGCCAGTGCCTGTCGCATCAGGTGGGCTGACATCACGGGGTCGCCATCATCTGAGAAACCGATCACGCCGGCATCGGCGAGTTCATGCATAGGAGCGAGTTCATGACCTTCACGGGCTTTCGTGATGGCTCCTATGAGGCGGACGCGGACATCCGCTTCGGATGCGCAGCGTTGCAGAAGCGCATCTACTACTGAGGCGTTGTCTTGCGCCGGGTAAGTGTTGGGCATGGCGCAGATGGTTGTGAAGCCACCTCTGACCGCTGCGTCGGACGCAGTTTTGGGGTCTTCTTTCCACTCTTGGCCGGGTGTCCGGAGGTGGGTATGAAGGTCGATGAAGCCAGGCGCGACTATCTTGCCTTTGGCATTGAATTCTGTCCAACCGTCGGACAGTTCGGTTGTGCCGGGGGATTCAATCGAAACTACAGCGCTGCCGATGACGACTACATCGGCGATGGCATCGAATCCTTGGGAAGGGTCGATGACCCGGCCATTTCGGATGACTATTGGTTGTGATTGCTCTCGCATTGCAGCTATCCGATGGCGGCGCAGAAATGTTCGAGGACCGCCATTCGCATGGCGACTCCGTTTTGGACTTGTGTCGTGACCAAGCTTCGTCCGCCATGGGCGACCTCAGTACTGATTTCTAGTCCTTCGTTCATTGGGCCGGGATGCATGACCGGAGCGTCAGGTTTTGCCAGAGCCAACCGTTGGTTGTTAATCCCCCAGACCCGAGAGTATTCGTTCACGTCTGGAAGCAGGCCAGCGGTTTGGCGCTCGAGTTGGAGGCGAAGGCACATGATTGCATCGGCGTCGCTGACGGCATCTTCAACGGATTCGTGGACAGTAACCTCTGAGTCCGGGACATTAAGCGAGTTGGTACCTGCCGTCCAGCCATTTGGCAGAAGCGTCGGCGGCGCAGCGATGGAGATTTCAACGCCCATCTTTCGGAAAGCGATGATGTCGGACCGAGCGACTCTTGAGTACAGGATGTCGCCGATCATTGCGAGTTTTGCGCCTCTTATATTGCCGATTTCTGCCTCGAGAGTCATCACGTCGAGAAGGGCCTGTGTGGGGTGCGCGTGCGCGCCATCGCCGGCATTTATTACGGTGGCATTGACGTGTCGGGATACAAAGTGAGATGCGCCTGAGTGTGCGTGCCGGATGACTAACGCATCAACGCCCATCGAGTCGAGCGTCAGTGCGGTGTTGAGGAGTGATTCTCCTTTGTTGACGCTGCTGGTAGCGGCTGAGATGTTGATGACATCGGCTCCGAGTGCTTTGCCGGCGTGTTCGAAGGAGACGCGGGTTCGAGTGCTGTTTTCGAAGAAGAGGGTGTAGATGGAAGTGCCACGTAGGATGTCGGATTTGTATCGCGTCGAGGCGCGGAGGTCGCGGAATTCACGGGCAGTGTCGACTAGGTCTTGGATTTGGTCGGAGGAAAGTGAATCAACGTCTAGGAGGTGCCTAGACGACGGTATCAAAGCCGTGCTCGCTTGTCGGGATGTTTTCGGCAAAGTGGTAATCACGTAGCGGCATCCCGGTTTTGGGTTGCTGCGCTAGTTCTTGTCAACGCGACCCGGTCTTCTCCGTCAACTTCATCGAGGAGCACATGAACGCGTTCGGCACGGGATGTGGGAACGTTGCGTCCGACAAAGTCTGGGTTGATTGGCAGCTCGCGGTGTCCGCGGTTAATGAGGACGGCGAGATGGACATAGTCAGGTCTACCGGACTGCATCAAGGCATCAAGCGCGGCTCGAGCGGTTCGGCCAGTGTGGAACACGTCGTCTGCAACCACGACCCGCATGCCCGTCACATCAACTTCGTCCATCCCATTTGAACGAGTCACACCGTTTGAGCTGTTCGTGTGTCGATGATGCGCGTCGTCGCGGAAATTCGACGGGTCCAACGAAGCCGTTATCGGACGTATGGATTCGAAGCGCTCGATCTGGTTTGCCAGGCGTTCGGCGAGATGTTTGCCACGCGTTGGGATGCCAGCAATGAGGAGGTTGTCGGCGCCGTGGTTGCGCTCGATGATCTCATGAGCCATACGAGCCAACGCCCGGCGCATTTCAGGGCCGGTCATTAAGTTGCGCTCGAAGTTTGGTTCGATGGTGGACATCAATATCGGTTTTCGTTCGGTTCTGCCCAGTCTTAAAACAGAAGCCCTCGTCGCGGACCGACGAGGGCGTTTTCATGTTTGCAGGCTCGGTCGCGTCCAAGTATGGACATCGACGAACACCGATATTGAGTTTTCGCACCTTGTCAGTCACACGGGACTGAATTAAAGGCTGTTGCTTTTCCTAACGAATTTAGCGGGGTTTCGGCTCCAGAATGCGTTGCTGATTCACTCTAAGAATCGATGCTATCACGCGAACCGCGCTGGGCTAAACCCGCTGTATCTTGAACTCGTTTCGCTTTGATGAAGTGCGATTTCGGCGGCCAATTTCCCAATCGCGGGACCCAACTCAATCCCTAGTGGCCCAGCCCCAGTCGCCGCGACCAGCCCACGCGCGCCGGGCATCTTGCCGATGATCGGCAATCCATCCGGGGTAACAGGTCGCAAGCATGCCGTCTGCTCAGCGATCCTCTTGTTCGCCAAGAACGGAAGCGCGCGTTCTGCGGATCTTCGGATCCCCTCTCGACCCTCTGCAGATGGTTCTTCATCAAAACCTGCGTCGGTATGCGTGGTCCCCGCGTGCAGCAGTCCATTTGGTTTTGATGAAGCGTAGTCTGAACCCCACCATATAGAGACTGGCAACGGAGGTTCATCCCCTAAGTCGTAACGCAGAATCTCGCCCTTTAACGGCGCAACTGGAAGTCTCAAATTGGAAGTGGAAGCTCCACGTTGCAAAACGGATTGGCTCCATGGCCCAGCCGCGAGCACAACAATGCCCGACGAAATCGAGCCATCGTCCGTCGTGACGCCTGTAACCATACCGTCAACGACGTTTATGGCTGTCACTTCGGCATTAACCATGACCGCGCCGTTCCGTTCGGAAGCTGTCCACAACGCTTTTGTCACGCCTTCCGGTGAAATCTCGGTCATCCCGCCAAGGTAAAGAGCACCTATCACGTCGGTCGACACTCGGGCTTCGATATGGCTCAATTCGCCGTACGCCAGCCATCTAACATCATGACGATCTTCCGGCCACTCTGATCTTAGGAATCCAGCGACGCCCGATGGTTTGAGGTGCGCCGCATCGGCTTCGTCGAACGCCAGCACCAAGCCGGCTTTTTCCTTGAAGTGGTAGTCAACACCCGATACTTCCGGTAGCGAATTAGCCAGTTGATGATGCAGATCAATAGATTCTGCTCGGAACCACTCAATTGGCGGACCAGACGAGGGTGGTTGGAACTGCGTGTGCAGCGACCCAAAGGCAAACCCAGAAGCATGGGCTGCCGGTGCATCCTTTTCAATCAGCGCGACGCTATGGCCGGCGGATGAGAGGTAGTAAGCGGCAGCGCATCCACTGATGCCCCCGCCTATCACGATCGCGTCGTAACTCATGTTTGGAAGTCTTGCTGTTCGAGCTTTAATTCAACTCTAACGCGATCGCATAGTCGCATAGACCTCATCCGTCTGCCTGCGACGCCTGCGGGCGACGCCAGAATCCTGGGCGGCAATGGCGACGCGTTGCGCGACATTACGTGCAACGTTTCGGTCGAACACGCTCGGGATGATGAAATCGGGGTCCAGATGCTCATCGGGAATGACTTCTGCGATTGCTTGAGCGGCCGCGATCTTCATCTCCTCGGTGATGTCGGAAGCACGAACGTCTAGTACACCGCGGAACAAGCCAGGGAAGCATAGCGAGTTGTTGATCTGGTTGGGGTAGTCAGTGCGACCAGTGGCCATGATGGCGACGTTTTCAGGAATGTTTTCGGGCCAGATCTCCGGGTTGGGATTCGATAGAGCGAACACGATCGCGTTATCGGCCGCGGTGGCAACTTGCTCGCGGGTCAGCAGATCAGGACCGGCAAGCCCGAGAATAAAGTCGGCACCTTCGATGCATTCCGAGAGGGTGCCATTGACGTTATTCGGGTTCGTGTTGTCGGCAAACCACTGCTTCATCACATTGCCCTCATAATCGCGGTCGCGCGACAAAGCGCCTGTTCGATCGAAGCCAATGATGTCTTTCACACCGTATGAAAGGAGTATTTTGGTGCAAGCTGTGCCTGATGCGCCAGCTCCCAACACCACCGTCTTCAAAGCTTCAGGAGTTTTGCCTACTAGTTTGAGAGCGTTGATCAGCCCAGCGAGCACAACGACAGCCGTGCCGTGCTGGTCGTCGTGGAAAATCGGAATGTTGAGCCGCTCTTTCAGCTGTTCTTCGATCTGGAAACAACGAGGGGCGCTGATGTCTTCTAAGTTGATGCCACCGAAACCGGGAGCGATAGCGGTTACGATGCTGACGATCTCGTCAGGGTCATTAGTGTCGACGCAGATGGGCCATGCATCTACTCGCCCGAACTCTTTGAACAGCAGCGCCTTACCCTCCATGACCGGCAACGCGGCGGCGGCCCCGATATCCCCAAGGCCGAGGACTGCGGAGCCGTCGGTGACAACAGCAACCGTGCGCCCCTTCCCCGTTAGAGCCCAAACCGCATCAGGATCTTCATGGATTGCCATGCAGACGCGGCCGACGCCCGGTGTATAGGCTTTGGACATGTCGTCGCGCGTGCTGACAGGCACGGTGGACCGCATCTCGATCTTTCCGCCCACGTGCATCAAGAAGGTTGCGTCAGAGACACTGTTGACTGAGACGTCATCAAGCGCTTCGATCGCTTCCATGACCATTCGGGAATGGTCTTCACCGGAGGTGTTGATCGTGAAGTCGCGGATCATCCTCCCTCCGTTAGTGGAGACAACGTCGATAGCCGCCGCGTCACCGCCGCATCTGCCGATAGCAGACGTAATTAACCCCAACATGCCAGGCCGGTTGGGGTATTCGGCTCTGATGGTGATGCTGTAGGCAACTCCAGGAGTCGGTCCTGCCATTTCGGTCTCCCTGATAAACGACGATCGGTGAATTTGCGGGGATTCGGTCTAGCGATTATTCGCCAGCGAAATCGTGAAATCATGGTATCACCAGCCAACGGCGAGGTCCCAAACCTAGATGAAACTGAACATTGTTGTAACCTGTTTCACGCAACACGTTGAAATCGAAAGGCGATATGACCCAGCAGCAACAAACGAATCGACCGACGATACGGGGCAGGTTTACGACGTGTGAAATCACTAGACGGGAAGATTTGACCGAGGATCTGTGGAAGATTTGGCTGAAACCTGCTCAACCGTTCACATTCAAACCGGGGCAGTACTGCACGATCGGAGCTGAGGGTATCGAGAGACCATATTCGATTGTTTCATCTCCTGATGAGCCTGAGATCGAGTTGTTCGTCGAGCTGGTGCCCCCGCCCGATGGGAATTTGACGCCAGTGCTCTTCGATTTGTCTGTGGGCACGGAATTGACGTTGCGTCCTCGAGCGAAAGGCATATTCGTCTTCAAACCCGAATTCAAGAACCACGTCATGGTCGGAACCGTCACGGGTGTCGCTCCTTATGTCTCTATACTCAGGAAATTCTTGAACGACCCCGAGTGGAACTCCGATGCGCCAGTCGCTCGAGAGGACTACAAGTTCTACGTGTTGGAGGGCGCTAGCTATCTGGACGAGTTTGGGTATGACGATGAACTGTCACAACTTGCGGAAAGCCATGAGAACATCGAGTTTTACCACTCGGTAAGCAGACCAGATGAAGAGCGCAACAGCAGTTGGCAGGGGCCCAAAGGCCGGATCAACACATTGGTTGAGGACTTCGTCAGAGAGCGCAATCTAGATCCAGCTGAGACGGTGATATACGCCTGCGGTCATCCGGGGATGATCGAAGACGTCAAGGCACGGTACGTCGACACCAGCTATCACTTCGAGGAAGAGCGTTTCTGGAAAGACGACGACTAGAACGCGCTCTCGTCTGGGGCCGTTTTACCATCGAAGGCTGGCACGAAAGATGAATCGACCTGCGCGTCGATATCGGGCGACGAACACCTACGCCGACTTCAAGAGGAGAAGCAACATGGCAGAAAAGATTGGATTCATCGGGCTCGGGATCATGGGCAAGCCCATGGCTAAGAACCTGATCAACGCGGGTTACGATGTGACCGTTTACGACGTCTTTCCAGACCCGATCGATGAGATGGTCGAGGCTGGTGCATCGGCAGGGAGTTCTTGCGCGGATGTGGCTAGTAAGACCGATGTCGTGATTACGATGGTCCAAGACGGCCCTCAGGCTAAGCAGGCGATCCTTGGCGAGGACGGTGTGGCCGATGGTGCGTCGGAAGGCGACTTGGTCGTCGATATGTCGTCTATCGCACCCGGAGTTTCTCAGGAGATCGGTGCCGGTCTAGCCGATAGCAACATCAACTTCTTGGACGCCCCGGTTTCTGGCGGCGAGCCGTTCGCCATATCGGGAGACCTCGCGATCATGGTAGGAGGCGGAGCAGCAGATTTCGAGCGTGCAAAGCCGCTGTTCGACGTCCTCGGAAAATCGGCGGTGCTATGCGGCGCTCACGGCGCAGGTAACGTGACGAAATTGGCGAACCAGATCGTCGTCGGTGCGAATATCCACGGTCTTGCGGAGGCATTGGTCCTGGCTACCGCAGCCGGTGTCAACCCCCAGACTGTTTTCGAAGCCATCCAAGGCGGCCTCGCCGGATCCAACGTGATGAACGCCAAGGCCCCGATGATGATCAGCCGGAACTTCGACCCGGGTTTCCGCATCGAACTCCACTACAAGGACATCAACAACGCGATGGAGACTGCGCGAGCATTGAACGTGCCTTTGCAGGTCACCGCAAACCTCCAACAGGTCTTGACAGCATTGGTAGTCGGGGGTGACGGCACAAACGACCACTCCGGCATTCTTCGGTACGTCGAGCAGTTGGCAGGCGTCGAAGTTCAGGAACTCTAACCAACCGGATAAATCGATCGGGTGTCAGTCGGTTTGATCCGACCGACGCCCGATTTTTATCTTCGCCCTTCCTCGTCTTCCCAACCGCGGGAAAGGTCTTGCAAGAACTCCTCTAGTTCCGGTGAGAGTTCGATCTCTTCTTCCTCAGCTGGTTCCGCCTCTTCTGCGTCGTACTCCAACTCCAGTCTCGCAACTAGCTGCGCTAAGCGTGGGTTGTCAGAATTCGATATCTGAACCTGGGAGTACTGCGTCTCGCCCATCCGCATCTCAGGCATGCGATCTGTTGGAACATCGTAGACCTCCGACAATACCGACAGCACTCTAGACGCTCCGACATAGTCGTTGTCGAGTTTCAAGTAGAGAGGAAGGTGGACGATCATCGAAAGCGTTTCCAGACCAAGTTGAGTTCGCGCCAACTCGGTCAGTTGCGAAACCATCGATGTGGGGCCTTCGTAACGGCTTCTCCCGAGACGCACACCGTGTTTGAACGTTCTCGGCGGCTCCCAACCGCGAGCAGAACCAGTCACTTTTAGCGGCCTCGTGTGAGGAACTGAGTCATACATCGACCCGACGAGGACATACCGCTCGACGTTGAAGGTTTGAACTAGTTCGAGGATCGACTCGTTGAAGTCTTCAGACCAGGCGTGGGGTTCAAGCATCTTGATAAATATCAGATCTCGACCATCGGGAACGCGTGCCGCGGTTACCTCGGTATTGGGAATGCGGAATGTCCGCTCTCCACGCCTCATCTTTATGCGCGGACGATAACGCGTGTGGTCGTAAAACTTGCCCGGACGTGCGAGTTGACCGATCTTCTTCGCGTCGTAGATGCGACCAAGACGGTTTACCACGATCCTCCCGACGTTTCCTACGTTCACCCAAGGACGCAACGTCACAATGCAGTGGGGAGAATCGAACGACCCCGGATCAGCGTTTATTTCGAAGTCACGTATCTGCAACGGATCGTCTCTAAGCCATTCGTAACCGTTGGAATCGACCGATTTGGCCTTCCGCGGTGTCGCCTAAAGCCATATCGGTCTTGGCTCAAGGTTATCGCAATCGCCTAATCGTTGCTCTGTATCATTGCGTTAAGTAAATCCGCACCGGTTAAAGCGAGTTTGGATAGCCGATCGGTGCATCAACAACCCAACAGATCGTAGAGGTGAAACGCGCAGATGTCGTTCAAAATGGTATTCCTGCCTCCGAATTCCCAACACAATCTTGACTTCCTAGAGAGATTGCAGGATTCTGTTCCCGACGCCAACTTGGTAGCCCCGATGAACGAGGATTCAGCAGTCGCAGAATTAGCCGATGCCGATGCCGCGTTTGGGACAATGAATCCCCGTCTAGTAGCTGCGGCGCCGAAGCTCCGGTGGTTGCAGGCACCAGCCGCCGCACCTCCTGCCGGATACTACTTCGACGAGTTGATCGCTCACCCAGTCCAAGTCACCAACTTCCGAGAGATATACAACGATCACATCTCGGTACACATCGTGGCGATGATGCTTTCCTTCGTCAAGCATCTCAACATATACCGAGATCAGCAAAAGGATCGCAACTGGCACAAGCTTCTAGGTGACCAGTACAACAACATCTTTCTCCCAGACTCAACCGTCGTCATCGTCGGCGTAGGTGGAATCGGAACCGAGACCGCCCGGTTGTGTAAAGCACTAGGTTGCACGGTGGTCGGTGTCGATGCACGCTGGGAGGCGCCGGGTGCACGCGATTACGTCGATGAGATGCGCGATCCATCCGAGTTGGACGAGGTATTGTCGATGGGCGATTTCGTCGTCTTGACTATCCCACACACACCTCAGACAGAAGGTCTGTTCGATGCAAGCAAGTTCGCGTCGATGAAGAAGACCGCGATCTTCATCAACATAGGTCGTGGGATGACCACCAAGTTGGACGATCTGAACGACGCCTTGAGAAGCGGCGTCATCGGAGGTGCAGGCCTCGATGTCTACGAGATCGAGCCATTGCCAGAAGAACACCCGCTTTGGGACGCGCCGAACACGATCCTCACACCTCATATCGCGGCTGATGAGGGGCGATATCTAGGAGAGCGGCGATATGAGGTGGTATCCGACAACATGCGCCGATTTGCCGCTGGAGAGCCGTTGCGCAACGTGGTAGATAAGGAAAACTGGTTCTGATTCGCACACGGTGTAGATCGTCGCGTACACAAGGAATCGACAACATGCAAGACTCGCGCTTAACCCCTGACACCGTCGACTTCATGGAAAAATCGGCGACGCTCGACATGCCGGCATTCGGTGAATGCTCGCCCGAAGAACTGCGCGCAGCGACGGAGCGACGCGGCAAAGTCATGCCACCGGCAATTGAGCCGGTCCGCAAAGTGATCCGCAGGAAGTTCGATGGCCCGGATGGCGAGGTCCCCCTACGCATCTACATTCCCGAAGGTGGCGAACCACCCTACCCGATAGTGATGGTCTTCCACGGTGGCGGTTGGACTATCCGCAGTTACGAACTCGAAGGACCAACCTCGCGCGGATTGGCAAACCGCGTAGGAGCCATCGCGATCTCAGTGCAGTACCGACTAGCGCCTGAGACTCGTTTTCCCGGTGCCGCGGAGGACTGCTACTCGGCAACATTGTGGGCGTTGGAAAACGCTCAAGAATTCGGCGGGGATCCGTCAGTCATGGCAGTGGCAGGAACATCGGCTGGAGGCAATCTCTCGGCAGCGGTTTCTCAAATGGCTCGAGATAGAGGGACACCGAAGATTTCACACCAAGTTCTCTTCTGCCCTGTCATCGACCACAATTTCGAGCGTGGATCGTACGAAGAGTTCGCAGATGGGTACGGTTTGACCAAGCTCGGGATGGAGTGGTTTTGGGATAACTACATAGGTCCCGATGGAGACGGTTCTCACCCTTATGCGTCGCCGATTAGGGCGGACGACCTGAGCGGTCTCCCCGACGCGACGGTGATTGTAGCCGAATGTGATGTCCTGCGAGATGAAGCTGAAGATTACGCTGCTGCGCTCAAAAACGCGGGAGTTGATACCAGATTGACCCGATATGAGGGTGTTCTACACGGTTTCAACTGCCAACCAGGCCACATTCACGCCGCCGAGTCCGCGTTGGACGAAGCCGCTTACCGTATCAAGAAATCGTTCGCAAACTTGACCGCCTAACCGTCTCGAACCCCGAAAACCTGCGGATAACAGCCATTTGCGAAGTTAACTGCATGTGGTGTTTCCCAACTTTTCAGGCCGATTTCTATAATCTACCCGAATAACTGAGTTGAACTCAACTCGGGAACGTCGTTGCTATAGGAAACGAGGTAGGAAATGGAAATCACTGCATACTCGGTGAAAGAAAAGGCCAACGTACCGGTCCAGAACCCTGAGATCGTCACATTGAAGAATGGCCGCAAGGCTGTGCAGGGCATGTCTCCCGCTGGCAACAAGGTATTCCGGATTCTCTCGAATGCCGACGCCGAAAAGCTTGCCAAGCAAATCGGCTAATCACCGATAACCAAGCGCTGCAAGGTGGCGCATCACGGACGAGGCGCTATGTTGCTCCAGTTGGCAATTCGTGACTCGTCCAATATAATTAGCGTGCCGGTGAGCCTGACCTGATGGCTTGCCGCGGCGGTGGCAAGCGAGCCACGAGCCGGACACTAAACGAAAGGAGGGACGTCTAGGTAATGGCATATAGCCGTATGAGAGGTGTCTCGACTTAGTTGAGGTCCCCCAAAAGACGTTCCCAGTGCTGGGATCAGTCCTAGCGCTACGGAATTGAGAATGAGGGGTGTTCTCTGATCTAGGTCGAGGCACCTCCCGGCGGGTGGCATCACTCGGATAGGTTTTAAGACCTGTCCCGGTGGTGTCACCCGCCTCTTTTTTGTTGTTGACTATTTCGTCCGATTTCCCTGTTAGCCTTAGTCGAAACGCAATCCATGCTACGCAGGTTGATTCCATGTCCCCAATGATGTTCGGCTTTGGCAGCCAACGTCGACGCATGCTCGAGGGCGAGCTCCAACGCTTCGCCGAAGAAATGCCGCAATTAGGAATGACCCGATTGATACTCATCGGCGATCTCGTCAGCGGCGAACCGACTAAACCCGACACCACTCTCGAGCTGATCGTGTTTCAGGAAACCGACGAACCCTTCCATCGACGTTCCGACTTCTGGGTCACGCACCTGCGCCCCTCCGTCGGCACAACATTCCACGTCTACACCGAAACCGAATTCTTCGAAATGGCCGATTCAGACCCGATGCTAGTCAAGGCACAGCAGTACGGCGACCAGCTTTACTGAGTCCTGTATTACGGTCGCCAATCCACGCAAACCATAATCTTCAAGGATCGCCATGACCGATTACTCCTCGCTGAAACGTGTGCCTCGCAGCTGGTTGGTACAGTCCAAACACGACCTCGAAGCCGCAACAGCCAACGCCGAGGACGGAAGGCACGCTCTGGCCTGCTTCTTGGCCCAGCAATCGGCAGAGAAGGCCGTCGTCGCCTTCCTATACAACCATGGTGCTGAGCACGTCTGGGGACACGCCTTGGCGGACCTCTGCGCCGACGCCACCGCCTTCGACCAATCCTTCGAGTTCGTCAAATCGATCGCCGGCCTGCTGGATAAACACTACGTCGGAGCACGATATCCGCAGACGCTTATTGGCGGCGCACCCTGCGAAACTCATGAAGCACTAGATTCTGAACGCGCATTAGAGATAGCGCACGATGTGTTGTCAGGTATTGAGGAGAGGTTGGGGTTAACCGCGTGCTGATTCTGGACCTTGGACAATTGCCGGGGCAAGTCTTTGGCTGTCGATGTAAAGTGTATGATCGGCAAAAATCGTGATCCTTCAAAGGAGGACATAGCATGAAGCCGAATCTCACGATACCCACCGTCAACGTACGGACTGTCGTTAAACAATATTGCTGGAACCACACCAAAGCGATCCGTGCGTGTCTGGCTTGTGGTCGCGCACGAATTGGCGTGTGCGAACCACATGAAGCAATGACAGTGCACTGCGAATCGGCATCTAGGGTGAGTTTGGGCTAAACCTTTGTGAGCGATCAATTTTGAGGCAATTGCACAGCATTGTGACCATTCCTGGTTAGCGTCTGACGCCGTCACGACGCAACTGTTCGATCAGTTCAGGCATCGTTTTTGTGCCCTTCTTGACATTACAAGAACGACACAACAATTGCAGGTTTGCAAGCTCGTTGTTGCCGCCTAAGTGAACCGGAATGATGTGGTCGACCTGCATGTTGCCAATCTGTCGGAATGTGTCCAAGCATCCGGCACATACTCCGCCACACTCTTGAAACAAGTGGGCTTTCACCCAACGCGGGATATGTTGTCGCCTCTGCGTCGGTTGTGTCACACTTACCTCAACTTGGGAAGCGCGCATTTCTCTTTTGATCATCACGCCGAAACCAATACCAATCGAAAAAAGGAAGCCTAGTACGCCAACTACAGACCATGGTCCGGGATTGCTTGTTGCATCTCCAACAAACATGAAGAATGCGGATACTGCAAAAGCGATCAAAAAAACCGCAATCGTTGCTGCACAACTCATTTTAACGATCTATGAGACGGCCGACGCTGGATACTACTGATACGCAAACACCGACCATACTGCCACCCCCAAATGTCTTCGAGATTCACGATTTGCCTTTGAGGTGGTTGTCAAAACTACGAAAGACGTTTTCACTCAGGACAATTGTCGATCATGTTGATATATCAACGGTTCAAGACCCGAGCAGCCTTGGGAGGCCGTTCAACTTAAACCGTGTACAGCGTCGGCGCACTCGGTATCGGCGCGATCTGCTCTGACGTCAGCTCGTACGACTCTTTGCGGTAGATCTGGATCCGGTGGCATCCAAAGTCAGCCACGTACATCAGATCCCCACGCTTCGGATCGTTGTGGAACCGCATCATCGCCGGACCCCGCAACCTACGTGTGATCTCAAGCTCAGCCGACTCACGGTTGCGCAAAACCGTCGTGCTCGAGAGAATGTAGATCCTCCCACTCTTCGACAGCACACTGTCACCAATGAAGCGGTCGACGTACCGCCCCGTGAAGTCAAACTGCAACACACGGTGATTGCTCCGGTCTGCAACGTAGACGTCACCATGTCGGTCAACCGTCACGCCAGCAGGCCGATTGAACTGACCGATGTCATCGCCACTTGAACCTACCGCCCAGATGTGGTTGCCGTCCGAGTCAAACTTCTGCAAGCGGTCGTTGCGCCAGTCAGAGACATAGATCGATCCATCGAACGGATCAACGCCGACGCCCCAAGGCATGTTGAACTGACCAGCCCCGGTCCCAAACTCACCAAACCCGAAACCGCTGATGTGCTCGCCCGATGCCGTGAACTTCTGCACACGGTGGTTCATTGTGTCGACAACCAACATATTGCCGTCGTTGTCCCAAGCGATACCAGACGGCCGATTGAGCTGACCAGGTTCGCTGCCGTGCGTCCCCCAAGTGTCGAGTTTCTCTCCATCGGATGGTCGCCACACCGTGATCGTGTGATTGCCCTCGTCCGATACGTAACAATTCTCATCCGCGTCGCGGATCATCTGGACCGGCCACACGAAGTCCGAACCGAAGATGTCCAAATCATCGTCATCCCAGTTGATGCGACGTATTTGACCGCCCTGCCCGTCTGTCCGGTTGAGAACGTACAACCGGTCATCGTCGCCGATCACTAGGTCCATCGGATACGTGGTCACTCGACGCATCCCTAACGTCGTGTAGAACGGGAACCCGGCGCGAAGCAGCGCATGCGGCCTGCCATTCGTCCCGTTCATCGAGCCATTACCGTTTTCACTCACGGTTAAACCCTCCCGGATTATCTCTGCTGCGTGGTCTGATGATCAGACTAAGGTCTTCTCGTACGGTTGGAGCTGTTCGAAACTCCCGCCCACAATCGGCACTGGATCCAATCCGAACCACTGCTCTAGGATCGTGCCGTACATCCCTCGGAAGTCGTAGGTGTGCCTCAAGTCCTCGTCGTTCAACCAGCTTGGCCGGTCAAGCGGCGGGTACTCGGAGTACAGGCCGCCCTTGACATGCTCGCCGATCAGGAACGCGCCGCCGCCAGAGCCGTGGTCGGTTCCAGAACCGTTGTCCTTGATGCGTCGACCAAACTCGGTGAAGACCAAGATCGTCACCTCTTCCGCGGCATCGTGATCGCGGAGGTCCTGCATGAAGTCGCGAATCGCTTCGGACAATTCGCCGATGAGCTTGTTATGAGCAGGGACTTCCTGCGCGTGGTGGTCGTAACCCAAGTGGTTCGTGTAGAAGATGCGGGTGCCGAGGTTCGCGGTGTGAACTCGTACCACATCTCGAAGCGCCTGGGCGATTGGGTTGTCGGCGTATTCGACGTTGGACTTGTACATCTGCGGAGCAACAGACAGCATGTCCGCGCCTTTCAACACGTCCCGACCTGTCTGCCCCAGATAGTCCATCACAAGCCCCGAACCCACGGCAGGCGTATACATCCGCTTGAAGATCTCGAGGTTCTCATCACGTTCCTCGGCGACTTCGATGCCCGACATCAGTCCGTAGTTGTCGAGGTCGCCGATAGAGGTCGCAGTCACATTCGGAGCCGCCAACGCGCGGGGCAATCCTCGACCGAAATTCACCGCGGTCACGGGATTCTCGCCGTTGGGATCCATTTCGCGAATGACCTTTGCCAGCCATCCTTCGGTAGCGATGGTTTCCGGCTCGCACGTGTGCCAGATGTCCATTGCTCGGAAGTGCGACCGGCTCGAGTTTTCGTACCCGATGCCTTGAACGATCGCCACTTTGCCCTCGTCCCAAAGATCCTTCAATGCCCCGGCATTGGGGTGGAACGCCAGTTGTTCGGTGATCGGGATCACCTTGTCTTCCGGCATCCCTACGAGGGGCCGCACATCGTAGTAGATGCCCTCGGTATACGGAATGACTGTGTTCATAAAGTCATTGCCGCCGGACAGTTGGATCACCACCAACACGGGATCCTTTTGCTTGGCGTTTGTCCCGTTACCGTTGCCGTTTCCGTAGATCGCCATTTCAGTTGCTCCGATTGGCTAGTTGTATCTCTTGCTCTCCTCTTCCAAGGGGAGGTGCAGAGGGATCATTCCTTTACTCGAACTGGAACTCGCGAGTCGAAACCGCAAGTGTGATTAGTCTCAGGACGCGCTCTTCGGCCTCAGGACCATCGAAATCGCCGCCCTCGTAGGCATGTTCGATTAGCGCATCGCGAGACGCTTCATCAACATCCAACCTGCAAAGGAACTCCAAGACCGTGTCTACTACCTTCTCGGGAGTACGCGGCCCGGCGATGTCCTCAACAGCGTCGATGATTGCCTTAATACCGGGCTTCGACGAGTCGCTCAAGGTGTTGACCGCGAAATTGACTCTCTCCGTCAACGTCCCACCGTCGATCCATTCTTTTCCGGTGTGCCATCCCTCAACCGATGGCGGGTCCATCAGCTTCTGACCCATCGCCACGAGCGTCCCTTCGAACTGCTCCAGACCCACATCAACGGCGCGATAGTCGCCAGAAATCTTGAGCACGTTCGACACAAACTCGGTCGGCGACTTCACCCGCTTCATTCGCGCTTCTTTGAAGAAGTCGGACTTCAACATGGTGCTGACCACGTGCCGGATGTCCGCATCCGATTCCATCCAAGCATTGACCAACGTCTGAATCGCTTCGGGATCCTGTGGCTCCTGAATACTCCAAGCCGGAACCTGAGGCTCATCCGCCACGAAGAACGTATACAGGTGTCGGGCGATGAATCTCGCCGTCGCCTCTTGTCGGGCGATGATGTCGATTATGTCCTCGCCGTTGAAGTTGCCCCTGTGCCCTAGGAACTCCTTCTCCCCAGCATCATGGTCTTCCTCACGGTAGACAAACTCCGCCTCGAAATGACCAAACGGATACAGCGGCAACGGTTGCGTGAAGGTCCAACCCGTAAATGCTCTGGCAGCGTTCTTGATGTCGTCCTCGGTATAGTTGCCGATACCCATTGAGAACAACTCGAGGATTTCGCGACCATAGTTCTCGTTGATCGAGTAGCCGTGGTTCTCGTTGTTGTCCAGCCAGAAGATCATCGCCGGGTCTTTGGACAGCTCCAGCAGGATCGTCCGGAAATTGGCCATGCAGTTGTCGCGGAGCATCTGGATATGATTCACCATGCTTGGTGTGTGCTCGCTCTTTGTCCAACCAGTCGCCAAAATCCCATGCCAGAACAGCGTCATCTTCTCTTCCAAAGGACGCTCGGTGTTCACCATTCGGAACATCCATCGACCATTCCAGACAGCGCCGTTGTCTTTGTTAGCGGCTAGATGGGGATAGAACCGTCCCAGAAGGTCATCCTCAACCTCAGAGAACCGCTCAGGGTGGACAAGATCGTCGACTATCTCGTCGTACGACTTCCCAGCGTATCGTTCTATCTCCGCCCGGTCGGCACCGAATCCTGCGCGGCGCAAAAGGTGAGCAACCAGGTCCAAGTCGGTCTTGGTTTGCGCAAGTACCATCTCTTTTCCTCTTGGATTTACAGTCACGTACGAATATCGTGAACTTTATCAGCGAATCTTAACGAAAGTGATGTTGCAAAGCAACAACAACGACGAAAACGCGGGCGAAGCCAAGTCCTGTCAATCAGGACTCTCCGCCTGCTGCCAATGCCATCAACTGGCACTCTGATTCACGTAAATCGTCTTCGTCTCCGTGAAGAACTCGATCGCAGCCTTGCCCTGCTCTCGGGAACCGCTGCTAGACGCCTTCATCCCGCCGAACGGTACCTGAGGCTCTACACCTGCCGTTTCCCCATTTACCTTGACGATCCCCGCCTCGATACGGTCCGCGAACTGCATCGCCGCGTTCAAGTTGCGTGTGAAGATGCCCGCGCTCAAACCATACTGCACATCGTTCGCAATCCCGATGGCATCGTCTATGTCCGCTGCCGGAATGATCCCCAACACCGGACCAAAGATCTCTTCGCACGCCACAAAGTCGTTCGGCGAAACCTTGGACAGCACGGTCGGCTGTACATAGGTCCCGCTGTCGTACGCCCCGCCTGACGGAACGTCACCACCTGTGAGCACATTTCCACCATCGCTTACGCCGCGTTCAACCGACTGCACAATGTTTTGCCGAGACGCTTCATCAATGACGGGAACCACTACAGATGCCTCTTCCGCTCCCGGACCTACCGTGAGCGCCGCGGTCTTCTCAACCACGAGGTCGGTGAAGTCCTCAATCACGTTGCCGATGACAATGGCACGCGATGTGGCGGTGCACTTCTGCCCCGAGTACTTCATCGCGCCGTCAACCGTCACCTGCGCGGCCTGCTCAAGATCTGCATCGGGCATCACAATCACAGGATTCTTACCACCCATCTCAAGCTGGAACTTCACGCCCCTGCTCGCCGCCGTAGCCGCAATTCCCATCCCAATAGACGTCGAACCCGTAAACGACACCGCAGCGACTCCATCCGAACCGACCAACGCATCACCAACCGCGCCGCCAGAACCCGTCACCAAGTTGAAGACGCCCGGAGGCAAACCCACAGCATCCCACATCTCCGCTATCAACACTCCGAGATGCGGCGTCGCCGACGCGGGCTTGAGCACAATGGTGTTCCCGTAGACGAGTGCCGGCGCCATCTTCCAAATCGGTATCGCCAACGGGAAGTTCCAAGGCGTGATCAACGACACGACACCGATAGGAACGCGTTTCGTGTAGAGAAGAATGTTCGGATCGACCGACGGCACCACATCACCCACGGGATTGGAGCCCTCAACTCCGAAATACTGCAACAACGCGACCGCACGTCCAACTTCCCCGCGCGCTTCCAAGATCGCCTTCCCGCACTCTCGCGTGATCGCCTGAGCATATCGCTCCGCGTTGGCATTCAAAAAATCCGCCGCGGCCAAGAGATATCCGCCGCGAGCCAACGCTGACATCGAACCCCACGCACGACCCGCCTCCGACGCAAGGCCTACCGCGCTCTCCACATCCGAAGCGTTCGAGGCTTGGAAATCCCCAATTACGTCATCCAAGTCAGCCGGGTTGCTGCTCTGCGAGACATTCCCAGTCGACGCCGCAAGCCATTGACCATTGACGTAATTCAGATATACATCGCTTCCTGCCATCAATTTCACTCCTGTTTACCGCTGAACGCGATCCGGATTTTCAGTTCAAGTAAGTAGAGACTTCCTCTACAGGCGCTCTCTCGGCATCCTTCAAAGATTCCGGGAAACCGATGAAAAACGCTCCAACTATGGTCCAATCAGGACCCGCACCAACCGCTTTGTGAACTTCTTCGGCCTTGCACAGCCGACCAGTCGACCAACCAATCCCGAGTCCGAGCGCGTGTGCCATCAGCTGCATGTTCTGCGCCGCGCAGCACGTAGCTGCATAGTTCTCGTGAGTCACCTCTTCGTTCATCCCGGGCACCGAATAGACCAGCATCAAAGCCGGAGTCTCCAACACCTCGTCACGAGCTTCGGCTGAACTCCTCGCCCTGCGTTCCGGGTTCGGATTCTTGACGTAGTTCCAAGTCCATTCGTAGACGCAATCGGCGACCCTCGCACGTGCTTCACCGTCCTTCTCCAGCACTATAAAACGCCAAGGTTCGGTATGACGGTGATTTGGTGCCCAAGTTGCCGCCTCGATCATCTGATCCAGCATCTCGCGAGGCACGGGTTGATCCGTAAATTCTCTAACGCTCCGCCGTGTCCGGATGACATGCATCAACGCATCGGTATCTGCGACGCCGGAAATAGAATGTGATTGTCCCATCGCGGATCTCCTTTAGACGCAATTTGCTTTTGACTTTGACCCGCTCAACAAGCGATTGTAAGCCAAATCAGTATCCCAACCCGCAGTTTGGAAGCCAATACCGCAATTCATGAGCCGATATAGCAGAGCACGAAAAATCCACGACAACACGGTGGAAGGGCGCCGCGCCGTACTGGAAGCGTTGCGTGCTGAACGTCACATCCAACGCCTACTGATCGCCGACGGCATCGAAGTAGGATCCCAGATGCGCGAGATCATCTCCCTCGCCGAATCCTCAGGCATCCAAGTCGAGCACCTCCAACGCCGCGACTTGGACCGTCAATCCCGCACCAAAAAAAGCCAAGGTGTCGTCGCTGTCCTACCAGACACGCGATACGTCGACATTGAGGACATCATCCTCGAAGCAGATCGCCGCTCCCAGGCTCCCTTAATCGCAGTCCTAGACGGCATCGTCGACCCTCACAACCTAGGAGCCATTGCACGCACTATGGACGCCGCAGCCGGACACGGCATCATCATCCCCGAACGACGAGCCGCAGGCATCACCCCCGGCGCCATCCGAGCATCAGCCGGCGCACTCATGCACTTGCCAGTAGCGCGCGTTGTCAACATTTCACGAACCATCGAATACCTCAACCAGTTGGGTCTGCAAACCTTGGCCTTAACCGTCGATGCGGATACCGACTACACCCATGCCGACCTGACAATCCCCACAGCCCTAGTCGTTGGATCAGAAGAGAAGGGCGTGTCCCGCCTCGCCATGGAGCGCTGCAGTGGAACGATCTCTATCCCGATGCACGGCCAGTTGGCATCCCTAAATGCATCCGTCAGCGCCGCGATTGCGTTGTATGAGGCGGTAAGGCAGAGAAGCAGCGTCTGAACAATGCCGAAAATCGCGGCAAAACTCCATCGGTCACGAAAGTCCCGATTGAATCTATGGCTGGTCACGACCCTCGTAGCCAGTGCAATCGCGCTCACACTAGCGATCAGTTCAACCGCCTCCGCCCAATCCGCTGCCACCAACCTGACCATCCAATCCCTAACCATCGCCAAAACCGGCGAGACCTCAACCGGGGTCACTTACCAAGCCACAGCAACCGTGAACAACAATGGCGACACCGATTTCTCGGGAGCGCAACGCGTCGATTACCAGATCAACAGCAGCGATGCGCAACTCGCCTACATCGTGACAGACCTGCCAGCCAGCGGGTCGTTGCGTTTCACCTTTAATTTCGAACTTCAACCCGGCGACCACACCATCCGAGTGATCCTAGGTGAAACCGAAGCCTCACAAACGGTCTCAGTCGCTGGGGCCGATATAGCAATCGAGATCACAGAGCATCGAATCCTAACCGGCAACACAGCCGAATTCGATATCCGCATCTCGAACTCAGGCGAATTGACAGCCAACGATCTGACTCTTACCGCGACATGGGAAGGTGCAACCGACGATGTCTCAGGCACACAGGATTATGGCGGCGACATACCATCCCTTGCTCCTGAAGGCGAGGCCTCAATCACCATGGCGCTTGAAATCCAACCCGGTTCATACACCTTCACTTTTGAAGCAACAACCTCCACTATCGAAAGCGATTCAACCAACAACTCAATCAAACAATCCCTCGACGTCGAATTCATCGATCTGCGCGTCCAAGTCCTATCCACAGACAGCCTCGGATGGAACAACGACGGGAAAGCCTTCATGTCGATCATCGTTGAGGTTGAGAACATCGGAGTCGACGACTCCAATACCTTTTACATCGGCTCCGAATGTGATGACGAACGAGCCACCGAATGCACTACATCAACGCAATCAAATCAAATCCCCGCTGGCGAAAAAACTGAGGCCGAGCTGCGACTCTGGCTGCCGATCGGCGACACGACTACCAGGATCTTCGCCGTAGAGAACGAAGACACCTTCCGTTGGGGCCATTCCAACGTCATTGACGAAATCATCACTGCGCCCGAAGCCCCGGAACTCACCTGGACCCTGGTCCGCATCTCCCAACCATCAGTATCCAGCTACTGGAGCGACGGGACAGCAAATGTCGAACTAGAACTGACCCTCGCAAACAACGGAACCGACGAACCCTACACCATAACCATCGAATGCACCGAAAGCGAAACCGTAATCGACGACTGCGGCGGCGATGTAACCGGCGAATTCGAAATCGACTCCCATCCCACAATCACACGCCCCGTGCTGCGCTTGCCCGCGGGCGAATGGGAGATCACTCTTGACTACGGCGCTGAGGAATCCAAATCCGCGGTCGCAATTGTCCCCGAGCGCATCATCGGCGTGGAGCGCGATGTCTGGGACTGTTTCAGCGACACATCCAACATCGATCCTGAAGATCGAGACAACTACGTGACTGGCGATGAAGGTATCGGCTGCGCAGGTTGGGAGCGCGACCGAGTCATCAAATGGCCCGTCGGTGAGCCGATAAAACTCTGGTCGCACGGCGAGGCCCTCTACCTCGAAATACTCGAAGAGGTTCTAGCAGACATCAGTGCGCTCCTAAACGTCGAATTCGAAACCGTTGACACCAAAGATGAGGCCCAACTCACCGTCCACACCGGCGTCCCGAGGGAAGACGCTGACTTTACCGCCTTAGACTGCATCGACTTCGCGGGGTGCGCCCAAACTCATTTCGACAAGAACAGCCAAATCACATCCAGCAACATCGCAATCTGGCTCAACAACATCGAAGACGAAAAACGACGCGATCACACCATCCGCTCAACCACGCTACACGAACTGCTTCACGCTCTAACCAATATCCAGCACCGTCACCACGACCGCACGAGCGTGATGAGTTACGACGCCCTCGACTACACCACCGTAGAGGGAATGGACCACGGCCTGTTCAATCTTTTGGCGCACCCACTCGTGCAACCAGGCATGACCTTCGATGAAGTGCTCGAATTGATTGTCTTCGCCGATGAACTCAACGATCCTCCCGAACCCGTCGAGTTATCCGCACCAGCTTTGCTACGCAGGGCTCACGCGGCGTTGATGGACGCCGAATCGTTCAGTTTCCGAGTCACCGGCGATTGGCCCGGATGCCGCGGCAACCACGACTTCGGACCAGCCCAACTCCAACTCGCCAACCTGAGACCTTATTCGGCACTTTGGCGGCATTTTCAGGACGGCAGCGATCGCTACTACTACATCGGCAATCCATCGGACTGGTCTACAAGCGAATGGTGGTTAAGGCGGGGCCGCACATGGCAAGATGTTGGCGGACACCGAGTTTCAGACGCTACAACCTTCCGAGGCGGATTCACTTCCACACTTCAGATCCTCAACTACATCAACATATACGCCGATGAATCCGATTACTCAGTCACATCCCGAACCTCGGACCGCGTTGAGATCAACGTTGCTCTAGATCAACCGATCCCCCGGTGGAGCCTGGATTTAGACCTTCAAATCAGCATCTCCATAAACCCCACCGCCTACCAGATCTCGGAATACGAGTTGCATTGGGCATTCAATCAGAGAAATCGCAACAGTTGCGATACCTA
>JAJEGY010000037.1 GCA_022819585.1 Dehalococcoidia bacterium | reverse complement strand
TGCACCCAAGCACCGCGCCGCGGACCAAGCCCATGGTCTGGCGACATGGGCCGCGACTGGATATGGAAGCTAGCGGTCTGACACACCGCTCTGCGCAGCATCTGACCCCTCTCCGGGGTAGTCCTCTTCACGAAAAGGAAGAGGCGATGGAGAGGGAAGGAGCAGAGGTCTCGGCGCTGAGACCGAAGCACAAGGACCAGGGCAGTAAAATCGGCCCCATGACCCGACCTCGTAGGTCACATCCAATGGCGACGTAACACGAAAACCAAAAGATGATGCCAACCCTGCGCCCCTGAAAAGGCGCAGGGGGAGGAACCAAAAACACAGCCACCCCAAGTGGCCATAAAAACACGCCCAACCGCAATCCAAAAAAGCCCAGATATGCCCACGTTATCTCAGAGCTTCAAGCCACCCCAACGATTCCTCAGTCCGACCAGAGGGATAGTACTCAGCCCCTGCCCAACCCCCATACCCGACCTCATCCATCATCCTGAAGATAAACCCGTAGTTGATCTCACCTGTCCCAGGCTCGTTCCGCCCCGGAGTATCCGCAAACTGGACATGACCAATCCGAGGCAGCAACTCCGCAAACGTCTCCGCCAACCGACCCTCCATGATCTGCATATGGTAGAAGTCGTACTGCAACATCACATTCGGATGCCCAGCATCGTCAATCGCCTGAATCCCCGCTTCCGAAGTAGAAATCAAAAACCCCGGCTGGTCCTGAGTATTGATCGGCTCCACAAACGCCTTAACCCTCACTTTCCCCAACTCATCAGCCGCAAACCGCAGATTGTCGATATAAGTCCGATACGCCACATCCCGATCCAATCCCTCCGACAAAGGCCCAATCCCAGTATTGACTCCGACGCACCCAAGTCCAGCTGCATACTCAACTCCCAACTCCACCTTCTCCTGATACAGCCCCACCTTCTCCGGCTGAAGCGGCAAATTGTTCAACCCAGTCTCCGGGTCCGCCACCGGCAGATTGATGATGACATGCTCCAACCCGTTCCGCTCAAGTCGCTCCTGAATCGCCTCCACAGGCTCAGAGTAAGGGGCCTGGATCTCCACCCCCTTGAAACCAGCACGCGCTGCAGCATCGTATCGGTCAAGCAGCTCATATTCGTTGAACATGAACTGAATGTTCGCGTTGATCTTCGGCATGGTCGCCGCCGTCGCCTGACGGGCTTAAATCGGATCGATGTTGGCGACCGCGATGCCGATGGCAACCGCAGACAACAACACAAGAGCGATCATCAGGACTATGGACATATTGCGACTTCGCTTTACGTTCTAGGTCTAAAATTGATGGTGGCAACGTCGACGATCAATCCCGATCAATCGCCCGACGCCCAATCTTGCATGATAAATCCTTCCCGCAGAGACATAAACAGAAGACATAAACCAGATGCGTGAGATAACCCGATGCGCTTAGAAGAAATAATGACCTCTCCGGTCCTCACCATCACCGCCGAACTCAGCGTCGCAGACGCCGCAAAGCGAATGCGAGATAACGACGTCGGCTCCCTCGTCGTCGTCAACCGCGGCATCGTTGAAGGCATCATCACAAGCTGGGACGTCGCCGTCGGATGCGTCGGCGCGGGCGAAGACCCCGCAATGTCCCCCATCATGCTCCACATGAGCACCCCCGTCCACACCGCTCAACCAGACACCGACGTCGTCGAAGCCGCCCGCGTCATGTCCCAACGCCGCATCTCCAGACTCCCTGTAGTCGATGCTAATGGCGCGCCTGTAGGCATCGCTACCTTCTCAAACATCAGCCGAGTCATGCAGCAACTGGCCAGCGACATCTTCTCCGGCTGGGACCGCACCCCGGTATCCGTCACCATAACCCGAGACCTCTAACCCCATGTTCGAAACCCTCTCAGAACGCCTCACATCCGCCCTCGGCACCCTCACCGGAAAAGGCCGACTCTCCGAAAAAGACATCGAGGCCGCCCTCCGCCAAGTCCGCATGGCCCTCCTCGAAGCCGACGTCGACTTCAAGGTCGCCCGGAGTTTCGTATCCAAAATCCGAGAAGAAGCACAGGGCGAAGCTGTCCTAAAATCCCTCACCCCAGGCCAGACCGTCGTCAAGATCGTCCAAGACAACCTTGTCGAAATCCTCGGGGGTGAGAGCGCACAACTCCAACGCGGCGAAACTCCCCCAAGTGTCATCATGCTCGTCGGACTCCAAGGGGCCGGCAAGACCACTGCCGCCGCCAAACTTGCCCTCCATATCCGGCGCGAGTGGAAACAAGACGTCATGATCGCCGCCTGCGACCTTCAACGTCCCGCGGCAGTAGAGCAAGTCGTAACTCTCGGCAGACAGATCAACGTCCCCGTCTACAAGGAAGACGCCCGAAAATCCACTCCCATCAAAGTCGCCAAAAACGCACTCGACCGCGCCAAACGCGACGATACGCGCTGGCTGATTCTAGACACGGCCGGTCGCCTAGCAATCGACGACGACCTGATGAAAGAACTCGAACAGGTCAAATCTGCCGTAAACCCCATCGAGACATTCCTCGTCGTCGACGCCATGACCGGTCAAGACGCCGTCAACTCCGGCTCCGAATTCAACCGACGCATCGGCCTGACCGGAATGCTCCTCACAAAGATGGACGGTGACGCCCGAGGCGGCGCGGCTCTTTCGATGAAGTCCGTCACTGGTCTCCCCGTCAAATTCGTCGGTGTCGGCGAACGCCCCGAACAACTCGAGGCCTTTCATCCCGAGCGAATGGCACAACGCATCCTCGGAATGGGCGACGTCACGACCCTCATCGAAAAGGCCCAACGCCAGATCGACGAAGACGATGCCAAACGCCTAGAACAACGCCTACGCCGCAACGAGTTCGACCTCAACGACATGCTCGAACAGTTCCACGCGGTCCGTCGAATGGGCCCCTTATCCGAAGTCCTAGGCATGATCCCCGGTCTCGGCGGAATGATGTCAAACAAGATGCAAAACGTCGACGAAAAGCGGATGTCCCAGGTCGAAGCCATCATCCTCTCCATGACCCCTCAGGAACGCGCCAACCCCCGCCTCCTAAACGGCTCCAGGCGTCGCAGAGTGGCAAACGGCTCAGGAACATCACCCTCCCAAGTAAACCAACTCCTAAGCCAATACCGCCAAATGCAAAAGATGATGAAACGCATCAGCGGCCCCGGAGGCGAAAGAGCCCTCCAAAACATGATGCAGGGCATGAGGTAGTGAAACTACTATCAGGAGAGTGCGGTATTCAACCGGTCTCGGAGCACCCGTACCCCGGCATCAATCCCATTAGGATGCGAGAAAATCCCAGAGCCCGAGATGAACGTAGTTGCCCCCGCATCAAGTGTCGGCCCAATAGTCTCAGACTTAATACCCCCATCAACGGCAATCTCAAAAACGTTGTCAAGATGAGCATCTTGCATCATCGAAAGCGCCTCGTTGATCTTCGGCAGAGTATCAGGCAGGAACTCCTGCCCTCCAAAACCAGGCTCAACCGTCATGACAAGCACCCGCCGAACACGATCAGCAATCGTCCGTAAAGCCGGCACTGGAGTGCGTGGACGGATGGCGACAGCTGGTTGCGCCCCCGCCTCAAGAATCACATCGATCGTCTCATCAACATCCGCTACGCCCTCGATATGGATCGTGATTATGTCACCACCCGCAGAAACATACACCGGTATCAATTGCTCGGGCGAACGCTCCATCACATGAACGTCGATCGGCTTCGTTGCGTGACGGCTCACCGCCTCGAGTATCGGAGGCCCGAACGTAAGATTCGGGACGAAATGCCCATCCATAACGTCAAAATGAAACTCGTCCACCCCCGCCTGTTCAGCCGACTTGATCGAATCAGCCAGATAACCGAAATCCGCAGAAAGCAGCGACGCAGAGATCTTGGCCTGATTTGCGCTCAATTCGTGTTCGAATCTCTAAAGAACTCTTCAGATTCCAGGTAGTCTTCGTAGTCTTCACCGATATCTTCCGGTGCTTCCGGAACATCTAACTCCTGACCTTCAGCGCCGACGTTCGCCCACCCCTCTTCGGTCGGCGCATCGTATCGACTAAGATCGCGATTGGCGCCGCGCGCG
Source organism: Dehalococcoidia bacterium (assembly GCA_022819585.1). Classification (GTDB taxonomy): domain Bacteria; phylum Chloroflexota; class Dehalococcoidia; order Lucifugimonadales; family Lucifugimonadaceae; genus Bin127. Next base: position 11,652 of record JAJEGY010000037.1, on the reverse strand, counting down.
GATGCAGGAACTCCGAAAAGCCCCCGTTCGACCATCGTGGGGGAAACAGCGTAGATAAGATCGTCATCGGCCTTCAAAATATCCAGCGCCGCCTGAGCGAGCATCTGCACTTCAGGCTCGCTACTCGATACCGCGAGTTCGAGCATCTCCCGAGCCTGCGCAGTCCCGATTTCCTCTAGCGATTTAACCGCCGCCATTTGGACTTCCAAGACGTGATCATCGAACGGTTCAGAGAGGCTTTCGACATCTTCGTCTATGGCGATCTTGCCGAACGCTAGTACAGCAGCAATGCGGACCCGACTATCGTCACTGTAAAAAGCATCTTGAATTGTCGGAAGCCATGAACGGTCGTTCGTTTCACCCATCGCGGTCAAAACGTCCGACATCAGCGGGCCATCACCGATCGCCTCATCGAACATGGTATCGATCAAATCCGGCACATCATCGTCTCGCAAAGCCGCTAGAGCAACCAATGCTTTGCCGCGGACTATAGGTTCGTCTATGTGAACAGCTTCGCGCAAGCTCGCCTTGACGCGGTGCAGCGTCGTCCCCGGAACCTTGCGAGACTGTGACGGGTCGCCGAAAGCATGGAGAGCTACAGCAGCAGCGGCACGGATATCCGCTATCTCGTCTCGTTCGATCACGGTAATCAAGGTCTGCGCGGTGGCTATGCTGCCTCCATCGGTCAAGGCGCGGACGCTTTCGATACGGACTTGCGGCACCGGAAAGGATGTTGTGGCCCTAAAGATGGAATCGAATTCAAGGGAGCGGTCTGTTTCAGCCACACGTCGAAGTTCGGCGACAGTGTTAATCGTTTCTTCAATTGGCCACTCTCGCCAAGCGTCGACGATTGATCTTGCTTGTTTGTCGTCAATGCCTGAAAGTTCTCGGAGCATTGCCGAAACTTGATCATCGGTGGACTGTTGGTTATCCAAGGTCATATCAGGCTAGCCAGGGTTACGAAGATGTGGAGACTTCGACACCTCGGGTGCGGACCCACGGCAGCGATCTAGTACCCCACACAGACTCTGGGTCTTTACTGATCGCTTCGACATTGTTGAGCGTTTGGTAAACGTTGCCAGAGATCATCGTGTCTTTTACCCTCCCGACGACCTCTCCATCTTCGATGAGGAAACCAAGGGACAAATTGGCTCGGAAGTCGCCGCCGAGTTCATTGCCCTGACCGGCACCGAGAAGTTGCTCGACGAGGATCCCTTGTTTGATACCGTCGAACATCGCCTCATTTGGCGTTTCGCCACCGGACATCGTAATGAAAGAGGTGCTGGGCGAGGGAGTCGAAGCGATGCTTCTCATGCCGCAGCCTGTAGACGACTCGCCGATCTCTCCAGCGGTCTGAAGGTCTAGGAACGGCTCGCCGATTACTCCGTTGCGGACGAAATCGAGGCATCGAGACGGGATACCCTCATCGTCCATAGGTCTGGCGACTGGTGTCATAGGATGAAGCGGATCATCAGAGATCGAAATCCGCTCGTCAAGGAGCTTTTCTCCCCATCGGTCGATCAGCGGCGAGGAGCCGCTGGCAACATTCTTGCCGCTGAAACCGGAAAGGAGAGGCGGCAGAAACGTGCCGTTGAAACCTACAGGCGAGAATAGAACCGGAACGTCTTTGCCGCTCGGTGCATCGACGATGTTTTCGGAGTTGCGGAGCTTTGTCAGGAGCCGAGAAACGATGCCATCGACGTTGGGTTCGTCGATCGCGCCAGTCAAGACTGTACCGTCCCAAACACTGAGCATGTCAGTGCCTCGGATGAGTTCAACGCCCATGTAGAAGCTACATGAGGTACGACTGTGTTGGGCATCAACGCCGTTAGAGTTTCTCAGTCGCTGATCGCCTGAACTCTTGCTGAAGTCGGCAGAACATAGCGCCTCGGGGAATTCAGAAAGGATGGCATCGATAGCGGATCGTCCGAAAGCCAACATGTCGCCATCACTGACATCAGCAGCGGAGTCGTCGGAGGTTGCGACATCGGGGTAATCAGAGGCTTCAGGAAACTGAAACTTAGCTTTAGCACCATATTCGGCTAGAGTGCCAGCTCGGTCGACAAGTTCGTCGATTTTGTCATTGTCTGAGGTTGATGAAAAACCGATGCGTCCGTCTTTGTTGATGATTCGAAGCGCTATACCGGATGATTGGCTTTGTCCGATATTCTTCGGTCGGTTTGCTTCGAACTCGACGTGTCGACGCTCGGAAGCCACGGCGAATACTTCGGCGTTGCCGTGAGCGGTGGTTGCTAGGTCGAGTAAGTGTTCGTAGTGGTTAGTCAAATGATTTGACTCCTGCGAATGTCGTATAGGGAACTGCGTTGTTTCAAGGATTAAGCGCCGGAGATGAGGCAGTTTCGGATACGAATATGAGGGCTGCCGGTTCCGACGGGGAGAGGCATTTGTCCGCCTTTGCCACATCCCCCACCTTGGTTGAAGCCACGGTCGTTGGCCACAGCATCGACATTTTCGAGAGTTTCGAAGAGGTTGCCTGAGAGCATTACGGGCCGGACCGCTTCTTGGACCTGTCCGTTTCTGATCATGTAAGCCTCGCCGGACGAGAAGGTGAACATTTCGTGCTGGGTCATGCCGCCGTACCAGTTCTTTACGTATACGCCGTCTTCGACACCTTCCAGCAGATCTTCGAACGTCGCTTCGCCGTTTTCTATGAAGGTATTGGTCATACGAACGATCGGCGGGAAACGATAGCTGATGGCTCTAGCATTTCCGGTTGGAGCTTCATCGGTCTTGGCGGCAGTTTCGCGGGAGTGGAGACGGCCTACTAGAATGCCATCACGGACAAGGGGCGTGAGTGCAGCGGGAGTTCCTTCATCGTCGTACTTGTAGCTGCCGCGCATGCCGGGTTGAGCTGCGCCGTCAGTGAAGTTGAGGTGTTTTCCGCCGAACTTGCGGCCCATGTACATGAGCTCTTTCAGTTTGTCGTTCTCGTAGACATTGTCCGCCTCCGAAAGATGCCCGAAAGCTTCGTGAACGAAGACCCCGGCTAGGACGGGGTCGAGAATGACTGTTCGCTGTCCACCAGTTAGGGGTTCGGCCTTTAGGAGCCCGACGGCCCTTTTCGCCGCCTGCTTGACTTGGTCGTCGAGGTCTTCAAATACGCCATAGTCTCCGAGGGCACCAATGCTGAACCCGGCCTGTTGCACATCAGACCCATCTCGGGCCTGGGCGGAGATGCGGCAGATTACATGGATGACTTCCTGCTTGACATAGGTGCCATCGGAATTGCCAAATGCCACTTTTCGAGAGTTGTCGCCGTAAATGATGTCGGAACTCACGATGCCGGATTGTGTCCAGACAATATCGTTGTAGTGGTCAGCGAGGTTGATTTTCTCTTGCAGGCTGATTTCGCGGGGGTCTTTGACGATGACTGGCTTGACGATATCTACGTGCGGCTCGATCTCTGCGAGCATGGTGGGTTCGTCTTTATTGCCGGAAGCAAGGCTTCGCGCCTGGTCGGTTGCATCTTTGACGCGTGATTTCAGATCAGCGATGTCGTTGAAACTGGCGAAGCCCCATGAGCCATTTACGCAGGCGCGCACTGCGCCGCCTTTGACGCTCGTCATGTTGATATCGTCCAAAGTACGCCCACGGTAAGTGAGACGGGTCGAATCCGACTCTTCAAGGCGGATATCGCAGTAATCGGCTGTATGGCCGTTCAAGGCGTCTTCGATTTGGGCTTGGTAACTCATGCAGAGAAGTTTGCGGAGGAATTAGGCGTCGTTTACGAGTTGATACCTTCATCGTATCAATCGCGCCGAGATGCCCAAACGTTACCCTTAGCTTCATGTCGGATCCGGTGCACGAGCGATATATGGGGGCTGTCAATAGGCTACTTTCGCTCGCAGATTTCGAGCGGAAGTCGCGGGCCAATCAACCACCCGATTGGCATTTGCGTCGGGTTGAGCGATTGATGGAGATGTTGGGGAATCCGCACCTAGCTATGCCCGTGATCCACGTCGCGGGCTCCAAAGGCAAGGGAAGCACTTGCACGATGATTGCCTCGGGCCTGACGGCTGCAGGATTGCGGACCGGGTTGTATACCTCGCCGCATCTGCACTCTTTTACCGAGCGGATCCGGGTTGGTGGGGAGAATATGTCGAAGTCGGATTTTGCAGGTCTGATAGACGAGTTGTGGCCATTGGTATCTGAGATTGAACAGCAGGGGGATTTGGGAGTTGTGAGCGTGTTTGAGATGCTGACTGCGATGGCTTTTGTGCACTTCCGGCGGATTAACGCTGATTTTGCCGTTATTGAGACGGGGCTCGGTGGTCGTTTAGATGCCACCAACGTTGTTGATCCTGAGGTATCGGTGATCACGCCGATCAGCTTGGATCATGTCCGAGTGTTGGGTGACAAGGTTTCACTGATCGCCAGAGAAAAGGCAGGAATCATCAAACCGGGACGTCCGACGGTAGTCGCAAAGAACCATGCTGCGGCTTGGGAGGTGATTCGCGAACGAGCGGAGGAAGTCGGATCAGAGGTTGTGGGCGCGTGCGCTACTGTTGCGATGTCGAAGAGCGACGATGCATTGAGTACCGATTTACGGCAGGAATTCGTCCTCAAGCGTTGGAACGCTCCAGCGTCGTTTGTTTCAGATAGCGCCTTGAGAACTCCTCCTGATCCCGGCCTAGTTGACGTGAAGGTTCGAAGTTCTTTGTTGGGCTCGCACCAGATCGATAACTCACGAACGGCCGCGGCAACGCTAAATGTGCTGTATCAACAGGGACATGAGTTTGACGTCAACGCCGCGATACGTGGCATCGGGGATGTGAGTTGGCCGTGCAGATGCGAGGTCGTGGAGCTAGACGAGTGGCCGCCAATCATCTTGGATGGAGCCCATAATGATGCGTCGTTGAAGGCATTACGAGACACGTTGCGAACGTTAGGCGCCATAAGTGGCGATGGCAACATGAATGGACATAGCGGGTTAGGACTCACTACCCAATACGTGTTGGTCTTAGGGGCTACCGAGGGGCACCAATTCGAGACGATGGCACGAGAACTTGCGACATCGGCGTTACGCACTATCGCGACGCAGTCTCGGCACCCAAAGTCCTCGCCTGCGAACCATTTGGCAGATGTGGGGAGAAGGCATGGTTTGGCATTTTCGGTGCGACCCAGCGTTAGCGAGGCATTGCAGGAGGCGAAGCAACTGGCGAAGCAGAATCCTGAAGTCCGACTGATCGTAGTGACGGGGTCTTTGTTTGTGGCCGCGGAGGCTCGGGAACACCTGCTGGACATCAATCCGGAGATATACGAGGACCTGAGGCAGCCATACATGCTGGCTTACGAAGCTGACCGGACCGCCCACAGTAAAATCGCTAATCGGAGGAACTAGCATAAAACGATGAGCAGATATCCAGACGAACGCAGAGCAGTGATAACGGGCATGGGTGCGATGACGTGCTTAGGGAAGTCGCCAGAGGAGTTTTGGACCAACTTGAAGAACGGCGTATCAGGTGCACGGCGAATGTCGATTATCGACCCCACGCCGTTTCCATGCAAAGTATCGGGAGAAGTTCAGGACTTCGACCCATCCGAAGGCGGATTGATACACCGTCGCGAGGCGCGTCGCATGGGTCGATTTTCGCAGTTCGCGGTTCATGCGTCGGATCAGGCCATCAAGGATGCGGGATTGGATTTGGATGCGGAAGATCGAGAACGAGTAGGAGTGTTAATAGGATGCGGCGCGGGCGGTCTGCCTGAGACCGATGATCAATCAAAGGTGATGAACCGACGCGGGGCATTGCGAGTGAGTCCGTTCTACATTCCGGTGATGCTGGTGAATATGTGCTCTGCGAACGTTAGTCGGGTGTTTGGGTTGCTTGGTTACACGAATACCTGCGTCACGGCTTGCGCGGCGAGCACGCAGGCGATCGGTGAGGCGACGGAGGTGATCCGTCGAGGTGCCGCGGATGTGATCTTGACGGGCGGAGCGGAGGCAGGCATATGCGAATTGGGGATGGGTGGGTTCTCGACGATCCATGCGTTGTCTACCAGGGACTGCCCTCCCGAGGAGGCTTCCCGACCATTTGACTCGGACCGCGATGGGTTCGTTCCGGCGGAAGGGTCAGCGATGTTCGTGATGGAGAGTCTTGAACACGCGAAGGCGCGTGGAGCCGAGATCTACGCTGAGGTTACGGGTTGGGGAGTTACGTCAGACGCGTTTCACTTGGTGCAGCCTCACGACGAAGGGAAAGGTGCGGCTTTGGCGATAAAGCTGGCACTTGAAGATGCGGGGCGAGACATCGAGGACATCGACTACATCAACGCGCATGGCACATCGACACCGTTGAATGACAAGTCAGAGACCTTGGCGATAAAGCGCGCGTTTGGGGACCACGCCTACAACGTACCGGTCAGCAGCACGAAGTCGATGATTGGTCACTCGCTAGGCGCGTCAGGTTCGATGGAGGCCATGGCTTGCATCGGAAGCATCCGAGATCAAGTCTTGCATCCCACGATCAATTTGGACACTCCGGATCCCGATTGCGATCTCAACTACATTCCGAATGAGGCTCGAGAGGCGAAGGTTGATGTGACGCTATCAAATAGCTTCGGGTTTGGTGGGCAGAATGCTTGTCTGGTGATTGAGAAGTTTGCTGGCTAATCGGGTTACCACTTCGGCTCCTCCTCCCGCTCAATCTTGCTCTCGTCCAAATCCATGCCCACGCCGGGTTGAGTTGGAATACGGATCATTCCGTCAACCGGGTTTACGGGGTTGGCTAAAAAGTGTTGATGGACTAGGTTCCACTTGATCAGGAACTCTTGGTAGGGGGTGTGGATCGGGGACTGGGTTACTGAGACGTGGATACCGGCAGGTGAGGAGTGGCCGTGAGGGATGGTGATGAGGTCTGCGGCGGTGGCGAGGGCCATGATCTTCAGGGTTTCGGAGATGCCGCCTGCCCAATAGATGTCAGGTTGGAGGATGTCGAGCGCCTCAGCATCGATGAAGCGCTTGAAGCCCCAGCGAGTGTATTCGTGCTCCGCTCCTGAGATGGGGATGTTGGTCTTCTCTCGGATCTTGCGGTAGGAGTCGGTGCGGTCGGGCATTGCCACCTCTTCCAGCCAGCGTGGTTGGCAATCCTCGATCACGGAGGCGAGTTTGACGACGTAGTTGACGTCCATGGCCTGCCAGCAGTCGAGCATGATGTCGTAACCCTCGCCGACCGTGTCGCGGATGGTCTCGACCATGGCTACATTGGTTTTGAAGCCTTCATGACCAGACATGGGTCCGTGTCGGAAGAACCATTTCTGCGCAGTGTAGCCGAGAGATTTGGCCAATGCCGCGCGTTCTCGTACGAGTCCCGTGTCGGTTACGTTGAAGCCGAGCATCGAGGCATAAGCGGGGACTTTATCGCGTGTCGGGCCGCCAAGGAGGGTGTAGACGGGCACGCCTAGAACTCTTCCTTTGAGGTCCCACAGTGCGCAGTCGACCACCGAGATCGCCATCATCGCCTCGCCGTGACGACCATGGACCTGGGAGCGGTGCATGATATCCCAGAGGAACTCCGTGGCGAGTGGATCGCGGTTGAGCAGCAATGGAGCGAGTTGCTTGGCGACTAAGTAGGCGACCGTTTCGTCTACCGGACCGCCAATGCCGATGGCTCCGTCATCGGTCTCGATCTGGATGAAGTAGGCGTCGTGTTCCATGCGGTTCGGGGCCGATTGGGCGGTTACGACGCTGGTCCGACGCTTGGATACTCGAAACTCCTCGTAGACATCGAGGGGCATGACCAGACGGTCTTCCCAAAACTCGCCTTCGGTTTCGATAGTGCCGTGGACGTGCCTAATCCTGACATTGGAGATTTGAGACATGGTTGGGTTCCTCGGGTCTAGACGTCGTGTTGCTGTGGCTGGTTGCGGATGCGTTCGAGTTCGGTTTTGGCGCGTCTCGATTTTCTGATGAGGTAGAAGGTGATGCCGACGAAGGCGATTGAGACGAGGACCCAAAGGATGGTGCCGACGACCAAGTTGTCGCCGCCTCGTGAGCGTTCGAATACCTCGGTGGCCAGAGTTATGGTCGAGTTGCCGAGTTCGTGGTGTTCGATAACGACGTCGATCGCCCACACGCCGGCTTCTTCGATTTCGAGTCTGCCGACGTAGTATTCTCGGTCATCGGGGGTGTTGAGGGCGGGTGCCACCTGCTTGGCGCCGTGCTCAGAAGGAGTCGCGTAGACCTTGACTATGGCGTCGGGGACGATTTCACCGGTTTCGCGCTCGTGGACTTGGACGGCGTAGGAGATTGCACCGATGATCGCGCGTTCCGGCGATTGGTGGACGATTATGCGGTAGTTGCCGACGTTTTCATCGGCGATGATTTCGAACGGGCCGGAGGTGAAGATAAGAGGTTGTGCGAGGACGGCGACGCTGGTTAGAAAGGTGGCGGTCGCTACCGTCAAGAGTGCCGCGATGCGGAGGTAAATGCTGCTCACGGGTGAAGGAAATGAGGAATTCATCTCACTTCTACGATACTGCATGGCGACTCGGACGATGGATGTAAGATATGCCCAGCAACTTGAAACTGGCAGGGGATAGAGAGATCATGACACATCACAAACCATTGGCTGGGAGAGCGGGTATCGTTACTGGAGGCGCGTTGGGGATCGGCGGCGGCACGGCGCGGCGGCTGGCAGCTGACGGCGCGGAGATTTTGATAGTCGACATCGTCGAGGATGCGGCGCAGCGAAATGCTCAGCGGATCATTGATGCTGGCGGGGCGGCATCGTACATGGTCGGAGATGTTGCTCAAGAGGATGTTGCGAAGTCGATGGTTGAGAAGTGTGTGGATGAGTACGGCCGCCTCGATATACTGATCCAGAACGCGTACGGCGGCAGCGTTGGCCGAGACGGATCGGCGGTTGATGTTGAGCCCGATGCTTGGCGTTCGGGAATGGATCTTTTGGTGGGAGCGCAGTTCTTGGGGGCGAAGTACGGCGTGCCTGCGATGGAGGCGTCGGGGCATCCAGATACTTTCGAGGTTCCCGAATGGAAGGGTGCGGGTCGGCGTCATGGGGTCCCGCCGAAGATGGAGGTCGGACGGATCGTCAACATTTCTTCGGTGCATGGTCTGTTGCAGGCGCCGCGGGCTTTGGTGTACGAGGCAGGGAAGGCGGCGGTTGTTGGTTTGACACGGCAGATGGCGGTGGATTTTGGGCCCTTGGGGATTACCGTGAATGCGATTGCTCCGGGTCACATTGTGACGGAGCGTGGCGAGGCGATGTGGGCGGAGTTGGGCAATGATGCGGGGTTCGGGTTGTTTGAGCGGCATTATCCGGTCAGGCGTACCGGAGTGCCAGCGGACATTGCCAACGCGATCGCGTTTTTCTGCTCGCCAGACGCATCTTTCATCACTGGTGTCGTCTTGCCGGTGGATGGTGGGATGTCGATTCAGCTGCAAGAGAACATCGTGATGCACACCAAGGACTACATCGTTGCGAACCCTGACCTTCGGACGCATTTCGATCATGGCCGGTTGGGTTAGCCGAGTCATCAGATAACCGTCACTTCATCGCCTATCTGGATAGTGCCGGGGTTTTTGGCAATTATCGAGATGGCGAATTGGGGTTGGTCTTGGCCGATGATGCGGGTCAGTGTGCCCATTATGTCGATGTCGCGCTGGGCGGTTTGTGGATCGACGTGGGTTGCTAGGCAGCGGGTAACGGTCTTGCGGACTCGGAATTGGACCTGACCGATTTGGATGTGTCGTCCGATCCAACTGAATTCTTGCCATGGGGTGCAACCTTGGATCGCGATATTGGATCGAAAGCGGAGTTCGGACAGTTCGGACAGATCAGCGGCTTTGGCAAGGTCGGCTAGGCTTTCTCGAGAGTGAAGGGTGGCTAAGCCGGCAGAGGTGTCGTGGAAGCGGCCGTCGGTGCCGTTTCCGACTAGTCGGAGCGGGAGTTTTCGCCGACCCAGGGCTGATGGTGTGTCCGCTAGGGAGGAGTACCACTGGTTGAAGCGGTGTTCGATGCGCAGACGGTCACCGAGTTCGTCGATGCTACCTTCGATGGGGGCGTCTGTGTCCGGGAAGCGGATCCAAAGTCGGCGGCTTGCTGGATCGTATCCGCAAGATAGGCTCGCCAGATCAGGCGAGTGTTGGAGGGAGGCGAACCAGGTTTTTTGTCGCCACTCGGTGTCGTCAGGTGGGCCTGTGTCATCGAACCGGAAGCCTAGAACACGGTCGCCGATGATGCGTCCGTCTGGCCCGATTTCGAGGGCGTCGCATGGTTCCGCGAGGAGCGATTTGATGGGGTGTCGGTATAGGGCTGCAACTTGCACGGTGGTCAGACCTTTACTTTCCTAAATGCCAGCCAAATGGCAAAATCGTAGGCGAGTTTGATGGTACCGGCTGCTATCCAGGGGGTTATGGTCAGCGCACCGGCCCACAACCATCCGGTCACTGTCGCGGAAGGTATACGACCAAGGCCGCGTCCAATGTTCGCGGTTCCGGCCATGATGGGATGTTCGTCGGTTTCGGTGATGCCCATCATGTAGGCCTGCCGCGTCGGCACGTCCATCTCATCGAACAACGACCTTGTTAACCAAAGCGCGATCGCTATTATCGCCGTGGGTGCGAAGGCAAATAGGATGAGGGCGATGTTGGATACGACTTGCGTGAAGACGAGGGTGTTGAGAAGCCCCAAGCGTCGGGATACCGAAGGGGCAAGGGCCAAGGAGGCGATGTTTAGAACATGCGATGCGATGAGGATGGCTCCGATGGCAGCTGCTGAGAGCCCGAATTTGGTGAACAGCCAGAAGCTGAGGAACGACTCGAAGACCATGCCTCCGGCAAAGGAGTCGAATGCGAATAGGCTTGACATCATAATGATCGGTCGCCGTGCTTTGGCTTTGAGCGGGTTGACCAACAGGGTTGGCTGACTCTCGGACTGGCTCTGAGGATGGGACGCGGGTGACAATGCGAGGTAGGCGAGGGTGGCGATCAGGTGGAGCACGACGTAGATCCAAAGGAGGGTGTGGTACGCGTCGGTCGGATTCCATTCGAAGTTGACGATCAGAAGGGTTGATAAGCCTGCGAGGAGCGCACCTCCGGCGCGTCCTGCCGAAGATGCGATCGTGAGGATCGAATAGGCTTTAGTGCGATTTTCTTGAGGGACCACCGCGGCGATGCCGGTCTGCTCGAGCTGCATCATGCCGCCCCAGTGGGCTCCGCTGGCCGCGTACGAACCGAACAGTCCGCCGATTACGAGCATCCAGAAGTCGTTTGACAGGATGAAGACGATGCCGGCGGCGCCCGTGATAAGCATGTTGACCATCGACCAGGACCGAGTGCTGAAGGCCCGACTGGTGAGCATCACGACGACGGAGAGGATGAATCCGCCAGCGAGGGAGGCACCGAATATGACCCCGATCTGTGTATTGGTGATACCGATGTGCGCGAGGTAGATGACGGCGAGTATCGCCATCAACGACCGTGCGGCATCACGGATGAAGCGGCCAGCGTAGAACAGGTATGGATCGAGAGCAGGACCGCGGGAGGTGGGTATGGCGGTTGAACGCATTGAGGCAAAGTATGACATGGAGGGAATTCAGATGGATGGGGGCGTGTTTTTATGGCCACTTGTGTGTGGCTGTTGTTTTCTGCTCCTCCCCCTGCGCCTTTTC
>JAJEGY010000026.1 GCA_022819585.1 Dehalococcoidia bacterium | reverse complement strand
GACCGCTAGCTTCCTGATCCAGACGCGGCACGCGTCGCCAGACCGCGTGCTTGGTCCGCGGCGCGGTGCTTTGGTGCACCGTTCGGAGTACGCCGTTTTCCTTCGATTCACCCTCGCGGGATCCTCTCGCGCTGTAGCCTCGCTCCTGTGATGGGCAGGAGTAGACGTCCGTCGGCTCCACGTGCGGTCTCCCGGCCCTTGGCTTGGGCATCCCCCGCTCGACGGCGTTGCGGATGAGGATGCCCTGCTGGCTCGCTGTGCGGCGCAGGACTGATGCGCCGCGCTCCGGGAACTGTGCCTCCCACGCTTCGGCACGGACCCTCGCGGTCTTGCGACGGACTTCCGATCCGCCGTGGGACGCCACCAGAGTGCATGTAGACGCGGGGATACTGCGCGGTTGTTCGCGCTTTTTTCTGTATCGATCTTTGCCTTCATGTCCTCACGTTTCTCCCTGTGACTGTCTGGGTCGGGGGTCTGCACACGTCTGCGCAGCACTGTGTCGATCCGTCGATCTGGTTTCTATATTACTACGAATGTTCGCGATATCAAGCGCGTTTTGAGAATATTTGCATGGATGTATAGGATGAGCGAGATGTTTGGGGTTGTGTTGTTTGTCTGAATTGGGATTCTTGGGATTAGAAGGGGGATTCTGGGGATTTTGTTGTTGTGGATTAGGAGGGGTTGCGCTGGGTTGGGTTGTTTGGTTGTTTGGGGTGCCCCGCCCTTTTGTCGCATCGATGGACTGACGTCCTAGACGAAGGCGCGCGTTGAAATCGCGGCGGGGACCGCAATGGGTGAGCGGACGATGAAGTCGACCGCCGGCAACTCAGACAACGCGCCCAACAGCGTCAACGGAATGAATGAGACTGCAAGCTCATCGCCAAAATCCGAGTAGTGGAACGCGCTGCGTTCATCGACTCCCGCCCTATCTTCGATCGCTCCGTTCGCTTGCAGAAATGCGACGATAGTCGAGGAATCGCCATTGGTGTACACCTCGACCGCCACCGTCTTCGGAGGATCAGCTGGTGTTTGTCCCTCTTACGCGCACACCTCGGCTTCCAACCCGTCGAACAGCTTCGGATAGACGCGCGGCGACTGTTCTGATGCGTCTCCGGCCGGCTGAGCAGGCACAGTCGGCAGATGAACGGACGTTGGCGTAGGGGTGGCAGTTCCGATTCCTCCAGTTGGCGTGGGGGTAGAGGTTGCAGTCGGTGTGGGCGTGGGCGAGAAGTCGATCGAAGGGTCACGCGGCTCTACTTCGGTGGGAAGACGGTCCCCTACATTTAGTTGGTGCGGATGTTCAGCCAAAGGAATCAGTAATCGAACTGGTACATTAGCTACAACATAAGTGAAATATGAATCTGCCCGTATCGAATACTCAGAGACACCATTGGCGAGCAGGAATTCAGAAATCGCCTGAACCCCGGCATCGCCCGCGACCCAGATCCACGTCTCCACCTCTACGTCGGCGTTTCCTGATGCGCCGCTGGCAATCTCGTCGAGGTAGATGCCCAATGCTTCAAAGGGCTTCCCTGTCAGTCCGTAATATTCGAGTTGTTTCAGCGGTTGTTGCGCAGTGCCTGCGGTGTCGCTGGGTGGCGTGGAGGTGGTAGTTGGTGTAGGTGTGAGAGGCGGTGTTGGCGTAACGGTAGGCGTGGGTGTGGGCGTGTTGCTCGGTGTGGGAGTTGGGGTTGGAGTGGGTGAGAAGTCGAGTGAAGGATCACGCGGCTCTACCTCGGTGGGAAGGCGGTCCCCGACGTTTAGCGCGTGTGGGTGTTCGGACAACGGGATCAGCAGCCAAACTGGCACTCGTGCCACGACGTATAAGAATGTCCCATCATCTATCCAGTACTCAGGGACGTCGTTGGCTTGGAGGAATTCGGAAATCGCTTGAATCCCGGCATCATCCGCGACCCAGATCCACGCGTCCACCTCTCTGTCTGCGTTTCCTGATTCGCCGCTCGCGATCTCGTCGAGATAGGTGGCCAATGCATCGGAAGGCTTCCCCGTAAGTTTGTATTTTTCGATTGGTTTCAGCGGCTGTTGCGCAGTGCCTGCGGTGTCGCTGGGTGGCGTGGAGGTGGGGGTTGGGGCAACGACCTCGTCAAGAGTTCCGACACCAGAGGCTTCCTCGTTAAGGTTGTCTCCGAACCTGAAGCCTTCGGGCTCATCGACCAATGACACTCCGGGTAGTTCGGACAGTTGTCCGATCAGAGATAGAGGTACCGTGGCGAGGAAATGCCAAGATCCATAGCTCCTGTATTTGATCCCGTTGGCGTCAAGGAATTCGGTGACATAGGCGTGGTTATCGGAGCCGTCCATGTAAACGGCAACCACAAGTCCTGAATCGATGCTCTGACCCGACGCTCCGTTCGCAATCGCGGTTTCGTATTCCGTGATCAATTGTGCGACGCTCATCCCCAGCTTCGAGTACACACTAGGTGGTTGAATGGACGTGCTGTCGGCTTCGGAGGGTGGGGTTGGAGTGGGTGAGAAGTCGAGTGAAGGATCACGCGGCTCCACCTCGGTGGGTATCCGATCTCCGACGTGAAGTGCATGTGGATGCTCGGATAATGGAATCAGCAACGGTACTGGCACTTGCGCTACTACGTAACGAAAACGACCATTCTGAGTAACCCTTAACGAATCCTCAGAAACTCCATTGGTGAGTAGGAATTCGGAAACCGCTCGGGTTCCTGCATCGTCCGCAACCCAGATCCATGTCTCCACCGTTTTGTTGGCGTTCTCTGGGGTTACGCCGCGGGCGATGGCGTCGAGATAGGTTCTCAACTCAAAAAAGGGCGGCCCCGTAAGTCCGTATTTTTGTACGGGTTTCAGCGGTTGTTGTGAAGGACGTGCGTCGCTCGGGGTGGGAGTTGGAGCTGGAGTCGCCGTGCTAACGGCTGGGAAGCTCTCTTTCTCAAACTCGGTAGGGACGCGATCTCCGACGTATATCACGTTTGGATGCTGGGAAAGCCGAATCAGAAGCGAAACTGGCACTCGCGCCACAATATACGAAAATATCCACTCCTTGACGAGACGCAATGAATCCTCGGAAATGCCGTTGATACGCAGAAACTCCGACACTGCCCTAGTTCCCGCATCGCCTCCTTCTACCGCTATCCACGCCTGCACGTCTCTGTCAGCATCCTCGGATGACACTCCGCGGTCGATGGCCTCGAAATAGTCGGCCAATTCTGTTAAGGGCGTATCCTGAATGGCGTATAACGACCGAAGTTTCATCAGATCCATAGCTTCTTGAGCCATGCCGCCCGCTTCGGCGGATGGGGTTGCGGTGGGCAAGCATACAGGCTTTTGGGTCGGGGCGACCGCTGGCGCGGTCGGTTCGGACGGTAGGGATTCCGCAGAGGTCTTGGGACCCAGCGTCAAGATGAGCATGTAGGGATGCTTGTCCAACGGGCGCAGGAGGGATACCGGCACGCGCGCGATGACGTATATGTAGCAGGGGGTGACATCCTCGACGAGTATGGCGTTCTCGGAGATGCCGGCAGTGAGGAGAAAATCGACCACCTCCTTCGAACCCTTGTGTCCCTCCCGGGCCATCATCCAGGCTTCCACGTCTCTGTCTGCTTCTTCCGGCGGGGTGCCTTCGGCGATGGCTTTGGCGTAGGTGCTGAATTCATTGCCTGCTTGGCCCGAGAGGTTGTAGCGAACTTTGGGGTCCAGAGGTTCGCGTGTGGCGGTCGGTCTCGGAGTCGGTGTGTACGTCGGGACCGCAGTGGATGTCGGTGTGGGCGGCGGCGGTTCCGGACTGCAGGCGATGATCGCGAGCAGCAGAGCCGCGGCGAATGATGCCGCGATTACTACGGTTAAGAGTTGCAACCGAGTTGGTGTGATGCTGGGAGGAGAGAATTTAGTTTTTTCAAAGGTCATAAGAGCGGCTTGGTAGGCAGGGATGCGGACATTTTAGCGGGTTGCGCCTCGCCCTCCTTCGGCCCGGTCACCCTCACCCTAGCCCTCTCCCGCCAAGCGGGAGAGGGGATTTGTTTGTAGTTGATGGGGTTTTAGTTGGTTTTGGGGTGTGGGAGGAGTGTGTGGTTTTTGGTGGTGTCTTTCATTCTGCGAAGGGCTCTTCGCTTCCTTCGCAGCCACTCCCCGGGCCGTTCTCGAACGGCCCCTACGGGGTTGACGCCCCCTTTGTCCTTCGGACATTTCCCCCACTCGTGGGGGAAACCCGGCCGCACGTCCTCCCCGGGCATCCCCCGCTGTCGCTTCGCTCCCGCGCCCCCTTCGCTTCGCGAAAGGGGCGTTCCCCTCTCCTCCCGTCCACCCTTGGGTTCCCGCTTTCGCGGGAATGACGGGAAGGGTGTGGGGATATAATTTGTTTGTTAACACCCTCATACAGTGTTAACGGCTGTGAATAGACAACACTGACTTGCGCCGTCGCTTTGTCGAGGGGCGCTTGAAGGGGAAACCTGATGCCTACGACCGCCGTGCTCGGTGGTTTATGGGGTGACGAGGGTAAGGGGAAGATAATTGACTTCCTTGCCTCGGATGCCTCGGTGGTGGTGAGATTTTCCGGCGGGAACAACGCCGGGCATACCGTCGTAAATGATTATGGGAAGCTGGTGTTTCACCTGATTCCTTGTGGGATCTGCCATGAGGGGACTGTCAATGTGATCGGGAATGGTGTGGTTGTTGCGCCGGATGCGTTGATAGAAGAGATTGGGATGGTGAAGGATAAGGGTCTGCCGGGTGATATCGCGATTTCGGACCGGGCGCATTTGATCATGCCGTACCATGTGGCGCTCGACCGGTTGGAGGAGGAGCGGCGCGGCTCTGGCGCGATTGGGACGACGGGTCGGGGGATCGGGCCGGCGTATGTGGACAAGGTGGCGCGGATGGGAGTGCGTGTCGGTGAGTTGTTAGATGTCGAGGCGTTGACGATCGCGTTGCCTCCGATCATCGATTTCAAGAATGAGATGATCACGAAGGTGTACGGTGGCGAGCCGATAGATGTTGATGAGATCTTGGAGCAGGCGAAGTACTGGGCTAACGAGATTGGGCCGTATGTGAGGTCTGCGGATGAGATATTGACGAACGCTCTGGCGGCGGGTGAGAACGTGATCATGGAGGGTGCGCAGGGTGCGTTGCTGGATATCGATCATGGGACGTATCCGTATGTGACCTCGTCGAGTCCCACCATTGGCGGTGCGTTGACGGGGACGGGTATCGGGCCGAGTTCGTTCTCGCGGATCATCGGAGTTTTCAAGGCGTATGCGACGCGAGTCGGTGCGGGTCCGTTTCCGACGGAGATACATGGTGCGGAGGGCGATCGGATACGTGAGATGGCGGGTGAGTTCGGGGCGACTACGGGTCGTGCGCGGAGAGTTGGTTGGTTCGATGCTGTCGCGGCAAGGTACACGACTCGGGTGAATGGGTTCAACTCGATGGTTTTGACTCGGTTGGACACGCTTGACAACTGGGAGCGGATCAAGATCTGCACAGGATATTCGCTGGATGGGGAGGTTGTTACGGACTTCCCGATTGAGCGGGGGCGTCTGGCGCGGTGCGAGCCGATCTATGAGGAGTTGCCGGGGTGGACGGATTCGACTTCGCGTGTGATGGATTGGGATGATCTTTGCGACGGTGCGCAGCGGTATGTTCGCAAGCTAGAGGAGTTGCTGGGGATTCCGGCGTCGGAGATTTCGACGGGGCCGCATCGGGACGATACGTTGGTTGTCAACGGCTCCTGATAATCTCGTCGACGTATTCCATCACCGCTGATGCGAGTTTGACCGGGTCGTGGTTGCGGGGGCTGTCGGCGTCGGCTATGGGTCGGACGATGACTGAGCGGACGATGTCGTTTAATCGATCGTCGATTTCTATTGGTCTGAGCGATTCTGGCGGTTGCGAGACCATTGCGAAACTGTATTCAGATGCGGCTCCTGACGTGTTTGCGTGGGAGGCCCCCTTTGTCCTTCGGACATTTCCCCCACTCGTGGGGGAAACCCTAGGGTTTTGCAATTGTGGCGGTTGGTTTATGAATTCGTTGACGATCATTGCGTCGACGCTTCGATCGGCTGATTGGTCATCTATTGTCTGATTGATGTAGAAATTAGCGGTCGTTGCGAAGTCGGATGCTGTGTATGGGATAGTCTCGCCTCGTTTGGTTGCGATGTTGCAGAGTTGGAGAATGCGTGCCGAACTCTGTTGCAGGGCGTCGATGATTCCGGTTGGCAAGAGATTGGGGATCACGCTCGTGAAGAGGTCGCCTGGGCCGAGGATCACGACGTGGGCGGTTCGTAACGCTTCTAGCGTAGCGGTGTTTGCGGCGACTGTCGGATCCAAGAAAACTCTGGATGGTCCAAACAACTCTTGGTTGTGGTGACCGACCGCGGACTCTCCGCGGATGACGGTGCCGTCTGGCAGGGTCGCGCAGACATCTGCGATTTCATCGCTGACAGGGATTACGCGGCCAACGAGGTTTAGAGAATCCGCTATCGAATCGATGGCATCGCTCAAACTATTGCTGCGTTGCATCGCACCCAGCAGCATCAGATTGCCTAGCGAATGGCCGTCCAACGATAACGATCCGTCCGAACTGAAACGATGTTCGAGCATCTTCTTAAGCGCAGAACGCTCCAAATCTTCGGGTAATAGTGCTCCGATGCATCGTCGTAGATCTCCTAGGGCTGGGACTCCGAACTCGTCACGCAATCTGCCTGAGGAACCGCCGTCGTCAAATGTCGTGACGATGGCGATTATGTCGATTCGGTCGGCGTAACGTTTGAGACCTCGAAGCAGAATGGACGAACCGGTGCCGCCGCCGATGGTCACTACTCGCGCCCGATCAGAAGAAGCGATGTTCATCTAGGTGAGGGTGAGGGACAGGTCGGATGATCGTTTGGGAAACATCGTTTCGAGGAGATGACGATCGGATTTCGGTGCGGCTTTGGCGTCGGGGTGTGCATCTAACGCTTCGTCGATGGAGCGCATACCGAACAAAACAGGTAGAAATGTGTTCGCTGGAAACCGGGCGTTTGCTTCTTCCCAGTGCATAGAGGGAGTATTTTCGATTTCGACGATTTTTCCCTTTTCGAATTTGAGGATGACGCCTTTGCGTTCGAGTTGGATCTTTAGCGAACCTGTGAAGGCGGCGTGTATGGAATTGGCGATGCGGCGTTCGAGGACCGGGGTGATTTTGCTCAGGAATCTGGGTATATCTGGGACGCGGACGTACCATGCGTATTGTCTATCTGGAGGGTTTCCGAGGGCATCTTCGTCGAAGAGGTATATCGGATGGTCGGGTTGCATGTCCTGTCGGACGGTCTTAATCTCTCGATCCGGATCGTTTGCGTCTTTGGTGGCTTTTTCGGCTAGTTCGACGAACTCTTTCAACAGTGCGGGTACTGCCTCTCGCCAGTAGCGTGGCTCGGTCATTTCTACGCGCAGCATGACACCGAGATCGATGGCGATGGTCATTGCGTACATTAGGACGCCGATTGGGTCTCCGAAGTTATCGCCGTCTGACTTGCATAGGATGGCGGTCTTGTGGCATACGGCGCTGCGCTCGTGGCGGTCGAAAGTCAGGTATTTGACTTCGTCTTCGCGGAAGACCGGGGATACCATGGAGCGGTCGTTTGACGCGTTTAAGACGCGGGTGATGAACGGGACATCGTCGATGGTGGTTTCTCGCAATCGGAAATTACGCTTTTCGTTGCCCCAGCGGGGGAATGAGGTTATTGGGGCGTGGAGGTTGGTTTCTGCGGGGAGGGCGTATTCGTATCCGAATTGGCGGTAGTAACTGGGAATGCCTAGGACAACTTGGACGTCGTGACCGCGTTCCGATGCCCATCGGTGCATGAGATCGAACTGTTTGCGCACTAGGCCACGATTCCTGTAATCGCGGTGGGTGCCGACGATTTCAGGATGTCCGACTTGGAATTCGATACCGTCGTAGGTCCATGTCTGCGAAAGGTAGGTCGTGGTTGAGGCGTAGCGTCCTTTTTCGACATCTTCGACGATGATGACGTCGTCAATGTTGAGGGTTGGATGCGGTTTGGAGGTTAGGTCGCGGATCCATTCGGCTATCCACCATGCCTCGGTGCCGGATTCTTCGTGCATGAAGACCTGCGAGCAGAATTCAGCGAGCGCGTCCGCATCCTCGCGGGCTGCGGACCGCATGATCAAGCCGTCGCCGAGGTCTTCGATGATTTTGTTCGGCGACTTTTGGTTCATGTGGATATCAACCGTTTGGGAGATCGATCCGGTATTGATCCATGATGGGATCGAACTGTGCGGCGAAGGCGGCCATTTCGCTTTCGTCGGCTTGCATCGGGTGACGTGCGGGGCCGGCGTTGAAGCCTGAACGGTTCATCGCATAGCGTACCGGGATCGGGTTTGTGATGAAGAAGAGGGCGTTGAAGATCGGGAGCAGGCGGAGGTGTTCGCCGGCAGCGCGTTCGATGTCGCCTTCAAGAATTGCGCCGATGAGGCCTTTGACTTGGTTTCCGATGATGTTGCTGGCGACGCTGACTACTCCGTATCCGCCGGTAGAGACGATGGAGAATGTCTCGTTGTCGTTTCCGGACCATACGTTGAATCCGTCGGGGGAGTCTTTGATGACGTATGCGATCTGGTCTGCGTCGCTGCTGGCTTCTTTGACGCCGACGATGTTTGGGACCTCTGCGAGTTTCAGGGTTGTGGCCGCGGTCATGTTGAGAGCGGTCCTGCTGGGGACGTTGTAGAGGATTCCGGGGATGGATACGGCTTCGGCGATTGCGATGAAGTGTTTGACGAGGCCGCCCATAGTGGGTTTGTTGTAGGCGGGGACGGTCATGAGGATTGCGTCGACGCCTGCGGCTTCGGCTTCTTTGGAGAGTTCGATGGAGCGATAGGTGTTGTTGTCTGTGGTTCCTGCGACGACGGCACCGGATTCTCCGATGGCGTCTTTGACTTCTGCGAAGAGTTTGAGGCGTTCCTCGTCGGACATTGCTGGTGCTTCGCCTGTTGTTCCGCCTATTACCAATCCGTCTGATCCTGAGGCCAACAGGGATTTGGCGAGTTTCCGAGCTTGTGGATAGTTAACTTCACCGTCCTCGGTGAACGGGGTGACCATAGCTGTGAGTACGCGTCCAATTTCTGCCATTTCAAACTCCCTTTGGCACCAAATCTTAACATCAGGCGCTGAGTTCAGACGTGCTTAATAGCAGCACGGGTATAGAGGCCTGTTTTCAGGTGTCTAACCCGACGCTGGGACGCGTGGGCGGAGGCAGTTTCGCTTGACGCATTCGTCCATGATTTGTAGGGCGTTGAGTGCTGCGCCTTTGCGTAGATTGTCGGCTGCGAGCCAGAATACGATGCCGTTTTCGTGCGCTAGGTCGCGTCGGATGCGTCCGACCATGACCTGGTCTTTGCCGGCTGAGTTTGAGGGCATGGGATAGACCGATTCGTGTGGTTGATCCAAGAGGGTGATGCCGGGGAATTCTGCTATCGCGGTGCGGGCGTCGGTTGCGGATACCGGTGCGTCGAATTCAACGGTGACTGATTCGCAGTGGGAGACCTCGACGGGCACGCGTACGCAGGTGGCGGTTAGGCGCAACTCGGGGTCGCCGAGTATCTTGCGTGACTCGTTGAGCATCTTCATCTCTTCTACGGTGTAACCCTCGTCTACGAAGTCATCGACTTGCGGGAGGAGGTTGAAGGCGATGCGATGCGGGTACTCTTGCGGCGGCGATAGTTCTTTGTCGGACAGCATCGTCCACGATTGGTCGAGGAGTTCTGCCCTAGCTGCTGCGCCGGTTCCGGTCACTGATTGGTAGGTGGAGACTGTAACGCTGCTGATCTCTGCCAAACGCCTTGCCGCGGCGAGGGCCATAACCAGCGGAGTGGTAGTGCAGTTGGGTATGGATATGATGCCGGAGTGCCATTCGACGTCGGAACCGTTGACTTCGGGTACGACGAGGGGGACATCGGGTTCCATGCGGTATGCGGAACCGTCGTCGATGACCAATACGCCGCTTTTTACGGCTTCGGGTGCGAGGGCGCGGCTGACTGCTGATGAGGCGGAGATGAATGCCACGTCGACGCCGTTGAAGGAATCAGGGGTTGCCTCTTCGACTGTCAGGTTTTGTCCGGCGTATTCGAGTTGCTTGCCGTGAGATCGCTTGGAGGCGAGGAGTCGCACCTTGTCGGCTGGGTGGCCGCGTTCGGCCAAGAGTTCAAGCGCAACGGTGCCTACAGCGCCGGTTGCGCCGACGATAGCGATTTCGAGTTCTGACGACTGCATTTCGCTTTCCTCAAGAATGGCGGTCAACCCGCATTCGGGTCTTCGTATAGTTTCAATTTTCTTTTTCGGGTGTCGGAAGTCAGTCGGCCAAGCCGAGGACTTTATCGAGACCTACGATCATGGAGTTTTCGTCAACCACTCGTCGGACGGCGAGCATCACTCCTGGCATGAAGCTGTCTCGGCTGACCGAGTCGTGTAGGAGGGTGAGGGTTTGGCCTAGTGCGCCGAAGACGACTTCGTGTCGTGCTACTCTGCCGGGCATTCTGGCGCTGTGGACGTTTATGCCGCCTGTTGATCCGCCTCGGGTTCCTTTTAGCAGTTCGGTTTCGACGATGTTTTGGTCGAAATTGCCGCCCTTGCCCTCTAGCATCGCTTGAATTATCGAAAGTGCAGTGCCTGAAGGAGCGTCGATTTTCATCTCGTGGTGGCTTTCGATGAGGTCTGCGTAGTCGAAGTACTCGGACGCGATGCGTGCGAGGTGGATCAGGACTACGCAGCCCAAGGCGAAGTTTGAGGCGGAGATGACTCCTACGCCTGCCGCGGCGGCTTTTTCGCCGATGGCTGCCATTTCATCGGGGGTGATGCCTGTTGAGCCAGAGACGCATTTGACACCATGCTCGATGCAGGCGTCCATTGCCGATTTGCCGCCGACCGCATTGGTGAAGTCAACAACGACGTCGGGTTTGGAGATTTCGAAGAGCGATGCGAGATCGGATGCCAGTGGCAGCTCCGTGCCGTTAGGTGTCTTGACCGTTTTGGTGCTGCCAGCGGCGACGTCTGCGCCACCGACAGGCACCATGCCTGGTTCCTGTTCTACCGCGTTCAAGACGGTATCGCCCATACGGCCCAACACCCCATTTACGGCGACAGTTATCTCAGACATCGCTTACCTCGAATGTTTCCTCCGGTCGTTGCTTGGTTTTCGATCCGAATTTCGGCTGATTTGCGTTTTTTGGTTTACTCGTCGCGTCCACGGCTGATGATGCGTCGGCGTGGGCGGCGCTGCGGGGGTCCGTCATCGAAGTCTTGGCGACGGTTGTTGCGGCGCGGGCCACGGTTGTATCCGTCGTCATCGTTGCGATCGAATCGGCGTCCGCCACGGTTGCTTCCGCGGTCGTCGTCACGATCGTAACGACGGCCTCCTCGGTTTCCGCGGTCGTCGTCAAATCGTCGTCCTCGGTTTCCGCCGCCACGGTCGTTACGCCCGCCTCGGTCGCCGCCGCGACCTCCACGGTTGCCGGGTCGGCGTCGAGCGACTGCCTCTTCAAGGGCTCGGTCGTGGTCTCCGCCGTAGTTGGCTTTGTCGATCATTGCTCGGGCTGAGAGGTCGACGCGTCCGGATGGATCGACGTTGACGACCATCACTTCGAGTTCGTCGCCTTCGGAGGCGACAGATTCGACGTCAGGGACACGGTTCTCGGAGAGTTCGCTGATGTGAACCATTCCGTCTTTGCCTGGGATGAGGTTGACGAAGCATCCGAAGTCCATGATTTTGACGACTTTGCCTTTGTAGGTTTCGCCGACTTCGATGTCTTTGGTCATAATTCGGATGGAGTTGATTGCGCCGTCGACTTTGTCCTTTTCGGTACCGCCGATGGTGACGCTGCCGTCGTCTTCAATGTTGACGCTGACGTCGAACTCTTCCTGGATGCCTCGGACGTTTGCACCGCCTGGGCCGATGACCATGCCGATTTTGTCCTTCGGCACCATGATGGTGGTCATGCGAGGTGCACCGTCGCGCAGGTCTTGGCGCGGAGTGGCGATGGTCTCTTCCATGTGGTCGAGGATTGCCAGCCTTGCGAGGCGTGCCTGCTCGAGGGCTTCGGACATGATCTCGTAGGTGATGCCCTTGACCTTGATGTCCATCTGGAGGGCGGTGACGCCGTCTCGAGTACCGGCGACTTTGAAGTCCATGTCGCCAGCGTGGTCCTCGGCTCCTTGGATGTCGGTAAGGACTTTAGCGACGCCGTTTTCACCAGTGATGAGGCCCATTGCGATGCCGGCGACGGGCGCGGTAATGGGTACGCCGCCGTCCATCATCGCCAAGGTTCCGGCGCACACGCTTGCCATCGAAGTTGAACCGTTTGATGCCATGACCTCGGAGACGAGGCGCAGGGAATATGGGAAGTCTTCTTCGGATGGGATGACTGCGCGCAACGCGCGTTCGGCCAACATGCCGTGTCCTACTTCACGTCTTCCAGTGAAGCCGAATCTTCCGGCTTCGCCTGTGGAGTAAGGCGGGAAGTTGTAGTGGTGCATGAAGCGCTTGGTTGTTATGGGGGAAAGGTTGTCCAACTTTTGGGCGTCGGCTGCTGATGCAAGCGTGAGTACGCCGAGGACCTGTGTTTCACCGCGTCGGAAGATGCTTGAGCCGTGGACTCGGGGCAGGTATCCGACCATGGATTCGAGGTCGCGTAGGTCTTCGAGGTTTCTGCCATCCGGGCGTCGGTCCTCGTTGAGGATGCCTTCTCGGACAGCTTCCTTTTCGAGCGAGTAGAGTTCCGTCTGCACGTGAAGGGCGTCGAAAGCGTCGTCGCCGGAGGTGAGTTCCTCTTTGGCCTCGGACATGATCTTGCCGACGGCTTCCTCGCGGGCTTCTTTGCCGCCACCGAGTTTCAGGGCTTCTTTGATGGCGTCGCCGACGCGTTCCCTGGTTGCGGCCTTGGCCTCTAGCTCCTCTTCGCTAGGTTCGGGAGCGTCCCACTTCTCTTTTCCAACTTCTGCCTGTATCTCGCGGATGTGGGAAACGATTTCGCCGTTAACTTCTTGGGCAAGTTTGAGCGCTTCGAGGATAACTTCCTCAGAGACGAAGTTTGCCCCAGCCTCGACCATCATGATGGCGTCGGCAGTGCCTGCGACAGTCAATTCGAGTGCGCTGACTTCGAGTTCTTCGTAGGTCGGGTTAACGATTAGTTCGCCGTCGATGTAGCCGATGTTGCAGGCGCCGACAGGGTCATCGAATGGAATGTCTGAGATGGCAAGAGCGGCGGACGCGCCGACGATGCCGAGGGGTGCGTGTGGATTGACCTCGTCTGCGGCGAGGATGGTAACGATGAGCTGGGTTTCGTTGTGATAGCTCTTGGGAAACAGGGGGCGCAACGGTCGGTCGCAGAGCCTTGCGGCCAATATGGCCTCCGAGCCTGGCCTTCCCTCACGCTTGAAGAATCCGCCGGGCATTTTCCCAACTGCGTACGCCTTCTCTGCGACGTCGACGGTCAGTGGCAGGAAATCGACGCCTTGGCGTGGGTTTTTGTCAGCGGTGGCGGTGGCAAGCAGTACGACATCGCCGTATCTCAATGTGACGGCTCCGCCTGCTTGATCGGCGAGCCTTCCAGTTTCGAACGACATCAGTCGTCCGCCAACTTCGATATCAAATGATCGGATCATTTCTCTACTTTCTCTGGTTCTTATCCTTGCACGTCGGTTCGTCGCGCTATGGGCGCGTCAAATCTGACGAGTGTCATTGAGACGGATTACTAGGGTTGGGGACCATAACGGCGCAGCGTGACGCCGAATTTGGTCTGTTCAGTGGGTGACGACTAACTTGTCGCATTTCGATGAGCCCGAGGATTCGCGAAGACACGAATTGTTGCGGGGGCTTGATGGAAACTGCTCGAGTGTTGTTGGGAAGCGCATCGGCCCGGTAGCCGAGCGACCGCCGAAGGGGATTCGGCAATTCAGCCTCTAAGACCAAGCGCCTCAATCAGGGTTCGGTATCTGTGAACGTCTTCGTTGGCGAGGTAACGTAGCAATCGGCGGCGCTTGCCGACGATCATCTGCAGGCCGCGTCGACCTGCGGCGTCGTGCTTGTGAACCTTGAAGTGTTCAGTGAGTTCCCGGATCCGTTCCGTCAGGATAGCGATCTGGACCTCGGTGGAACCAGTATCCTTCTCGTGCTTGCGAAACTTCTCGATCGTCTGCGTCTTAGTTTGGGCTTCCAATCTTTTCTCTTTCGTGCCAGCGCTGTTCGCAAGTTTGGATTTGTAGACGATCTCCCGCTGCTCCGCCCTGCCAGCGCTTTCTTTTCTCTTTTCTCCGCTAACTCGTTTAGCTCAAACATCAAGGATACCACTCGACATTTCAGATTCTCGATTCCCAGCGCGACTTTGCCAAGCCGGGGTCAAATATTAGAGTGGCGGATTCTGGCTCGAAGTTCGATGAAAAGTCAATGAACTGCATGGTTAAGGCGCGCGCGAAGGGCGTTGTATCGTATAACATGCATCTATCGTGGCAAGGATCGTTCGTCTTTGCGTTTGAATAGGCTTGATGGTTGCAAGAGCCGTCTTGACACGCGCGCTTGAGCAGGCATAAGATTGTTCATTGTGCATCGAAGGGCGAGAACGGCGAAGTACGGCTTAGCCTCGTGCTTGGGTGCTGACATCGTGAACTACGGCGATTGGAAGTTCCCGAAGCCAACGATCACGGTAAATGTTGCTTAAAAGCAAGCTAGTAATCTGAAGCATCAGATTGGAGGACCGGGTCCCATGAATGAATCGCGGAGCCCGATGGATACCATGCAAGACTTCATCCAAGAGAACCGATTCGTTACGGTTCTGACCGTACTGACAGTGATCACACTCATCATTGCGATCATCGGCACGACCGTCGGTGGACCGCAGGGTAATCCAGGCCTTCCGGGGTCACCGGGCGAGCCGGGAGCACCGGGCGCGCCGGGAGCACCGGGCGAGGCGGGATCACCGGGCGAGCCGGGAGCACCGGGCGAGCCAGGAGCACCGGGTGAACCGGGAGCACCGGGCCTTGCAGGCGATCCGGGCGAGCCAGGAGCACCGGGCGAACCGGGAGCACCGGGCGAGCCGGGAGCACCGGGCAAGCCAGGCCTCCAAGGTGCGCAAGGAATTCCAGGACTAGCCGGTGTGCCAGGCCCTCCGGGCAACCCTGGTGCGCAAGGCGCGCAAGGTGCACAGGGAGAGCCGGGAGACCCCGGACCCCCAGGCGCACCTGGCCCTCCAGGTTCTGACAACTCGGCCGACATTCAGGCCCTTGACACAACCTTCGCAATCCCGACTGTCATCTACGCTGCGGCCGGTACTCCAGTGGACATCGTTGGTGCAGGGTTCAAGTCAGGCGAAGCGGTATCACTGACCGTTCCTGGTGCGACAGTCGACGACTCGGTAGGCAGTGCAAATGCCAACTCAAGCGGCGCGTTCTCTGTGCGGGTCACTCTAGATTCCGCGACATACACCGCCGGTAGTGTGAACAGCTTGGTTGCGACTGGCGACGCAGGTTCGAAAGCGACCACGTCGTTGATCATTGTCAACGCCAAGGGTGACCAACCCGGTCAATAGGACCCGTTGAAGCGAGAGGCCGATTTTGGATCGGCCTCTCGCTCGCAATCCGTTCCTCCTCAAGCACTGTAGAGATTTACATCTCTACAGTGCTTTTGCGTGTCTAGCGCCTTTTCGAAGATTTATGGCATGTCTCTGGTTACGCGGCTCGACACGATGCTGGAGCACCTAGATTACGCCTGAGACGCGTCTCTCAAGGCTGTAGGGCTATCGTTTATCGGTCAGTTGGCAATTAACGAATACGACGTGGGACGGAACTGCAAGCATCTGAACTGGCTCGGGATCGTAGTATGCCCGGTATGGTCGCGCCGCTGGTGGAACCTCGCAACACTGGTGACTACTGTGCTCTAGACCAACGTGAGAACGTCTGCGTTTGACTAGAGGATGCGCGTGGCCCGTCGATAGTGTTCGTTATCGGTCGGCATCGATTCGGTGATTGAACCAATCTCAGCGATGATGTGCAAACAAGCGGTGGAGTCTGGGCGTTTTGCCGTTTAAGCCTCTGATCCCTCTTGGGCGAGGTTTGCGTCGCTGAGGAGCTGTTCCATGAGGTTGCCAAAGGTCAGTATCCCGGCAACTTTGCCCTCTTCGTCCAACATCACCGCTGTCTCGTCCATCCGATCACTGAATTCATCGAACAGCGTGGCGACCTGTTGTGTCACGGGCACGGGGAAAGTCGAATGGCTTATCCATTCTCGGCATACGGGCGAATCCGATCCGTTTTCCCTTAGCCCTTGAAGGGCGTCTGCCCTGTCGATGGTTCCCAAGACCTCGTCAACGGTCTTGTCATAGACGACGACATCATCGATCTCCAATTGATCCATCATGTGCACGACGTCTTCAAGAGAGGTGTTCGCGTGGACGGCGACGGTTTCGGATATCGGCAACATAACGTCGTCAGCCCTGAGGTCTTTGGACGAGAGGTTATGCAAGACGTTTAAGACGTTTTCGACTGGTTCGTCGGGGGAATCGCCTGAGTTATCGACATCGTTCATGTAGTTGGCGACGCGATTCAATCTGAGGCGTCGACCGATAAACCGCGCTGGCCAAATTATGGGTGCGAACCAGATCTTGACATCCTCATAGCAGGCGCTTGCCATTCTGTTGAGGGCCATGCGAAATGTGATGACGCCCACGAGCACCGCAGCGGCGACGATCAATGGCAGCATCAGCTCGTTCGACGGGTCGTAGACGGTTTGGGCGGCGTGGTAAGCCGAGATAACGATGCCGATGAACGATGCGCTACGGATGGTGGTAACAACGATCCTAGTCGCTCGGTAGTCTCCGGCACTGCCCGGATTCAAGTCGTCGGACGATTCGGTCGATGCCATGCCAAGCATTGCTGCGAGGCCCTGTGGCTGGAGAACGCTCAGGGCCAAAGTCATCAGACCATATACAATGACCGAACTGACCAATACGGCCCAAGGCAGCCAATAATCAGGCATAGGTATATCCTCCCGTCACCGCCTTTTGTGAGCAGTTGAAGCTGCCTAAAGGATCGTCCGCATCTTTCATTTCATATCCTGCCAATTCTGGTTGCGGCGCGAATAGTCTGCGACGCATCAAACCATGTTCCTCATTACTTCAGATCGACATCGATGCCATCGTTCTTACTCTGGCCGGCACGCCCAAAACTAGCTCACCGTCCGCCACGTCTCGGGTCACCACAGCCCCGGCACCGGTACGAGCACCAACTCCCAGTCGTAATGGGGCGATAAGGACACAACCGGCTCCGATAGAGACATCATCTTCAACGACCGTCTTCTGCACCTGATGGCCATCGAAATTCGCTGTAACACAGCCTGCTCCGATGTTCACAGAATTTCCCAGAACTGCATCTCCGACGAATGAGAAATGCCCTACTTTGGAGCTTTTTCCGATTCGGCTTGCCTTGACCTCGGCTTGCGTTCCGATATACGCCTCAATCCCGATGTCAGATCCTGCTCTGACACGACAGAATGGGCCGACTTTGGCTTTGGCGGCTACGCTTGAAGCTTCCACGAGTGCATTTGGACCGATCTCCGCGTCTCCAGCGATTTCGCTGTTTCGGACTTCTGATCGATGTTTGATGAGAGCGCCTGGTTTGACATCGGAGCATTCGCTGACGGTTGAGAAAGGCTGGACAGTCGCGCCAGAACCGATCCGCGAGTCCTCTACGATGGCGTTCGGGCCAATTCGAGCACCACTTTCAATGTGGGATTTCCCGATGATGTGACTGCCGGCGCCAACCCAAGCGCCCGGTTCAATCACCGCTTGGGCGTCAAGATATACAGCATCGGGATCTTGAAAATTCACACCACGCTCCACCGCCGCGCGCACTGCAGCGTCAAGAGCCCGCGTCTCGCCGCAGCGACAGGATCTGTCGCTCGTACTTTCGCCGGGTTCTTCGGTTTCCGAAGCCATTCGCTGATGCGTATCCGCGCCCGAATATGGGTTTAACTCGTCTTGCTAGACGGAATCACGCCCACGGACGATGGACGTAATCTTAACACTGGGCATAAGGGGGGGCGCAATAGCTGCTCGACCATGATTCACTGTTCGGAGGATGGGTCCTCGATATCCGGCTGGGCGGTACCGCCGAACACACGCCGCATACGATCGCTGAATGTCGATCGCCAAGTGCCTAACTCTGAACGCACGGCCTCGCGGAATTGGGGGCCGTATTCGCCGATGTGTCTGTAACGTCGTCGTCGCTGTCGAGCGAGCACGCGTGGGTTGCGTCGTCGCAGTTGTCCGACCTCGGAGATCAACACTTGCCTCAATGCGCGAGCAGCGCCGATCGGGTCCCTGTTGGCACCGCCTTCGGGCTCGGCGATCAATCGATCGGCAATGCCCATGTAGTAGGCATCGTAAGAGGTTATGCGGAGCGAACGAGCTACTTCGGGCGCTCGTGTACGGTCTCGAAGTTCAGTCGCCGCGCCCGCTTCAGGAGAGATCGGGGTGTAGATCGTGTTCTCCATCATCAATAGGCGATCGGCGATGCTGAAGGCCAAGGCGGCCTCAGATCCGCCCTCACCGATAACGACCGAGACGACCGGGGTTTCGATTCCCAACATCACGTCGATCATTTCGGCGATCTCGCTGGCTAAGCCGTTCAACTCTTCCGAAATGCCTAGTTTGGGGCCTGGAGTGTCGACGAATACGACCAACGGGAAACCGAAATCGCCGGCCATTCTCGCTGCTCTCTGAGCCTTATTGAAGCCATCTACGCCGATCCCGCCGCGATCCAAGTCGGCGTATCCGAAATGTTCGGTAAATGATGCGGTCGCCTCGTCGTCTTGCGCGGTATCCATATCCGCCGCCTGACCTTCGATCAAGCGTTCTTGGGCGATCACCATCACCGGGTAAATCCCCAAGTATCCCATTCCGATCTTCAACCCCTCTTCATCTGCCTTGAAACGGTCACCGTGCAGTTCAACGAAGTTCCGGAAGACTCGAGGGATGAACTGCGAAGCCCTGGGTCGATCCTCTCGTCTGCTCAACCGGACGGATTCCCAAGCGTCGTGACGCGTCGGACGGTATCGGACGGTACGACGACGCGTTCGAATGTCATCCTTGATCCCCTTTGCGAACAGACCTAAGAGGGTGGCGAGTTGATCGCGCTGTTCCCGCCTGCCGACCACCATGTCAAGGTGCCCGTGCGCCAGCATCGCCTCAGCATTGGCGTAATTTCCGATGTCGGGAGATTCATCGATTTCTTGCAGCGTTCCCAATGACGCGAAAGCGATGTGAGCGCCTGGTTCGCCGATGCGGATATCAGACATCGAGGCGAAACTCGAGAGTATCTGTCCCGACGACGGGTTGGCCAAAACGGTGATCAGGGGCAGGCCACGTTCTTTGAGTGATTTGGAAGCCACGACCGTCTTCGCCATCTGGGTAAGCGATAGAACGCCTTCCTGCAGCCTAGCGCCGCCGCTGGTGGCGAATGTGACCACTGGCAGTCGCCGACTGGCTGCGTCCTCAAACATCCTCGCCACTTTTTCACCCACCACCAAGCCCATGCTGCCGCCCAAAAAGCCAAAGTCGATGGCGATGATTGCACATCGTACGCCGCCGATCTCACCGATTCCCGTTACTGCCGCCTCTGATAGTCCGGTCCGTTCTTGATCATTCAACACGCGGACCTGATAGGAGACCCTTGGCGAAAAGACCAAAGGGTCTATCGATGTAATCCATCGATGGGTTTCTACGAAAGTTTCGGGGTCGACAAGAGCGTTGATCCTGGCTCGTGCCGGAATGTTGTAGTGAAAGCCGCAACTAGGGCATACTCTGAAGCGCTGGAACTCGTTTGAGCCGTCTAACTCGGAACCGCAGACCAAGCAGTTTGTCAGCTGGCCTTGGAGGTCGACCGGAGGATGTTCCCCTACATCCAGATTTTCGGCGACCTCAGCATCTTCGCCGAACTCCGGGTATAGGGGTTTGATCGTCATTGAATAAAGGTTGATTGGCCGAGTGGGCAATACTGCTTCCGCCGATACTCAGCATTCTATAGCCGCCCTTTTAAATCCGCATCACTGACAGTTGGTGCGGAGAGCCCAGTCGGGAGAGTTCCGGGTCAGGGGATGCGGTAGGCGTTCAGAGGTTGGCGGTGACTTGGCGCGGTTTTCCGGGCTCACCCGGGCCGACGATGCCTGCTTCTTCTAACTCGTCCATCAGTCTCGCAGCTCGGGGGTAGCCGATGCGTAGTCGGCGTTGCAGCAAGGATGTTGAGAGCGTCTTTTGGCTCTTCGCCATTGTGGAGGCCTGAATGAAAAGCGCGTCCTCGTTATCGTCAGACATGCCCGGCATAGAAAAGTCGTCGTCATCATCGTTGGCATCGACATCGAGTTGCGGCAAAGGAGGTGCACCGACCTCTTTCCAGAAGTCGACGATGGTCTCGATTTCTTCTTCCGCCAAGAATGCTCCTTGGACTCGGACAGGCTGGCTAAGGTCGATCGGTTTATAGAGCATGTCGCCCTTACCGAGCAAGCGGTCGGCACCAGTGGCGTCGAGGATGGTTCGGCTGTCGACCTGTGAGCCGACTGCGAAGCTGATGCGGGATGGGAAGTTGGCCTTGATTAAGCCGGTCACGACATCGACTGATGGTCGTTGAGTGGCGACCACGAGGTGGACACCAGTGGCCCGGCCTAGCTGAGCCAACCTCACGAGAAGCTGTTCCACTTCGTTGGATGAGGTCAGCATGAGGTCGGCCAATTCATCGACGAGTATCAGCAGGTACGGCATTTTCGCCGTGCTCTTTTTGTTGTAGGTGGTGATATTTTTCACACCGGCCGCTTCCAATGTGGAGAACCGATCCATCATCTCTTTGACTAGCGCTTTGAGAGCTTTGACTGCGCGCTCGGGTTCAACGATTACGGGAGTGTAGAGATGGGGTATGCCTTGATACGGTGTCAGTTCCACCCGTTTGGGATCTATCATCACCATTCTCAACTGGACGGGAGTATGGGTCATCAGGAGGCCGGTGACGATGGTGTTCATGCAGACGCTCTTGCCAGAACCGGTTGCTCCAGCGACCAGCGTGTGAGGCATCTTGGCGAAATCAGCCATGACAGGGTTGCCGCCACTTCCCATTCCCAACGGTACTGGCAGGGCTGCATCCTCGACGAATTCCTGCCATTCCTCCGAGTCCATCACGGTGCGGAGATTGACAGGTGTTGGTCGAGCGTTCGGCACCTCGATGCCAACGACCGACGATCCGGGCACGACCGATTCGAATCGAATGTTCGGTGACGATAGCGCCAAGGCGATGTCTTTTTCGCGGTTGAGGATGGTGTCTACGCGCACCCTTTGGCGCGGCGAGTTGGAACGCGAGCTGCTGCCCTTCCACCCTGGTTTCAGACCGTACATCGTCACGGTCGGCCCGACTCTGACCTGGTCTACGGTGACTGCGATGCTGTGTTCAGCCAGTGTCTCTTCAATGAGGTCGCTAGTGGCCTTGATCTCCGTGGTTGCCACTCCGCCCTTTGGAGAGACAGCCAAGAACTCGATCGGCGGCAGGTGCCACGGGAAGGCTTGTATCGCGGCTTCGATCGTCGCTCCTGAGGTTATTTGCTCCAACACCTCTTCAGCCTCTGAACTCATGTCTGGTTCGATGTCATCGAACAATGCTTCGGCTTCGATGTCGGTTGCGACGCCGTTAATCGGTTCTTCCACATCACCCATCGCACTTCCGACTTCGATGAAATCGTCGAGGTCTTCTGTTTCCTGATCCGATGCGATGATTGCAGCGGACGACTCGGTCGTTTGCCAGTCGTCTTCTTCTACGAACTCAACGACTTCCTCGTCGTCTTCATCTTCGACTACCAAAGTGTTTCCCATAATGACGACATCATCGCTCCGCGATAGTTCACTCTTCTCAAAGACCAAAGAATGGTTTTCTGGATCTGGTTGAAACGCGGTGTAGTTGTCCGTCGTGTCGTTCGTTGTTGTCGGGGTTTCTAACTCGTGATCGGGCTCGGTTGTTTCAGGTTGGCTCTTCTTGCGATTGCTGGCCATCGTTGCCGCAGCTCCGCCCGCCATGACGAATAAACTTGCGGTCGCAGCAAAGACCACCATCATGCCTACCCAGATCACTTTCATACCAAACCCGAAGGCTTTCGGGAACTGTAATGCTGCGCCTACTGTAAAGAGTGCGCCGACGCGAACCCAGGCCAAGGCCTGTTGCCAGAGCACGAGGTCGTATCGATGCCAGTCCCATGGCTCGCGGGCGAGGGTCTCTCCTAAGCGTCCGCCCATGGTGGCGCCTGATGCCGCGCCTAGGGGTGCATCGAAGATGCCTAAAACCGCTGCCCCACCGACGACCACGATAAGCGATGAGATTGTCTCGCGGTAGCGTCCGATGATCCAACGTGTCCGAGTGATCAGGAGGTAGACGAACAGGACACTCCACAGTCCCAAAGGCAGTGCGCCGTAGCCGACATTTGCCATCACGTCGTCGCGGAATAGAAACGCGGCGATTCCGGCGGCTATGAAGAGAATGAAGAATGCGGCGTGGCGAATCAGGGTTCTTTGAGAGACTGACCCGTCTAACCGGTCGGATTTTCTGGTGCTAGGAGATTTTGGTTTCTTGGATTTCTTTTGGTCGTCGTCGCGTTCGGTTGATCGTGCTTGAGATTCGTCTTCAAGCACGTTTTCGTCATTCAGCGCGTCCAAGTTCAAGCTCAATTTCGGTCACCAAGATCAACGGTCTGCGCTTGGTTCGGCGATAGAAGAAGCGACCCAAGCACGCCCGAACTAGTCGGTCCATCTCATTCCAATCTACGAGATCGGCCAATACCGGTTCAATAGCTTGGGATAACGCTTGCGAGGCATCTCGGATCAATCGCGCTTCATCGGACGCATCTACGAATCCCGAGGTGACGATTCGCGGCTTTCCGGTGAGGAATCCGTCTTCCCGGGCCATGGCTACCATGACGACGCCGTCGCTGGCCAAAGACTTGCGATCCTCCATGACGCTGGAGTCGATGTCCCACTCTCCTTGACCTTGGATGAGGATGTAGCCGGCAGGCACCTTGTCGACGACTGAGACACCATCGACGTCGATTTCGAGGACGTCGCCGTCGAGGATGAGATTCACGTTGTCTTCTGGAACTCCCATGTCGATGGCGATTTCGCGATGTGCTTTCAACATGCGGAACTCGCCGTGGACAGGAGTGAAGTACTCGGGTCTCAGGATGCTGAACATGGTCTTCAACTCATCCTGCTTGGCGTGGCCTGATACGTGGACGGGTCTGGAACTTGCTGTTATGACGCGCACGTTTCTGCGTGCGAGATTGTTTAGGACTTCGTTGACTGCGATCTCGTTTCCGGGGATTGTGCTCGCCGAGAGTATCAGGGTGTCGTCTTCGACCAACCGGATCTCTCGATGATCGCCGCGGGCCATGCGGGATATACCGGCTTCGAATTCTCCTTGGCTGCCGGTCGTCATGATGATGACTTCGTCGTCGGGAAGGCTGTTCGCCTCGGCGACGGTGATTTTGATACCAGGCGGAATGTGTAGATGGCCGACGTCCTCGGCCAATTTGGTGCTTTCGATCATGCTGCGACCGATGATCGCTACTCTCTTTCCGAGTTCGTATGCGGAGTCGATCACCATTTGCACACGAGCGACTTGTGTGGAAAAGCTGGCGATGATGACTCGACCTTTTGCTTCAGCGATTGCTCGATACAACGCTTCGGCGGCGACGCGATCTGAGTTCGCGGTACCCGCGTCTTCGGCATTGGTTGAATCGGAGAGGAGCAAACGGACGCCTCGTTGTCCGATTTCGCTCAGTGCTTGGTAATCGGTCGGGAGACCGAGCATCGGTTCGTTGTCGAACTTGAAGTCGCCGGTGTGGAGAATTCCGCCTTGTGGGGTGTCGAGGTAGATGCTGCAGGAGTCGGGGATGCTGTGGCAGACGCTGATCCATTGAACACCGAACTCTCCGAAGCGGTAGTCGCGTTCAAGCCTTACGGTGTTGACCTGCACATTTGCGAGTTGCCGTCCGCCAGATTTCTTTAGTTCTCGGCGGATCATCTCGGCGGCGAATCTGGGTGCGTAGATCGGCGCGTTGACGATGCGCATCAAGTGAGGTATTCCGCCGATGTGATCCAAGTGTCCGTGGGTAATTAGAACGGCGCGGACGCGATCGTGGCGCTGGCGGATGTACTCCATGTTCGGGATGACGCGCTCGATGCCCGGGGTGCTGTACTCGGGGAATTGGACGCCGCAGTCGATGATGACCAAGTCTTCGTCGGTTTCAACGGCCATCATGTTCATGCCGACTTCGCCGAGGCCGCCTAAGGGAATGACGCGTACCGCTGAATCGCCGTATTCAAAATCGTTATCGAGCATTGGTCATCCTTAGTAGTTTCATGGGGAATGAGTCGGGTTTAGAAAAATGAAGACTGTCTGTCATCTACTGCGAAGGTTTCTGTTTCGTTCTCAGCCGCTTCTTCGGCTTCTTCGATGGCGCGTTGCCGTTTCAGTTCAGCTGCGATCTCTTCCTCTGTCTGGGGTCGTTCAAAGAGGTTGACGGGAGGATCAGCCGGGGCATCTGGCTCTATCGCGATTGCCGCTACTTTTTCGGCTTCTTCGACGATCTGAGTTGCCGGGGTGAGTTCAGGGGTCGCTGGTTCAGGTGCGGGTGCGGTAGTTGATGGTTGAGCGCTTTGGGAGGTCTCACGTTTGACGCGGATGCCTTCCAGTATGGCGTCGCGGAGGTTGTGGATGCTTTCGCGCAGCATTCGGCCATGTTCTGGATTTCGGAGACCGGACGAGGGGTGCAGAAGCGGCATAAGGACGCGGTTGTTGTGGCGGAAGATTTTGCCGTTGCTCGCCGTGATCCGGAGTTCGGGCATGAACCAACCGAGAGCGTGGCGACCGAGAGGAACGATGACGAGGGGGTCGATGATGTCGATCTGTTGCCGGAGATAGTTGGAGCACTGGTCGACTTCGGTGCGTTCGGGATCGCGGTTGTTGGGTGGTCGACATTTGACTATGTTGGCGATGTAGACGTCTTCGCGGCGCATGGGGAGGGATTCGATCAACTCGTCGAGAAACCTGCCTGCTCGACCTACGAAGGGGCGTCCGGATTCGTCTTCTTCACGTCCGGGGCCTTCGCCTACAAACATGATTTCGGCGGTAGATGAGCCTTCGCCAGGGACGGTGTTGGTGCGGGTTCGTGCTAAGGGACACTTCTGGCAGGTTGCGACTTCTGCGGTTATAGCGGCTAGCTGTTGGGATGCCGAGGGGTCGTGCTTGGGCTTGGATTGTTGGTCCGCCATTTCGGTATCCAAGGCTACCACCGTAAGGTTTGGCGCTGGCGAACAAAAGATAGAGCGGCGGAGGTTGGGGATACCTGCGCCGCCCTGCTGTGTTTCGTTGCGAACACGCGACTCTGTTGTCGCGGTGTTTGGGAAATCGGGTTAACCGGGTGAGGGTTAACTGGTGACGCCTTTGCTCTCGAGATAGTCTACGGCGTTTTGAACCGTCTCAATGGACTCTGCGTCGTCGTCGGAGATTTCGACGGCGTTATCGTCGGTGCTGAACTCCTCTTCGAACGCCATGATTAGCTCAACGACGTCCAACGAGTCTGCATCGAGATCCTCGGTGAATGACGATTCCGGGGTGATATCGGCTTCGTCCACGCTCAATTTTTCTGCCGTGATGGCCCGCACTCGATCCAAAATAGTTGACATCGTCGTATGCTCTCCCGAGCTTGTTTATTCACGCGCTTTCGCTGGCGTCTTTGCTTGAGGACGCACTCGCAATTATATACGCCGACAGGTGCGTCACTCTCGTGCGGTGTCGCGGGTTATGGCGCCTAGAATGCCGTTTACGAAGCGTCCGCTGCCGTGGGTGTCGAAGGTTTGGGCGAGTTTGACGGCTTCGCTGATGATGACGGCGGTGCGGGTATTGGGGAACAGTTCCATCTCGACGATGGCGATGCGGAGGATGTTGCGGATGACGGGCAGGACCTCGGCCATGGTTGACCGTCGGGAGTAGCGGTTCAGGTGGCGGTCCAGTTCGGAGCGTCGGTTTTCAGCGTCAGAGGTTAGAGCGAGTGCGAATTGTTGGAGTTTTTTGCTGAGGCGGATTTCGGTTGCGATCCAGTCGATGCACTGGATGGCGGGGCGATTGGTGAGGTCGGATTCGTAGAGGGCTAGGATTGCTGCGGCGCGGGCTCCGGTTTTGTCACGTGGGATCGCGGCGAAGTCTGGAGCTTCGGCGTCGAGAGAGGATGCACCGGGGGCTGAGGATCGAGCGCGCTCAGGACTGACGGCGGAGAGCCATGAGGAGTCGTTTGCGGATGGCGCGGTCTTTGGCGGTTGCGTGGACATTTGCTCCGCCGCGCTCTTCAGCGAACGGTTTAGGTTTCTGAATTCGGTTTCTGACTTGGGGGCTATGCGGCGACTGCGTATTCGCAGGCGGCGTCAAATTCGGCGATGTTGACGACCTTGGCGCGGCGCTCGATACGTCGGATCATGCCGCTTAGGATCTTGCCGTTGCCCATTTCGACGAACTCGTTGACGCCGTTGTCAAGCATGTGTTGGACGCCGTTGCTCCACTGGACGCAAGATGTCAGCTGTCGCCGGAGTTCGCTCTTGACTTCTTCGGCGGTGTGGAGAGGTTTAGCGTCTACGTTTCCGATGACTGGAACCATTGGGTCGTGGAACTCGACGGATTCGATGGCTTCGTTGAGTCCGGTTTGTGCCGGGGACATGAGGCCGGAGTGGAATGCGCCGCCTACGCTCAATGGGATCGCTTTCTTGGCGCCACGGGCGGAGGCCATGTCGAGAGCGACTGCGATGCCGCGGTGTTCGCCGGCGATGATGATTTGCTCGGGGGTGTTGACGGTGGAGATTTCGACGCCAGCTTCTCGGCATATTTCGGCGACGGTTACTTCGTCGATACCGATGAGGGCGGCCATGCCACCGGGTCGCTCGTCGCATGCGAGTTGCATGAGGCGACCGCGTTCGCATACGAGTTTGACGGCGTCGGATACGGATAGGACGCCAGCGACGACTAGAGCGGAGTACTCTCCGAGGCTGTGGCCGGCGGTCATGTCGGGGACGGCGACAGATTCAGCAGCTTCCTCGAGTGCTCGCCAAGCGGCTATGGAGGTGGTGAGGATGGCTGGTTGGGCGTTCTCGGTGCGGGTCAATTCGTCGGCTGGTCCATCGAACATGACGTCGCTGAGTTTTCGTCCAAGTGTGTCATCTACTTCAGCGAAGATTTCACGCGCTGAACTGGAGTTGATGAATAGGTCTTTGCCCATTCCGACGGCTTGTGATCCCTGACCTGGGAAGACGAAAGCGGTGGATGTTGAAGCTGTTGCGGTGGCGGTCATTTTGGTCTCCGTGTCGAGTATCCCTTGGGGTTGGAGAAAACCAAATCGTTTTTTGGTGAATTATTTTGGGGCTTTGGGGGGGGGGGGGGGGGCAGTGAACATTTTACCCGTTTTCTTACAAAACGGCGTAAG
>JAJEGY010000015.1 GCA_022819585.1 Dehalococcoidia bacterium | reverse complement strand
GGAGTATGTGGTCTTCAACTCCGCGTACACCACGTAATGCCTGCCCAAGACTGCATCGTTGTAAAGATCGGTGGCTCGACGCTCGGGGAAGGAGACTCGACGATTGACGATGTCGTCGAGTTGTGGCGCCGGGGCATGCGTCCGGTGGTTGTGCACGGCGGCGGCAAGACCATCTCCGAGTGGGTTTTGCGGCAAGGGGTGCGTTCGCAGTTCGTTCGCGGCTTGCGTGTGACGGACTCAGCTACCCTTGAAGTCGCGGTAGCGGTATTGACCGGTCTAGTCAACTCCAACCTTGTGGCTGAGATTACGCGTGCCGGGGCTCCGGCGATGAGCGTGTCAGGGGTGTCCGATGGGATGTTCAGCGCGGTGATTCAGGATCCCGAATTGGGGTATGTGGGTCGGATAGAGAAGACGAATCCCGAGCCGGCCCAGGTGATCGTCGATTCGGGGAGAATACCGGTCGTAGGTCCAGCAGCATTGAATTTAGAGACTACGTCTCTTGAAGACCAGATACTAAACATCAACGCGGATACTGCAGCTGGTCATTTGGCACGGGCGATGGAAGCCAACTCGCTGGTGTTTCAGACCGACGTTGAGGGCGTATTGGATATGCGGGGTAGAGTGATACCGCAGATGACAAAGCGGCAGTGTGTAGATTTGATCAACAGCGGTGTTGCGGGAGGAGGGATGATACCCAAGTTGGAGGCTTGCATCGAGTCGCTGAGAGGCGCGAAGTCGGCGCACATCATTGATGGACGCGTTCGGGGTGCGTTAGTGCGATGCGCGGAGGGAGAGCCTATTGGGACGAGGATTATCTAGCGGTTGGCGGGTTGCAAAGGGTTGTGCCAGCGGAGGCCGGGGAAGCGGGCGAAGTCTGAATCCGCGGAGTGGACTTCAGCGTCGTATTCCAAGGCGCACGCGGCGATATGGGCATCGGTCACCAAATTACCGCCCACACCCGTTGCTTTCAAAATCTGAGCAACCAGCATCAGATGTTGTGAGCGCGGCTCAATCGGCGAGACGTGGGGGCAAGCGAACCACTCCGATACATATTGAACCGTCAACGTAACAGGTAATGGTCCGGAAGGCGAGTTTGGGTGTGTGGTCAGCCGAATAAACCCGATCACCACCGCCCACGGAATACCAACTCTCTGTGCCCCATCAATCACCCCCTGCCACCAACTACTGGCCCCATCGTGCTTCGGGTCTTGAGTGCGATATGCGTATAAAAGGGGAACTACCCTGAAAGGTAACCACTAGTCGTAGAACTCGAAGATTGGCATCACGATCCTTGGCGGGCCGCCAGAGCCTTCCCACTCGTCGATGAGCATCTGTTTGTATCCGGCCATCAACGCCATTTCGGAGTTGGCAGGGTTGCCTTGAACGTCGTAGGCTGCGGGGTTTTCGGGGCTGTCGTCGAAAAACGCTGAAATCCGACGACGCGGAACGCGACGCGTGTTAAACTGAGCCATGAGGTGGCCAACCTTTCCATCACCCCTGTTAGCGCAGGGGTCTGCAAACTAGAGCCTAGGCGTCGCGCCTAGGCTCTTTCAGTTTATCTCACACCCATTCGCGCCCCGCTCGGATGTTGTCTAAGGCGTTATGCCCCTTCCATGTGAGATCAACGTAGTCTGTTGGATTTATGTAGTGAAGAAATCCTGCCTCCACACATAGACCTATATGTTCTTCAACGATCCCGCCTGCGTGATCTTGGCTGAACTCTTCAAGAAATCCCATGTCCCCCGTGTCGATTCTTTCAGACTCGGCATATTCGAGAACTTTGCGGATTAATCGCTTGTCTCGCTTCATTAGTTGGTTGTTCCTTCGCTCGGATTGGTGGTGGTGTGCAACGGTTGCACGGTGTCATGGACTCATGGCAAACTCCTAGCTTTCTCCGACACATTGAACTGCCAGCCAAAGCACCACGGCGAGCACACCGAAGAACACGAGCCGTCCTGCAAGGTTCTGCAAGAACTGTCCCAAGACGACCTGCCACCAACTAGGCCTATGTTCCTGCACGATGACTCTCGTTGGTTGGTGCTGTCTCTGTATTGGTGGCGAAACAGGTTGCGGTACAGGTCTGCGCTTGGCCCCGGAATAATCCCCTATCCGCGCATGGTGCGCTATCCTTCGCAATTCACGGTTGAATCTCGTGGCGTTGCCGCCTTCGTTCAGGTTCGGCAGCTGTATCCCCAACCGTCCCAATCCCTCTCTGGCTTGTCGATGCAACACTCGGAAGCGCCCGTAATCCATCTGGACCTCACCGTTGGAAACATAGGACGCATCGATGATCTGGAGCATCTCGTCGAGAACCGGGGAGAGTTGCAGGATTTTGTGGTTCTCCCCACGCATCACACCCTCACCCGCGTTGAATATACGCCGAAAACAGCGATATAATGGAGCATTCGATGCCTCCTTTACAGCTTAAGGGGGTATTGGCTATAAAAGCAAATTGAGATCAGGCACGATCATTTGTAGGACTTCTCAGCATTGAACGCATCGGTTCCGCCAGCCAACTTCTTCGCATAATATTCGTCGTCCAACTTGCTGAGGATTTCTTTAGGAGTCATACCCTCGAACTCGGGCGCGAACTCTAAGCTAAACGGCTTGATCCTGAACCGCTTTCCGGCTTCTTTGCCTTGCGAGTTCTTGGGCATGTGTTGCCTCATGAACTGATTGACGATACGGTCAACCGGTTTGTTCTGTCGGAGGCCCTCCTCGTTGAGGTAGTCTGCAACATCTTCGTCGAATTCGACTGTAATTTTTGTGACCATGATCTTGAACCCTGTTATTGTGCGCCGTGTTAGGTCTAGCCTTCTATCTGGAACAGCGTTGATTATTACGCTATCACCACTCAGCACCATCCTCTGGCACGTAACCAACCAGCTTCGTAGTGTGTTCTAAGTCCCTGAACCGCGTTTTGTTATCGGATACGCCGTAGACGATGTCGTACCGAACGTCAGCCGTGGCTTCAACGCAGCGCCAGACGATCTGAGCGGCGTCGCGGTGGCTTAAATGTACAGCGGCACTCCGAGCATCGGCAGGCTCGTTTTCGGCAGTGACTCGGCCTAGTTTGATGCAGATCACAGACATTCCGTGAGTCTCTGAGTAGTAACGACCCATAACCTCACCAGCTACCTTGGCTACGCCGTACATCCTGTCTGGCCGCGCCGGTGAATCGACATAGACGCGTCCCGGCGGATCGGGAATATCGTCGTAACGTGCTTCGACCATGGAGAGGACCGGCTCTTCGCGCTCGTACCCCATCTGAGTGGCACCCGAACTCCCAAATACGAATCGCTTCACTCCCGCGTCTTTTGCCGCTTCATACACGTTGTAACTGCCCTCGATGTTCACGGAGAGTTGGGATGCGTCTGAAGGTCCTAGATAGGCTGCCATGTGGACTACGCAGTCGATGCCTTCGAACGCGGGTCGGATAGCGTCTAAATCTGTGATGTCGGCTTGGGTAGTCGGGAATCCAGACACATCTTGCCGGTTGAGCGCGGAGACTTGGTATCCGCGGCGGGCTAGCTCTCGGCCTGCTAGTCCGCCGATTAGGCCGCTCATGCCGGTGACGAGGATGTTCTTGATCGGGATCGTGTTTTCGTTACTCATACGCCCCATGTTACGGTGTCTGTCTCCATTCGCGACGACTGAGGATTCGGGCAGATTTATACTTTGGATTTAAGCCAAAATTGGCATCCAACCAGTAAATGACGTCGGACGGCAAGAAAACGCAATCGGGGGTGTGTTGATGGCGGAAAGTGCAGCCGCATCAACGCAAGAGTTGGAGCGCGCGGCCTTAGATTCATTGGCCGCGGCGAAGTCCGAGACTGAGCTTGAGGATTGGAGAATTGCGTATCTAGGGCGACGTGGCGAATTGTCCGTTCGTCTACGTTCAGTCGGATCATTGCCAGCTGAGCAACGCCGCGAAGCGGGTGCCAGCCTGAACCGTCTGAAGTCTCGCCTAACCACCGCCTTTGATGAAGCGGTTCAAACTGCATCTCAATCAGGACGCGAAACCGCGCCTCTCGATGCCATCGATATCACTCTCCCCGGAAGACGTTCGAAGCTAGGCGGCCTTCATCCCTCTGAGATGATGATGCGAGAGATATTAGAGGTCTTCAACGACATGGGTTTCCAAACCGTTGAAGGGCCTATCGTGGAGCTTGAGAAGTATAACTTCGACATGCTGAACGTGCCGCCGGACCATCCGGCGCGAGATTTGCAGGACACGCTTTGGATCGATCGGAAGTCCAGAGACAAGGTGTTATTGCGGACACAGACATCGCCGATGCAGATCCGGACGATGGAGAAGCAGAAACCGCCGGTGAGGATAGTTTCACCCGGTCTTTGCTTCCGACACGAAGCCACCGATGCCACT
Organism: Dehalococcoidia bacterium; assembly: GCA_022819585.1. GTDB lineage: Bacteria > Chloroflexota > Dehalococcoidia > Lucifugimonadales > Lucifugimonadaceae > Bin127. The sequence goes on along the minus strand of JAJEGY010000015.1, from coordinate 9,155 downwards.
CACGAATGGCAGTTCCACCAGGTAGAGGGACTCGCCGTTGACGAAGGCGTGACGATGTCCGATCTCAAGGGCACGCTCTACGAATTCACCCGACGCATATTCGGTACCCAGCGCAAGATCAGATTCCGTTGCGACTACTTCCCCTTCGTAGAGCCGGGCGTTGATGTGTCGGTCGACTGGAACGGGCGATGGGTCGAGATTATGGGCGCCGGCATGGTGCATCCCAAAGTGTTGGAAGGAGTCGGGTACGACTCGTCGAAGTACACAGGCTTCGCTTTTGGAATGGGGCCTGAGCGCATCGCGATGCTCCGCTACAACATCGAAGACATCCGTCACTTCTTCTCGAACGACCTGCGCTTCCTGAGCCAGTTCTAACCGATCGGATCCGTCGCCCGATGAAAATCCCTCTCTCATGGCTCCGCGAGTACGTCGACGTAAATATCGACGTTGACGAGTTGGCACATCGATTGACGATGGCCGGCAACGAAGTCGATTCGATAGAGCGCTTTGGACATACCGATAATGTGGCAGTAGGCAAGGTCCTCCGCGTTGGACCGCATCCTAACGCCGATCGGTTGAAGTTGGTGCAGGTTGACGATGGTGAAGGTGTGCACGAAGTCGTTTGCGGAGCCCCAAACGTAGCGGAGGGACAGAAGATAGCGTACGCGTCCATCGGCGCGGAGTTGTTCGATCCCTATAGCGACGAGCCAGGAAAGACGCGGCGGTTGCGGAGGTCGAAGATACGCGGTGTCGAATCGTCTGGGATGGTGTGCTCCGAGAAGGAACTAGGTATAGGTGACGACCACGATGGCATCATCGTGCTTCCCGAATCGGCCGTTGTTGGTACGCCTATCGGTGATGTGATCGGCGACGCAGTTCTAGATATCGAACTGACACCGAATAGGCCCGATTGCTTGGGAGTCGTGGGTGTCGCCCGAGACGTTGCAGCGTTGACGGGTGAGACGCTTCGCTTCCCTTCGCTCGAATACGAGACAGACGGCCCCAATGTCGATGAGCTTGCCAAAGTCACAGTCGTCGATGGTGACCTTTCGCCCCGATACCTTGGAGCAGTCATCAGGAACGTCAAAATCGGTCCTTCGCCCCAATGGCTGCAAGAGCGGCTGCTCGCGATAGGCGAACGTCCAATCAACAACATCGTCGATGCCACAAACTTCGTGATGTTCGAACTTGGGCAACCATTGCACGCTTTCGACTATGACAAAGTTGTCGACCGTCATGTCATCGTGAGACGCGCCACCCAAGGCGAGATTCTGACCACCCTAGATGGCGTAGACCGAAAACTTGATACCGAGTCTCTACTCATCGCTGACCCGGAAAGAGGCATCGGTCTGGCAGGGATCATGGGCGGTGAAAACACGGAAATCTCGGAAACAACCGACAACATCTTCCTAGAATCAGCCAACTTCAACCCGCAGAACAATCGTCGAACCGCTGGGATGTTGGGAATGCGGAGTGAGGCGACGTTGCGATTTGAAAAGGGCCTAAGAGCCGGACTGGCTGAAGTAGCCATTAAGAGATGCCTGCGAATCATTCTCGAAGTGGCAGGTGGCGAGGTCGCTCCCGGGTTGATTGACGAGTGGCCGGGCAAGGGATCGGAGCAGGAGTATGTGGATCTGACCCGCGACCATATCTCGCGCGTCATGGGCGTGGAGTACCCGATTGAGCAGGTCAAATCTACGCTGAACGCACTCGGATTCGAAATTGAGACTCTAAATCAGAACATTGGAGATGGATGGCGAGTTGCAATACCCTATTGGCGTTCCGACATAGCCATACCGGAGGATCTGGTTGAGGAACTTGCGCGGATCATTGGCTACGACGATCTGCCAGCGACAGTCGTCGCAGGCCGAGTCCCAAGCTGGGAACCGGGCGCGAAGCATCTTTTCCGCCAGCGAGTTGTAGATGCCTTGACCGCGGTTGGAATGAGACAAACTATCACTTACGCCGCCATCGCGGATGAACTCGAGGAAAAAGCACCTCCGCCTCCTCCTAGACCAGGAAGTGATGGAGTTGCAGACGGCATAAAGCTGGACAATCCCGTCTCAGGGCAACATGCGACGCTACGACGTTCTTTGCGAGCCCCGACCCTCGAATCGGCGGCACGCAACACCCGGACTTGGCGCGGACCCGTCGCTCTTTTCGAAACGGGCCTAGTCTTCGCGTCCAACCCAGATCCCGATGAAGCTCTTCCCTTGCAGAACGAGAGATTGACCGGAGTGCTGACCGGTCCACGTAACGACACGCTATGGGGCCGTGACACCGACAATTTCGATTTCTACGACGCCAAAGGTGCCGTAGAGCATGTATTGGAATCTCTGGGCATCGATGCGCAATTCATCCCGCTGGAAGATGCGACCTATGCGCAAGGCATGGCCGCGGAAGTAGTGACCAATGATCGGCGTGGCACGCCGATAGGCACAATCGGCGTTGTCGATACCGCGATCTGGGAGCGCTTCGACGCCGAAAGCGAAGGCGCGGTCATGTTCGAGCTGGACATGGAAGCGCTCCGCAGTATCGTAGGCGACAAAACCCGTGCCGACAACTACGCGCCCTATCCTCGATACCCGGACTCGCAACGAGATCTGGCACTGGTCGCCGATGCCGGTGTTCATGTGGGCGATGCCATCCGAATCTGCGAGCAGAACCGACTAGTCAAGTCCGCATCCGTGTTCGATGTCTACGAAGGCGGCGGCGTCGGCGAAGGGAAGAAGTCTATCGGCATTCGCGTCATCTATCAGTCAGACTCTAGAACCCTGACCTCGGAGCAAGTTTCCCGCGCCGAGGAGCAGATTCTTCGTCGGCTTGAGCATGAGTTGGGCGTTACGCTTCGGAACTGAAATCGGCGGTGTTGCCGCTCAACGCCTTTAGGATCGGGGCAAGAACTGCAAACAATGACCACACATACCCACAACCCCCATACTCACGAACGCCCTCATCGCCACCACTACGACGCCGAGATGCTAAGCGTCGAAGAGGCGCGCGACCGAATCCTCTCCTACTTCGAGCCGTTGAGTTCCGTCGATGTTCCATTGCTAGACGCTCTCGGTCTCACTTTGGATGAAGACTTAGTCGCTGACTTTGACATCCCGCCATTGGCAAACTCAGCGATGGACGGTTACGCGGTCCGTTCAACCGATGTCGCGCCGGCATCGAAATACAACCCCGTCCTCCTGCCTGTAAACGGATACATCGCCGCAGGCGACGTTCCCGCAGCCCCAGTTGAGCAGGGCACCGCGATGAGGATCATGACCGGCGCTCCAGTTCCCGAAGGCGCAGATGCGGTGGTCCCGTTTGAAGACACCGACGAGGAAACGAGGCGACAAAACGGCGACGTTATATCTGAGATAGGAATCCAGCTCAGCGCCGAACCCGGTGACAACATACGGCCTGCGGGCGAGGATATCCGAAGTGGAGACACGGTTGTCGCTAAAGGGACTGAACTCACAGCAGGCGTCATCGGAGTAGCCGCTTCATTGGGCAGAACTTCGGTAAAAGCGATCCGTCGGCCTGTGATCGCGATCGTCTCCACAGGAGACGAGTTGGTCGACCCGGGAGAGGAGCGCGACGCGGGCAAGATCTACAACTCCAACGCCTACAGCGTCGCCGCAATGGCCGAAAAGTACGGCGGAATAGCGACGATCATAGGCATCGCAAGAGACACCATAGAGTCCTTAGAAGCCATGCTCGAAGAAGCAGTCAAGTACGACATGGTGGTGACCTCGGCGGGAGTCTCCAAAGGCGACTACGACGTTGTCAAAGACGTCCTCGCCAAGGGCGGCGAGATAGCTCTGTGGTCGGTCCGCATGAGACCCGCGAAGCCTTTGGCATTCGGCGCGCTGAACGCGCCGGACGGTCGAAAAGTGCCGCACCTCGGCCTTCCCGGCAACCCTGTGAGCGCGATGGTCGCGTTTGAGCAGTTCGGACGGCCCGCGATCCGAGTCATGTTGGGCAAATCGCAGTTGCCCAAACCGTATATCCTCGCAACACTCGATGATCCAGTGCAAAACCACGACGGCAGACGGGTATATGCACGCGTCGATGTCTATCGTGATGACGACGGCAACTATCGAGCACGCCTGACAGGCAACCAAAGCTCAGGAGCGTTGCACTCGATGGCCAGAGCACGGGGATTGGCCATCTGTCCTGACGATGTTGACGCCGTCCCGGCGGGAGCCAAAATCAAGGTCGAGATGCTGGAATGGCCTGATGACGACCTTTTAAGCGACTTATTCGCTGATTGATCGACCGAAATCTGCGCGGATATGCGCATTCGCGACATATATTTGTATAGCGGTGGATTCAGCAATCAGGACGGACTAAATGACAACCAGTGCCGAAATCTCGGAAGAATCTGCGCTAAGCGGCGCCGAGACTGACGTTTTCTACGCGGTAGATGAACAGGCCTACGAAGATGCGGGCGAGGACTACTTCTTCAAGGTTTGGGAACGACTCTGCTGGTCCGGCGAGTGCAGGTTGTGTCGCCGATTCCCGGAAGGGAAGCCGATAGTTCCCGGAAACACCACAGCCGCGGGTATCTACAACGCCTCGCGGACCTGTCCAAGCAAGGTGCAGTTCGTCACCACCGGAATGTCGCTGCTAGAAGCCGTCTTCCGGATTCTCATCGTCAACGGCAACAAACCCATGCAGTTCAGCGAAATCGTCGAAAAGCTCATGGAGCACTGGGGCACCGAGTTCCCCCAACGCATCGAATCAGCCGCATCATTGCAACGAATACTCGACAACCCCAACGAATACCGCATCAGCAGAGCACCCGCCACCAAATAGCAGAAACCCAAGGGTAGGCGGGAGATGGTAAGGGCGGGTCTGTGACCCGCCCTGCCCCTTTCGCGAAGCGAAGGGGGCGCGGGAGCGAAGCGACAGCGGGGGATGCCCGCCGAGGCGGGAAACCCCAACCCAAGTCGCAAACCACCACGCACATCCTCTAAAACACAAATCACCCCATGCCCAACCAAAACCAAAACGGACTCCCCCCTAGCGAACCCTACTACGACGAGGAAGGAAACCTCCACGTCACCGTCATCACTGGCGGCACAAACCCGAAAACCTCGGTTCGCATCATCCCAAAATCCGACGACGTCCCGCGCCCCTCAGGACTCGGCAAAGGCGAAGCCAAAATCAAAGACTCCTTCTTCGAGCCCCTACCAGAAGCTGTTCTAGACTACTTTGACCCACATCCAATACAAACCTGGTCATCTTCTCATCAAAACTAAACGAACTCCGTAACACATTACTTGGGTGCCATCGCTGCAAGTTCTCGTGAGAAACGAAGAATATAGGATGCGTCAAAGACTGCATTAAAACCTAATAAGCATAACGCACAGCCCTCTCAATCGAGTGTGAGCGATTGTCAACTTCGACTTCGATACTCGCCTGCAACATGCCTTGGAAAGTGTGATATTCGTCGGGTTTCACATACCGCCAAGATTGCGGCACCACGAAATTACGGAACATGCGCTTTAGTGCATCAAGCGTCAGAGGATTCTCATATTCCAGAGCATCAGTAATCTCAAAGGCGTAAGCTACATCCCGACCGGCATAGTAGGCATCGAAATCAGGTTTTTCAACCCCTGCTTTGTCAGAAACCGAAGACCAGACCTCTTCAGGAGTACCCGTCCATACTTTCCCGACCTTGAATTGGCCTCGCAACATCCGTACAGGAGTCGTTGAGTAGACGAACACATCGCGCCCTCGCATCTGTTTAGGAGAACGTCGCCTTAATTCAACCTTTTTTTCCCCGCCGAACACCAGATCCGCGTAATGAGGCTTCAGAGACAACAGCAACGGTGTCGACGACGTGTTCATGACTGCTCCGGGTACCCTGCTTCGAATAATTTGCGGTACGCGAGTGATGGTAACTTTCTTGGCCCTTGTAAAGACCACCCTATACCGCATTCTTCAAACACTTTCCTTACCTCGGATAGTGGAACTGACCTGTTGAAGGGAAAAGTGTGTGAAAACTTCAACGCCATCAGATTTCGTGAAGTGTCTCCTCGGCACATGTCGTGGAGATCTTGCCATTCCAGAGTCCCGTAACTGCTGAACCGCCGTAGGAGCTCCTTCGGATTATTGATCACAACTTCATCTAGATGCGATGAACCCACGATTTGGTTTTGATCCCCACTCACGTACCATAGAATTCTCGCTGGTTCAGTTAACGTCAACCGATGAGTCACACGTCGATAGTAGACGTTGCTCCAGCGCATCAATAACGCGGGTTCACCACCAAAAAGATCGTGCGATGATTGTCGCCTGTCAAAAAGGTTGAGGGCATATCCGGGGCGGATCGGTATTAGAAAGTGATTCTGCGGTGAATCTGAAATTAGAGGTGAGCAGGACCGTTCAAGTTCAAGAGCGTCCATGTCGCGATAGTTGGAGAAAGCGTCTGGGCGCAAGGCCTTGATCGATGACAACACTTGGTCTTTTCCCATGTGACGAGTAAAACAAAATCTCAGGAAGTGTTCGCCGTTTTTGGTGAATCCCATCCCTGAGATTCCCTGTATGAGACTCGCTGGAAGAGCGGTTTCGTCAAAGTGAACTATCTTGATACCGCGTTGGATCGCCCGACAGATCGTATCCGATACTAGGAATCGACCAAGCAACGTTCTATCTCTAGAAATGGCAACCCTACCGAGCGTTATCGTGAGTATCCCTTGGGAGTTGTTCGTTAAGCAGCGGAGAGCAACCGGCTCGTCGCCAGACCAGAGGATTTCAAACTCGTGAGAATTCGTGTCAATGAGATATGAATTCACCCGCTCCTTAAATCTGCCTAACCTTTCCCTCGGTTCAAGGAAACGGTCAAATGGAAATGTGGAGAATTCTTGGGAACTCAAGCGTCGCCATCGAAGGGTTAGCCCGGAGACACGGTTAGGTTCGTGCGTCTGTGAACCAGACAACTCGTTGAGTCTCAGGATCAACGCTGTCGGGGACAGTACCTGCACACCCGCCAGACCCTCAATCTCATCAGCCTTGTTCAATAAACGCTGATCTCTGGTCACGAAGAAGCCGATCTCAGAAGACGCTACTTTCGCAAGGTGGTTGACATCTGATCGCTGACTCTCAGTCGCGCTCGGGAGAATTTCCTTGAGGGAGTTTACGAGAATCTCAACTGTTCTTGGGTCGTGTTCCACTTCCCAGAATTCCCGAACTCTACGCCGCGCTTCGTTCCGTTCATCAGCATTCCGGTTGCGATTGATTTCACTCAATAATTCATCGGTGTACCAAAGATTCACTGAGTCTGCCAAAAAATCCGATATGAGAACCTTCGATGGCCGGTTAGCCTCACTTTCGGGTTCGTCAAAATCGAAGAAGACTTGGGCATCAGTGGCGACGTCAATAACCGATTCCGACATGTTCGCTCTGAAAAGAGCAAGTTGATCATCACGCGCCAAAATGAGACGCCAACGAGTTAGTGGAAGCCCCTCCTTAGACCGACCAGGTCTTTCATCGATCGGCACAAACCCCAACCTTGACCACATGGAGTGTGCTGGGAAATCATTACGACAACTCAGAGTAATTACTTTCTGGGTCGTTGCTGAGACCTTCAATGCGTCAAGCAACTCCCTAGCCAAGCCTTGCCCCCTGAAGGGTTCAGCAACGCATAGTTGAACAATACGGAAACGATCTTGATTGGCCCAGTACAAAAGGTAGGCGATCAGATGATTACTCTCTGAGAACACGCCGATCACGAATCCCTTCGCAAGATGATCTGTCAGCGCTTCTAGCGGGAGAAATCCAACCGTGCCGGAGTTGCGCTTCATCAAATCATCGACGGCGTCGAGATCAGCAGTAGATAGTTTTGAGACTTTAGTAGTCATTTCCTCAATTACGAAATATTAATACGTATGTCTGGTGCTGTCAATTTTGGGGTGCATCATATGAAATGGTTACGGTGCCCCACCTAAGCTCCAACTTCAACCCAACTGTAGTGTTATCGACGAACCCTCCCTCTCCCTCTCTCCGATTCTGTCCAGTAACACTCGGCTCACTAGCGGACGTCATCCGATAGTGCGCCAGCATTTCAGTTACATCTGAATCGCACGAATCCAGACCCACCATCTCCGCTGCCAGGTCATCGATCCGCCATCGGTTCTCATTCCGAAAACGGTATGCGAACGGCTCAAGCTCCAACTCCGACAATTCGACGAAATTCAGACCAGCCGCCCACTTAGCGTTCGCACTGGCCCATCCACCTCCTCCAAAACATCCCGACGCGCATGGATCATTCACCTCGGACGCATCCCCAGCAACAACGGTTCAAACGCCCATACCGCAACCGCCACGCTCAGCACCCGCGCCAAACTAGCCGAAGCATACTCCGACGCCTCGTAACGCTGTATCTGCTGCTCCTTCAACCCGAGCCGACCGGCCAGCGACTTCTGACTCAACCCCCTCGCGATCCTCGCCCTGATCAACAGATGCGGCACATCGGCCACCGCGTCGAGCCGCCCGAATTCGAAGTCGCCATATTTCAAACGCTCGTACTCCCGCAACTCCTCCTCAAGGTCCGCAAGCTGACTCCTCACCGCATCCTTCCTAGCCTTGAACAACAGCGGATGCACCCCAAGACCCTCCGCCGTCTCGCCCTCCAACTCGTCCAAAGCCTCCGAGAAACGCTCCACCTGAGCCTTAGTTATCCGATACTGCCTCTCATTCTTGATCACTCGATCCCTCCAAGGTCCAGATTCACTATCAAACCCAAATATCACAACCAAACAATATCATTGCGTCAAACACCAAACCATCACCCCACCCACCCCCAAACCCCAACCAAAACCGTCACCGGCTGCGAACGAAACCCCCTCTCCCCTCGGGGGAGAGGGCCGGGGTGAGGGGGCAGAGGAGGAAGGGAGGGGCCAGACGAACTCCCCAACCAACACCCCAACTCAAAACCAATCCCCCAACAACACAACAACAAAATCCCATAAATCCTCTCAATCCCAAAAATCCCAGTTCAGACAAAGAGGCACGGCAATTCCAATAATCCCACAAAACTCCCAACAATCCTCGTTCATACAAAAACGCGCTTGACATCCTCAACATCCGTAGTAATATAGATACCAGATCGACGGATCGAAAACAGTGCTGCGCAGACGTGTGCAGACCCCCGACCCAGA
>JAJEGY010000003.1 GCA_022819585.1 Dehalococcoidia bacterium | reverse complement strand
GGGCTTGCCGGTCCTCTCGTCGGTGGCGTATCCGAGGACCCACTTGCCGGGCAGGAGCACCGCCAGGGTCGAGAGGGCGATGAAGATTACGAGAGGGGCGCAGAAGGCGGCGATCTTATCTCCCGTGGAAAGCTCGAACAGGTGCTCAATTCCGAGCCACTCGACCATGGCTGGACCTCCTTCCTTGGTGGCGCTGGGGTGGCGCCGTCCCTCACGCCAAGGGGCTTGCCAACGATCCCCAGTTTACAGAAGCGGAGTGGGGCGCGGTTACCCTCGCATTCCGTAGGGGGTTTCTGCGATGCGCCATTGGCCTGAGAGTTTGCCTCCGTCGATGATGAGTTCGGTTCCGGTCATGTAGCTGGATTCGTCGGAGGCTAGGAAGAGTATGCCGTATCCGATTTCTTCGGGGGTGCCCATGCGTCCCATGGGTCGGTTGAATGCTTCGGAGTCGCCTATCTGTTCTTCGCTCTGGTGGAGCATTTGAGTGTCGATGGCTCCGGGATGGACGGAGTTGGCGCGGATGCCGTCTTTGGCGTATTGGATGGCGGTGGACTTTGCGAGGAGGTGGACTGCGGCTTTGGTTGCGTTGTAGGCGGCGGCCCATGACTGTCCGACGAGTCCGGCGCCGGAGGAGACGTTGATGATGGATCCGCCGCCGGCGCGTCTCATGTGGGGGATGACTTCCCTCGTGCCTAGGAAGGTGCCTTTGGCGTTGACCTCCATGACGCGGTCCCAGTCTTCAGCGGAGGTGTCCTCGACAGTTGCGGCGTGGGGCATTGCGGCACAGTTGACTAGAACGTTGAGAAGTCGGTAACGGTCGACGACCTTGTTCACCGCATCTTTCCATGCGTGCTCGCTGGTGATGTCGAGGTTTTGGAAGAAGGCATCACCGCCGGCCTCGCTAATGCTATCGGCCACATGCCTGCCCTTTTCGACATCGATGTCGGCGATGCAGACTTTGGCACTCTCGACGGCGAAGAGTCTTGCCGATGCTGCGCCGATTCCGCTGGCGGCACCAGTGATTATGGCTACCTTGCCTTGAAGTCGCATGGTATGGGTGTCCTTGCGGGTTTGATGTGGTTGTTGTCTGAGACAGTAGTTTACCGAGATGCGTCGTGGTGCCAGAGGGGTATCGGACGAAGATGGTAGCGGAACGGGATACAATACCAACACTTGCCGTCAGGCTTGCAGGACCAATCAAAATGGCACGAGACAGTTCTTCAGAATATGTTGACGCGTCTGCAAAGATCGACCTGATGATCGCGGAGTTGGGAGATTGGCGGGGGAAGATGATGGCGGAGATACGTCGGTTGATACATGAAGCGGATCCTGAAGTCGTGGAGGAGTGGAAATGGATGGGATCTCCGGTGTTTGCGCACGGCGGGAATTTGGTTGTGGTGAACGCGCATAAGGAGAAGGTGAAGATGACGTTTGCGGATGGGGCGCAGTTGGTTGATCGAGATGGACTGTTCAATGCTGGGTTGGGCGGGAAGAAGTGGCGAGCGATTGATCTGTATGAGGGGGATGAGCTGGATGAGGAGGCGTTCAAGGAGTTGGTGCGAGAGGCGGTGTGTTACAAAACCAATGACTAGGTGGAAATGAGCGTGGGCTTGGGGTTCGGATCGTTGAATGTAGACAGGAGGTTATTGATGGCTAGTGGGGCGTCGGAGAAGGAGATGACGTTTGAGGAGCGGATGGCTAAGGCGAAGGCGGAGGGTAGGCCGGTGCTGCTGAGCGGGGGGAATCCTCAGATTGCGAAGGGGGATGGGGATGGTCCGGTGCAGGCTTATATTGCGGCGATGCCGGAGTGGAAGCAGGATATTGGGCGTCGGTTGGATGAGTTAATCGTGCGGGAGGTGCCGGGTGTGAAGAAGGCGGTGCGGTGGAACTCTCCGTTCTACGGGATCGAGGGTATGGGGTGGTTTGCGAGTATGCATGTGTTCACTCGGCATGTGAAGGTGACGTTTATGAATGGGGGTTCGTTGGATCCTCTGCCGCCGCTGGTGGGGAAGAGTCCGGAGGAGCGGTGGGTGAATATCCCTGAGGATGGTCTGGATGAGGAGCAGATGTCGGAGTGGGTTCGGCAGTCGGCGGGGTTGCCGGGGTGGGAGGGGTTTTAGGGGGGGGCGAGTGGTATGTCATAATCGTGGGTTGCCATTCATTCTCTAAGGGGGCGTTGATGACAGAGATCGCAACAGTCGTCAGATATTGCTCGATTGAAGACACAGTCTGTAACAAACAGATCCCGTACCACGGCACGTGGACTTTTTTCTGCGCGTATCCGTCGGGGCCCCAGTGGAGCGATTTTATGGCTGAATTGGTTACGGAACTAGAATTCAGAAGCATCTCGTGTACGAGGTGGGAAGATTTAATTAAGAGCGACCTATTATTCTCTAAAGTTTGTGAGGGAATCTATAGCCACGACTACTTGCTCGCGGAAGTAACCGACCCTAATCCCAACGTCCTTTTGGAAATCGGTTATGCTTTGGCAGTCGGCCGTCAACCGATACTCTTAAAGAACCGGAACATGAGCGATTGGTCTAGGAATTTATTGACAACTTTGGAGGGTTGTTATTACTCCACGAGGGAGGACATCTATGAACATTTGGCTAGAATAATCAGTGATGATCGAGAAATCCCTGAAACTCCAAATCGAAGGTTACCCTACTTAGATAATATGGGAATATTCGACCATGAAGAGGATCCAGGTACTGTTTACCATTTGAAACCAAAACTCACCGCAGACTGGATCAGTCGAATAGACCGTACTCTTAAGAACAGCTATTTTAAGCCTTCAATAACGGACCCCAGCGATTCGGTGTATGACGAATTCTATCCTCAAGCACGGCAAATCCAAGGTGCATCTTTGATTGTGGCTAGTCTGGTGAGCCAGAAGTACCGACATTGGCAGCAACACAACGCGAATGTTTCGCTTTTGATCGGATTTGCAATCGGCCTAGGTAAGCGAGTCCTCGTGTTGCACGAAGAACCGTTGACACCAATATTGGATCTGGGCAGCGTCACTCGAACGTTCAAAAGTGAAACTGAAGCTGAAAATATTGTCAAGGGATGGCTAGATCAAGAGCCACGTTCGGTTGTTCGACGCCGACAAGAATCGCAGAGTAAAGCAGCAGCTCACGAACGAACTGCACGCATGCGTCAAGTCTATATGGGACCTCCCGACGCTTTACAAGACAATCGACTGCTCGACTATTTCGTTCCAACAAACGAATTCGAGAACGCTATCAGGGGGCAACGTACGATTTATTTGGGTCGCCGAGGTTCAGGGAAGAGTGCGAACGTGCAGGCGATTAAATCTGAATTGGAAGGCAACGCTGGAACCATTGTCGCCGAGATTGCTCCTGATGATTTTGAACTTGAACGCATAAGTGAATTTTTGAAGACTGACTACGCATTAGTGAACTCTACATTATTATTTCAAACTATTTGGAATTACACTTTGACAACTGAAATTGTCAAAGCGATTGCAAAAACTACTGATCATTTGTATCAGACGCCCAATGGTACCACACGAGGCCGGTTGCGGCGTTACGTCAACGCTAACCAAGATCTACTGGATAAGGACTTCGGGAGTCGTGTAATTCACATATTGGATGATGTGATTGATGCTTCACCAACAGTTTCCGATTCAAATCGGCAATCGAATGCCGAGGAAGCAGTGAAGTCCATCAGGGATTACGAACTGGGGCGGCTTCTACGTGATTTCGTCTTCGAAGAGAAACTAGAGATATTTCTAGTTGCTGACGACCTGGATAAACATTGGCGGCCGGATACGAAGCAATCGATCGATTTGCTTGTCGGACTTATCGCGGAAGTCGATCGTTTGCAGCGATACTTCAAGGGATCGTTGAAGATCGTGTTGTTTCTCCGAGAAGACATTTATGATGTGTTGACCCGATACGACGATGATCTTCCGAAGCGTAACTACCTGCGCTTAGATTGGTCACATGACAATTTGAAACATCTGGTCGCGGAACGATTGGCGGTTTCGGTGGGTGAAATCAACGACAATGATGATGAAACATGGGCGATGGTATTTTCTGAACCAGTGGACGGAAACGCGGCTTCGGACTATATCATCTCACACGCTTTGCCTAGGCCCAGAGATGTTTTAGATCTTTGTCAAAAATCAATCGACCACGCGCAACGCAACGGTCACGACGCTGTGACAGCCGCGGATATCAAAGCTGGGGAACAATCTTTCTCAGATGGTCTGTTTTGGTCATTGTCAACCGAATTCAGAGGTTTATACCCAGATTTGGAATATATCTTATTCGAGTTGGCAGGCATCGAAGAAATGGTTCCTTGGAAAGAATTCTACGACATTTCAAATAAGGCCATTGAAAAAAACGAAAATATTTTCCCGGATTGGGTGGTCGACGGTGAGATGGATCCGCGTCTTTTGGCCGACGTGCTTTTCTCAATAGGAGTGATCGGATTGTCACGGAGTTTGTCGAATGATCCTTACTTTTGCAATGGTCGGTCTTTTAATGAAACATGGAATTTCGTTTCACCATCACCCGTCGTCCACATACACCCAGCCTTCAAAAAGGTTTTGGAGGTGTCTGCAGTGATGCCGCGAAATTCCCGGTCATCTCGTGGGCGGAGACGAGTCGATCCCCGACAACTAACTTTGGAATAAGTTGTCAGTTCGTAAAGGAAAGCAGCGATAATTCTCAGGAAGTTCTCAATGCGAAGAAACCTGCTCGCCGTCTATGTTTGTGGGTTGGTCGCTGATCCAGTGGCCTTGTTCTGAGTAGAGGAAGGTGATGATGGTGAGTTAAGGTTCCTGAGCTTCTTCGATGATCCAATCGACCAGCTCTTCGATAGGTTTCATCTCGGCTAGTCGTTTAGTGAGTTTGTGGGTGGTGCTCTGACCTTCTGCCATTCGAACTAGGGAGCCTGCTCCGCCTTCGGAGAGTACGCCTTTTCGCCATGCGTTGAAGACGATTTTGTCGGGGCAGATGCCTAGGCAGAGAAGGTAGTTGTAGGTTCGGTCTAGGCGGACGTGGTTGAACTGGAATGTTCCGTTTGCGCCTAGGGATGCGGTCTTGACTTCGAAGGGTTGCCCGGCGATCACTAGGTCGGTGGGTGATGTGCGAGAGCCGTTGGAGACGGAGATGTTTGCGGATGAGAGATATCGTTGGATGAAGCTTTCGCCGATCTGCCCTCGGTTGGTGTTGCCGAGTTGCCGGTAGCCTTCTAGTCTGGAACCTCGCCAGATCGATTCTGGTGAATGTTCCTCAATCACCTCGACCATGAGGTCGATGGGATCGATGTTGGCGGGATTTATTGGGGAGGTTCCCATTTTCCGCGGTCTTGTCCTCGTTTCCAGAAGACGAGGAAGTAGGAGTGGTTCTTGCGGGCGTGGACCTGTTTGATCATGCGGCTCACGCCGGGTCGGTTTTTGCGTACTACTACGAATAGGTCTTCGGCGATGAAGCCCATGTCTTCGTAGGCGTTGATGATCTCGACATGGGTGAAGCGTTGTCGGTTTGCGCAGACTTCATCTTGACATTTGACGATGAATACGCCGCGGTCGCGGAGAACGCGGTGGGCTTCAGTGCCGGCTTGGATGTAGAGGTCTAGGACGGCGTCGTGGTACTTGCTGGTGGTCTGCCCTGCCAAGCGGTTGTTCGCGTAGTACTTTTCGAACGCTTGATGGGATTGGTGTGCGCTGCCGCCGGGGGAGTGCATGTATGGCGGGTCAAGGACTACGCAGTCGATTTCGGCATCTTTGTATGGGAGACTGCGAAAGTCGATGCCGGTTTTGATGTCGGTCGGTTTCAGATCGTAGAGGTCGGGTTGGATGTTTCGCCAGAACACGCCCTCGCCGTAGGTGACGTCGGCGACGGTGCTGCCGTGCTTTACGTATAGTTCGAGGATTTTGGGGAAGACGGTGTCGTTGCCGTCGAGATGGGCGCTTAGGACGAGGTCGTTGGAAGGGGTGCCGTGGCGTACGACGCGCTTTGGGGTTTGGATGGGAGTGGTTGTTTCTTCTTCGACTGTTTCGTCGATTAATGGGAAGGTAAGGTTTTGCGTCATTGCTGGTTGGAAGGGTGTTGGAATGAGATTTTGTTTGGTTGTGGTGGATTTTAACAGGTTGGAGGGGGAAACCCTAGAGTGTGTCCCTCTTTAGTGTGAGGAGACCTGCCCGCCGTCTATGTTTATGGATTGGCCGCTGATCCAGTGGGCTTGTTCGGAGCAGAGGAAGGTGATGGTGTCGGCGACGTCGGTGGCGGTGCCTGGGCGGCCCATTGGGATGTTGGTTTCTAGGCGTTGCCATTCTTCTTGGCCGGTGGGGGTGTTTTGGCGTTTGTTGTCCCAGCGTGAGGTGTCGATGACGCCTGGGCATACGGTGTTTACGTTGATGTTGTGGGGTCCGAGTTCTTTTGAGAGGCTGCCGGTGAGGCCTTGGAGTCCCATGTTTGCGACGACGTATGCGGCGAAGTTTTGGGGGTGTATCTTTCCGGCGATGGATGAGACCTTGATGATGCTTCCGCCTGTGCCCTGTCGGATCATGGCTTGTGCGGCGGCTTTGGATGCGTAGTATGAGCCGTGGATCTTGATGTCGAGGACGCGGTGCCAGATTGCGTCGTCGAGTTCGACTACTGGTACGCGGTCTTCGGCCATTGCGAATGCGGCGTTGTTGACTAGGATGTGGACTGCACCGAGTTCGGCTACGGTCTGGTCGATGATGCCTCGAGCTTGGTCGGGGTTGGCGAGGTCTGCGACGATGGTTAGGGCGCGGCGTCCCATGGCTCGGATTTCGTCGGCGACGCTTTCGATGTCTCGCCAGCCCATGGCTTTTTCGTCGTCGGGGAAGGTGTCGGGTGAGCGCCCGGTTCCTGTGACGGCGACGTCTGCGCCGGCTTGTGCTAGGGCTAGAGCGGTGTCGCGTCCGATGCCTCGGTAGCGTCCTGCGCCGGTGACGATTGCTACTTTTCCTGAGAGGTTTGGCATGGGGTTTACTTTATTGTCTGAACGGGGATTTTTGGGGTTTTGGTGTTGGTTGTTTGAGAGATTAGGGATGTTCGGGTGCTGGGACCCAGCCGCGTTTTTTGCGCCAGTCGGGGGTGAGGTGGGAGAAGCGGTTTAGGGTTAGGCCGGAGATGTCGATGTTGGATTTGCCTTGGAGGACTAGGTCGCTGACTACTTTGCCGGTGGCGGGTGCGATTCCGAATCCGTGGGCGGAGGCGGTGACGATGATGTAATTGCTCGGGGTGTCAGGGATGTCGATTATGGGCATGTAGTCAGGGGCTTGTTCGACGATGCCGGCCCAGCTTCGGATCACGGGCACATCGGCTACTGCGGGTAGGAGTTCTGCGAGGCGTCGTGCGATGTTCCTGATGAGGGGTGTGTTGGGCTTCGCCGGTTCGGAGGTGAGGCCGACATCAATCCACTCGTGTGCTCCGCCTCCGAAGAGCAGATTGCCTCTGGCGGCTTGTCGTCCGTAGAGTCCGTTGCCGACGAGTGCGATGTCGAATAGCGGTTCTAAGGGAGCGGTGGCGATGATTTCGACTCTAGCGGGAGCGACTGGGACGTGAAGGCCGACCATGTCGGCGAGTAGCGTGGTCTGGGGGCCGGCTGTGGCGACTACCACATCGGCCGCGATGGTACCTGCGGTCGTTTCGACCGATGTGACCCTGTCGTCTTCGACGTTGATGCCAGTGACTGCGGTGTTTTGGTAGAGCCTGCCGCCGCGGTCTTGGAATGCCCACGCGAATGCTTGGACCGCGCGTTGGGGATTGGCGTGGCCGCCGTTTGCGAAGAAGAGTCCGCCGAGTGTCCTTCCGGAGATTCCCGGTATCAATTCGCTGATCTCGGAAGGGTCGAGTTGTTCGACGCTGATGCCGTGGTGTAAGGCGTGGTCGCGTTCGGTGAATATGTCGCCCATCTCCTCTTCAGATACTGCGACTTGGATTCTGCCCTGATGAATGAACTCGGTGGGATAGCCAAGTTCATCTTCGAGCGTCGTCCACAATCTCACGGATTCGAGGGCGAGAGGTATCAGAGCGGGTTCGTCGGTGCGCTCGCTGATCATTCCGCCGTTTCGTCCTGATGCCTCGCCGCCGACCATCCCCTTTTCGACGACTACAACATTCTTTCCGGCCTTAGCGAGGAAATAGGCCGAGCTCAGGCCCGAAACGCCACCACCGATGACGACTATTTCTGCTTCGTTCATGGGCGTGAGGCCCCCTTTGTCCTTCGGACATTTCCCCCGCGAGCGAGGGAAACCATAACGTTGTTGAAGTCCTTCCGTTATCCCAGCACTTTGTTATTTGGGCTGAACCACTTGGGCCACTCGTTGCGCACATCTTCGGATTCGTCGTCGGGCCACATGATGTTAAGCGGGAGTGGGCGCAAAGGCGGGCGGTAGGTGCTCAAGGGGATATCGGCGATATCGGAATTTGATTCTTCGGCGAGTAGCAACGCTACCTGTTCGCGGCAGTTTCTTCCTTGGCAGATGCCGGTACCGGCTCTCGTCAGGCGCTTGACTTGGTTCGGGTTAGCCGGGTTGTCTTTGAGTTGAGTTTGCAGGGTGCGACGGCTCATCTGTACCGATCCCCACTCAAGGTAGCGTGGAGGTTTCAAGCCGATGATCTCGGAACGCGTGACTTCCTCGCACTGGCAGGCGATGACATCCTGTCCACCGGCGTTGGCCAGGGAGTTAAGCCACTGTTTCCAGATCGTATGGGCCTCAGTCGGTTGTACGGCCGGGACTCCGGTGCCGATTTCGGAAATCAGGGATCTCGCCTCTGATTTGTTGATTGCACCTAGTGATTCGGCTGCGGCGATTCCGGCGATGCGTCCTTGATTGCGGGCTATTTCGCGGTTCAGGACCATTTCGTCGTGGAAACCGGCGGCATCGCCTGCGACGAATACGGTATCGACGCTGGTCCGCATCCAGTCGTTGTGGATCGGGACGTAGCCGCCAAGGTGGGACTTGAAGTTGAGGTCGCAGTCGAGAAGGCTAAGAATCTCGATATTTGGTACGAGGCTGATGGCGAGGCATACGGTATCGGCTGACATCACCTTTTCGGTTCCGGCAACAGGCTCAAAATTGTCATCGGTCTCGACCAGCACGACCGACTCGATGTCGCCGTTGCTGCCGACTGCTTGCTTGACGGTGTGGGAGGTGTAAATATCGACGCCTTTGGATTGCAGGTGCGCCGCAAGAGTTTTCTCGCCGCGCACGGAAGGTGTAACGTCCAGGATGGCGGCTACTTCGATGCCGTTGTCGAGTGCCATTTTTGCAGTGCTGAGGCCGAGGTTGCCTGAGCCTAAGATCACGATGCGCTGTGCGGAGAGTGCCTGGTGGCGACTCATCAGTGAGTGTGCGCCGTTGGCTCCCATCGCGCCTGCTAGATTCCAGCCTGCGAACCCGATGGACAGATCGCGTGATCCGGTGGCTACGATGAGGCGGTCGTACTTCATCATCGAAGACCGCTCGTGGTCTGCCAGTCCGATTTGTGGGCCGTCGAGGATCCTGCTGTTCTCGGAATTGCGGAATGCGCCCCAGACGCACACACCGAGTTGGATGTCGACGCCGGCTTCTTCAGCTTCGCGTAAAGCTCCGTTTGCCGCAGCAATGCGGTCCATCATCGCGGCCTTGTCGCGCAGCGCGTCGGTGAAGCGTTGGCCGAAGAACTGGGGGACGTTCAGTCTGGCGAGGGAGGTTGGAACCGGGTTTTCATCGATGAGCGTTACCTGCACACCGGCCCTTGCCGCTTCGATAGCGGCTGCCGTACCCGACACCCCCGCACCCACTACAACGAGCGGTCTGGATTCCATGTGAGTCCCTCGACTATTCACCGGCTGTTGACGCGGTCAGGCAAGGCAGTGCTGAGTGCTTTGGTATAGTTTGCGCCGAACCCGCAGCAGGTGCCTATGACTTGGGCTCCGGTTTCGACCCATTTGGCGGCTTCCTGCGTCAACTCTTCTGCGGTCTCTTCATTCGTAATGCTGGTGTCCTGCCAGGTCTCAAGGTAGTCGGTTCTGCCAGCATCGGGATAGAGGACGATGGTGCCGGACCATTGGTCGCGGACAACTTGGAGGGCAGCAGTAGTCTCAGATATCCGGCTGTGGAAGACGCTGATGGCGTCGGGGTTGAGCGATGCGACCTCGGCAACTCCTTCTGCGAGGGTCATGTCGTAGTCGACGGGCCTCCAGCTCGAGGTCCACAGGGGCATTCCCATGCCGCTGCTGTAAGCGCTGCGTTCGTCGCCGAAATTCATTCTGACGGTCTCACTGTCGGGTGTTACGGATGCGGTGAAACCGACCCAGACAGGTAGCCCTGTAGCCTTTGCGGCTTCAGCGGCGATCATCCTGGAATCGTTGTCTGCCCACATGTTCTCCATGATGAAAAGGTCGATGCCGGACTCGGCGAGGATGTCAGCCTGCTCATCGGCGTAGGCCCGTAGCTCCTCTGCAGGGAGACTGGCTCCGTAACCAAAGCCGGTACCGCCTAGAAGAGTGCCAGTCCTTTGGTCTCGGACGGGGATTCGGCAGGAGATGGAGCCCCCGATATAGATGGGCCTGTCAACGTCCACTCGGTCTCGAGCTTCGCGCGCGGCATCGACGGCGCGGACGTTGATCTCCCTAACCAGATCCGGGTAGCCCGAAGCCTCGAGCGCGGGACGAATGGTGTTGAAGGTGTTGGTTGTGATGACATCGGCGCCTGCTCGGATGTATCGCTCGTGCATCTGCCGCACAGTAGACGGGTGCGTGTAGTTGCCGGGGCCGCACCATGCGGCGGGGTGCATGGGCACGCCCATGGACTGGAGCTCAGTTCCGATGGCACCGTCTAGAACGATCACTTCACCGTTGTCGATGCGGTGCTTGAGTTGCTCGTAGTTGGCCATTACCCGAACCTCCTCCTCGTTCTGTGACGGGGCTCAGTTGCTGTTTGCGTTAGATGCCACATATTATGCGGCGCGAATCGTAACAACGGGCAGTATTTGAAGACGTAATTCGTAAGGCATATAGCCAAACATGTGAGTGACTGGTCGATCAAGTAGATGCAACGTCTGAGAGTGCTAAACTGCGCACTGGGGAAGTTCGATGGCATTGAAGGTCTCAAGAAGCCTGAAAGAGAATCTGACTGGTTCGGGTGTCGCTCCGGTGGTTGGTGAGTACGAACGTCGCTATAAGAATTCGCAGAGCGGTGGATTGGCGGAGGAAAAGCGCGGTTATAAGAGGTTCACGGATATCTACTACGACTTGGTCACGGATTTTTATGAATACGGCTGGGGGAGGTCGTTTCACTTCGCGCCGCGTGTACCTGGTGAGAGTTTCAAGGCGTCGCTTACTCGGCATGAGCATTTTTTGGCGGAGAAATTAATGCTGAAGCCCGGAATGGTGGTGGCGGACCTCGGCTGCGGTATTGGCGGTCCATTGCTGGAGATCGCTCGGTTCTCGGGGGCGAAGGTCGTGGGTGTGAACATCAATGGGCATCAGCTTGATCGTGCGAGGCAGTTGACGGAAGAGGCAGGGTTGATGGATCAGGTGGAGTTCTTGGAGTGCGATTTCTTAGATGTGGATGCGCCTGACGAGTCGTTTGACGCGGTTTACGGCATCGAGGCGACGTGCTGTGCGCCGGACAAGGTGAGCATCTATGGGGAGGCGTATCGTCTGTTGAAGCCGGCCGGCTATCTCGGCATCTATGAGTACATCTTGACAGACCGGTTCGACGCGTCGAATCCCGACCATCTGAGGATCAAGTACGACATCGAGTTGGGAGGCGGGCTGCTCGATATCGATTTCATAGCGACCGTGGATGATGCTCTTAGAACCGTAGGGTTCGAGATTCTGGAGAACCGGGACCTGGCGGAGCAAGATGGCCCATCGATACCTTGGTATCAGCCGCTTGTTGGTTCTGGCGTCTCTATAGCGAGTTTCCGCAGTTCGAGGATCGGACGGGCAATTACGCATCAATCTTTGAGAGCGATGGAGATGCTTCGGATTGCGCCGCAGGGATCGGCTCGGGTGGCTGACACGTTGAATCTGTGTGCGGACGCTATGGTCGAAGCGGGGCGGCTTGGTATCTTTTCGCCGATGTACTTCATCCATGCACGGAAGCCTGAATAGGAGGATTACTATGGCTTTGCAGTTGGATCACACGATTGTGCCGGCGTATGACAAGGTGAAGTCGGCGAAGTTCATTGCTCGGATTTTCGGGTTGGAGTACAAGGGGACTTGGGGACACTTTGCGCCGGTGAAGGTGAATGATGTTCTGACGCTGGATTTTGACGATTCGGATAGTCCTCAGTCGAATCACTATGCGTTTCTGGCTTCGGATGAGGAGTTTGATGCGGTTTTACAGCGGGTCAAGAATGAGGGTGTGGCGTTTGGGAGTGGGCCTAGGTCGCGGTCGGATGGGGAGATCAATCACTTGCACGGGGGGCGTGGGTTTTACTTTGAGTGTGAGAATGGGCATGTTTGGGAGGTGATTACGCACACTTACGTTACTGATTGAGTTTGATCGTGGGGTTTTAGTTGGCCGGTCAGGATGATCCACGCGCATAGGATGCCTAGGGGGATCCATCCAAGGATGCCGACGTAATTCACGAAGACCCAGTTCCCGCCACCCACAAAGAGCAACAACGTCAAGCTCGCGCCAATCGTATTAGTGGCGGAATGTCCGAGGCTGGCGGACCAGATGCTCCCGGTTTTCAGCCGGAGCCAGCCGAAGATGATGGAGAGGAGGATCGCGCTTATGGTGAAGATCGCCATGCCTAGGACCGGGTTGTCGGGGAAGTTGTATCCGCGCAGGTTTATGGGGAGGTGCCAAAGCGACCATATGATGCCGGTCGCGATTGCTGCGAGCAGAGGTCGGTCGCGGAGAAGTCGTAGTTGAAGATAGCCGCGCCATCCGAACTCTTCACCGAAGAGAATGGGGGTTGCGACCAGCGCGGCAATGATGGACTGAAACGCGACTAGGGCGAAGATTCCAGAGGGGAGAGGGGGTGCCACGGTTCCCGGCGGACCGAGTTGCCAAATGCCTCGTCGCAGGGAGAAATCGGGGTCGCTGATGCCCAATCCGATCGCCAAGGCCACGATAACTGAGACAACCACGACTGGCAGTAACCATCCGGCGAGATAGTATCGCCATTGGCGCAGATTCAGCCGCAGACCCGCGTCTGCAAAGCCTTCGCGTGTGATCCACTTTCGCACGATCACTGCCGCGACGGCCGGTGCCATCGCTCCGGGCAGGATGGCAAGTTGGAACAGGGGATCGCGGGCTGATGGGCCGATCTCGATCGCTATTTCCCAGAGGATCCAAGCTAGTCCGAAGGAGATTAGAAGGTATGAGGCGATGCCTTTCAAGTCCGTATCCGATACTTAAGCTCTGTTCAATATGTGGATGAGCTTGTTGAATCCGTAGTACACAACGTGTCGCAATCGGGCGTTGGGTACGATGGAAGGATGGGTGGTCGTTATGTTATTCGCATCCGAGGTCGGCAAATCTTACTCTGAGAGAACCCTGTTCAGCGGGTTGACTCTGACGATCGAGGCTGGGGATCGGGTTGCGTTGATAGGTGCGAATGGGTCGGGGAAGACGACGCTGTTGGAGATCTTGTCGGGGGAGATCGATTCGGATGTGGGGAGTGTGGATAGGCAGCGCGGGGTGACTGTCGGGTATCTGCGTCAGGAGCCTGATGCGTTTTCGGATAAGCCTCTGTTGCAGGAGGTGTTGGACGCGGATGTCGAGGCGAACGCGCTGGCGGATGAGATCTCGGCTGCTGAAGGGGCTTTGGCTTCGGAGGATGATCCCGAGCGGCAAGGCGAGTTGCTGGACCGGATCAGCGCGCTTTACCTGAAGTTGGAAGAGTCGGGAGGGGATGCTCGGGAGCATGAGGCTAAGGCGATTCTCGCGGGACTGGGTTTCAAGGAGAGAGATTTCGCGAGGCCGATGAGCGAGTTCAGCGGTGGGTGGGTGATGCGTGCTGGGCTTGCGAGGCTGTTGTTTAGGAATCCGAATCTGTTGTTGCTCGACGAGCCTACCAACCATCTGGACCTTGAGGCGAATTTGTGGTTTGAGAAGTATCTGTCTGGGTTTCAGGGCGGCGTAGTCGTGACCTCGCACGACCGGGCGTTTTTGAACGAGACGGCGAACCGGGTAGTTGCGATTGAGCCGGATGAGGTGATCGTGCATCGGGGGGACTATGACGACTATCTGGTCGCTCGTGAGCGTGCGTTAGAGATCAAACAGGCGACGGCGGCTAGGCAGGAGCGTCAGATCGCAAAGCAGATGCGGTTTGTGGAGCGTTTTCGCTACAAGGCGAAGAAGGCTGGTCAGGTCCAGAGTCGGTTGAAGCAGCTTGAGAAGATGGAGATCGTCACGCTGCCTAGGGCGACGAAGAAGGTCAGGTATTCCTTCCCGGAACCGCCGCGTGGCGGCAATGAGGCGATCACGCTCAGGAATGTGAGCAAGGCGTATGGGGATAACGTGGTGTATGAGGGATTGGACCTCATGCTCTATCGAGGCGACCGCGTTGCGTTGGTGGGTCCGAATGGTGCGGGTAAGACGACATTGTTGAAGATACTGGCGGGTGTGCTGCCTTTTGATGGGGGTTCTCGAAAGACTGGGCATAACGTGATCACGACGTATTACGCACAGCATGTGCTTGAGCTGCTGAACCCGGGCAACACCCTGATTGGGGAGTTGCGGCAGGCGGCACCGATGGAATCGGATCAGAATCTGCGGAACACGTTGGGCGGGTTCTTGTTCAGCGGGGATGATGTGGATAAGCAGATTTCTGTTTTGTCTGGTGGTGAGAAGGCTCGGGTGGCTTTGGCGAAGTTGCTTTTGCAGCCTAGCAATCTGCTGTTCATGGATGAGCCGACGAACCATTTGGATATTGCGTCGAGGGAGATTTTGGCAGATGCGCTGGGGGATTACAAAGGCACGATCTGCTTCATCACGCATGACCGGACACTGATAAGGCAGGCTGCGAACAAGATCATCGAGATTGATGGTGGGGTTCCGACGGTCTATCCGGGTGACTATGACGGCTATCTGTATCGCAAAGAGTTAGAGGAAGAGCAGAAACGCTCGGATGCGATTCCCGAAAACGGTGCCTCTGCCGCCGCCAAACAACCCCGATCCAATGGCCGAGGTCGTCGCCGCATCGACGTGGCGGAGCTGCAACGTCGCGCGCTCAACAAGGAGGCACGCAGACTCGCTGAACGGATCGAAGAGCTAACCGCCTCTCTGAGTCAGCGCGAGGCTCGGATAGCGGAGTTGGAGGCGATGTTTGGGAGTCCTGATCTGTATGACGAGCCGGATCGGGTTGCGGATCTGGGGAAGGAGTATGGGGCGTTGAAGTCGGAAGTAGAAGGGCTTTGGGAGGAGTGGGAGAGGTTGTCGTTGGAGGCGGAGAAGGTGGAGGGGGAGTTGGGGCGAATCGCCTAAGCCCCTGTCAGCGGTAGCGGAAACAGGTTGTGATGTGGTCGTTTACTAGGCCGGCGGATTGCATGAAGGCGTAGCAGATGGTGGGTCCTACGAATCCGAAGCCGTTACTGCGAAGTGCTTTGCTCATGGCGCGGGATTCGTCCGTCTGGGCAGGGATGTCGGCGAGGGTGCGGAAGGCGTTTCGGCGCGGTTGGCCTCCGACGAAGCTCCATATGAAGGTGTCAAGTGAACCGTGTTCGGCCTGAATCTTGAGCGTGGCACGGGCATTGGCGATGGCGGCGTTGATTTTGGCGCGGTTGCGGATGATTCGAGCGTCGGCGCGTAGCCGTGTCTGGTCGGTATCGTCGTAGGCTGCCACGGTGGAGATGTCGAAGCCGTCGAACGCTGCGCGGTAGCCCTCGCGGCGGTGGAGGACGGTGCGCCAAGAGAGTCCGGCCTGCGCGCCTTCGAGAATGAGGAGTTCGAAAAGGGCGCGGTCATCGTGCAGAGGAACGCCCCACTCCTCGTCGTGGTAGCTCTGCATCAGGGGATCGTCGCCAGCCCACTCGCAGCGGTTTAAGGGTTCTTGCATCTTCTTGCTGTGGTGTTGGGGTTGGGTGCGGTACAGGATAGCAAGGGTGCCCTCATCCTACCCCTCTTCCATTCAATGGGACCTTTGCAGAATTGTGTTTAGATGCGATGTCTAATGTGTTTGCGTAGCGGGCCCCCTTTGTCCTTCGGACATTTCCCCCGCGAGCGGGGGAAACCCGGCCACCCTTCCGCCCCAGTTGCCCTCACTCTGACCCGCTCCCGCTGTTGTTGGGTGTTTGGGAGAGAGGGGACGTGTCCTTAGTCGGTGGAGTGGTGGTTTTGGGTGGGAATCCATCATTCTGCGAAGGGCGCTTCGCTTCCTTCGCAGCCCCTCCCCGGGCCGTTCGCGAACGGCCCCTACGGGTTCCCGCTTTTGCGGGAATGACGGAGGAGCGCGGTGATGACAGCGTATGCTGGGGTGATGGCGTTCGTGTAGATCCCCGATTTTGTGGGAATGATGGAGTTTTTGGTTTATGACCCGGGTGCTCATAGTTGCGTTTGATGGGCTGCAACCTTCGCAGGTGCGGGATAATCTTGCACCTAATCTTTCCTCGTTTGCTGCTGGTGGGGTCACCTTCGCGAGGAACCATCCGGTTTTTCCGACAGTGACGCGGATCAATGTGGCTAGTCTGGTTACGGGTCGACATCCCGGTGCGCATGGGTTGGCGGGCAATACGGTGGTGATGCGGGACTATGATCCTGACAAGGTGATTCCGGCGTTGGAGCCGGAGCTTGCGCGGGTGGCGGAGGTGATTGGGGAGGTTCTGCTGGTGCCTACGCTGGGGGATATCTTGCATGAGCACGGGGAGGAGTTCGTGGCATTAGGAGTGGGGACGTCGGGGAATGCGTACGTTCAGAATCCGAGGGCCGAGACGTTGGGCGGGGGTACGATTCATCCAGAGTTCTGTTTGCCGAGGGATTTGAATGACGAGGTTGTGGCGCGGTTTGGACCGTGGCCGGAGAAGGCAACGCCGAATTTCAGTCAGATGGAGCATGGGGTGCGGGTGCTGACGGAGTATGTGCTGGCGGAACGAGACCCGGCGGTGGCGCTGATGTGGTTCTCGGAGCCGGACAGCTCGAACCACAAGGCTGGCGTGGGGTCTGCCCTATCGAATAGTGCGCTCGCGTCTGCCGATGAGCAGTTCGGGCGGATCATCGAGTGGTTGGAGCGTAAGGGGAGGTTAGAGAAGACCGATGTGATTGTGGTGTCGGATCATGGGTACGCGACGATCGAGAGTGTCGTGGATGTTGAGGCGGAGTTGCGGGCGGCTGGGTTTCAGGGGGTGTTGGCGGCAGCGAATGGTGCGGCGGCGCTGTTTTATGTGCATGAAGGTGATCCTGCGACCGTGGAGCGGCTGGCGGCATGGTTGGCGCGACAGCCGTGGTGCGGTGCGATGTTGGCGTCGGAACGGGTCGGCGATGTGCCGGGGACACTGCCTGCAAGATTAGGCGGTATCGAGGGTCGTAGGAGTCCTGATTTGACGATGTCGTTTGCTTGGAATTCGGCTCTTAGTGACACTGGTTATCCGGGTGGTACGGCGTCGTGGGGAGGCGAGGTTGGCGTGGGCACGCACGGCGGGATGAGTCGACACGAGTTGCGGAACACGCTGATAGCGCGGGGTCCGAGTTTCCGTCGGTCGGCGGTTGTGGATACTCCGACGGGGAATATAGACGTTGCGCCTACGATACTGCATCTTCTGGGTATGTCAGGTGCAGAGGAGATGGATGGGCGCGTTTTGCTTGAGGGGCTTGCTGGGGGTGATGAGTTGTCAGGTGTTGAGGAATGTACGGAGAGGTATGTTGCTGAGTTCGGTGATTACCGGCAGGAGGTGACGGTGACTATTGTGGGAGGGTCGGTTTACATTGACCAAGGGAGTGCGGTTCGCATATGAGCCTCGTAGGGTTGGTCCGGAAACAGATTCTCGCTAGTTAAAAGTTGCCACATGATATAGATGTTTGCTTGAAATGGAACCTTCCTCGTAGCAGGCAAACCAATCCCCGGCGTTGGGGATGTTCACCATGTCTGCTTCAGCCTTTCTCGCGGCGTCATCCGACTCCCAATAGACGATGTCGGTATAGTCGCCATCGCCCTCCCGGTGGATTTCCCACTTGATGAAGCCTGGCTGTTTGTTCATCCAATTCTCCAAGACATCACTTGCAATTTTTAACAGATGGTCTTCAGAAATATTCTCCGCCAGCTTGTAACTGATTAGATCTTTGTACATTTTACCTTCCTTGGCACTGAATTACTGTTTTTTTGTTCCTTGTCATCTTACGGGAAATGTTGTCCGATTGAAGGGATGGCGCGTGCCTGGTCCGCCCCAAACCCTCACCCTAGCCCTCTCCCGCTGGGCGGGAGAGGGGATTCGCTCCCCCGCCCCCTCCCCGCCTTGCCCCTTCGGGTTCCCGCTTTCGCGGTAATGACAGTAGGGACATATGGGCGTATAATGCGCTGATTGGCAGTTGATTGAAGGGGGTTTGAGCATGTCTGGGGTGTATGACACGATCATTGTCGGCGCTGGTTCGGCCGGGGCTATTTTGGCGACGCGGCTGACGGAGGATGCGGACCATTCGGTGCTGTTAATTGAGGCGGGTCCCGACTACCCTGAGTTCGACGATATGCCCGACACGGTGAAGTACGGGTATGGCCACGATATTCCGCCTTGGGAGAGGCCGCTGAATGATCATCGCTGGACCTTCGTGGCGCGGTACACGGACGAAGCGAGACCGGGCATCATACCTCGGGGAAAGGTGGTTGGCGGTTCAAGCGCGGTGAATGGGCAGATATTTCTGCGGGGCGTGCCTGAGGACTACGACACTTGGGCGTCTTGGGGGAATGACAGGTGGGGTTTTCAGGAGTTGATGCCGTATTTCCGGATGATCGAGACGGACACGGACTTTAGCGGCGATTTCCACGGATCGGATGGTCCGATAATCGTGCGTCGGTGGAAGCCTGAGGAGTGGAACCCGGCCCAGCGTGCCTTTTATGAGGCAGCGCGCTCCAATGGTTTCCCGGATTGCCCTGATCACAACGCGCCTGGCTCCACGGGAGTGGGTCCGACTCCGCTCAACAATCCAGATCGCGTACGGTGGAGCACTGCGATCGGCTATCTCTCGGGCGCTAGGGACCGTCAGAATCTACAGATTGTGGCGGACTGCCTCGTGCATCGCGTCCTGTTCGATGGAAATCGCGCCGTTGGTGTGAGGACGGAGGTCGGCGGCGAAGTGATTGATTTTGAGGCTAAGAATGTGATTCTGTCGGCAGGTGCGATCGGCTCACCGCACCTTCTGATGCTCTCAGGCGTGGGGCCGTCAGATGCTGTTGAGTCCGTTGGTATTCCTTTGCATCACGACCTGCCCGGTGTGGGGCAGAATCTCCGCGACCATCCCCATGTGAGGGTGACGTGGCGAACGCGCGACGACTTCGAGCAGCCGTTGGGGTTGCCGGGGGTGCAGTTCACTCTGCGATACACCGCGGAGGGTTCGGACTTGGTGAACGACATGCTGATTCATCCAAGTTCGCGCAGCGTGATTGGACGCAGATGGTGGGGACAAAGCGCGAGCGAAGAGATCGGTCTTCTAATGGTCGTATGTTTGGACCTTGCCGTTGGGTCGGGGAACCTTCACCTTCGAACCAGCGATCCTCGCATCCAGCCGTTCCTGAACTACAACTATTTCGAGGAAGAGTTCGACCTCAAAAGGTTGCGTGAAGGTGTGCGCATCGCTGATCGTTTCGGGCAGCACGAGGGCTGGGATGGCTTGGTAACGGAGCGTGTAGAACCTACGGACTCGGATCTTGAGTCGGATGAGGCGCTGAACGCTTGGATCAAAGAGACGGCGGTGACTAGCCACCATGTTTCGGGCACTTGCAAGATGGGGCCTGATTCGGACCCGATGGCGGTTGTCGACCAGTATGGCAATGTGCGAGGGCTTGAGAACTTGAAGGTCGTGGATGCGTCGATCATGCCGGACTGCATACGGGCGAACACTAACGTTACGTCGATGGTGATTGGAGAGCGAGTGGCGGCGTTTATAGGAGAGGGTCTGTGACGGCGCGGTTCACGCTTAGCGCGTTTGGGGATGAGATTGCGGCGGATGTTGATGAGCAGTTGCGGGTGTTGAATGAGCTTGGGATCGGGTATCTGGAGCTGAGGAGCGCGTGGGGGACTAACGTGCTTGAGTTGAGTGATGATGAGGTTGGTAGGCTGGTCGAGCGGTGTGAGGCGTCTTCGGTGAAGGTGAGTTGCGTGGGGAGTCCTATCGGTAAATCGCCGATAGATGGGCCGATAGAGAAGGTTGTTGACGACCTGAAGCGCATCCTCGATGTTGCGAGGATGGTTGGTACGGATCGGGTGCGGGTGTTTTCGTTCTATCCGGAAGTGGATGGTCTACAGTCGGAACGCGTTGAGGAGTCGGTATCGAGATTGCGGGTGATGGCTGAGGTGGCGAGTGAGCGAGATGTTGTGCTGTGGCTAGAGAATGAGGGCGGGTTGGTTGGCGATGTTCCGGAGCGATGTCGGACGCTTGTGGAGTCGGTGAACAGTCCGAATCTGCGGTATGTGTGGGATACGGGGAACTATCCGCAGATGGGTTTCGCGCGGTCGGTTGATATCGGGTGGCCGTTGCTGGGGGAGTACACGGAGTGTGTGCAGGTCAAGGACGCGAAGGTTTCGGATGGGACTATCACGGTGGCGGGTGAGGGTGATGGTCAGGTTCGGGAGTTGCTGGTGAATCTGAGGGATGCAGGTTATGTGGGGTTTTTGGCTCTGGAGCCTCACTTGTGGATCGCGGGTAGGCGTGGCGGGTTCAGCGGGGTCGAGGGGATGACGCGGGCGGCTGAGACTTTGCGTGGGTTGATGGCGGAGGTCGGGTGTGAAGAGGGGTAGGGATGGGGTGCAATACACTCACTGGCGCGGCGAAAAGAGACCACCCTTTCCATTGTGTCGTGAGCACTCCTGAGCTCCATGTCCAGACGATGTTTTCGCTTGACGATGAAGGACGTATCGTCGGGACGCGTGAGCCGGATCCAAACCCGGGTCCGTTGTTCTCGTTAGTCCGAGGAAAAGATGATTGCGCGTGGGCTGTGAGATCTGACGTGCAGCGGGGCGTGGCCAAGCAACTTGACGCTCTTGCGCGAGAAGAGCCGCCGGTTGCGGACTTCCGAACTGCTCCCGTTCATGCCGAACAATACGCGTCACTAGTTGAAGGCAGAGTCGATTCTGGGCCAGCATTCACGTTTCCGGAAGAGATTGTCGAATCCAATGGCACGGTATTCGTTGAGGACAAAAAGCATCTCGACCGCTACTTTGCCGGATGGAAGGCTGGTGAGATTCCCTACCGAACTCCGATTGTCGCGTTGATGGAGGATGGACATGCCGTGAGCGTATGTTTCTGCTCGCGGCGCTCCGGTGTAGCGGCGGAAGCGGGAGTCGAAACGGCGATCGCGTATCGCGGTCGCGGGCTTGCTCCGCGGGTCACCGCGGCTTGGGCGATGGCGATTCGAGCTTCTGGCCGCGTTCCGCTGTACAGCACGTCTTGGGATAACTCGGCATCGCTGTCCGTTGCACGGAAGTTGAGTCTGCTGTCTTATGCGTGCTCATGGAGCATCTCGTAGCGCCAATGACGTGGTTTTAGGACGCTTCTGATGCCTTCTGGAGTTGGGCTATGTCGAGTTTTTGCATGGGTAGGAAGGCTTCGGTTACGGCTTTTGGGTTTCGGGCCATTAGTTCGGGAAGGATGCTAGGAACTACTTGCCAGGAGAGGCCAAATTTGTCTTCGAGCCAGCCGCATTGACTCGGAGCGCCGCCCTCAGTCAGCTTTTCCCAGTAATAGTCGATCTCCTCTTGGCTATCGCAACTGATGACGAACGAGATCGCGGGAGTGAGTTTGTACATCGGGCCTCCGTCGACGGCGCCGAATTTGAGGCTGCCGATCTGGAACTCCACCAGATGGTTGCCTTTCGCCGGGCCAGTTGTAATCTCTTCGATGCTCAAGACTTCGGAGTCTGGGAATACGGAGGTATAGAACTCGGCGGCTTCTTTGGCTTGACCATCGAACCATAGAAAGGGGTTGATGGTGGGGGTTGTGGTAATCAACGGTTGTGTTTCTTTGATGGAGGGTGATCCATGCCCATATATATGCCGCCGATTCGTAGCTCTTTGAGCATCTGGTTTAGTCGATTTAGTTGGGTTTCAGGTCGTTTCGCGGTTGTGATCCAGCCGATGTAGTCGTTCTGCTGATAGGCGGGACGGGAATTGTAATCGTCTATAAGTCCGTTCTGTTCCAAGGCGGCGGCGACGAACTGGGGCATCGGATGGATCGGTCTGGACAGGTTTGCGTTTGAGCGGTCGGGCATGATGGCGGTCAGTCGGGGGCGGTTAGGCGTTTGGTGTAATCGATGAGGGTTTCGGCTGCTTGGGATAGGAGGTCGGTTACTTCTGGGTCGGTGATGTTTCCATTGTTGTCCATGAAGTTGGCGACGTTGGGAAGGAGGACTCGGGGCTGATGCAGGACGTATGCGCCTTCAGATTCGAGGCTGTAGGATGCGTGCATGTGCATTCGGGGGCATCCGGATCGTCCTGGGCCGGTACCGATGATGAAGAAGATCTGGTTGGTGAGAAGGTTACCGCGTCTGGAGAGCCATTCGATGGCGTTCTTGAGTGTGGCGGTCATGGATCCGTTGTATTCGGGGCACGCGATGATGATGGCGTCGGCTTCACGGACGGCGTCGCGCAGGGCTTCGGCTTCGTGAGGGATGCCTTGTGCTTCTACGTCGGGGTGGAACATCGGGACGCTGGTGAGGTCGAAGAGGTTGGTTTCGCCTCCTTTCTCGGCGGTTTGCGCGAGCATATTTTTCAGGAGTTTGAGGTTCCAGGACTCCTTTCGGAGACTACCGCATATGCCGAGGATTTTCATGGTGTTCCGTTCGGTTGTTGTGTTGGGTGCTGTTGGTGATTGTATTGGGGCGTGTGCGGGAGTGACGCGAGAGGATTTGGAAAGGAGCAGAATAGATTAGATGAGTATGGTTGAGAAAGGCCGAGATCGATGAGGCCTGCGAATGAGCCGGGGGTTGATTATCGGGAGTTGGTCTGGCGGGGTTATGATGCTTGCGCGGAAGAGTATGGGGCGTCTCGCAAGAGTCAGGCCGGGGATGAGCTTCGGGGGTTGTTGGAGCGGTTGGAGGATGGCGCGTCGGTGTTGGATGTCGGTTGTGGTGCCGGGGTGCCGATTGCGAGGACGTTGAGTCGTCGGTATCGGGTTACGGGGGTGGATATGTCGGAGGGGATGGTTAGTTTGGCGCGTCGGAATGTGCCGGAGGGTGAGTTTGTTTGTGGGGATGTGATGTCGGTTGAGTTTGAGGAGGGGAGTTTCGATGCCGTGGTGGCGTTTTACTCGATCTTTCACATTCCGAGAGAAGAGCATCAAGGGTTGTTTGAGCGGATCTACAGGTGGTTGAAGCCGGGCGGGTATTTTCTGTGCACGCTGAGCCGTCGGGATGAGGAGGCTCACACAGAGGATGATTTTTTCGGTGTGACGATGTTTTGGAGCAGCTTTGAGTTGTCGAAGTCATCCCAGATGTTGAGAGATGTTGGTTTTGAGGTGGTTGAAGTTTCGTCGACGGCCGGAGGTTGGGCCGATGAAGAGGAGGCCGCGAAGGAGGATCATCCGCTGGTTTTGGCGCGGAAGAAGGGGTAAGGGAAAGGGAATTTTGAATGTCAGCCAGCGCGGATGAAGCGCGAGGTGCGTAGATCGAATCCGTTATGCAGTAGTGCTGAAGGGACAGGCTAGTTGAGGGAGTAGCGGAGGCATACGGATGAGCTGCGGCCTTCGAAGTTCCAGAGCCATGCACAGATACTTGTCCCGTCGTTATCTATAGTTGCATTCGGGTAACGTGCCCGGACGACGCAGAGAGCAGCATCTGTGCGCGTTTCTTTGGCCATGCAGCCGGTGGTGGGCTTAACTGTGGAAAGCTGGGGCGGTGAGTTATTTACGCTCGGGAATGAGTTTCGCTGCGTCGGTCCCGATTCGCTTTCCGGTGTCGGCGTCGGGACGCTCTTCGGTGAGATTCTTGGTTGGTCAGATTGAGGGTTCGAATTCTGCGTCGTTGGGTTCCGGGTCGACCGGGATGTGGTTTCCGACTTGCGTTCGGCGCGGCTGCCGGTGTGATCTACGACCACACTGGGACTTGTGCGTCCGAATGTTGCGGTGGCGGGGTACGATTTCACACTTTCATTGATGACCTGTTCCTCTCCGGTGCCTTGCATGTTCCTCGCGATGACGCGGTAAGCGTACCGGGTATCGCTTGTAACGTCTTCGTCTAGGAATGACGGGTTCGGGTCACTTGCGCCCCACGTAGGGGTGCTTTCGTCGTCGGAGAGACGGCAGCCGTTCTCTACATCTGCTAGATGCACCCAGATGACTTCGACAACACCGTCTTCGTTGGCCATGTGAGTGGGATAACTGGTAGAGGTTGTTTCGGGATCGCGTTCCCGATTCGCGTCGGCTGCGCTGAGCCTGGCGTATTCCTTCATCTTGGTGTTGAGCCTCATCACCTGGCGATAGATGATGTATTGATAGACGGTGTCGCCGGCTTCGGGTCGGTCCCATGTGAGCAGAATGCCATCTTCGGTGGAGCGTGCGACGAGGCCCGTGGGCTGCTCCGGCTGATGGGTCGCACACTCGAGAGTGGTGCTGTCGACGGCGGCGGATAAGGTGAGCGGGGAGATGACCAAGGCCAACGTGAGGGTCGCGAGCATCGTCGCGGACAGCAGCAATAAGCGAAGGCTCATGGATTTCGGCACGGTCAATTCCTCCGAATCGCGGCGGATCGGATCATCTTCGTCAACACCCAGCGGTGGTATCAAATACCGTATCGACTCGACGGCATCTGATTCAATGGAGCGGCGCGCGTTCGGATACCGTTTGGCTGCGATAGGTGAGGATTTTTGAACTAGGGCAGGGTGTTGGCTGTTTGGTAAGGGGGATTGTGTCGTATTGCCGTAGTAGAGTAGCGTCAGATTCTGAATGGCATCTCTAAAAGGAGCAGATTCTGTGGATGCAATGGCTGGTCTGAATATGGGTTTGGGGACGTTGCCGTTGATGAGCAGCGCTCGGACGCGGTCGATATCGGCGGAGAATCCTACTGGCGAGAAGGGGAAGGGTGGGATGGCGGTGCCAGACCCGGAGAGTGAGGAGTGGTCGGTTTCGTCTCCGGCTCGGGCGTTGGGTCAAGGGTGGAAGGTGCGGCCGTATGTTTGGTTGAAGTCGGGAGAGACTACTACGTTGATGGATATTGGTGGCTCAGGGGTGATCCAGCATATTTGGATGACGACGGATAGGAGTTGGAATGGGAGCGGACGAGGATGTGTGCTGAGGTTTTATTGGGATGGTGAGGAGTCGCCGTCGGTGGAAGTGCCTTTGACGGACTTCTTCGCGGTAGGGCATGATCTGTATGCGCCTGTCAATTCGCTGGCGGTGATTGTGAACCCGACTTCTGCGTTGAACTGTTACTGGCCGATGCCGTTCCGAAGTCACGCGAGAGTGACGATTACGAACGAGTGGGAGAAGGATGTGCGGCTTTTCTATCAGATCACTTATGCGGAGACTGAGGTGGCGGAGAATGCGGGTTATTACCACGCGCAGTGGCGTCGGGCAGTTACGGAGAGGTCGAACCCGGATTACACGATCTTGGATGGAGTCCAAGGGCAGGGACAGTATGTGGGGACGTTCTTGGCTTGGACGCAGTTGTCGGATGGGTGGTTCGGCGAGGGTGAGATCAAGTTCTACATGGATGGCGATAAGGCGTTTCCGACGATCTGCGGGACTGGTACGGAGGACTATTTCCTAGGGAGTTACGGGTTCCCGGAGGTCTATACGACGGCGTACGTGGGGAACACGCTGGACCATAAGGGTAGTGAAGGGCCTCCGAAGTGGAGCTTATACAGGTGGCATATCCTCGATCCGATTCGGTTTGAGGGGGATCTAAGAGTGACGATACAGGCGCTGGGCTGGTGGCCTGAGCCGAGTAGCAGGTTCCAACCGCTTGCAGATGACATTGCGTCGGTGGCGTATTGGTATCAAACCAAGCCGCACGCGCCGTTTCCTGAGTTGCCAGGGATTGAGGAACGATATCCGAGGTAGATATCCTCGCCCGCTGAGCGAGAGAGGGGATGATGCGAGATCAGGCTTCTTGCTTGGTCACCCACTCGACCAAGAGCCAGATGATGCCTGCGATGAAGAAGGCGACGACGGTGGCTATCAGGACCGGGATCATGGTGCGGTTTTCACTCCTCGGGTTTATGTGTGGGGCGTGGGGCACGTCTGCAATGAGAACAGGCTCACAATCAAAAATAACAGAACTCGATATCGGACCGCCGAGTCGCTTCACATTGCTGTTTCGCCGGTGTAGAAGGCGGTGGTGCTGTTGGCGGCGGTTTGGGCTGTTTCGGGATCGGTGCCAGCGGCTATGGCGGCCTCAGCCCATGCGTTGCTGCTACCGGTGATGAATGCTTTGCCTTGGTTGGATGTGACGAACTCCATTTCGTCGGGTTTTTCGAGGTTCGGGTCGGCGAGGTAGAGGGCGAGTCCTGCTAAGGCGAGCTCCCAACCGACACCTGTAGCGCCGGGGCCGTAGGTATCCCAGTGCGGGGATAGATGGGAGGTATGAGTGAGGGTCAGGCGTGCGCAGTCTGGGGGATCGTCCGCGAATTGGAATTCGACCCAGCTTACATCTCCGGCGAATTCCCATGTGACGGCGATGTGCGATTGCGGTTCGCACTCGGTGATGGTGCCGTTTGCGTTGGCTTCGATTTGGTAGCGGCCGTTCAGTTGGAGATCGCCGGTAACGTTGGTGGCCCAGCGGGGAATGCGATCGGGGTTGGTGACAGCACCCCAGAGGTCATCCACGGTGGAGTCGAAGGCGCGGGATAGAGTGACGTGAGCAGCGGGTCTACCGTCGCGTTCATGCGGTGAAACCGTGCGTGATGTGGCGTCGAGGTGGGTTTGGGGGTTGAAGTTCATGGTTTGATTACAGCGTTGGTTTTTGTTGGGTTGGGTCAGGTGAGTTTGAGCATCATCAGATGTTCGTCGATGTACTGTCCATCTACGAGCATGGCTCGCGGCGAAGTGCCGTAAATCTCGAAGCCGAAGGATTTGTAGAGTGAGATTGCGCGTTCGTTTGTCGTCGTTGCTGTCAGATGGATGAGCGAGAGCCCGGGCACCTGTCGCGCTCGTTCGAGGGCGTCGGCGACGATTGCGCGACCATAACCTTTGCCCTGTTGCTCGGAGGCGACGTGCACGGCTACCATCCTGCCTGTATGCATGAGTTTTGGGCCATCGTATCGGAAGAAGGTGAGAGAAGCTACCAGATTTCCTTCGACGAAACAGCCGAGGGTGAATGATTCATTGGATCCGGGGTTCTTGGGCAGTCGATTGGCGAATCTGTCGAATGGCCATTCTCGTTCTACCTCGTAGGAGGAACTGAACACTGTCGGATGCTCCTTGAGAGCTCTGAGCCGCAGTGCTCGGAACTCGGCGGTGTCGGTCTTGGTTAGTTCCCGTATCCTCAAATCTCTGGGTTGAAGTTCATGGTTTTCTCCAGCTGATTATTATCGGCAAGATTTGTTTTTCTCTAGATCCCCGCTTTCGCGGGAATGACGGCGTTTGTTCGGACATCCCAGACGGGTGAAACCATGGAGTTTTGCTAAAGTCTAAATCGGGAGGAGTTAGCCAAATGTCGACAGAATCAGGTTCCCAAACGGGCGCGGTGAGGGCGGCGATACATACGGTTGGGTTGACGAAGTATTACGGGAAGCAGCTGGGGATTGAGGATGTGGATTTGGATGTGCAAGAGGGAGAGGTGTTCGGTTTCCTGGGGCCGAACGGTGCGGGTAAGTCGACGACGATCCGCACCATCCTAGACGAGATCAGGCCAACTTCGGGCAGTGCGACGATCCTTGGTATGGACACGCGCGCTGATTCTGTTGAGATTCGCAAACATATCGGCTACATTCCCGGCGATCTGGCGCTGTATCCGAGTCTGACGGGTATGGACACGTTGCAGTATTTCGGGAACATGCGCGGAGGTGTCGATTGGTCGTATGTCGATGAACTTGTCGAGAGGCTCGATTCCGACCTATCCAGAAAAGTGGGGGATCTATCAACGGGCAATCGTCAGAAGGTCGGAGTGATTCAGGCCTTCATGCATCGTCCTGAGTTGCTGATAATGGATGAGCCGACCGCGGGCCTCGATCCTCTGATGCAGCGCGAGTTTCAGAAGATGGTGGGGGAGGTGTCGGCAGAGGGACGGACGGTTTTCCTGTCCAGCCACACTCTCTCGGAGGTGCAACGCGTCGCGGACCGAGTAGGCATCATTCGAAACGGCCGGCTGATCACTGTTGAATCGGTCGCTGATCTCAGATCAAAGTCGATGCGTCAAGTCGAATTCGTGCTCGACTCGCCGGCGGATGCTGCGGTCTTCCAAAGTGTGGAGGGTGTGCGTAACGTCATTGTGGAAGGCAATCATATCGAGATGTCGTTCGGGGGTGATATGGGCGAGTTGCTGACGACTGCTACTGAGCAGTACGGCGTTGCGGATATCAAGACTGATGAGGCTGATCTGGAGGAGATCTTCCTGACCTACTACCACGAAGACGATGAAGCGGAGGAGGATCGGTCATGACGCAGGTCAACGTGTTTGTGAAGACGGCCAGCGACCGCTGGTTGGCTTGGGCGATTGCGGCTGCGTCAGTTGCACTGTTCCTGCTTTTCGGGATGTCGGCGTACCGTGAGATCGACCTATCGATCTATACCTCGTTGCCAGAGGCGTTCAAGTCGCTGATCGGCATCAGCGACACCATCGATGCGGGCGGGCTGGCGGTAAACGTGATGTTCAGCACTTGGGGTGCGCTGATGTTAGCAGGGGTGGCGCTTGCTATGGGGAGTTCGGCGATCGCGGGCGAAGAGCGGGACGGGACTATGGATATCTTGCTGGCGAATCCGAAGAGCCGGACCTACGTACTGTTGTCGAAGACGGGCGCGCTCGTGTTGTCGGTGGCAGTGGCGACAGTGGCGCTCTGGATCCCGGTGCATCCTATAGCCGCGTTGCTAGGCGTGGAGATCGCGGGTCTCGATGTGGAAGCGCTCATGTTGCACCTGTTTGCGAACAGCTTGTTCTTCGGGATGCTGGCACTGGCTCTCGGTGCGATTACGGGGAACAAAGGGACAGCAACGGGTGCGACGACGGCGATCCTGGTACTGTCTTTCTTCGGGGTGGGTTTTCTGCCGCTTATCGACGGAGGGCAAACCATATCCAAAGTTCTTCCGTGGTACTACTTCGATGGCAGCGATCCGGTGAATAACGGAGTCGCGTGGGGGCATCTGGCGGTGTTGATTTCCGGTTCAGTTCTGCTCTTGGTTGCGGCGACCGTGGGATTCAATCGTCGTGATTTGAAGGGTCAATCTGTGGGGACGACGATATTAGACAGGGTTCGTGGCAACCCTCTGCTGAACAGGATGATCGGCCAACTCGCAGGGTCGGCACGGGTGTCGTCGATCTGGGTGAAGACGGTTTACGACTATCAAGTGCTGTTATTGATTACCGCCGCGGTGATGTTTCTGGTTCAGGGAGTGATGATGGGGCCGATGTATGCATCGATACCGGATGAGACTCTGGCGACGTTCGATCAGTTCCCGGAACAGCTGCTCGCTCTATTCGGCGGAGGTGATATGAGCACGCCGGAAGGTTGGTACTCCTTGGAGACGTTCGGGTTGATGGCGCCGGGCGCGGTGATCCTCGTGACCGTGGTGATGGGTGCTGGTGCGTTGGCCGGGGAAGAGTCTCGGCGGACGATGGGGTTGCTTCTCGCCTGTCCGATAAGCCGGTCACGGATCGTGCTCGAGAAGATAGTGCCGATGGTGCTGTTCGCGTTTCTGGTCGGGTTCGCGACCTTCGCGGGCGTGAGTATCGGTTCGTTGGTTGCCGATCTCGGGATGTCCGTTGGCAACATCGCGGCTACTGCCACGCTGCAGTCACTAATTGGCTTTGTTTTCGGTTCACTGGCACTCGCTTTGAGCGCGGCGACGGGACGTGTCTCCATCGCAATCTACGGATCTATAGGCGCGGCACTCTTTTTTCACCTCTTCAACTCATTAGGAGCACTTAACGCCGCTCTTGCCGACTTGTCTTGGCTGACGCCGTTCAGCTACTACCTGGGCAACGATCCCCTGAACAACGGTATGGATTGGAATGGTGCAGCCGTTTTGGCGGCGCTGTCGGTGATTCTGATCGGTCTGTCGTTCGTGTTGTTCGAGCAGCGCGATATTCGACAGCGGGGGTAGGATTAGTCGCGACGCGTTCCCGTCCGCGAGGCTTTGTAGATCTCGAGGAATTCATCGATGGGCGTTTTGGCGATGGTCTCGCCGACCAGCTCTAGAGGTAGATCTTCGAGTTTTCGGAAGCGAACGCAGGATTTACCCATGTCTAGGCGTTTTCCGGTGGCTTTGTAGCGTTCTCGGAACCAGGTTTCCAACGAACCGTCGCCGTAGACGTTGGTGAGG
The DNA here is from genome assembly GCA_022819585.1 of Dehalococcoidia bacterium. Taxonomy (GTDB): domain Bacteria; phylum Chloroflexota; class Dehalococcoidia; order Lucifugimonadales; family Lucifugimonadaceae; genus Bin127. The sequence continues at coordinate 2,970 of JAJEGY010000003.1, read as the reverse complement.
TAGAGAGCCATGTGGCGCTTCTGGGATGCCAGGGCGGCGTACATCAGTGGCTGCTTGTTGTACGTGTCCGGGAAAATAGACAGAGGAATAGCGTAGGTGATCATTCCGAAGAGCATCATTTCCTCGTATCCGTCGGGAAGGTTTTCGAGGATGACGTTGCGGACGATGGAGATTGATTCTCGACGGGAGTCGTCGAGTTCACTTAGGTATTCGTCGATGGTTTTGGCTTTGGATTGCATAGTTGGGTTTCCCGAGTGGGGTACTTGCGATGATCATACCCCAGCGACAGGCGCATTTCTAAGTTGCCGCCGGATGTAACTACCGGCAGTGTCGTATGGAATTAACTAGGGCATCAAAACGATTCCCAAAGAGAAAAGCGCACAATCTGTCAAGTTCTGGGGATTTCTAAGTGCGACATTGTAATTATGCGTCCCGCAACTGCTGAAGACTACTACATTCGGTTGAAAAAAGCGCTCGACCTAGTCTTGCGTCGTCTTGATCAACCGTGCTCAGTCGAAGAGGTTGCGGCTGAAGCAGCGTTCTCGCGTTTCCACTGTCAGCGCATGTTTAGGGCGATGACCGGCGAGTCGATTGCTCAGTTGGTACGGCGATTACGTCTACAGCGTGCCGCCTACCGCCTGCGTCACGAGTCGATCGACGTTATAGAGATTGCTCTAGACGCCGGCTATGGTTCGGAAGAAGCGTTCTCGCGAGCCTTCCGCCGCGCCTGCGGATTGAGCCCTAATCGTTATCGCACCGCCTGGCCACCCCCAGCGTTCAGCAGTCCTAGCGCGAGAGTCAGATATTACCCAGGAGAGGGTCGAGTGGAAATCGATCCCCCGACAGGAGGTACCAAAATGAAAGTTCGCATTGAGAATTTTGACGATATCGAGGTGGCTCGCATCCGTCATGTGGGTGTTTATGACGAGATAGGCCCATGCTTTGAGCGCCTTTTTGGTTGGGCATCAAGCATCGGCGCAACGCCTGGACGCATCTTGACTCTCTCCTATGACGACCCCGACGAAGTCGCACCAAAGAATCTACGCTCCGACGCTTGCATCGAGATTAGTACCGACACTCAGCCACAACCTGGAATCTCGCTATACAAAATCCCAGCCGGCCGGTACGCCGTGTACACGCACCGCGGTGCCTATGATGGCATTCCCGAAGCGTATAGGCGCTTGTTCGGACTGTGGCTTCCACAGAGCGGTGAAGAGATTGACGAACGCCCATGCATGGAAATCTATCGCAACTCACCACTCGACACACCGCCTTCCGAGTTGCTGACCGACTTGTGCCTGCCGTTGCAGACTGCCTCCACAGGCTGACGCCTACAGCTTATCGACGGTGACGATTGGGTTCAAGGTTAGCCTTCTGCGGTTTTGGCTTGGGGCAATCCAAAGCCAAAACCGCATTGCATGGTTGGATTGTGGCTTGGGGTCTTTGATTGTGCCAAATAGGGCGGGTTTACTCCAATATAATGCCCTGACATGGGCAATATTCTCGCTACGTTGAGTTGGCTGGTGACTGCCCGGCCTTGGGTCACCATAGTAGTTCTCTTGGTGGTAACGGTAGTTTTGTCGTATGGTTCGACGCTCCGGGCACCACCGACTGAGGGTGCGAGCGTGGCGTTTCTGCCTCCCGGTCACGCTATCGCTGAAGCGACGCGGGACATCGACGAGTTTTTCGGAAACTCGGGCGAGGTCAGAATAGTTACGCTGATTTTCCGTGGAGATGCGATCACGCCTGAGGGGTTGTCGCAGATGGACTCTCTGATCGGTGAGATCGTCAGCGATCCGAATGTGAACGAGTTGCTGGTGCCTGTCGGTGCGGTAGTCGCTCCCTCTTCTGTGATCGGAGGGCTGGCGCAGGCCCAAGGCGCGGATACGATCACGCAGCCGGTGATTGATGCTGCCCTTGGTGTTCCTGAGATCGCGGGTGCGATCGATGCTTTGACGGGTACGGATGAGGATGGCACTTCGATCGCCATCGCCAACATTCGCCTGATCGATTCTGGTGACGAGAGGGTTCTGGCGACCGAACGCAGGATCTATGAACTGGCGGTAGAGGATGATGGCCCGCTCCGCGTGAGCAGCTTGTCTCCGGCGATCGTGGAGGATGAGTACACCGAGGCGACGGAGTCTGGGCTGGCACCGTTGCTGGGTTTGGCGCTGGTGTTGATCGCATTGTTGCTGGTGCTTTTCACGCGCGCACTATCGGACATGCTGCTGACGCTGACCGGGCTTATCTTGTCGATAGCGTGGATCGTGGGAGCGGAGGGATGGTTCGGACCGAACGGGTTGGGCCTGATAGGACCTCCGAGTTCGCTCACCGCGATGGTGCCGGTGATCGTGATCAGCCTGACGGTGGACTATGCGATTCAGGCGATCTCACACTACCGGGAACAGCGGCTTGAGGGTCATCCTGTTGTGGAGGCGGTTCGTCGAGGGCTGAGGCATGTCACTATTCCGTTGACCTTGGCCGCGGTTACTACGATAGTCAGCTTTTTGGCGACGCTATTTTCGCCTATCGGAGTTATCAGCGACTTTGGCATCGTAGCAGGGATGGGAGTTGGGTTGAGTTTGATTGTCATGCTTACGTTGATCCCGGCAGGAAGGACGATCATCGATCGGCGGCGCGAGGCGAAGGGCAAGTTGGGTGAGGCACGTGCGATCTCGAACGCGTTGCCGGGGATCGCGCCATTGGCGGAGGTGTTGGGGAGGAGCGTGACGCGTTGGCCGATCCCGTATCTTGTGGTCGTGATCGCGATAACGGCTGGTCTGGGTTATGCGTCGACGGGGCTGAAGTACGAGTTCAGCATCAAGGACATACTTCCGCGCGGTGGGAGCGTGTTGACCGACATGAACACCTTGGAAGCGGCAGTGGGTGGTTCGACGGAGGTGGCGAGTGTCCTGGTGAAAGCAGAGGTTACGGAGATCCGGACGCTTCTGAATATGGAAGATCTGACGG
>JAJEGY010000011.1 GCA_022819585.1 Dehalococcoidia bacterium | reverse complement strand
AGCGCCTGGGGCGTCGGGCTGGTCGGTCTTGTTTTTGTTGGTCTAGGTTTTGCTTATGCGGTTGCTGTGGTTTTCCGCCTTTCGGCGGGCCTCCCCCTTCCCCCTCCTGAAGGAGGGACAGAGAAGAGGGAGTGATCCCTGCCACGTGCACGGGCGGGTCGCAGACCCGCTCCTACCGTCAGGGCCCCCATTGTCCTTCGGACATTTCCCCCGCGAGCGGGGGAAACCCGATTTTGTTAGACGCATCGCCCCGGTCCAAGGGATAGCTTTGCGATAACTTCCTATTTCTTCAAAAAGTTCGAGCGTCGCCGTCGTCGCCAGACCGACGGCCCGGCGTGCGGATTCTGAAACATCCCGCACACCATCACTTGGTTCCCGCCCCTCGTTGGCGCTCTGGCCGTCCCGCACGACGAAGCGGGATCGGCTTGTGTGGATAAGAGAAGACCTCGTCCAGGCCTTGAACTCCGGTTTTCATCAGATGCTCGACGTTGCGGCGGGGGTCGTTCCACGCTTCTTCGCGCTCGGCGTAAGCGGCGGGCTGCGCCACCTGAGCTTCACCTTTGCGCCCTCCCTGCGTCCTCGTCCCTGTCTCTCCGCGTCTGCGCCATCCCGTGCGCATCCCTTGCGCGCCGTCTCTGCGCTGAGCGTAAGAGGCGGTTCCGACCTTCCGCGTCGCGTCTCGCATCGTGTTGTTACCGTAGTCTGGCTCGTGCTGGGGCTTAAGCAGTACATCGCCCCGCCTGAACCTTGCAGCTACATCCTTCTCCTTAACCGTTGTCACCGCGTCGCTCCATGCAACAAGAGACGTTGACGGGCACCGTCGCGATCGGCGCGCAGTGAGACATCGGGCCTTGCGCCTCGGGGTTCTACACCTCCGGCCTAGGGGCTCTCTGCCTGCTTTCACGCTTCTCATGTGTTCTCCGTCCGCGGTTTCATGTCACTTCAATCGACGATTACTGCCTCCAAGGGCGCGACCCCGGGCTGCGGCGATCCTCTGGGCGTTTCGACCGATGGCCGTCGGCTTGAACGCTTGTTGTTTATTGAAACATGTGTTGGGTGTGTTGTCAAGTTGTTTTCTGAATTGGGATTCTTGGGATTTTGTTGTTGTGGATGAGGAGGCGTTGTGCTGGGTTGCGTTGTTGGTTGTTTGGGTTGCTCCGCCCTTTTGTCCGCCCCGGTTGCCCTCACCCTAGCCCTCTCCCGCTGTTGATGGGTGTTTTGGGGGAGAGGGGATGTGTGCATAGTTGGAGGCGGTTTGGGCTCCCGCGCCCCCTTTGTCCTTCGGACATTTCCCCCACGAGCGGGGGAAACCCTGACCACCCTTTCTCCTCTGCTGATCGACTTGTTTTTGGTGCTTTCGGTTGTTGGTTTTGTGGGGTAGTATTCGTTGTGGGCGTCGTTGTGGGCGCTCGGATAACTCGAAGGAGAGCTTACCTATGGGTAACGACGCACCATTGAAGGAACGGATTCGGCGTGGGGATGTTGTTATTGGGGTTGGGACGGGGATGGATGTGACTAAGTCGCAGCTTGAGGATATTCTCGGCAAGGATGATTATGGTTTCGTGACTACCGACAGCCAGCATAGTCCGTTCTCGGAGCACAAGCTGGTGGAGTTCTGCTATCTGGCCGATGAAGTGGGGATACCGGTGCATTTCCGGATCAAGCACACCAGGTTCGCTTTTCAGGTGGGTAATCTCGCTGACCTCGGGCCTGCGATCATCGAGGTGCCGTTGGTGGAGGATCCGGCGGTGGTACGGGAGGCTCTTGAATGGTTCTACTTTCCGCCGGAAGGTCGTCGCAGCTTTGTCGGCGGGCCGCGATGGGGCGCTGAACTGGGGCACGACCGGACCGGGTATGCCGAGTGGTGGAACAATAACGGGATGCTGATGATCCAGATCGAGACGTTGCGGGCGATCGAGAATATCAGCGCTCTGTCGTTGCCCGGAGTGGACATGTTTTCGTGGGGTCCGGCGGATCTTGAGTTTGACAGAGAGATGCATCCGCATCACCCGCTCAAGACCGATGATGACTGCATCGAGCATGTGATGGCGCAGCTTGCTTCTGAGAAGCCGCGGATGTGCTACCGGTCTTATGACCCCAACCTGCGCAACAAGTATCTTGACTTGGGTGTGACTGTTTTGATGGAGATGGCGAAGACTTAGGGGAACCAGGATTGCCATGATGGTTAATGATTGGATCGATGTTGAGGTGAAGCGCGTCCATAGTTGGCGGTTACGTAGGGATTGTTTGCCGTACCCCTCCCTTTTGTCCGCCCCGGTCACCCTCACCCTGACCCTCTCCCGCCAAGCGGGAGAGGGGAATTTGCCCCTCACCACCACCCGTCTTGCCGAAAGCTAGACAGTTTTGCAAAACCATCCACTCAAGTGAAGTGAAAGGACAACCAAATGAGTAACGACACCCCTCTGAAAGAACGGATCCGGCGCGGCGATATTGTTATCGGCGTCAACGTGCCGATCGGTTCTACAAAGTCGCAGTTCGAAGATGTGCTCGGCAAGGACGATTACGGCTTCGTCACCTGCGACAGCCAGCACAGCCCGTTCTCAGAGCATAGGCTGGTGGAGCACTGCAATATCGCAGATGAACTCGGAATCGCTGTGCATTTTCGGATGAAGCATCCGGAGCTAGCGTTTCTGATCGGGAACATCGCCGATCTTGGGCCGGCGTTCATCGAGATTCCGCTGGTCGAAGAAGTGGAGACGGTGAGGGAAGCGTTGGAGTGGTTCTACTTCCCGCCTGAGGGACGTCGGAGCTGGGTCGGTGGTAGCCGGTGGGGCGCGGAGCTTGGGCATGATCGTCCGGGGTACGCGAAGTGGTGGAACGAGAACGGGATTCTGTGCTTGCAGATCGAGACGCTACGGGCGATTGAGAACATCAACACGTTGGCTTTGCCGGGCGTCGACCTGTTCTCTTGGGGTCCGGCGGATCTGGAGTTCGACCGTGAGATGCATCCGCATCATCCTCTAAAGACGGATGACGATTGTCTGAAGCATGTGATGGATCAGGTGAATGACAACCCGGTGCGTATGAGTTATCGGTCGGGTGATCCGGCGTTGCGGAACAAGTACATCGACATGGGGGTTACGGTTTTGATGGAGAGGGCGCAGTAGGACAAAACCCCGTCGTCAGCCTTGGCTTGGATCCTCTCCCTTTCAACAAGGGAAGGTATAGGGATCAGTTTTTATTGGCGCGCGTGGTGTGTTCTATCTGATCGCGACGATCCCCGCGAAAAACACCAGAGCGCCTCCGATAGCCCAGGACCAATGGAGGTTTCCCGCGAGCGCAGCGACGACGAATAAGGCTCCTAGCAATGCTGCACCCATTCCCAGCCATAACCTAAGATTTCTGTTGCTGGACATCATATCGCTCCCTGCCTGATGAGAGTCAGGATGACGCCTGTAATGACAATCATCAAACTGCCGAGTTTGAGCACCATCCTCTGTGCCGACACTTCGAATTCTCTGCGTAGTTCGGCGACTTCACCCTTGGACGCCATATGTTCGTAGGCGCCTTCTAGACGAGCTACGCGTTCTTCAAACTTCATGATCGCGAATTTTATCAAGAGTTGCCCGATGTGCCAACACGCTTCCAGGAAGGATAGTAAGTAGGCCAAGGGCGGAGTAACTAGTTGCTGCTTTCGATTATCTTTTCCTAGCGCACATCGGCTCAAGCAAGGTGCGATAAGGTTCGATCCGCTCTGCACTGTAAATGAAACCGCTGGCGTCAAGATATACGAGGCCGCCATAGGGGAGCTTCAGTTCTCCTACGACGATCGTTCAGTCCCGAGATACGTTTCCACGTCCTGAGCCGTCTTGAATAGACGCTTTCCTGGTGCCGCGTTGAGAATCTCGACAGCTGACGGGCGCGAGGCGTCGGGTTCGGGACGCACCACGACATCAACGATTTCGCCTTCCCTGAGCGCGTGATCGACGATTTCGACTCTTCCGCCGGGCAGTACCGTTGTCTTGATGTGCAACGCCTTTTGCATCGTTCGAAACTCCTATACCAAGATTAAATCAATTCCTCAAATTGAAGGAGCGTGCGAGGGTTTAGGGTCAAAGCCTCAACCGTCGGAGGATTTCGCTTACGAGCCGCATCACCACGGTCATTACTACTTGGAAGATGACTGATCTTAGGATTTGGCGGACAACTAAGGCGATCATGGCGCTCAGTTGTGGAGTTTATGACAGGTCGGGGTTGAGAGTGTTCAGGCACTCGGACGCTCAGACGGCGCTATTGGTTGGGGTCATCCACGGCCAAGTCGGTGGTTACGACGGCGAAGAGGCCTTGTGAGTCGCGAACAGGTACCGAGCGGGTGATCATCCAGATCTCGCCGCCGCCCGCGTCGAAGTAGGGTTCGGTCCATACCCCTGCGTTTGCAGCGATTGGCTCGGTGAACCAATCCTGCGCCTCGATGTCGTATGAAGGAGCAGCCAGGTCTTTGCTGGCGAAGTCGTCGTTGGTGCGGTAGACGTACGGGGAAGTGATGACGGATCCTGAAGGGTTAACCAGCGCGACCGCACTGCCGAAGAATGACGGATGAGTCTTGAGATGGCTCTTCAATCGTTCCGTGTATTCGGTTGTGTCGGCGGGTCGGTTCTCCACCAAGTCTGTCGCCAAGGCGTCGAGAGCGTCAGATACGCGACGCTGGTTTTCTTGGAGGGTGTCGCCTTCGGCGCAGCTTATAGCGATCACGATGACCAGTGCGGCTACAAGAGCAGATATTCGTGACACTATGGTCCTGCAAGAACTGAACGACATTGCTACCTCTCTGAGTTTGAAACGGCGAAGACGCGAGTATAACGCTTGACGCTAGCAGGCCTAATCGCTAGTTCTCAATGACCCTTGGGACTATTTGCCCATTACGTGGGCGTGGAGGTGGAAGACTTCTTGTCCGGCGCCTTTGCCTTGGTTGAATTGGACGCGGTAGCCGGACCGGGTGATGTCGGTGAGTGCCGCTACTTTTCCTACGGCGATTAGGAGTTGGCCTAGGAGCTGGGTGTGGGATTCGTCGGATTCGTGGAGGCGGTCGAAGCAGGTTTTGGGGACTACTAGGACGTGGACGCGGGCTTTTGGGTTGATGTCGTTGAAGGCGAGGGTATGTTCGTCTTCGTAGACCTTTGTGCAGGGGATCTCGCCGGCGATGATGGAGCAGAAGATGCAGTTGGGGGCGGGCATTGGTGGGGGTCCTCGCGGTTTTAACTTGGTGCGATGCGAACGTCGCCGTTTGCTCGAATTTCGATGTGTGCTTCCCAACCGGGGAATGCGGTCATTCCGATCAGTTCGCCCCCTGCCGCCAAATCGAGTGCGATACGCGACTCTTGCTCACCGCCGACGCGCATCTCGATGATGTAAGCCTGTCGGGTTGCGATACTTCCATCCGCGAGTCTCACGGTGTATTTTTCTTCTTCAGTGGTTGCGAGTCGATCTAAGAGTGATTTCGAGAGTCCGAGTTCGCCATTGAAGCCGGTGTCGAATTTCACCTCGAAGCTCTGCCAATCGCCGTTCGCCAAGCGGAAGTCGACCCACACCACAGGCTGGATATAGCGATTGACATGACCTCGGATCAAGGGTGACTGTTTACGTTTAAGTGTTCAGATCCGAAACGGTTACGGATGGCAGGTCGTATACGTGGTCCGAACCGATCCTTGCGGTGAATGTGATGGGATTTTTACGGCGTTTTTTCAACTCAGCCAAGGACTGCGATGCACTGATGCCGATGGCGTAATCACCGCTGCGTCCGTCTATTTTGATGATGTAACCCTCGTAATCTTCGGCGAGTTCTTGACGCAGTTTGTCTTCGTAAATCTTCTTGGCACGTTTGACGTATCGTTGCCGCTCTGTTTCTGTTGTCATATCAGGTTCTCCCTTTGATTGATTGAGGGAGATCTATGAATTGAAAGTTCAAACATCGTACCACATTGAGGATAGAGCCACGATCCTATTGGGGGCCTATGGGGGCTTAGTTAAATCGTAACTCTCTGGGTCCTCACCCTAAGCCTCTGCCAGAGGGAGAGGGATTATTGGCGTGCCCCGCTTCGTCCTTTCCCCACCCTTGGATTCCTGCTTGCGCGGGCTATGCGGGAATGATGGATTTGCTGATGGGATCGCTGTCGCCAGGCGGCGGGCCTCCCCCTGCCCCTCCTGAAGGAGGGGGTGGAATTACAGAGTTCGGGCTAGGTTTTCGAGGTGGGTTTCGGTGTCGCCGTAGTCGGCTCGCCATGAGAGTATGCGGCGGGTGTATAGGTGTAGGTCGTGTTCCCATGTGAAGCCGATTGCGCCGTGGGACTGGTGTGCGGTCCAGACTATGTCGTGCATCAGGGTGTTGGCGGTCCACTTGGCTTGGTTGACGATGCGGGATGATTGGGGGGAATCGGCGTTCGTGGCGAGGGCCCATGCGGCTCGGTTAGCCAGGTGTTGGGCGGATTTGACCTTTGTTGCCATGTCGGCCATGTAGTGCTGGATGACTTGGAATGCACCGATGGGGCGTCCGAACTGTCGGCGCTCTTTGACGTAGTCGATAGTGCGGTCGGTTACCGCGGAGCCTGCGCCGACCATCTGGGTGGCTCTTGCGGTTGCGCCGTGGAGGGTCATGTGGTCGATGACGTCTTGGCCTTCGCCAGGGTTGCCGAGGGTAGATGCGGAAGGGACTACGACTTCGTTTAGCTCGATGTCGGTTGCGGGAGCGCCGGAGGCCATTTTGAGGGGAGTGATGTTTACGGTGCCTTCGGCGGTCTTGATAGGGAGGGCGAAGATGGTTGTTCCGGTGTCGGTTTCGGCGGGGATGAGGGCTAGGTCTGCGGAGTTGCCGTAAGGGACGAAGCGCGTTGTTCCGGATAGGACGTATCCGTTGGTTGTTTCGGCGGCGCGTAGGTTGGTGGCGTTGGGATTGGTCGAGCCGTCGATGCCGGTCAGGGATGGGACGGCGATAGTTTGGCCGGTGGCGATGGCTGGGAGCCACTCTTGTTTTTGGGTTTCGGTGCCGAATTTGTTGATTGCGGCGGCGGAGACTACGGCGGATTCGACTAGTGGGCCTGGGGCTAGTGCGGCTCCCCATTCGTTGAGGAGTACGGACATGTCGATCATGTCCATGCCGGAGCCACCGTGGACTTCGGGGATGGTTAGACCTAGCCAGGCAAGTTCTCCGATTTCTTGCCAGAAGTCATCGGTGTAGCCGCGCTCGTCTTCGGCCATTGCGCGTACGAAGTCGGAGGGAGAGCGGTCGGCGAGGAATTCGGCGGCGCTGGCGCGGATAAGCTCTTGGGTTTCGTTTAGTCCGAAGTCCATAAATTGGATTTACCGACGAGGCAGTTCGAGGCCACGGTAGGCGATGATGTTTTTTTGGATTTCGTTTGTTCCGGCTAGGATTGGGCCGGAGGTTTGGTACATTCGCATTTTGAAGATGCGACCTGCTAGGTCTTCGTGTTCGTCCGGGTCATCTATCAGGCCGGGCATTCCTAGGAGTTCTACTCCGAAGTCTAGGACTGCGCAGTTTGCTTCGGTAGCGGCGATTTTGCACATGCTGGCTTCGGTTGAGGGCGGGTAGCCTTGAGTTTGGAGCCAGGCGACTTCGTAGGTGATGTAGCGTGCCATCTCGATCTCGGCTTCGAGTTCGGCTAGGCGGCGACGGACTTTCATGTCGTCGATCATTAACGAGCCGTCGAAGCGTCGGGTTGTGGCGGCGTAGTCTCGGATTTCTTCCCATGAGCGCTGCGCCCACGAGACGTAGTCGATGTTTCCTCGCTCGAAGTTGAGGAGGTTCATGGCTACGTTCCATCCGTCGTTGAGTTCGCCGACCATGTTTTCGATTGGGACGTGGACGTCGTCGAACATGACTTGGTTGAAACTGTGTGCGCCGGCGATGTTGATGATGGGGTTGACCTGGATGCCGGGGGACTTCATGTCGACGAGAAGGAAGGTGATGCCGGAGTGGCGCTCGGCTTCACGGTCGGTTCGCACGAGCATGAACATCATGTCGGCGCGGTGGGCGAGGGATGTCCAGATCTTGGATCCGTTGATGACGAACTCATCACCTCGGAGTTCGGCGAATGTCTGGAGAGAGGCTAGGTCTGAGCCGGTGTTTGGTTCGGAGTAGCCTTGGCACCATTGGAGACCGCCTTGGGCGATGTCTGGAAGGTATTTTCGCTTCTGCTCTTCGGTTCCGAAGTGCATGAGGGTGGGTCCGAGCATACGTGTGCCGAAGCGGTCGTTTCCGGGCGCACGGCGGTAGGACATCTCCTCGGCGAAGATGAGGCTGATCATTGGTGATGCCTCTTGTCCGCCGTATTCCTTGGGCCATGTCATGGTTAGCCAGCCGCGATCGGCCAAAGCTTTACGCATGCGTTTGTAGAGGGCCCATCCCTCGTCGCTGGACTCGTCGTTGGGGCCTATCCAGCCGTCTGGGAGTTCGTCGTCCAAGAACTCCCGAAGTTCCTCGCGGAATGCGAGTTCCTCGTCGTTGAATTCGAACCACATTTTGGTGATCGATAGAAGTTAGTCGGCGGTTACGGCGAGGCTGGTGATGGTTTTGACGATTCCGCCGACCTGATGCATCTTGGTGCTGACGATTCCGCCGATGTCTACGAGGTTGTCGGCCTCGACGACAGCGATGATGTCGAAAGGTCCGGTGACCATGTCGACAGCGATCATCTGGTCGATCTTGCGTAGCTCAGTGGCCACGTTAGCGGTGCTTCCGACGGATGTCTCGATCAAGATGTATGCTCGGGTCTTCATGTTGTTAGGGTGTCTCCTTCTGAGAGGTGATTTGGTATTGCCTATGCTAATGTGCGGAGGGCGGATTGGGTAGTGTTCATCAGGGGTTTTGGAAGTCCAAAATCTGTTCGTATTGGTTTTCGGCGTTTGAGGGTCCAACTACCGACATTGCTAGTTTGTCGGAGTTGACTATGTATTCGGCTACGGATTGCACGTCTTCCAGGGTGACTTTGTCTAGGGATTCGATGCGGTCGTCTAGGGATTCGATTTTTCCGCGCAGGAGTTCCTGGGATGCGAGGTCGTTGGCTACTGCCCTGCTCTCTTCCACGCTGAGGATGAGGCGGCCTTTTGCGAGTTCTCGGGCGTCGTGGAGTTCTTCTTCGGTGATGCCTTTACGGATTTTGACCAGCTCGTCGACGATGACTTGGAGGGTTTCAGCGGCCCTCGGCGGTTCGACGCCGGTGTGGATGTCGACAACTCCGCAGTCGGACAAGGTATGCATGGAGCTGCCGATGCCGTAAGCGAGGCCGCGTTTTTCACGGACTTCCTCGAAGAGACGGCTGCTCATGCTTCCGCCGAGGACGACGGTTAGGATGCGGAGGGCGGCACGGCGTGGGTCGTTCATGTCCACGCCTTTGAATGCCATTGCGATGTGCATCTGCTCCAGGTCGCGTTCGCCGTGGGTGACGGTTGGGCCAGAGAGGTTATCTTCGTGAGGAAACATGGAGCGTGGTTCGCCGTCGGGAAGGTCGCCGAGGAGATCATTGATTTGGTCGACTACCTCGTTGTGTTGGATGTTTCCGGCGACGGCTACTACCATGTTGCGGCCCACGTATTGATCTCGGTGGTAGTCCATCATTACGGATCGTGGGATTGCCTCGACGCTTTCGATGGTTCCTGCGATGTCTCGGCCTAGGGCTTGATCGGGCCAGAGGGCGGAATCGAGGAGGAGGCCGGCGAGTGCGCCGGGGGAGTCGTGGGCGGCTCTGATCTCTTCGAGTACGACGTGTTTTTCTTGGGCGATGTCGTTTTCTCTGAAGAGAGGCGATTTGATGATGTCTGCGATGACGTCGATGCCGCGTCGGTAGTGTGGGGATGCCATTCGGCACCAGTATCCGGTGCATTCGCGGTCGGTGAAGGCGTTGATCATGCCTCCGACGCTTTCGATGACTCCGCTGATGTCTCGGGGGCGGGGGCGAGTGGGCGTTCCTTTGAAGAGCATGTGCTCGAAGAGATGAGAGACGCCTGCTTCGTCGTCGGTTTCATAGCGGCTGCCTGCGCCGACGAGGAAGATAGTGCTGACCGCCTGAGTATGGGTCATCCTGCTGGTGAGGATGCGGAGGCCGTTATCTAGGACGGATCGTTGGTAGTGGGGGAAACTCATACTCGTGGGAGGTCAACTTCGTCGTTGGTTGCGGATTGCCAGATGCGGATGCGTGCGGCCATGTCTCGGATGCGATCGCGTTGTTGGGGATCGTCGTATAGGTTGTTTAGTTCGTGGGGGTCGTTGTTGAGGTCGTATAGTTCGCACTGGTCTGCGGGACAGAGGTTGAGTTTCCAGCGGTCGGGGGTGATGACGGTTCGCCAGTGCATGGATGCCATGCGGTTTATTTCGGGTGTGCCCAGGTTTCGGTCGCCCATGCCGTTCCATTGGACGAAGACATCGTTGTTTGAGAGGTCGGCATCTCCGTTTAGAACAGGAGCGAGGCTCTTTCCTTGGATCGACCATCGGTTGGGGTCGACGGCGGACGGGGTTGGTGCGAAGCCGTCGCCTAGGAGTTGAGTTGAGGCGGATTGTTCGTCTTCGGGGGTTTCGCTCAGGTCTAGGAGGGTTGGGACTAGATCGACTAGGGATACCGATCCTTCGATGCGTTTGGGTTCGGTGCCGGGGACGCGGATGAGGAGGGGGACTCGGGATGCTTCTTCGTACATGGAGCGTTTTTCGAGCATTCCATGGTCGCCTGCCATTTCGCCGTGTTCGCTGGTGAAGACGATGATGGTGTTGTCGAGTTGGCCGGTGGCATTGAGTGCGTCGAGCATCTTGCCGATCTGGCGGTCGACTAGTGTGACGTTTGCGAAGTATTGGGCTCGTAGGCGGCGCCAGCCGTCTGCGGCGGTTAAGTCGTGATAGTCGTCGATGCCTAGAGGGTTCAGATTGCCGGCCATGTAGTAGTCGGCACGGAGGCGGTTTAGGAGCGGGCCTTCGTCTGGGCGTTTCAGGAATGCGGGGCCGACGGAGATCTCTTCGGGGTCGTAGAGGTCGTTTAGGGGGCCGGTGTATGGCGGGTGCGGTTCGAAGAAGGAGACGTAGAGCATGAAGGGTTGGTCACCCTGCTCGGAGTCCGGGTGGGATCGGATGAAGTCAGCGGCGGAGTCTCCTAGGAAGTAGGCTTGGGTCTGCTCTTCGGTGAGGTTTGCGGTTGCGAACCAGTTTTCGTATGAGCGATTGATGCCGGGTGGTTCGATGCCGTGCTTTCGGAGATGGTCGTTGTAGTGGGCTTCTACGTTTCGGTATTCGCGTCGTGTCGCTCGGACGCGGTGGAAGTCTTCGACGCTGATCCACTTGTCGAAGCCGTGCTGCTGGATCATGTCGTTGCCGAGGTGCCATTTGCCGAAGTAGGCGGAGTAGTAGTCTTCGCTGATGCGTTCGGCGATGGTTGGGCAGTCAGAGGGGAGGGGGATGTTGTTGCGGTGTAGGCCTACGGCGTGGGGATATAGGCCGGTCATGATGGAGGCGCGGCTGGGCGTGCAGACGGGTTGTGTGACGTAGGCGTTATCGAAGATGAAGGACTGGTCGGCGATGGTGTTTAAGTTGGGAGTTTCGATCCAATCGTTGCCGTAGCAGGCCATAGAGTCTTGGCGTTGCTGGTCGGTGAGGATGAAGAGTATGTTTGGGCGATTGGAGGTGTTTGGCATGAGGGATTTTGGGTTCGAGTTTTGATTGCGTAGGATTTAGCTTACTACTATCGAAAATGCCTCAGAGATGCCCGAAGAAACGAGCGCACAAGAGCCGATCGATGTGACTAGCGTACGTCGTGCGAGGAATCCTCAGCGGGAAGATCGTCCTTGGGGTTCGTATGAGGTTTTGACGCGGGGGCCTGGGTTTCAGGTGAAGCGGTTGAGTGTTAAACCTGAGAGCAGGTTGTCGTACCAGTGGCATCGGCATCGTGCGGAGACTTGGACGGTGGCGCGAGGGATTGCGAAGGTGACGATCAATGGGGAGGATCAGATGTTAGGTCCGTCGCAGTCGGTGCATGTTCCGAGGACGCACAAGCACCGGATTGAGAATCCATCTTCGGTTGAGCCGTTGGAGATAATCGAGGTGCAGACGGGGGATTATCTCGGGGAGGATGATATTGTGCGTGAGGCGGATGATTTTGGGCGGGTTTGAGGCGAGTCGGCCTTTGCCAGCCGCTTTCAAGGAGATTTCGTCGTAGTCCTCGTAATATGGTGGGGTGCTAATCGGAGGAGAACTACGTAGGTGGCTAGTCGCGTATGTAGCTCCCCAAAATTGAGGCAACGGCTGCCGAGGAGATGAGACGGGTTGTCGTATTGATTGAGTATGTGCGCAAGACGTGATGGGTCGTCTTGATGAGAGGAATGGATGAGGCAAAGAGCAGCGCGCCGAAACTGGTGGAATTCGTTGCGCGCACACCTGATCTTGTCAACAATTCGATGACGTAGCAGACGACTCGCGAACCATCGATGTTGTGTTTTGGCACGATCAATACCCCATGTATCTGAAACGCTAACCTTTTGATCAGGTTAGAAATTCTGGGGGTGTGTGAACAATATGTACCGGTGCAACTGATCGTTGATTTGGTGATCAGTCGTTAGCATAGTTGTGGGTCACATTGGGTGGTGTTTCCGAACAGTACCGAGTCATTTCACACCCGCGGGCATGTGGCATGGCTGGCCTTAGACTCCATGTCATGACCACTGACGAAGCTCGTCTGATCTCGCCGCCTGCCTCAGATGAGGGCACGCGTCGTTCGATGATGTCGAATCGTCGGGCAGATACTAAGCCTGAGGTGGCGTTTAGGAGCATGTTGCATCGGGCCGGGTTGAGGTTTAGGAAGGACCGGTATGTGAAGTTTGAGCGGCGTGGAGTGAAGGTGGATGTTGTGTTTCCTACGCAGCGGGTGGCGGTGTTTATTGATGGGTGTTTCTGGCATCGGTGTCCAGAACATGGGACGATGCCGACTCGGAACTATGAATATTGGCTGGCGAAGTTTCGTCGGAATATGGAGCGGGATGCTGCGAATGATGAGAACCTGCGCGAGTTGGGTTGGCGCGTGTTGCGGGTTTGGGAGCATGAGGTTAAGGATGAGGATTTGGCTCGTCACGCTGTGGATCGGGTTGTTTTGTCGGTTAAAGGGGGTGAAGGATGAAGTTCGTGTCGATGTCGAAAGATTGGGGATTTAGAATTTGCAGTCGCATTAGCCCGTCGGTGAAGTCACGTGCCTGAAGTTTTGAGTGAAGAGCAGATCGTTGCGATCTTGGAGACCGCGTATTCGGGCGCGGTCTATGATGCGATGAGGGAATTGGAGTTGGAGGACGGGATTTTGCCGAACGATATTCAGCCAGTTGATCCCGAATTGCCGGTTGTTGGGAAGGTGTGGACTTGCAGCGGGGGGATGGTTGAGGGGAGCACGCAGGATGAGTCGTTGCTGTCTTGGACGGGGATGCTGAGTGCGGCCCCTTCGGGATCTGTGGTTGTTTGTCAGCCGAATGACTCTACGATTGCGCATATGGGTGAGTTGTCGGCTGAGACGCTGAAGTTTCGAGGTGTGAAGGGTTATGTGGTTGATGGTGGGAATCGTGACACGGACTTTATTTTGAAGTTGGGATTTCCGGTGTTTTGCCGGTATCTGACGCCTTCGGATATTGTGGGTCGATGGCAGGTTCAGACGATGGGCGAGCCGGTCGTGATTGGTGGTGTTCGAATTTGCACGGGGGACTATTTGGTTGGTGATCGTGACGGTGTTGTGGTGATACCGGCATCTGCGGCGTCGGATGTGGCGATGCGGGTTGATGAGGTGATGAATACTGAGAATGAGCTTCGGAACATGATTCTGAGTGGGATGGATCCGCAGGAAGCGTATCTGAAGTACCAGCGGTTTTAGGGATGGTCGAGAGTAAGCGCCAAGAGCCGATGTTTACTGAAAACCTACGTGCCCCGGGTTGGATGTTCGCGTTTTTGGGGTTGATGCTAGGCGGGACTTCAGGCGGCCTGACGGCGGTGGGGATCAGGAGTTTCGGAGATGATCCGCTGGTTTCGGGGGCTGAGGCTTTGGTGTTTTTCGTCTGTTTCGCGGTGGCGGTGGTGGGGATTGTCTATGTGATGTTGGGGTCTACTTTGATGGAGACGCGGGTTGAGGAGAAAGGGATTAGCGTCAGGCTGGGATTGCTTGGGACGCAGCGGATGTTTGAGTGGGGAGAGATTGGGGCGATAAGGGCGACTGGTCATAGCATCGCGCGGCATGGCGGACGGGGAAATCCGTTTGCGCCTGCTAGTCGGCGGTCTTGGACCATGTACGGGGTGAATAGCGGGGTTGAGATTGAGGTGAGGGGTGGTGTGATGTTTGTTTCTAGTCGGAAGGGTGAGGAGTTGGTTGCGGTTGCTGAAGGAGTGTTGGGTCAGAGCTGACCTTTGACGTGAGTGGGTTCTCGGACGGCTCACTGCTATCATCACAGCATCTCGATAGGATGCCTTGACCGCAATGGAGGGTCAGATCCATGACTACCTCAACTCTTGCCGCAGTGATTTACGAGCAGGGGCAGCCTGCAGTTGTGGAGACTTTGGAGTTGGGTGATCCGGGGCCGGGTGAGGTGATGGTGAAGATCGGTGGGACCGGGGTTTGTCACAGCGATCACAACGTGTATTCGGGATATCGGCGGACGGATGATTTGCCGACGATTTTGGGTCATGAGGGTGCGGGGATTATTGAAAGCGTGGGACCAGGTGTCGATGGGTTAGATGAGGGGGACAAGGTCGTTTTTGCGATTCGGCCGATGTGCGGGAAGTGCAAGTATTGTTCGACTGGTCGATGGAATCTTTGCGATCCGATTTCGGGCTATGCCCCCACGGCGGAGTTTCGGAAGAATGGCACGAAATACTACGGCGGGATGGCGACCTTTACTGAGCACACGGTGGTATGGGAGAACAATGTGGTGAAGGTGGATCCTGATATCCCGCTGGATAAGGCGGCGCTGGTGGGTTGTGCGGTGATTACCGGTGTGGGTGCTGTTGTTAATCGGGCTAAGGTTGAGACGGGTTCGACGGTTGCGGTTTGGGGTTGCGGAGGTGTTGGGTTGAATGTGATTCAAGGCGCGTATTTGGCTGGAGCATCGAGGATCATAGGCGTGGATATCAATCCTGACAAGTTCCAGTACGCCACTCGGGTTGGAGCAACGGATACTGTCGATGCATCGAAAGAGGATGCGGTTGAGGCGATTCGAGAGTTGAGTTCGGGCGGTGTTGATTATGCGTTTGAGGTGATTGGACAGCCTGCGACGCTAAGGCAGGCGTTGGAGGCAACTTGCGAGGGAGGGACGGCAGTTTTGGTGGGTGCAGCTCCGGATGATGGCGAGGTGATGGTTCCGATGCGGCACCTGTTCTTGGATAGGGCGTTGATTGGATGCAGTGCGGGGACGGGGCGACCGAGGTACGACTTCCAGTGGTTGATCGAGCTTTATAAACAGGGACGGTTGAAGTTGGATGATTTGGTGACTCGTACTAGACCGTTGACGGAGGTAAACGAGGCGTTTAAGGATATGGAGGCGGGGGCAGTTGCGCGGACGGTTTTGGTGCCCTGATCGTGACCGGTACGTGATTAGTCGCTAGGTGCTTTGACTTGGCTTTGGAAGCCGGTGCGGATGTGGGAGTTGTCGCAGTAGGGTTTCTTGTTGGATGAGCCGCAACGGCACAGCCGAACGCGACCATGTTGCCGAAATTCGCCACCTTCGGCGTCCTTGAGGTCGAATTCGCCCCGAATCTCGATGGCGTCGTTGTTCCAGATATAGATCTTGGTAGGTTCTGCCATCAGACTAGGCCCTACATGAATCTTGGAAACCGGCTAGGTTGTGGGAACCATCGCAGAAGGGTTTGTCGTCGGATTGTCCGCATCGGCAGAGGTAGGCTTCGCCCTCTACTGGATATGAGTTTCCGTCGGCATCGTTGACTACAAAGTTGCCGGAGACCCAGTATGGGCCGTTGTCAGAGATCGATACTGTGGTGTCAGCCATGAGTTACTCTCCCGCTCTGGAGCATTGTTGGGCGATTAGGTTGTGGTCTGTGAGCGTTGTAGTTTAGCGCGTATCATTCGTATTCGATGTACGAGGCGATGCGAGTTTGGGTGTCGCTGGCAACTGCAACAAATGGGAGTTACGGGTCAGAGATGAAGATCACAGAAGTCAAGACGTTCTTGATGAGCGGCGGTGGAAGTCGGAACTGGTGCTTTGTAAAGGTTTACACCGATGCCGGGATCTACGGTGTCGGCGAGGGTTCGGGTTGGCCGCGGGTTGTGCAGACGGCGGTGGAGGATTTGGCGAATGTGGTGGTTGGTGAGGATCCGATGGATATCGAGAGGTTGCATCAGACGATGATCGTGGCGATGATGGGGCATGGGATGACTGGGACGCCGGGATCAGGTGCTATCAATGCGATCGATATGGCGCTGTGGGACATCAAGGGGAAGGTGTTGGAGACGCCGGTTTGGAATCTGCTTGGTGGGAGGGTCCGTAAGCAGATCCGGACCTATGCTCACGCTCATTCGCCTGAACGGGCCGTCGAGTTGCGAGATCGAGGGATTACTGGTGTTAAGACGGGCGGGGTGTATAGGACGGTTGAGATTGTGGATTCGATTCGTCAAGCGGTCGGTGATGAGATGGACATCATGGTTGATGCGCATGGTCCTCCTTGGTTCACGGCGAAGGATGCGATCATCGTTGGGAAGAATCTAGAGCCGTATAACTTGCTGTTTTATGAAGATCCGGTACCGCCCGAGAATACCGAGGCGTTACGTCGGGTGCAGGAGAATGTGGATATTCCGATCGCGGCTGGAGAGCGTCATTCGCATATCTGGGGTGTACGAGAGATCATCGAGGATGAGTTGGTGGACGTGGTGCAACCGGATTCTGGTCGTATTGGCGGGATTACGCAGCTCCGCAAGATAGCGGCGTTGGCCGAAGCGCACTACATAAACGTGGCACCGCACTCAGGTTCGTTGGGACCGGTAGCCGAATACGCCGCGATTCACATCTTGGCGAGCATTGCAAATGCGCTGATCTTGGAACGCTTAGAAGACGATGTCCCCCAGCGTTACGAGGTGATCCAGCCGCACTTGCCAACCGTTGACGGATACATCACCGTGCCCGAGGAGCCAGGGTTGGGCGTCGATTTCGATGAGGATGTGGTCGCTGCCAATCCTCCGAATCCGAATGTGATTTCAGGTCCAGACCCGCAGAATGGGCACTACGAGCCGGGGACTTACGACGAGAGGGTCTACTACCAGCAACGATATCGGCGAGGGCGCGAGTTGAGAAGGATTCGTCCGTGACGTAAAGGTCACATGCAGCACGATGGATTCCGGTCTTCGCCGGAATGACGAGCTATTACCGGAGTTGCGACAGGTCAGGCCTTGGCGGCCAGGTGAGCGTCACGGCGGCGGATCAGGAGGAGGCCGTCACGTTCGGTGATCATGACGTTGTTGACGCGATCGTCGTTTTGGACGGTCTCGTTTAGCTGTTGGACGGCACGAGTCGATGCTGAGCGCTGGTCGTCGGGGATGTCGCTTTGCAGGACGCGTCCACCTTGAAAGACGTTGTCTACGACGATAATGCCTTTTGGTGACAGGAGGTCGAGAGATTTCTGGTAATAGGCGGGGTAGTTGTCTTTGTCGGCGTCGATGAATACTACGTCGAAGTGAGGCTCTAGGGTGTCTAGAGTTTCGGTTGCGGGGCCTAGGATGAGTTTGATCTTGCTGCCGTCGGGATGTCTTGCCCAGTGTTTTCGGGCGATGTCTGTGAACTCTTCGCTTACGTCTAGAGTGATGAGTTCGCCGTCTTCTGGTAGGGCTGTTGCCATCATGAGGGCGCTGTAGCCGACGAAGGTTCCAATTTCGAGGACGCGACTAGCCCCTGTGATGGCGACTAGGGTGTTTAGGAAGTATCCGACAGTACGGCCTGACATCATGCCCGCGGACGGGGTTGTTTGTGCATCTTTGGCGATGTCGTCGAAGATGCTGTCGGGCTTTGTGGTGTGGGCTACCGCGTAGTCGGAGATTTCCTGTCGCGATGGGGTTGGCATGTTTTCTCTTCAGCTGCGAGGTTTGACGACGACGTGTCGTTCGGGACCTTGGCCTTCACTTTGTGTGACGACGTCTGGGTTGTCAGACAATGCCATGTGGACGATCCGGCGCTCTTCCGGTGTCATGGGATCCAAGGATTTGGGTCGGCCTCGCGAGGCAGTCCTAGCGGCGTTTTCGGCGATGGCGTGGAGTTTCTGTGTGCGGCGCTGTTGGTATCGTTCAACGTCGATGATGACGTTTGCGCGTTGCTCAACGCGTCGGTTCACCAGCATTCGGACGATGAATTGAACGTCGCGCAGGGTTTCGCCGCGGCGACCGATTAGGAGGCCAGCGTCTTCACCTTCGATTTCGAAGACGACGGATCCGTCGCGGAGTTCGTCCAAGACGTATGCGTCGACGTCGACGTTCATTGCAGAGATGAGGTAGGCGAGGATTTCGCTGGTTACAGTCTCGAGTTCTTCGCGATCTTGGATGGGCTCGATAGGCGCTTCGGTTCTGCGAGGGCTGGTTCGTTGTTCTTGAACAGGGGCGATCTCGGGTGTTTCGACTGCGTCGGTCAGTTGAGCGGTTTGTAGTTCCGGCGCTGCTTGGGGTGTGTTTTCAGACTGTCGACGCGGCTGGCGAGGTTGGCGGGGTTGGCGCGTAGGTCGAGAGCCGGTGCGTTCGGCGCGTTGGCGAGCTGGTGCCTGACGGCGGTTGCGGCGCGGCTGTGGTCCAGGGCGAGAACGACGTTGTTGCGGAGCTTCGGCCGTGTCTTCTTCCTGTGTTTGGGGTTGTCTCTGCTGCTGTCTACGCGGCCTGGGGGAGCGGGATCGGCTTTGCTTTTCATCGGCGACACCGACAGCTTCGTCCATTTGTCGCTGCCGTTCCTCTGCTTCGGCGGCCTCTTCAGCGAGGACGTCAGAGAGTTTGGCGACTTCAATTTCGGCGAGGGCACCGCCGAGACCGAAGATGCCGGCTCTGCCGGGGTTTATGACCCTAATGTCTACGTCTTCGAGCTCTGCGCCTAGAGTTTCGAGCGCGACGGCGGTTGCCTCTTGAACGTTCTTGCCTGTGAACACTCGTCGAATCGTCATCGGTTGATTCCTCCTCTTCCGTTTCACCTTCGGACAGCTTTTTCATCTCGAGCTCTTCTTTTGCTGCTATCGCTTGAGCTCTTGTTTCAGCGGTTCCGAGGTAGAGTTTTCCGAACAGATCGATTGGCTGTCTTCCGCCGACGAAGTACTGAATGACGACGCCGACGATGTTGGATAGCAATATGTAGATGCCGAGTCCGGCGGGGAATTGATATGTGAAGACGCCGATCATCACCGGCATCATCCATTGCATGATTCGTTGCTGGGATTGTTGTCGCTCATCCATGGCAACGGTGGATGTCATCTTGGTGGTGATGAACATTGAAGCACCAACGAGTACGGGCAGGATGAAGTTGAGGGGGAGGTAGACCTGCGACACGGTGTCTGCGAGGTCTATGCCGAGGAACAGGCGACTCAGAGGAACGTCGGCGCTTGCGGGGTTCCACGCGTAGAAGGATGCTGAAAGGTTTGCCATACCTTCAGGGGTGGTGGGCATGGTCCTGATGATTGCGCGGTAGAAGCCGATCCAGATGGGCATCTGGATGACCATTGGTCCTAGGCATCCGATGGGGTTGACTCCGGCCTCGCGGTATAGGGCCATGGATTCGGATGACTGAGCGCGACGACTCTCGGCGTCTTTTTTATCGCGGTATTTGTCTTGGATCGCCTTCATCCGAGGCTGCAGGGCTTGCAGCTTCTTCATCTGGTTTGTCTGGCGTATCGTGAGCGGGATCATCAGGACGCGCACGACAACGGTGAATGCGATGATGCTGAGACCGTAGTTGAGGAAGAGATAGTGGTATAGCAGGGCAAGCGAGTTGATCATGGGTCGCATGATGCCCTGGTCCCATATGAGGCCGAGGAATTCCATTAGGAGTTACTCCTCGCTTTGGGCTCCGCCATGGATTCCGGCCTTCGCCGGAATGACGTCATCGTTACTCGCATCGTCCACCGTCCTTCAGGGCGACGCAACCTTGTAGGGTCTGGTCGCTTGGGGAGTACCATTTGAGCTGGCCGTCCAAGGTGTGGATGTATACGAAGTCGTTGATAAGTACGGGAGCGGATTTGACGGCGCTGTCGGTGGGGAATGTTCCGATGATTTGTCCGTCGTTCACGTTTATGACGTGGACGTCTTCGATTCCGGAGGGGACGGCCAAGACGCGTTGAGTAAATTCGTTGCGTATTCGGTCGAATAGGAGGGGTGCACCGATGATTTGTCCGTCGATTTTGGCGCTCCAGATCAGGTCGCCAGATCCGATGTTGAGGGCGTAGATGTGGCCGCCGAGGGTTGAGACGTAGATGGTGCCTTTTTGGTCGTCGGGGATTCCTTCGGCCCAGACCCATGCTTCGGCGTCGAATTGCCAATCTATGGATTGGCTTCTCGGGTTTAGGCGGTAGAAGTTGCTCGCGAGGTCCCCGAAGTAGATAGCGCCATCATGGAAGATGATGTTTCCTGTGATGGCCCCCTCGGAGGCGTATTGCCATTTGACGCGTTCTGAAAGATCGCCTTCTGAGATGTTGATGGCGTAGAGGGTTCCCGCGGAAGTGCCGACATAGGCGGTGCTGGTCGTGTTGTCTACGGCGACTTCGCCCCAGACTTCGCCATCTAGGGGGACTCGCCATTCGACTCGCCTGCCGGCGTTGGGGTCGGCGCTGAAGGCATAAAGGTAACCGGGCGGATCGCGTTCGTCGTCTACCGGGCCAGTACCGATGAGGAGGAGTCCGTTATCGGTGGGTTTGACTTGGCCCACGAGTTTGGTTCGGATACGGAACCCTCCGGAGTTCCATGAGATGCCGCCGCTTTCGGTTGAGACGGCGAAGACTTCGCCGTCGCAGTTGGAACCGGTGCATGTGTAGCCCGCTGCGTAGACGGCACCGTCTTGGATTATGGGTGCGCCGTAGATGGCACCTAGGCCGTTGGGTTTTTTGCGGACGCCGTCGAGTTCGTATGGGTAAAGCCAGTTGACGTCGTATGCGTGGCTGACGGCGTCGAGCCTGACAAGTACACCGTCAAGGTTTCCGATGTAGATGAAGTTTCCATCGGAGGCCGGCGCGGACCATCGGCCTTGGGGGGTGAGGTCGTTGAGACAGGCTGTGAGTGAGATGGCGGAGAGGACTGCCAGAAGGAGTGCGGCTGTGCCGCGTTGCAGGTGTCGCGCTCCGCGTGCCGGATTCATTGGGCGGGAGTCTCCGTGCCACCTGCGGATGATGCAGGAAGGGAGTTCTCGTTGATGGCCGGGACGGGGTCAAGACCACCGGTTTTGAATGGATTGCATCGTGCAATGCGTTTGGTACCCATCCAGGTGCCTTTGGCGACGCCATGGGTTTCGATGGCTTCGGCGGCGTATTCGGAGCAGGTTGGCTGGTAGATGCAGGTGCTGGGGAGGTAGGGCGAGATGGCGAGTTTGTAGAGCCTGAGAATGGTCAACGCTGATTTCTTGATCATGCGTTCACCTCGTTAGGCGTCTCGTTAGGCGTTAGGGGCGAGTGCGGTTGCCAGACTTTAGGCGTTTCAGCAGTCTGGCTATCGATTCCGACAGTTCTTGTGACGTTGCGTTCGCCGCTGCCGGAAAGGCGTATATGACGTAGTCCCATCCTCTGGGGTGGTCCGCTCTGTCGGCAATCGCCCTTAGACGTCGCTTTATGCGGTTGCGTATGACTGCGGTTCCGACGCGTTTTGGAATTGCAAAGCCGTAGCGAGGTTCGGCGTCGGTGTTTTGTGAGTCGACCGCGGTGATTGAAAGCAGGTGGTCTCGGGCGCGTTTGCCGTCTTTTAGTACTTTTCGGAACTCTTCACGACGGCGAAGTCGCCGATGCTTTGAGAGCCCCATGTTTGCTCATTTTTAGGTGCCGTTGAAGCGGCGTTTGCCAAGCGTATGGACGAACTCAGACGGTAAGGCGTTTGCGACCTCGAGCACGTCGTCGCGCCAAAACTGCGCGTCCGCCTTTGGTGGACATCCGGGATCGGAAGCCGTGAACGCGGGCGCGTCGGCGCTTTTTGGGTTGGTAAGTTCGCTTGGGCATAGTGTTTTAGGTCGCAAACGTCGATTGTAACATTCGCGAGTTTCGATCTTCCTTACGGATATTTCTCCCCGCGAGCGGACGATCCTAATAATGCTTGCGGTTATCTGTCGTCTTCGAAACCGGCGCCGTCTAGGGTGATGCGTAGGCGGTGGGAGGCTTCGTTTAGGTTGTAGAGGTCTTCTTCGGAGAGGGTGATGTCTAGAGCGCCTAGGTTGTCTTGCATCTGCTCGGCGGTATCGGCGCCGGAGATTGCGATGGTGATTTCGGGGTGTGAGAGGACCCATGCCTGAGCAACTTGTGCGGGGGTTGCGCCGATTCGTTTTGCGACTTGGGCGTTGGTTCGGATGACGTCGGCAGCGGCTCCTCGGACGACTCGATTGAAGGCGTGGGATCGTCGGCTGCCCCATAGCCTTGTGCCGTCGGGCATTCGGTCAGGATCATAGTCGCCGGAGAGAAGTCCGACGGCAAGGGGGCTGTATGCCATGATGCCGAGTCCGGTGGTGCGAACCATGGGGAAGATCTCGTCTTCGAGTTCCCGGTTCAACATGCTGTATGGGTTTTGGATAGTGATGAGGTTTCCGGCGTTGATGCGATCTTGGACTCGTAGGGTTTGGACGACTTGCCATGCCTGGTAGTTGCAGAGGCCGGTGTATCGGATTTTGCCGTCTCGGACAAGGTCTTCAAGGGCTCGGGTGCGCTCTTCGTAGCCGACGGTATCGTCAAAGTGGTGAATGAGGTAGACGTCGATGCGGTCGGTCTGGAGGCGTTTGAGGGATCGCTCTACCTCGCGCATGATGTGCCAACGTGAGGTGTTGTGGTCGTTGACGCTCGGGCCGATGGGGCTTGAGACTTTGGACGTGATGACGACGTCGTCGCGGTCGCCACGATCCTTGAGGAGTTCTCCGAGGATGATTTCGGAGGTCCCGGCGAAACGGCGGTTGTCGCCTAGCCCGTAGACGTTGGCGCAGTCGATGAGATTGAGGCCGCCGTCGAGGGCTGCGGCGATGGTCTTTTTTGCTTCGTCGGCATCGTTTTGGCCGCGGAAGCCGAGGCCTAGGGCCATGCGGGTGACCATTACGCCGCCCTTGCCGAAGTTGATATACTCGCGTTGCATTTTTGTGCCCTCACCCTAGCCCGCTCCCGCCAAGCGGGAGAGGGGATAAATGGTTGTGACCCTCTTCGCCGAAGGGAAGAGGGAGTAGATGTTGGGAGTTGTTATTGTGGACGCTCACGGGTTACGGGAGATCGATGGGGACGTCTAGTTCTGCGCCGATGGATTCGTACCATTCGATGACTTCGCGGTGATATGGGATGCCCTCGGCGAGACGTTGTTCGGTCTCTTCGCCTTCGATGAGTCCGGGATAAAGGACGCGATCGTGGCCTGGAGCTGGCTTCGCGGATGCGAGGTGGGCTAGGGCGTCGTCCATGTTGTCTAGGAACTCGTCATGGTCGCAGAAGGCTTCGATTTGGAATGCGGCGAAGAAGTGGTATCCGCCTTGGTACTGGTTGCCAGATCCGGCCATTCCGACGCCGGCGAGGGTCTGGCACATGATGGCGCATACGGCGGCAAAGCCGTAGCCTTTGTGGGAGCCGTTCTCACGAGTGCCTCCGAATGGGAGTAGGAAGTATTCGTCGGGGGGATCGACAGGATCGTTGAATGGGACTCCGTCGGTGTCGGTGATCCACCCGGGTTCTAGCGGGACGCCGATTCGTCGGGCTAGTCCAACTTTGTTGTTGGCGATCTGGGTGCATGCTACGTCGAAAAGGAATGGGTGCTGGTTTCGAGCTGGTGCGGCCCATGCGATGGGGTTTGTTCCGAGTCGGGATTCTGCGGCGAATGTGGGGAGCATTCCGCCTGATGCGCGGGTGCCGTGACCGCCGGTCATACATAGGCCGATCATGCCTTGCTCGGCGGCTTGAGCGGCGTAGTATCCGCATCCGCCGAGGTGGCCGGAGTCGAAGACGGTGACGGCGCCGGTGCCGTATTGCTTGGCTTTGTCGATGGCGATCTGCATCATATCGCCGCCGATCTGGATGCCAAGAGCGCCGTCGCCGTCAACGTTTGCGGTGGTTGCGGTCTCTCGGACGATCTTGAGATCGGGAGTGGGATTCAGGGTTCCGGCCATGTATGAGGCGACGTAGTTTCGCATCATGTTTGAGACACCGTGGGTCTCGACGGCTCGGAGGTCGTTGGTGAGGAGGACGTCGGTCGAGGCTTTGGCCCCGGCTTCGTCTACTCCGCATCGCATGAATAGGGCTTCAGTGGCAGCTCTCATACGTTCTGTATCGACGTAGACGCGGTCTTGTTCGGGGACGTGGAATTGTTCGAGCACGGTTTTGTTGTTCCTGTGGGTTGGTGAGTCTGAAGGGAGTTTAACTTACGGGGAGGGGGTTGTCTGAACCGCGGATTGCGCGGATTTGGGGATGGCCGAGATTTTGGTGTTGGTTGTTTGGGGATTGCGTTGGGTTGCGTTGGTGGTTGGGCGTGGTCCCTCACCTCCCTGCCCCGTTTATCTTTTTTCGGCTGGGTTAGAATAGGGGGTTATGGTGGTTGTTTTGGGTGGTGTTTTTTCGGTGGGGCTGTAGCTCAGTTGGGAGAGCGCGTCAATGGCATTGATGAGGTCAGGGGTTCGAATCCCCTCAGCTCCACCAGCACGTTTCGTACTCATTACTCGGCCCGCGAGAGCCACGTCCGCCTCGTCTTCGGCAGCATCAATAGATGCCGGGGATGATGCGGTACGGCACCTTCTGCTGGTACTCGGCCCACTTCTCCTGGCCGTACTTCTCGGCGCAGGCCACGTCGTCTGCCCGTTGGCGCGTGGTGAACAACCAGAGAGCGAAGGCCAGGTAGGTCCACGACCAGGCGACGCCGAAATGTCCGAAGGACAGTCCCACTGACGCGGCGAAGAGGAACTCGCCCATGTAGTTGAAGTGGCGGGCGACGCCCCAGAAACCGCTGGTCAGGATCTTGCGGTCGCCGGCCTGGATGTATCGGGGCTCGATGATCCCGAGGAACTTGCGTTCGGGCCAGCGCTTGAATGTGTACTTCTGGATGTTGGCGCCCCTGGCTATGGCCCATCCGACCAGGAACAGGGCGACGGTGCCGATGATCCAGACGTAGGTCCAGGCGGTCGAGAAGCCGGGATTGGGGTAGGCGGCCATGCCGTACAGGGGGATGATGTAGAGCCAGCCGTAAGCGATGTTGTCGCCCCAGAACATTTTGAAGCCCATCCGCTCGTGGAGGAGGTCGTAGGTGTAGAGCCGGACGCGCTCGAAGATGTGGTCGTCGAACACGTAGAAGGTGTAGATGGCGGCGTAGACGAAGACGCCGGGGTTGACTTGGTTGGTGGGGCTGAACTGCTCGTAGTGCCATGCCGCGCCTGACATGGCATTGATGCCGAGCATCGTGCTGCCCACGACGTAAAAGGTCATCTTGAGGTCGAGGCGGTCGTTAAAGAAGCGGATCTCCTGGACGCGGCCGAAGTAGAAGTCGACAAAGGGGTTGCGGTCCCTGATCTTCGGCTGGGTGTAGACGGCGATGGCCGTGAAGAGCGCTGCCCAGACGGTGCCGCCGGCGACTGCGTAGAGCGAAGTGCGGTAGAACCATTCGCGCTCCAGCCCGGGGATGACCTCGAAGCCCCAGATGAGGTTGGCGATGACGAAGACGAGGAGGCCGTTGAGCCTGTACCTGCGGGGCTCGCCGGTCCTCTCGTCGGTGACGTAGCCGAGGACCCACCTGCCGGGCAGGAGCACCGTCGCGATCGCGAGGGCGGTGAAGATTATGAGGGGGGCGAAGAGGGCGGCGACCTTATCTCCCGTGGACAGCTCGAAGAGGTGCTCAATCCCAAGCCACTCGACCATGGCTGGACCTCGTTCCCTGGTGGCACCGGGACCTCATGCTAAGGGGCCTACCAACGATTCCCAGCGTACGGAACCGGCGTGGGCCGCGGTGTCTGCAGCGACGAGCAGTTCCTCCCTGAGACCGACCTCGGATTCCACCGCCGGAGCGGCCCCTACGACGCGCTGGTGACGCTCTCGGGCGGGCACACGCTCGGCCTGCTGAGCCCACAGCCGGGCCGCTGTACGCGCCGGGCTCGAGCCGCCCCCCGGCCCTCGGCGGACCGGCGCGTGAGCGGGCGGGTCAACCCCCGCCCTCGCCCTGCACCTGCACGAGCCGTCGCTCCAGGCGGTTGAGCGACTCGCGCGCGGCCCTGAGTTCGGCGATGACCTCGTCGGCGGTCGCCGCCGTCTCCAGTTGCCTCAGCCGTTCCTGCTTCGC
>JAJEGY010000040.1 GCA_022819585.1 Dehalococcoidia bacterium | reverse complement strand
CTGGCTGCTCGGCCCGCGTCGGCGGCCCCGGCCGCCCCCCCCCCCCCCCCCCCCCCCCCCCCCCCCCCCCCTCGCCTTCGCCTGTGCCCCCTCACCCCCGGCCCTCTCCCCCGATGGGGAGAGGGGGTTTGTTCTTGGTTGATGGGGTGGTGGTTTTCGTGTTTGGGTTGGTGGTTGATTGGGGTTTCCTGCCTCGGCGGGCATCCCCCGCTGTCGCTTCGCTCCCGCGCCCCCTTCGCTTCGCGAAAGGGGGTGGCCCTCTTTGTCCTTCGGACATTTCCCCCGCGAGCGGGGGAAACCCGGCCACACGCCACCCTTGGGTTCCTGCTTTCGCAGGAATGGCGAGAGAGGGCGCACTTGGGAAGGTTGGATAAAGTTAGGTTTAAGTGCGGGTGTGGTGCCCGTTGGTCTTTTCATCACAGGAGGTGGCGAAGATGACAGATTGGTCGAAATGCTCTGCGGTTGAGAGTGTGCCGGGCCGAATGAGCGGGGCCTGGGTTTTCAAAGACACTCGATTGCCAATTTCGGCGCTATTCGACAACCTTGCTGGAGGGGCAACGATTGATGATTTCGTCGATTGGTTCCCGGTCGTGACGAAAGAACAGGTTGTTGAGGTGCTTGAGTACGAAGTGGCATCGTTGCAAGTGCCAGCGCCCAGATGAGGATTTTGTTCGACAACGGTACGCCGGCACCTACACATGTACCCTTGGGCCGACATTTGGCTGGGCATACGATTGACACTGCTGCAGAACGAGGTTGGCAGCGGCTTGAGAATGGTGTGTTGCTGGACCAAGTGGAGCGACATGGGTATGAGGTATTAATAACGACCGACCAGAACATGCAATACCAACAGAACCTTTCTGGGCGCAACTTCGCAGTGATAGTTCTGATGCGCGCGCGATGGTCATTGGTGCAGCAGTGGATAGATCAAATCGTCGAGTTGATAGACGATATCCGGCCGGGAGAGTTTCGAGAAGTCCCAGCCGGCAGGACAAGTTGGCGTGACAACGGACACAACTGAGCGAGGTTGAGGGGCGGGTGTTTGAAACCTGCCGCTACATGCGCGTTACTTTTGGTTTTGGGGGTTGCGTTTTTTGGCTCTGTTGAAGGCTTTTAGGTCTTTGATTCTTTGCAGGTGGATTTTGGTAAAGGTTGTGATGGTTGCGATGATGCCACTGCCGCCGGCGGTGGCTAGGAGTTCGGTTGATAGTCGGCACATAGCTGGGATAGTCAGGGGGGCTATGCTAGATCGCGGTTGTTGAAGCGGTATAGGCCGACGATGAAGGGTAGGGCGGCGATGGCTAGGAGGACTGCGGCGTGCCAGGGGGTTAGTCCGTTTATGAAGGGTTTGTCGCCGATGTAGTAGTGGAGGATGGAGATGTATTTGAGGTTGGAGAGGGAGTCGACGAGGGGGACTAGGATGTGGATGAGGTATCCGAGTGCGGCGATGGCGGCGGGGATAGCGATGGATAGGGATTTGCTGCCAGTTGCGGCGCCGGTGCTGAGGGCGAGGAAGCCGGTGGCGTAGGAGATGAGCAGGAGGCTGAGGGACATCTGGAGGAGTCCGGAGAGGGATACGGAGTAGTCCATGACGAGTGCGCCGATTAGGATGCCGATGGCCAATGCGGCGACGGGAGGGATGCAGTCGGTGATGAGGGCGAGGCTCTTTTGGAGGTATAGGTGGGTGCGTGTGATGGGGTTTCCGAGTAGCTGGTCGAGGGTGTGGGCTTGTTCTTCGGCGGCGATTGCGCCCATGCCTCGGTTAATGGAGAAGGCGAACATGATGACGAGTCCGATGGCGCTGTAAGGGTCGGCGGTGAAGAATCCTTCGGGAGTGGCGAACTCTGTGGCGCTGCCGATGAATGCTTTTATGAAGTCGGGGAGGTCTTCGATCATGCCTGCGAAGCTGGAAGCGACTTCGGGGAAGAGGAGAGCGAGGAGTGCGCCGATGGCTAGTTGTCCGGCGGCGAATAGGAGGGTGGAGCGTTGGCCGTCGCGGATGGTTTTTAGGAAGATGTTGGAGTACATGAAATAGGTGGGCAGGTTATTGGCTGGAGTAGTGCTTTAAGAATGCGTCTTCTAGGGAGGCGTGTTGGCTTTCGAAGGTTTGGACGGGGTTGTTGTTGGCGGTCTGTGCGGTGGTTTTGATTAGGGTGTCCATTGCTCCTTCGCCGCTGATGGAGAGGGTGAAGGTTTGGTTGTCGGTGTGGTCGGTGATGGTTATGCCGGGGAGGTTGTTGAAGGTGTATTGTGAGACGGGTTGGGTGAAGGTGATTTTGGCGGTCCAGAGGGATAGTTCGGTCAGGTGGGAGACGGTGTCGATGGTTACGAGTTCGCCTTCTCGGATGATGCCTACCCGGTCGCAGGTGGCTTCGACTTCGGACATGACGTGGGAGGACATGAAGATGGTCTTGCCTTGTGCCTTCTCCTCGTGGACCATCTTTTGAAATTCGTACTGGAGGAGGGGGTCTAGTCCGGCGGTGGGTTCGTCGAGGATGAGGAGATCGGGGTCGTTCATGAAGGCTTGTACGAGTCCTATCTTCTGTTTGTTTCCTTTGGAGAGTTGGCCGATCTTGCGTGAGAGGTCGAGTTGGTATCGTTCGCAGAGGGCTTCGAGTTTGGTGGCGTCGGAGCCTCGGAGGTTAGTGAAGTATTCGGTGACGGTTGCGCCGGTCATGTGGTCGTAGGTTACGAAGTCGCCGGGGAGGTATCCGACGCGGCGGCGTATGTCGGTGCCGTCGGATCTAGGGGATAGGCCGAAGACTGAGGCTTTGCCAGAGGTGGGTCGGATGAAGTCGAGGATCAGGCGGATGGTGGTGGTTTTTCCGGCGCCATTTGGGCCTAGGAGTCCGAAGACCTCTCCCTCGGGAACTTCGAGGGAGAGGTCTTGGATGCCGATTATGTCGCCGTAGTGCTTGGTTAGGTTTTCCAGTTTTATTACTGGATTGGGGTTGGTGGTCATCGGCTCACCCTCACCCTTACCCTGAACCTCTCCAGCCCAGCGGGAGAGGGAATATGCTGAGCGTCGTCTGCCGAGAAGGGCAGATTTCCTTTGTCAGAATGGTTTGTTCCCCGCAAGCGGGGGCCTCCCCCTGCCCCCTCCTGAAGGAGAGGGTGTAGTCGTGCTGTAAGTTTATCCGCCGACTTCTAGCATTCGCTCTAGGGCTACTAAGGCGTGTTTTTTGGTTTCGGTGTCGACTTGGACTACGTTGATGCCTACGCCTGCCATGATGCCTTCAAGGACCCAGAGGACGTATGCGGGGTGGATGCGGTACATGGTTGCGCAGGGGCATACGACAGGGTCAAGGCAGAAGATGCGCTTGTCTGGGTTTTCGTCTCGGAGCCGGTTGACCATGTTTATTTCGGTTCCGATGGCCCAGGAGGTGCCAGCAGGTGCGCCTTCTACGGTCTTGCGGATGAACTCGGTGGAGCCGTTGAAGTCGGCGGCGTCGACTACCTCGCGGACGCATTCGGGGTGGACGACGACGTTGACGTCGGGGTCTTCGCGTCGGGCGTCTTCGATCTGCTTGACGGTGAAGCGGGTGTGTACGGAGCAGTGGCCTTGCCAGAGGACGACCTTGGAGTCGTGGATCTGCTGTTCGGTAAGTCCGCCCATGGGCTTGAAGGGGTTCCAGACGACCATGTCTTCGGCGGGGATGCCTTTGGCCAGGCCGGTGTTTCGTCCGAGGTGCTGGTCGGGGAGGAAGAAGATGCGCTTGCCTCGTTCGAGTGCCCAGTCGTATGCGGCGTCGGCGTTTGAGGATGTGCAAACGAGTCCACCGTTGCGTCCACAGAGTGCTTTGATTGCGGCGGTGGAGTTCATATAGGTGATCGGGATGATCTCGGCTTTACCGTTGGAGGGTTCGCCGAAGACATCCATGAGATCGTCCCATGCGTCCTCCACGTCGTCGGTTGCGGCCATGTCCGCCATAGAGCAACCGGCTGCCATGTTCGGGAGGACGACGTGCTGGTCGTCATCGGTCAGGAGGTCGGCGGTTTCGGCCATGAAGTGGACGCCGCAGAAGATGATCCACTTTGCCTCATCGGTTGCGGCAGCGTGCTTTGACAGGAGGTAGGAATCGCCTCGGAAGTCGGCGTATTGGATGACGTCTTCGCGCTGGTAGTGGTGACCTAGGACGACGGCTTTGGTGCCGATCTCTTTGCGTGCGTATTTGATGCCGGCCTCTACCTGTTCGGGCGACATCTTGAGGTATCGGATGGGGACTTTTTGCCATCGGACGCCGGACTGGAACTCTTCCTCTAAGGTTTTTGTCCTGAGGTTGCCTTCTGTTTGACAGAAGGCGGATTGTTCGAGTTCGGTGATGGGTATGATGGTCTTGGGTGCTGTGTTTAGGGAGATCATGTTGCCTCCTCGAGATTCCGCCGATCAGTTGGTAATCGGCTGACCGACTAGCGACCATGGGGACGCTTCGGTGACGTTTACAGTGACGGTCTCACCGACTCGTACGGCGCAGTTTTCATGTGCGTCGTCGATGTATACGATCTTGTCGTTTCGATTTCTGCCGAACATCCGGCCTCGTTTTCGGCCTTCCAGAAGGATGTCGGTTTGAGTTCCGACTAGGTTTGCGTGCTTCTCTGTTTGGATAGCACATTGTACAGCGTCGAGGTGGTTGTGTCGTCGCTTTTTCTCGGCTTGGGACACGGTGTCGGGGAGTTTGCGAGAGGCGACGGTGCCAGGTCGTTCGCTGTATGCGGCGGAGTGGACTTTGTCGAAACGGACGCGTTCGACGATGTCGATTGTGTTGTCGAACTGGGCTTCGTTCTCTCCGGGGAAGCCTACGATTACGTCAGTGGTGAGGGTTACGTCTTCGCCTAGGATTACGCGGATTTCGTCGATCTTGTCTAGGAACTGGGTGCGGGTGTAGCCCCGGCGCATGTTTGCGAGGACGGTGTCGTCGCCTGCTTGGAAGGGGAGGTTCACGGTTTCGCAGACTTTGGGGAGGTCGGAGATGGACTGTATGATGCGCGTCGACATGTCGTTTGGGTGGGATGTCAGGAAGCGGATGCGTTCGATGCCGTCGACTTCTTGGACTGCTTCTAGGAGATCGGCTAGGTCTTTGCGGTCGTCTAGGTCGTGGCCGTAGGAGTCGACGTTTTGGCCTAGGAGGGTGATTTCCTTGACGCCACGCTGGACTAGCATCTTGGCTTCATCGACGAGTTCGGTTAGGGGACGGCTAGTTTCTCTGCCACGTCGGTATGGGATTATGCAGAAGGTGCAGAACTTATCGCAGCCGTGGGTTATGGGGACGAAGGTTGCGACTTTGGGGTCGGTTGGAACGAGGTTTGCCAAGCAGCCGTCGAGGTCGGCGTTTTCGATGCTGTGTCGGAATGCGACGGTTTCGAGGATTGGGTTGAAGTCTTGGGGGCGAGCCCAGAGGTCGACTTGAGGGAAGCGTCGGCGGAGTTCGGAGTCGTTGGGTCCGACCATGCATCCCATGACGACGATCATGCGGTCGGGATTTTCGTCCTTGACTTTTTTGAGTTTGCCGAGCATACCGGTAGCGGTGTCTTCGGCGGATTGTCGGACTACGCAGGTGTTTAGAACTACTACGTCGGCATCTTCGGGGGCTTCAGAGTGGTCTAGTCCGAGGGTCGTCATGCCCGCGCCTAGCCGTTCCGAGTCGGACATATTCATTTGGCAACCGACTGTCCAGACGTGGTAGGAGGGCATGGGAGAGTGTGTTCGTGGCTAGACGGGCTATAAGTTCAATTTTACGCCTAGTAGATGACGGAAATCGTATCTTGGGCGCGTTAACCTGATGCGGCTCGTTCGAATGCGTTTAGCCAGGTGTCGGCAACGGTCTGGAGGGAGAGGTTGATGAGGTTGTTGATGCGGATCTGGTCGCCGCCTACAGCGCCGACTTGTGTGGCAGGGGTGTTGGTTTGCTTGGCGGTCCGGAGGATGCGGTCGGTGTCTGTGGAGTTGCAGGTGAGAATGATCCGCGACTGCGGTTCGCCAAAGAGGTTTGGGAGCCAGTTGGTGATGGGATCGTGGTGTTGGATGGTTGCGCCGATGTTGCCTTGGATGGCGGATTCGACTATTGCTACTGCTAGGCCGCCTTGGGAGATGTCGTGGGCGGATTTAGCTATGCCTTGTTGGATGAGGGATCGGGTTAGGGATTGGACTTTGGTTTCTAGCTCTAGGTCTAGGGATGGGTTGCCTGCGGTTGTGTCATGGAGGATGGACAGGA
This sequence comes from Dehalococcoidia bacterium, assembly GCA_022819585.1. Classification (GTDB taxonomy): domain Bacteria; phylum Chloroflexota; class Dehalococcoidia; order Lucifugimonadales; family Lucifugimonadaceae; genus Bin127. Next base: position 36,341 of record JAJEGY010000040.1, on the reverse strand, counting down.
CTTCGCTGCCGGCCAGGGTTTCGGGCTCGGCCCATGGGGTGTTAGAGCCGATGAGGATTATGGTGTCGCCTTCGTCTTTGAATGCGGATGTGGCGTGATTCTGGACGTTTTCGAGGACGCCTAGGGCTCCGATGATTGGGGTGGGTTGGACGGCGGTGTCGGGGGATTCGTTGTAGAGGCTGGCGTTGCCGCTTACTACGGGGATGTTGAATGCGGTTGCTGCCTTTGACATGCCGGCGACGGCTTCCTGGAGTTGGTACTGGATGTCGGGGGTTTCGGGATTGCCGAAGTTGAGGCCGTCGGTTAGTGCTACGGGTTCGGCTCCGACGCATGAGAGGTTTCGGCATGCTTCGGCGACGGCGATTGCGGCTCCGACTCGCGGGTTTAGGTAGACGAGGCGTCCGTTGCAGTCGGTGGTGACGGCTAGGGCGCGGTTGGTGCCTTGGATGCGGAGGAGGGCGGCGTCTCCGCCGGGTGCGATGACGGTGTTGTTTTGGACTTGGTGGTCGTATTGTCGCCAGATGGTGTGTTTCGAGGCGATGTTGGGGGATGCTAGGAGAGTTAACAGAGCCTGGCTGGGAGTGATGTCGAGGTCGGGGAGGGCAGATAGGTCAGCATTTTGGAGTTCGGTTAGCCAGTTGGGTTTTGGTGAGTTGAACTGGTATTCGGGAGCGTCGGTGAGGGTTACGACGGGGGTTGAGGAGATTTGTTCTTTGGATTCAGAAATGACTACTTGGTTGCCGGGTTTGAATGTGCCGATAATTTCGGCGTCTAGGTCCCACTTTTCGAAGAGGTCGAAGAGTTGGGATTCGTGTCCGGGTTTTACGGCTAGGATCATGCGCTCTTGAGACTCGGAGAGCATGACTTCGTAGGGTGACATCTCGGTTTCGCGTCGATGGACTTTTGCGACGTCGATGTTGATGCCGAGTTCGGAGCGTTCAGCCATCTCGACGGCGGCGCTCGTGATGCCTGCCGCTCCGCAGTCTTGCATCCCGACTACGCCGGGGAGTTGGATCGCTTCGAGACATGCCTCGATTAGGACTTTTTCGAGGAATGGGTTGCCGACTTGGACGGTTGAGCGGAGTTCTGCTTGCTCTTCGAAGGTGCGGGATGCGAGGCCGGATGCGCCGTGAATGCCATCGCGGCCGGTCTTGGCACCGACGAGGATGATGAGGTCGCCGGGGGCGTCGGCGCTGGCGGACATTATCTTGGCGTCTTTGATGATGCCGACGCACATTGCGTTGACGAGGGGATTGCCAGCGTAGGAGTCGTCGAACACGATCTCCCCGCCGACGTTCGGGACGCCGATGCAGTTTCCGTAGCCGGAGATGCCAGAAACTACGCCGTTGAGGAGGTATCGCTGGCGGTCGTCGGTAGGTGGACCGAAGCGCAGGGAGTTCATGAGGGCCATCGGACGTGCGCCCATGGCGAGGATGTCTCGGACGATTCCGCCGATGCCGGTTGCGGCGCCTTCGTATGGTTCAACGGCTGAAGGATGGTTGTGGGATTCGATCTTGAAAGCGACCGCGTACCCGTCACCGATGTCGACTACTCCGGCGTTTTCGGCTCCGGGTGCTACTAGGAGTCGGTCGGAGGTGTTGGGGAGAGTGCGGAGGAGGGCTTTGGTGTGTTTGTAACCGCAGTGTTCGCTCCACAGGGCTCCGAAGAGTCCGATTTCGAGGGGATTGGGTTCGCGTCCGAGGCGGTCGACGATGGCTTCGTATTCGGCGCGGGATAGTGCAACCTCGTCTAGGAGTTCTTGGGAGATCGGCGGCACGACGGTTAGGGCTTGCCAGCGTCGACTGTGGCGGCGATGGATTGCCAGAGGGGATTGCCGTCGCTGCTGCCGAGGAGTGGTTCGCAGGCGCGTTCGGGATGGGGCATCATACCGAGGACGTTGCCTTGTTCATTGGTTATGCCGGCGATGTTATTGAGGGATCCGTTGGGGTTGGCTTCGAGTGTGGCTTGGTTTTGGTCATCGACGTATCGGAATATGACACGACCTTCGGCTTCGAGCATTGCGAGGGTTTCGTCATCGGCTTGGAAGTTGCCCTCGCCGTGAGAGATTGGCATTGCAACGACATCACCATCGGCGTATTGCGATGTGAACGGAGTTGCAGTGGTTTCGACCCGAAGTGTGCCTGGGGCGCAACGGAAGGATAGGTGGTCGTTGCGGATGAGTGCTCCGGGAAGGAGACCGGATTCGCAGAGGATTTGGAAGCCGTTGCAACTTCCAAAGACGAAGCCGCCGTTGTTGGCGAAGTCTTTGATGGCGCCCATGACGGGCGAGTGGGCAGCTATGGCCCCGCAGCGAAGGTGGTCGCCGTAGGAAAAACCGCCGGGGAGGAGGACGGCGTCGAAGCCGTTGATGGAGGTCTCGCGGTGCCAGATGTATTCAGCTTGGTAGCCGAGGACGTCGGAGACTGCGTAGTGCATGTCGCGTTCGGACCATGAGCCCGGGAATACGACGATGCCGAATTTCATTGCGCGCTGAATCCAGTCAGGTTGAGGGCGTAATCAATTGTCAGATCGCGTCTCACGGCAAAACTACAATCTAGTGATGCCTGAAGAAGACGTTGATATTCGTTTCATCCCCGTTGAGTTTTTGCGCTTGGTCGCTTTGGCGATCGTTTGGCCCGATCATCGTAACTGTCCACCAAGCGGTTCGCACTTCCGTCTCCGCGCCGAACGGCTGATCGAAATTCTCGAAGCTCGCGTTCTGTCCGAGTACGCTGCTTTGCCAGAAAACGATCGGCTCTATCTGCGGCTGCTTTTACGGCTTCTAATTGATCGGGTCCAAGAGAATCTAGACGATTGGGACGAGTTGTACTCATTGTCTGACCTCTTTGACTAGCGGAGCGTTTGCATCTCTGATTATGGTTTTGCGACTCAAGCAGCTAAGCGTTCTTCTCGGTGGATTTTCGGCTCTTGCGGAGCTTTGACGCGTGCTGCTTTTTGCGGGTTACTGACGGCGGTTCAAATGCCTTGCGTCGTCTTGCTTCTGAGATGATGCCTTCGTGCTGGACGCTGCGGGTGAAGCGTCGGAGCATTGCCTCGAAGCTTTCGCCTTCTCGGTTTTTTACCTCTACCAACTGAACTCGATTCTCCTGTGGTGGTGCCCGATTTCGGGGTTCGTTTACCGTAACGATGGTATCACTTTCGGTTTAGTTGTTACGGCTTTCGACGTAGTCTTCGAAGATGTTTAAGCCGTTGCGCAATCGCTCGATGGTTCGTTCCCTGCCTAGGACCTCGATGGATTCGAAGAGGGGAGGGGCGATGCGCTTGGCGGTGACGGCTACTCGGATCGGGGTGAAGAGTTGGCCGGCTTTGAGGCCTGTTGTTTGAGTCAGGCCACGGAGGGCGTTTTCGATCGCTTCGCTGTCGAATGGTTCGAGAGTTTCTAGGGCTTCGATGCTGGCGTTGAGAGATGTGAATACCATCTCCTCATCCATGCGGCGTCCAATCATCTCTTCGGCGTTGGGATGTACTTCATCAACGAATAGGAAGTCGATGAGATCGACTACGTCAGGTAGGACTTTGATGCGTTCGCGGAGGACGGGGACCATCGCTTTGACAACGGCACGGTCGATGGGTCGGTCGATCTCGTCAAGCAGGCCGCCTTCATCTTCAGGTCGTTCCAAGTAGGGCATCATCATTTCGGCGAGGGCGTCCTCGTCAGCCTTCATGATGTGCTGCTGGTTCATCCACTCGAGCTTTTGGGCGCTGAACTTGGCGGGGTGGGAGAGGATACGGTCGATCTCGAATCGGGATGCGATCTCGTTTCGCGTCATTACTTCGGTGTCGTCGCCGGGTGACCAACCTAGGAGTGCGAGGTAGTTGAGAACGGCGTCGGGGATGTAGCCAGCGTCGCGATATTCGAGTGCGGATTGGGCACCGTGTCGCTTGCTGAGTTTTGCGCCGTCTTGTGCTGTGATCAGCGGGACGTGGACATATTTGGGTGTAGGAATGTCTAAGGCTTGTTGGATCAGAACGTGGAGCGGGCAACTTGGGATCCACTCTTCTCCGCGGATGACGTGGGTGATACCCATCTCGTAGTCGTCGACGACGTGAGCAAGGTGGTACGTAGGGAAGCCGTCGGACTTGAGGATGACGAAATCTTGCAGGAGCGAGAGATCAAACTTGAGACGTCCACGGACTTCGTCCTCGACTGATAACTCACCGTGGTCGGGGACTTTGAACCGGATTACGATTTCGAGGCCTTTATCTCGTGACTCTTGGATCTGTTCGGGGGTTCGGTAGCGTCCTCGGTTGTCGTATCCAGGAGCTTGTCCAGCGGCTTGCTGGCGTTGTCGGAGCGCTGCGAGTTCCTCTGGAGTTGTGTCGTCGTAATATGCATCGCCTGATGCGATGAGTTTTTGGGCGGCGTCTTGGTAGAGTTGCAGTCGTTCGGATTGGGTGTACGGGACGTATGGGCCGCCGATGTCGGGTCCTTCGTCGAGGTCGAGACCTAGCCACTTGAGGGACTCTTTGATGTGCCACTCGGCATCGGGGTCGTAGCGGTTTCGGTCGGTGTCCTCGATGCGTAGGATGAACTGGCCGCCGGTTTTTCGGGCTAGGAACCAGTCATAGAGGGCGGTTCGGAGGCCACCGATGTGCATGACGCCAGTGGGGCTGGGTGCGAAGCGGACGCGTGCGGGAGTTTCGGTAGTCATATTTTCAAGATTAGACGATTAGTAGGTGGAATATCCCGAACCGCCGTATCCGGGATTCCCGAAACCGGTGCTCGAAGGAGGGCCGATTTTGGCGAGAGTAAGGCTCAGCTCGGGCGGCAAGGGCGAGGTGAAGCGTTGTGGTTCGCCTGTGATGGGGTGGTCGAACGACAACGATATGGCGTGCAGAAATTGGCGTTCAAGGGATAGCTCGGGGATCGATACACCGTAAACGGGATCGCCGACGATGGGGAAACCTATGGCTTGCATGTGAACGCGGATTTGGTGAGTGCGTCCAGTTTCGAGTTTGACGTTGACCATCGAGAAGTGTTTTCCGAATGCGTAGAGTCCTGTGCTGGATGCGAAGCGGGTTCTGGCGGGCTTACCATCTGGGACTATGGCTTGGCGCGTCCTAATTGTGGGGTGTCTTCCGATGGGCCGGTCGATCAAGCCTGCACCGGGAGGCAGTTTACCGAGGACCAGCGCGATGTAACGTCGATCAATTTCTCGGGCTTTGATCGCGACGGAAAGCGCGGTGGCTGCTTCGGGTGATCGGGCCACAACCATCACGCCCGAAGTATCGGCATCGAGACGATGTACTATGCCGGGTCGATCTGCGGGTTCCAAGTTGGATATTTCGGGGTATCGGGCTAGGAGCCCGTTGACCAAGGTATGGTCTGGTCGTCCAGCACCGGCATGGACTGCTAGCCCGGCGGGTTTGTCTACGACGACAATGTGGTCGTCTTCGTGAATGACTCGGAAATTGAGGTTTTGGGGTAGGGGTTGGGCATCGACCAAGTTGCAGTGGGGAGCATCGAATTCTACAGTGTCGCCGGAATCGACGCGCGTTGAAGGGATGTCGATAGTTTGGTCGTTAACTTTTGCTGCGCCAGAACGAATAAAGCGTTGGATTTGCGCGCGTGAGATGGCGGGGAGTTCTTGGCGCAAGAAGAGGTCTAGGCGGACAGGCAGGTCTTCGCCTTCGAGCTCAAATGTCAGTTTGGGAGACAACGTCAGTAGTCCGGTTAAAAGTCCCGTAACGCATCGCATCGGCGCATCGCTGACATCCTCCTCTGCCGAGTTCAGCTACAACTGGAGCGGCAACGGTGGTGGGTTCCTCATCCTTCGCCGTGAAGAAATACCAGACCATTAGGACCATTCCGATGGAGATCGCCGAGTCGGCGACGTTGAATATGGGCCACCATCCGACGTCTAGAAAGTCGGTTACGTATCCCTGTTGAAGTCGGTCGTAGAGGTTGCCAAGTGCTCCGCCGAGTTGCAGGCCGAGCGCGATGCGGAGGATGAAGGACTTGGCACCGGTCGTGGCGTAGACCCACAGCAGTATGGCTACGGCGATGATTGCGACGAAGCTGAGGATGTTGCTGTGGCCTTGAAAGAGGCTAAAGGCGGTGCCGGTGTTTCGGGCGTGGGTGAAGCGTAGGAATCCTTCCGCGGGCCAGGATTCTCCCCAATCGAGCCAGGCGATGATGATTGATTTGGTGGACTGGTCGAGGACGAGAATGAGGGCAGCGAGAACCCAGAGCATCCAGCTTCTGCGAATCCAGAAATCCCATGCTCTGTTGGCGATGCCGTTCATTTTGGGTTGAGTGAGGTATCTACTCTCGTTGTCGGAGACGGACACGGGAAGCGGTTCTCGAGAGTTTCAGGGTTGGGACTTGGTGTGCTTTTGAGTATATTTCTCGCTTTAAGCCGCTTGCGCGCATAAGATTCAGACTGGTAACCGACCGAGTTGGAGAAATGAAACCGCTGGAGCCGTCTGATTATGGAAGTTCGAGTAGATCTGCGTAGCGATACAGTGACAATGCCGTCGCCGGAGATGCGGCGTGCCATCTATGAAGCCGAAGTAGGCGACGATGTCTATGGCGACGACCCGTCAGTCAACGAGCTTGAGGCGAAGTCGGCGGCGATGCTGGGGAAAGAGGCTGGACTGTTCGTGACGTCGGGCACGCAGGGGAATCTGGTTTCGATGTTGGCTCACTGTGGCAGGGGAGATGAGGTGGTCGTCGGCGATCGGTCGCACATCTTCACGAACGAAGCTGGTGGAGCTAGTGTGTTGGGAGCGCTGTTCCTTTATCCGATAAAAACAGATCGCTTCGGGTTTTTGGAGCCGGATGAGATCAGGGCAGCGACGAACCCCACCGACTATCACAAACCTCCTACGCGGTTGCTCTGTATCGAGAACACGCACAATCAGGCGAGTGGTCAACCGCTGACGGTCGAGCAGACGGAGGCGATGGCGGATGCGGCGAGAGAAGGCGGGATGTCGGTTCACATCGACGGTGCGAGGATCTTCAACGCCGCCGTGAGTTTGGGAGTTGACGTTGCGGAATTGTCGGCACCGGCGGATTCGGTGACGTTCTGCTTGTCAAAGGGTTTGGCATGTCCAGTCGGGAGCATTGTGGTGGGAAGCGAAGAATTTATCGACCAAGCAAGGCGTTACCGGAAGATGTTGGGGGCAGGCATGAGGCAGGTCGGAGTGATCGCGGCGGCAGGGATTTACTCCTTGGACAACATGATTGATCGTCTGGCGGAAGACCATGACAATGCCAAAAAACTCGCGGAGGGTTTGGCAGAGATTGATGGGATCAGCGTCGATCCAGACAATATCCACTCGAACATCGTGTATTTCAATATCCCTGCGGGAAGCGGGAAGTCAATAGCAGCGAATCTGAAGGAGCGTGGGATTTTAGTGAACGCTGGCGATCCAGTGATGCGGATGGTCACGCACTACGGGATATCGTCGGAGGATATTGACTACACGCTTGTCGCGTTGCAGGAGCACTTCAGGGCAGCGGTTGCCGCGTAGAGAAACGGCTTGGGGCAGTCAATGGTTGTGCGCGGCTAGCCGCTTTTCGGATCAACCTTAAACCTGTCTCCCCACCAGTTCCTCAACCGCTCACTGATCTGACGTTCCGCGCCTAACTCGCCAGGTTCGTAGAAGCGACTGCCACGCACGTTTTCGGGTAGATTCTCGCTTGGCTGGAAGTGTCCGGGCGCGGCGTGCGGATATTCGTAGCCTTTGCCGTAGCCCATATTCTTCATGAGTCGGGTAGGCGCGTTCCGTAGATGCATTGGTACAGGTTCATCTCTCGTTTGGCGAACATGGGATAGCGCCTTATCAATCGCCATGTAAGCCGAATTCGACTTCGGCGCAGAAGCCAAGAAGATCGTGGCCTCTGCGAGAGGGATGCGGCCCTCGGGCATACCGATGAAATTGACGGCTTGCTGCGCGGCGACGGCTACTGCGAGGCCATTGGGATTGGCGAGTCCGATGTCTTCGGCGGCGAGGATGACTAATCTGCGAGCGATGAATAGCGGGTCTTCGCCAGCATCGATCATGCGGGCGAGGTAGTAGATCGCGGCATCTGGATCGGAGGCTCGGACACTCTTGATGAATGCGGATATGGTGTCGTAGTGCATGTCGCCGAGTCGGTCGTAGCGTGCTCGTTTCTCGATGGCTTGCTCTACGAGTTCGACGGTGATGGTTCGGTGCCTGTTTTCAAGCAGAGCGGCTTCGACGGCTATTTCCAGTGCGTTTAGGACGGATCTCGCGTCGCCGTTAGCTGAGCGGAGGAGGAAGGAACGAGCATCGTCGTTGAGTAGAGGGTTTGCGGACGCGAGTCCTCGTTCCAAGTCGTTTAGTGCGGCGTCGATGATGCGGTTCATGTCGGCATCGTCGAGGGGTTCCATTGTGTAGACGCGAGTGCGGGAGAGGAGAGGTGCGATGACCTCGAACGATGGATTTTCTGTGGTGGCACCGATGAGGATGAAGGTGCCTGCTTCCGCGTGGGGCAGTAGGGCGTCTTGTTGCGACTTTGAGAAGCGGTGGATTTCGTCGACGAAGAGGATAGTGCGCGTGCCCGTAGAGCCGACGCGGTGCTGTGCCTCTTCTGCCTCGCGTCGGATGTCACGTACGCCTGAGGTGACGGCCGACAATTCGACGAAGTGGCTGCTGGTGACGTGGGAGATGAGTTGAGCCAGAGTTGTCTTGCCGCTGCCGGGTGGTCCCCACAGGATCATCGAGTGAAGGCGGTCGTGTTCGATCATTCGACGTACGACGCGCCCCGATCCTACGAGTTTCTGCTGGCCCACAAACTCGTCAAGAGTTCTTGGCCTCATGCGGGTGGCGAGAGGCGCTTGGCGATTGAGGATCGCCTGTCTTCTGTCGTCGAACAGAGTCATGACTGAAAGTTAAACGACTTCCGTTGAGAGTCGCGATTTGAGTCGCGAAGATATCGGGTTAGGGGCGTGGAGATGAGGCGAGTGAATTGAGAGCGTTGGCAACCGTCTCATGCTCTTCAGGTAGGACAGTGCGCGGGTCGAGGAAGAGATGGTCGTCTTCGATGCGTCCGATGATTGGTGGGTCGTGTCGGCGGAGCGATTCGGCTATGGCTTCGGCTGATTTGTTGGCGGTGATCTTGAGTCGTTTTGTTGGCAAAGTTTGACCTGGTGCGCTTCCGCCTCCGATAGCTGTTCTGCCTTCAACGACCTCAGATTTGATCTGTTTTGACCATTGGTTGGCAAATTCGTTTAGATCTTCGAGGGTTGCCGACATCATCCTCCAGATCGGGAGTTCGTCTTGCGCGGTGCCACGGAGGTAGGATCGGAGAGTCGAATTGAGAGCGGCGAGGGTCATCTTATCGATACGGACAGCGCGGGCTAGCGGGTGGCTCCCAACGCGGTTGACGAGTTCCGTTGCGCCTACGATGATGCCAGCTTGGGGTCCTCCGAGCAATTTGTCTCCCGAGAAAAGCGTTAGGTGAGCGCCAGCTTGGACGGATTCTTGGACCGTTGGTTCGTGATCGACGCCGAATTGTGATGTGTCGATCAGGCTGCCGGATCCGAGGTCGTGGATCAGCGGAACTTTGTGGCGATTTGCTACCTCGACGATGTCGGATAGTGGGTCTTCATGGACGAAGCCAGAGATGGCGAAGTTGGAGCGATGGACTTTGAGGATGGCTGAGGTGTTGGGGCCGATAGCGGCTTCGTAGTCGCGGGCGTAAGTGCGGTTTGTGGTGCCAACATCTACCAGCTTCGCACCGGATTGAGCCATAACGTCGGGGACGCGGAAGCCGCCGCCGATTTCCACAGCTTCGCTGCGGGAGACGATGATGTCGCCGCCGTGTCCTGCCAAGGTGCTGAGAGCGAGTAGGGCGGCTGAGGCGTTGTTGTTGACTGCGATACCGGCTTCGGCGCCGGTGACGGTGCTCAGGAGAGATGAGATGTGAGAATGGCGTGAGCCGCGGCCCGCGGTTTCGAGGTCATATTCGAGGTCGGAATATCCGAGGGCGGCGTCATGGGCAGCTTTGGCCGCGATTTCGCTCAACGGGGATCGTCCGAGATTGGTGTGGATTATGACTCCGGTGGCATTGATTACTCGGGTAGGTGATGAACGCCAGCGCGTTTCAGCATCTTGGATGATGTCGTCGATCAGAGATGCGATTGAAGCATGGTCTGATCTGCCCTGTCCGTTGAGAATGGATGCCCTGACTGCTGAGAGTTTCTGTCTTGCTTGTTCGACGATGAAATGTCGCGGATATCGATTGGTGAGTTCGACAAGTGCGGGGTCGGACAACAGCGCATCTACGCTGGGCAGCGACCTTAGCAAGGGTGCGGCGTCGGAGTGATCTTGGCGCGTGCTGGAGGGCAACTGATTCCTTGAACAAGTGGTTCCAAGTGACGGATTCCGTGGGGATTTGGTTCGTAATGCGCGGTTTACGAAGTGGTAAAATATTCTACTTGCGGAGTTCGCAAAGTTGGTGCTTTGAAGTTCCGCTGAAACCGTCGATGATCACCATAGCTGTAACAGGGGGTATCGGGGCTGGCAAAACGGAAACCGTGAACATCTTGGAACGGTTGGGTGCCCAGACGGTTAACGCCGACCTCCTAGGACACGCTGCTTACGCCAAGGGCACAGAAGGTTATGCTGAGGTAGTCAGGGCGTTCGGGGACCGGGTGGTTGCGGAGGACGGTGAGATAGATCGTAAAGTTCTCGGAAGCATCGTATTCGCCGATCCCAATAGTCGCCGAGAACTCGAATCGATTGTTTGGCCTCGGATCCGTGAGATGCTCAGCGATTGTCTGGCACGTAATGCCGCCAACGAGGTCGAATTGACCGTGATCGAGGCCGCGGTTCTTTACGAAGCAGGATGGAGCGACCTCGCTGACAGCGTGTGGAGCGTCGAAACGACATATCATCAAAGATTGGCGCGTATCACAGAGAAAACTGGGATTGCCGAACACGAAGCGAGACGGCGCATCGACGCCCAGATTCCCCCTGAGGCCAGAATCGAACGAGCAGACGAAGTAATCTGTAACGACGGTGATTTGACTCACTTGGAGCAGCGCGTAAGTGCATTGTGGGAAACGATCACCAAGAAGTAGCACCGATTGGATGCCAAATGGCGACTGAACAGCTTTACAACCAGACGATCATTGAAGAGTACGTTCTCACGGAGGAACCGTACTATCTGCCGCTGGCAGACGAGATCGAGATTTTCGAGGCCGCATATCACCAGCGCGTGCCGGTGCTACTGAAGGGCCCGACTGGGACTGGCAAGACTCGGTTCGTGGAGCACATGTCTTGGCGTTTGGGCGAGGAGTTGACGGTTGCAAAACCGAGCGCCAAAGTCGACACAAGCGCTAACGGTCGCGCAGAATCGATGCCATTGGTCACGGTCGCATGTCACGAAGACCTTACGGCATCCGACCTCATTGGTCGATATCTTTTGGACCGCGACGGTACTCGATGGCAGGATGGCCCGTTAACTCGCGCTGTCAAATCAGGCGGCATCTGCTACCTAGACGAAGTAGTCGAAGCGCGCAAAGACACGACGGTCATCATCCACCCGCTGACCGACCACCGCCGGACGTTGACTATCGACAAGCTCGGGTTAGTTATCGATGCCGCGGAAGGGTTCCTTTTGGTCGTGTCGTACAACCCCGGATACCAGAACGCTGTGAAAGACCTCAAACACAGCACGCGGCAGCGCTTCGTCGCCCTTGAGTTCGATTTCCCGGACGAGGAGCACGAAGCCACGATCATCGCTCACGAGGCTGATTGCGATGAGGAGAGTGCCGGATTGCTCGCTGCGCTCGGCGGTAAGATCCGCAATCTAAGAGAGCACGGCTTGGAAGAGGGCGCGAGCACCCGTGTCCTTATCTACGCGGCCAAGCTAATTAACGAGGGCATTAGCCCGCGCCGTGCGTGCCAAGTTGCGGTGACATGGGGCATCACTGACGACGCTCAGGTCCAACGCAGTATCGACGAGGTAGTTTCCTCGATCTTCCCGTGAGAACCGTTCCGGCATCCGAGTTCATGGCATATGCCAAGCGCAAACTTACCCGCCCGCATATCAGCGCTTTAGAGGGTGAGACAGCGCCGCCAGAAGGCGAAATGGACCCCGGGTTGCCACGGCGGCAAGCAGCCGTGACCGTTCTATTTTCCTCCCGATACGACGAAGCCACGTTGCTGCTTATCAGACGAGCGGCGCATCGTGGAAACCATCGGACTGAATGGGCTTTTCCTGGCGGGGTATCGGAACCGAAGGACGATTCGTTGAAGGCGACCGCACTCCGTGAAACTCACGAGGAGATCGGCGTCCCCGAGACGGAGATCGAGTATTGGGGACCGTTGCCAAAGGTGATCACTGGGACGGGTTTTGAGGTGTGGCCGTTCACCGGGGAGATTTACGAGGATGCGAAGTTGGTCCCTGCCGAGGAAGAGGTGGACGATTTTGCGTATATCCCCGTGAGCCGGTTGGCCGACGCGTCGGCGCGCAGACAGATAACCTTGATGCGCGACGATATCACTCGCAACTGGGACGCGATCGAGCACGAAGGCAGGATCATCTGGGGCGCGACAGCGCGGATTATTCACAACACGGTGTCGCATCTAGATATCGAAGAGTTGGCCGATGACTCAATATAACGAACAGACCATGATGAACATACGGACGGAGCTAGGCAGCTTCCCATCGCCTGTTCAGTCGAACTTTGATCGCGCCAGGGATGCGCTGACGGGTCGGTTGGCGGATGACAAGTTGGATGATTGGGCACAGTTGGGGCTGTTGATTTCGAAACGCACGGTTCGGTCGTGGGAGGCAGGTGCGGAGTTGTTCAACGCATCGCCGATGGTGCAGCGTCAACTTCCTGCCGGACAGTTCATCAGTTGGGTGAAGATCGGCGATCAACTGTGCACCGCGTCGCCGAGTCTCGCGGTCGCATATTTCCGCGCCAGTCCGGGTGCGATCCAGAGGTTGCGACCGCGATACATCAGCGATTGGGCGCAGTCTTGCCGCGCACTCTATCGCGGCACTTGGAAGTCGTCGGCGCTCGCGTGCAAGCTATTTGAAGCGACGCCGAAACTGCTCGAATCGCTTTCGTTCGACGAGTTGAGGCGTTTTGCGGAGTTCCTAGAGGAAGTATCCCACCGCTCTTATGACATGGCGGGTGACGCTCTCGAAACTGGGGGCGAACTATTCCCGAAACTTGGTAGGGATGCCGGAGCATTCATCGGCCTTTCCAATACAGTCGCGAAGAACTCATGGCGGCACGTTCAGCCGATGTTCGATGCCGCGCAACATTCCCTCGTTGAGATGCCGCGCGAACAGCGTTCCAGTTTCATATCTTTGGTGAACCGTCTTTCGACCAAGGAGGGTGTCGATCCTTCTCGGGTCATGCGTGACGGCGCTAGGGCGATTGGCGGAGTAGGGCACGAGTGGCGAGACACGTTGATCGACTTGACGCATCGCATCGCCGCCGAAGGGTCGGCTGAGGCATCGTCGGCGTTTTTGACGACGGGGCCGCGCGTCCTCGAACGAGTGACGTTCCCGCAACTCATCGAGTGGCACTCACGCGGGATGCAGGTGATGGTCGAGAAGGAGAGCGCGGCAGAGGCCTATTTCAAGAACGAGTCGGTCCTTTCGCATGAGGTCCTTGACGCGTTGTCTTCGAGTGTCGAACTCGACCGCGTGCGTGAGATCATTCGGATGTATTGCCGAATGTTGGCGGGACAGGAAATTGAGGTGCAAGCGGCGCAGCAACTGGTCGACAAGAACATCGGCTGGTTCCAAGGGGAGTTGCCGACCACAGAAGGCACCACTATCTACCTGCCCAAGGTCATCAATCGACATCCGAGCAAAGACCGTAACTTCGCCTTCTACAAGGTGATATCGACGCACCAGACGGGGCACATCGAGTTTGGATCGTTCCGGTTCAGCTTTGAGCGTCCTTCTACGATGTTCACCGATCTGCGTTCTCAACTCAACAGTGCCAACGGATCAGCACTCGAAGCTGTCCCGAGCGAGATTGAGGAGAAACCCCAAGCTGAAACGACCTCGTCAACAAATGGTGCGGTAGAGAAAGAAGGCCAAGACGAACATGCGTCGATTCCGATGAGCCGTTTTTTCGATCTCTTCCCTGATCGAAAACTCGGCAACGATGTATTCACCATATTCGAGAGCACGAGAGTCGACTCGAAGGTGATGGACGCCTATCGCGGCTTGGCCGTCAGTTTCAAATCAGTCCAAGATGACGCGCTGAGCTCTCGTCCTGACATAACTGAGCTCCCCGCCCGCGAGGCGCTGGTCGAGTTCATGATCCGTATCAGTCTGGGCCAATCTACCGATCTCGTTGCTCCTAAGCGCCACATGGAAGTGGCTAGGAAGCTGCGCCGGTTGGTTAGGTTGATGCAACGCGAAGACGCGTTGGTTGAGGACGCTGCTGAAGCTACGATACGCGCCTGCGCATGGCTAACCGAAGTGCGCAATGAGGAGTTGAACGAGGACGAGTTCGAAGACCTTGACGATGACGAAGAAGAGGACGAACAAGAAGGCGACGGGGAGGAAGAGCAGGATCTACAAGGCCTCATCCAAGCCTTCATCGAGTCGATGCAGCCCGGCGAAGGAACTGGTGAGGACCAAGAATCCGCCGAAGACTCTGAGGACATGGAAGACGGCGAAGACCAAGACTACTCTTCACCGCAAGAGATCGATTACCGCGGCGAGTTCAAACCGGAACTGTCGCAGCTTCTTTCGCAAGCCCAGATGCAGATGATGGAGGGCGGTGAGTTCGCAGACGACGACATGGGTGAGATGACGCCGCTCACGCAAGAGCAGCTTCAGGAGATGATGAAGAACTCGGCAGATATCGACATCCAAGAGGGGCAAGATGGCGAAGAGATGTCGCCGGAACTCGCCGAGATGCTCGAAAACCTCCTCAAAGAGATGCAGCGTCGGGACCCGCAAGCGCAGAGCCAGCCGTCCGGCCCGATGCAGCACGTCGACGAGGAAGGTGGCCCTCTCACGCCGACATCACCCGACCAGCACGTCTACGACGAATGGGACTTCCGAGCCAACGAATATCGCCCGCGATGGTGCATGGTGCACGAAAAAGAGATGAGTAGCGGCGATGTAAGTTTCTACCGCGACACACTCGTCGAACGCGCATCGCTCTTGACGATGATCAAGAAACAGTTCGAGCTTGTGATGCCGGAGATGTATCGCAAGCAGAAGCGGCTCGAAGACGGTGAAGAGCTCGACTTTGACCCGATGCTGGAGGCGGTTATCGATCTACGTGTGGGCTCCACTCCAGATGAGAAGATCTACTGGCGCCGCAACAAGACTGAACGATCTGTTGCGGTCGCGTTCCTGCTCGATATGTCCGCTTCCACCGCCGAGGCGATAGAAGAGGCGAAGCGCCCAAACGACGACTGGGGCGCGCCCGATGACCCGGTCGAGTACATGGTCTGGCTGCGCTCGCGCCGCACCGAGGGCCTGCGCAAGTCTTATAAACGCATCGTCGACGTCGAAAAAGAGGGGGTAGTCCTCCTGATAAACGCTCTCGAAACCCTCGGTGACGACTACGGAATCTACGGTTTCTCTGGCTATGGTCGTGAAAACGTCGAGTTCTACGTGATCAAAGACTTGGACGAAAAATTCACCGACGAGATTCCGCGTCGAATCGATCGCATCGCCCCGCTGCACGCCACACGAATGGGTCCATCCATCCGACATGCAACCCAGAAGTTGGCGAACCAAGATTCTCGTTCCCGATTCCTCTTCCTCATCTCCGACGGTCGCCCGCAAGACCGTGGTTACAGTCGGGAGGGAGTGGAGAAAGAGTACGCGGTCCACGACACTCGCATGGCATTGATGGAGGCCCGTCGCGAAGGCATCGTCCCCTTCTGCCTGACGGTAGATAAGCAGGGTCACGACTACCTTAAGGTGATGATGGACGACTTCAACTACGAAGTTCTCCCAGACGTGAGTCTGCTCCCACAACGGTTGCTGATGCTTTACAAGAGGTTGACTACGTAGAGCAACGCGTAATCGCGGTCGGCAAGCACCCGACGGCCCAAATGCCGAACCTTAATCGGCACGATGTGGGGTTGGTCCTACGAAACAATCGCTCGCTTCAGCGCGGGGAAACTGTAGACTTCAAAGGAAGCGGGCGAAAACCACATATGCTTTTTCGGTTGCCCGTGAAACCTGTGACTCGTATCGTCTCAACCAAGGGATGTAACAAATGACGCTATACCCACGCAGTTCTAAGTTCAATTTGACGCTCTACTCAACAGCATCTGTAATCGTTGTAGCACTCGTGACATTGTTAGCAGTAGCAACTTCGTTTGCCGTCGAGACGGTTCGTGCACAAGATCCTGAACCGACGGGATATATCAAGGAGATCACTCCATCAGTATCTAGTCTGTCAGTCAACCAAGGTGAAACAGTGACTTTGTCAGTCAACGTCATCGGAGTGCAAGACGTTCCAGATCAAAGCCTTGGCTCGGATGTAGTCTTCAGCTGGTCAGCGACAGGTGGTGAGTTGCCGGCAAACAGGGAGGGCAACACTTCAGTCCGGTATAGAGCACCAGACAGTCCAGGGCGCTACACCGTATCTGTGAGCGCAGGATCGAACTGCAGAGGCACCTGCAGCACCTCGTTCACCATCACAGTTCGCAGACCTGGAGAAATCGGCGAGGGTCCCGGGACCCCCGTGAATCCCCCCGGCCCCATCCCAACCGTTCTGGATGACTCTGATGGCAACCAATATGAAGTCTTTACGCCTGAAGCAGGCGGCACCTTCAACGGCGAGGGCTTCTCGATCAACGCCGAACCGGGAGTCGTGCCGAACGCCGAATTCATTGGCGTCCGAATGTATGAAAACGGACCGGCGTCTAATGCTGGGATGTCCGGCCACAGGTTCACCTTGAGCGGAACGAAGTACACCGTTGCCGTCATCGACAGTGCTCGCGCCGCTGCATCCTCTTACAGACTCAATGACGTCGCGACAATCTGTGTGCCGGTTCCCAACAGTCTGCTCGGTAACATCGCCGATGTACAACTGGTCGGGGTGAGCGACGACGGCGTCTCCTTAACCGCAATGTCGTCGACCGTTCGTGTTGTCCCGTCGCTCACTGTGTGCGGCTACACAAGCACGATTCCAGTCAACGTAGCCGCGGCGATACCAGGTACACCACCTGCTTTGCCTGATGAACCGGAGATTGAGCCTGCTCCGGTGTTGCCCGCGACTGGCGGCACATCACCGACTTCCCCATTGGTGATGGTCTGGGCGTTGCTGATCGGTGTTGTTCTGATCGCTGCGAGTTCGATTGCATTAGCCAAGCGACGACAAGAGCCACCGACCCTTTAGATGTCAAAGAGCCAGCTATCCGGCGGCTAAAGATGAGACGAACGGGACTGAACGTTGACGATTATTGACGATTGAGATCAAACATCGTCAGCATCTTGTCAGCCCATTCCCTATCGACCCTGATGATGTCCTGAGTCTCGTTCGCCACCGCGTATCGATAGTTGCCGTCCGGTGTGACACCGCCGATGATCATTGATGTCCGGTAGACCTCAGTTAGCAATTCGCGGACTTGAACTTCGCGGCGGATATGAACGTACGGCGCGTCTCTGCCCACTCCATAAGGTTCGTATTCGGCCGGGTCGATGACGTTTAGCAGCTCCGCACCATCGATCACAGGGTTGCCAAAGTGAGTTAGGTAGTCCGTGACGAGTTCCAGATCGGCAGGTGTCGTTCCCTTGCATGGAGGATCTCCGGCCGGCAGGTCGCAGACGAACCACTCGTCGAGGTCCTCGTCCAAACCATAGCCCGAAGTGACGTCGTTGCCCTCGAATAGCAGAATCTCGGTCGCCTCGTTCGGGTCCATCGTGTAGAACCACTCAGGATATGGAGGTTCTTCGACTAGCCGGAGCATGACATCTCCCCACGAGTAGTCAACCGTGTATAACTCGTCGTATCCCGTCTGACGTGCGTAGTGAGCGCCTCCGTCTGGCGTCAGGTTGCCCATCTCCACGGTCAGTTGTCGATCATCCCGCAGCTGGACGGTTATGGCGAGCAGCGGGTCGTCCAAACCATAAAGCTCGGGATTGTCGACGGATTTCTTCAATTCACGTTGCGAACGTGGACCGCCAAGAAGCTGAGTGATACCACCCCAACGATAGAGGGCCGTAGGAACATCCTTCTCGTCGTCGAAGTACCATCGCCGCTCGTCCTCGCGGAAATGCCACGAGGTCGAGTTTTCTCCGCTCGTGATCGAGATGTGACGAAGGTCGTCAGGCGAGAGCGTGAAGAAGAACGGTGGCTGCTCGGTGCGCTCAGTCTGCCCGAGTTGTTTGACGACAATCGATGCCCCGATCGCAATCCAGCATGCTGCGATCACGAGAACCAGTGAGACTCTTAAGCTCATGGATCAGCGTCTTCTCCACCAAGCCCAGATGCCGGCCAACGCAACGAGTATAGGCATCAAGAGCCAACCGCTCCATCGGACGAAGTTACGTTCCGACTCGGTTAGCACCAACTCGCGGAAAGCGACCGTCTTAGGGCGTAGGGTTATCAATTCATAGTCGTCGGCTAGATAGTTCACGGCATTGACGAAAAGATCGCCGTTTCTCGCTGAACCGAAATACGCATTGCTGGCGAAATCGGTGTCACCTATCAAGACCATCTGCGTCGAAATCAACTCATCGCCATCGCGCCGCGGACTACCACCGATCTCAGAGACGGCCTCGACTGACACTGCTACTGGATGCGGACCGCCTTGGTCCTCATCGACTTGGAACTCGATATTCTCGATGTCCGTCTCGGCCCAGCTGTTGAGCGTGCTGATCGCCACCAAATCCTGACGGACGTAAGGTATCCCTTCGTCGGTTAGCGGTATCGTCTGCGGGTCTATGCTGTAGGAAAACGAGGTAGCGCCCGGCATGTAAAGGACATCAAAGTCCTCGGTCAACGGGTGTCCAGGCAACTGGCTATTCGTGTTCTTGATCTGCAGGAATGTTGGGTTAGGTGCGACGTAACTAGCAGTGTCAACGACCGTGCCATCTCCGACTCCGACGCCGTAGCGTGCTAAGAAACCCTTGAAAGAATCTGGTGCAGCCTCAGGCTCAAGCAGCAATAGGATATTCCCGCCTCGGCGGCTGTATTCCAACAGAATTCCCTCTTCTGTCTCAGTCATGTCATTCGTCGGACCCGCGAAAATCACTGCCGCCGGGAAGAGTTCAGGGTTGTTTGTCTGTAACCGTTGACCCAGCTCCTGCATCGTCTCATTGCCGATCGCGTAGTTCTCACGCACTAGAGCACTCGCCGCCAGAGAATATCCGTCGCCGCCACGTGTGTCGTCCAAAAGGTCACGTACGGCGTGACCGCTTATGAACACCACCGTCTTCTGCCTGATCTGGTTGACCACCAAAAGGCCGGTAATGATGTCCTGTTCGGAGAATACGTTGGGGCCTTGATTGGGATTCAAACCGGGGATCACTTCAACCCGACGACTATCGGTCGCCTCTACGGCAAGGGACGGGAACTGTGTGATGCTGTATTCCGTCGCGACGTTCGGCTCGAGTTCAGGATCTACAAGCCGGAAAGTCAATGGCTGAACAGTAGACCGCCGTCTGAACTCGCTGAGCAAGTCTTCAGTTGCTCGCCAAGCTGCTTGACGCTGAGGCGTGTTTCGACGGAAGAAGGCGATGACCTCAATTGGTTCCCGCAGGTTTTTGAGCGTGTTCAAGGTCTGATCGGAGACGATGAACTGTTTGGTGCTCGTGGTGTCTACACGCAAAAAGCCGGGAGGATCGGGGCGCCCGACTGCCCAGTAGATAACGAAGTTGAGAACCACCGCGATCGCGACAAATGCGATCAACACGATGGCAGTATTCAGACCGTATCGCCCTCGTCTCCCGAAGACCGCAAATCGCACAGCATCGAACGAAATCGCCGCATCCACCAAGAGGATCACGAGACCGATGCCCATCACGATGTAGGAGTAGCTCTCGAGGTCTCTTATGAAGATCCAAATGAGCGCGCCCAGAACAAGAATCAGGGTTCCCGCCAATGCCAGCGCTTGCCGAATCGATCGCGCACTCGCCATGATCCGCTCGCGCAGCGGAGTATCGTCGGCGAGCTCCGCCATCGTAGGACGAGTCTCTGGAATCTCTGGCTGCGAAGTGTCTTGAGTGGTCATCGAGATACGGTT
This sequence comes from Dehalococcoidia bacterium, assembly GCA_022819585.1. Lineage (GTDB taxonomy): Bacteria > Chloroflexota > Dehalococcoidia > Lucifugimonadales > Lucifugimonadaceae > Bin127. Next base: position 16,148 of record JAJEGY010000040.1, on the reverse strand, counting down.
ACTGCCATTCCATTGATCTCACAACGATCAACATCAGCGCCATCGACGAGTTTCCAAAGCTATCACCGTCAGCATGAGGAACACCGCGGTAATAGATACGTAGTAGACGACATCACCGATGGACAAGATTCCTCGGGCGAAGTCGGCGAAATGCCCCGCCTCGGCCACACCGAAACTGTCAAGATCGAACACCGAAAACGAAGCGCCGAGTTGGAGAGCATCCAATATCTCCGACGCGACGCCGGTGACCCGTTCAGATACAAAGTCGATAATCGTCAAACCTGTGAGCAACCCGGCACCAACTACTAGCCCCACGATCTGGTTAGGGCTCAACGCCGAAGCAAAAAGTCCGATCGCCAACGTGGCTGCTGCATAAAGGACCAGACCCAAGTATCCCGTCAGAATCGGGCCGACGTCCGGGATGCCGTAAACGAACAGGATGATTACGAAGTAGAGCGACAACGCAATCATCGCCAAGACCGTGATAAATGCGGCGAGGAACTTTCCGACCACGATCTCGAACTCGCGCACCGGGGAAGTCAGCAACAGCTCCAGAGTGCCGATCTTCTGTTCCTCGGCAAGCAGTCGCATCGTGATCGCCGGCGACATGAAGATCATGAAGAATACGGCACCAGCGAGGAATCCGCGTATCGACGCCTCAGAAAACGCGTCAGATACAGACGCAACGAAGAAGAAGCCGGTGATGGCGAGAAACGCCGCTGTCACGACGTACGCCATCGGAGAGGCGAAGTACGTGCGGACCTCTTTGTTAGCGATTAACCAGATGAAACGCACAGTTCAGTCCAGATCCTCTTCGGTCGTCAACTCTAAGAAGATCTCCTCCAGCGTCAGCGGCAACGGTGTCAGATTCACCAGACCCCATCCACGCTCGATTATCTTGTTAGCAATCACTTCTGTGGCCTGCGCATTTGGACGAGCATCCACGATCAACGGTATCGTGCCGTCCCGCTCGGCCCGTGCCATACTCTCGGCGCGGTTGTCGCGACGAGCATCGACCACCATCGGCAGTTCGCGCATCTCACCGATGACTGCCCGTGGCTCTGCGCCTCGCACCGTCATCTCGATGCGCTCCGAGTGCTGCAAACGCTCGGAGAGGTTGTCAGGCTGGTCGTCGGCCACGATTCGACCATCATGTATAACCAGCACACGACGGCAGATCATGCTCACTTCAGGCAGGATGTGCGAACTGAGCAGCAACGTGTGGTCCTCGCCCAATTCGCTGATCAACTCGCGGGTCTCGACCACCTGAATCGGGTCGATACCGATCGTGGGTTCGTCGAGGATGAGCACGTCTGGCTCGTGCAGAATCGCTTGCGCTATGCCGGTTCGTTGTCGGTATCCCTTGGACAACTTGCCGACCAGCGTGTTTCGATAGTCGTTCAGTCGCACGGTATCGATGACTTTCGGAACGCGCTCGTTGATCCACTCGCGGTTCATGCCTCGCAACATGCCCATGTACGACAGAAAGTCGGTGACCGTCATGTCGTAGTAGAGGGGCACGGTCTCCGGGAGATATCCGATATGACGCCGAGCATCTAGGGAGTGGGATACGACGTTGTACCCGGCAACCACTGCGTCGCCGTGTGTCGGCGGTGTGAAGCCTGTCAACACCCGCATCGTTGTCGTCTTGCCCGCTCCGTTCGGACCCAAGAAGCCCACGATCTCGCCCTTCAACACCTCGAACGAGACGTCGAGCACTGCCGGGTAGGGCCCGTAGTACTTCGACATGTGCTCAAGTTGGATCATGGTATCCGAGTGGCTCGCACGAATGCTAGCTTAATCGTCGTTTGACAATATACGCAATGGTCGGCGGTTCAGTTTTGATATCAATCAAGCATTAAAGTTTAACAACTCACAAGCCCTGCTTCCCGAACTTGCAATGCCTTCAAGCTAATCAAGGTTGACTAAAATCGACGGTAACGGTAGCGATTGGGATACCACAGCATGACCACCGCAGTTGAAGAGTTGGAAGCAGGTTCGCGCCTCATCTACCTTGATCATGCCGCGACCACTCCGGTGCGGCATGAGGTGCTAGATGCGATGCTGCCGTATTTCAGCCAAGCATTCGGCAATCCATCGAGCCTGTACGCCATCGCGGGCGAGTCTCGGAATGCCATTGATGAGGCTAGGGCGCGGGTGGCGTCTGTCCTCAACTGCCGGACCAGCGAGGTAGTCTTCACCGGCGGCGGCACCGAGGCCGACAACATGGCCATCAAAGGTGTTGCCTCGACATTCGACGAGCCGGCTGACATCATCATCTCCGATGTCGAACATCACGCCGTCATCCACGCGGCCGAACAACTCGAACACGATGGACACCACGTCATCAGTGTGCCGGTAGACCAGTACGGCATCGTGGATCCTGCAGACGTCGCTTCATACCTTGGAGACCGCGATGCAGTTGTCAGCATCATGTACGCCAACAACGAAGTCGGCGCTATCAACGACATCTCAGAGATTTCGCGTCTCGTCAAACAACACGGCTCACAGCAGGGCACAACTGTCGTTATGCACACCGACGCCGTTCAAGCATCTGGGAAACTCACGTTGGACGTCAAAACACTAGGCGTCGATTTCCTGTCGCTATCCGCCCACAAGATCCACGGACCGAAAGGCGTCGGCGTCTTGTACGCTCGCCGCGGCGTGAAGATCGATCCCCTGATCGCTGGCGGCGGACAGGAGCGACAACGCCGCTCAGGGACTGAAAACGTCCCCGGCATCGTCGGAATGGGCGTGGCGCTGGTGCTAGCCGAAAACGAGCGCCTAGAGTTCTGCGAACATACTCGCGGGTTGCGGGACCGATTCTTAGCGGCAGTAACCGAACGCGTCTCCGGAGTGGTAATCAACAATCATCCGCAACACAGTCTTCCGCACATCGCCCATATATCCATCCCGGGCTTGGAAGGCGAGCCCATGCTCCTCGGCCTCGATTTCAAGGGAATATGCGCGTCGAGTGGCAGTGCATGCAGTTCTGCTTCAATCGAGCCGTCCCACGTTCTCTTGGCGATGGGCATGTCACATGAACTCGCGCAGGGCAGCCTCCGATTCTCTTTCGGCAAGGATTCGACCCAAGATGATGTCGAATACAGCGTCAACGCCCTCGCAGACGTCGTCGATCAACTGCGTGGGATGCCGTCGATGAGCGCACGCGTCTCAGCGGTGTGAACCAGACGAAAACAGTGGCGTATGTATATTTGATACCTATAACGACGACCCACCGATAACCTCACAATCATGGCTAGCACCGATCGCCCGGAATCTAGGGACGAAGAAGATGAAACGACCGAAGTGACGGTCCAGGAAAACTTCATCGAAGGCGATGAGGCACGCGATGCTTTTCCGACCGAGGTGGCGGCAGCTCTCCGATACGCAGAAGAGAACAAATACGAATACGGACCCAAGCTGCGCGACGCCGAACTCCAATGGGAGGTCAACGGCGTCGAATCTATGGATGGCGGCATCTCTAGAGTCTTCATCGACTACGCGCCCTCCACAGCCTTCCGCGGTTCTTCGGGTTCTGAATACGTCGACGTTGATGCCTCTGGCGCCGTCCTCGCAAGACGCCAAATTCGTGTGCCGAAACAGGCACTCCCAGTAGTCCTGATCGCCCTCACGGTCATATCACTGATATCCCTCGCCGTCGTAGAAGTGCTCCTGTGGGCGAACCCATTCGAAGGCGGCCCCGATCTCTACGTCGCGGGACGAACACTTTGGATCCGAGCTGAACTACCGCGGCATCAACCCTACGTCGTATACGAAGCGCCTTCCAGCCGCGGCGACATCAACCAATGGGCGATCCAGCCTGAGGGAGAGGGCACCGAAATCATCGTCGTCGAGACGCTCCTGACAAACCAGACCTCTGGAGCCGTCAGAATGGTGGTCGACCGCGAAGCCGCAGAACTTCGCATCAAGGGCAGCATCGCGCTCAAACCCATCAACGTCATCGACCGCTCATATATCGTCGAGACGAGTTCTGACGATCGTTATCTCGATCCCGATTTCAGGCTGATGTGGGGCGGGTTCACCCTCAATCAAGGTGAGGAACTCCGTGGTCACTTGGTTTTCGAGGCACCGCTTGGAAGTGAATTCTCCGACTTCCGCTGGTTGGCGGGCGATACCGCTGTGGTGCGCTATCAGTAAACTGCGCCACACGGCTGAAATCGCTGTATAATTCCGCCGCATAGTGGGGTTTCGCGCGCCTCAAAAACAGTGCGCACCGCCCCGACAACGCAGAATCGACTTCACGGTAAGCCGTGAGCATCACCTACATAGCGGCCCGGATCGGCATGTTCCTGCTGGTCGTTTGGCTCGCAACGACGGTTATCTTCTTTCTTCCCCGGATCGCGAGCGACCGTAATCCTGTGCGCGAGCGGTTAGTCATGATGGCCGCTACCGGCAACCTCGCTACCGGCATGGAAAAGGTTGTCGAAGCCTACGAACAGGAGTACGGCCTCGATCAACCGCTGTATCTGCAATACATCCGCTATCTGTCAAGCCTCGTGCGCGGCGACCTGAACTACTCGCTGATCAACTACCCGACGAGGGTGTGGGACATGATTGTTCAGCGGATGCCATACACCTTGGGTCTAGTCGGAATCTCGGTCTTAACTGCGTTTGCGCTAGGCTCGCTGTCTGGCGCAACCTTGGCTTGGCCCGGTGCCCCGAGATGGCTAAAAGGCGCTTTGCCGATTTTCTTGACCCTGTCACCGATTCCGTATTTCATGTTGGCGATAATGCTGATGTTTCTGTTTGCGGTGCGGCATCAGTGGCAACCTGAATGGTGGCCATTGCTACCGCTCGCCGGGGCGACGAGCGTCACGACGGTTTACGACGGGTGGAGCATGGACCGTATCCTGGACACCATCCATCACTCGATATTGCCTGCGATGTCGATAATCCTCTCCCAGATCGGGTTCTGGGCATTGGGAATGCGAGGGATGATGGTAACCACCCAAGGCGAGGACTACGTTACGCTGGCACAGATGCGGGGGCTAAAGCCGAGCCGCGTCTTCAGCCTGTACGGAATGCGAAACGCCACTCTGCCGCAACTAACCTCGCTAGCCCTCGCGATGAGTCTCATATTCTCGGGAGTGATACTCGTCGAGGTCATCTACCGGTATCCCGGAATGGGCACTCTGTTGTACAACGCAATCGCCGGTTTCGACTATTTCGTCATTTATGGCGTCGTCTTTGTGCTCATCGTGATGGTGGCGGCATCAACATTCATACTCGACATCGTCTACCCATTCATTGATCCTCGTGTGCGCCGCGCCGCATGAACCGCAGACACGGACGAAACTCAGGTACCAACGATGCGTGATTTAGGCGCCGAATCGACTCAATCGTCCGCTGCTATTCAAGCCGAAGCTGAAACCGGTTCCGGCGCTTCATATAGCGCTCTCTCACAGATCGGATACTACCTGCTCCACGAGCGGATGCTTTCGATTGGGCTGTTCATGCTCATCGCCCTACTGGCGTTGTGGCTTATTGGCGGACAGATCGTCGATCCCAAAAACGCCGATCCGATCTCGGGTCCCCAAACCGCAGGACCACAATCGAAATACTGGCTGGGTACCGATTTCAACGGCAGACAGATTTTGCCGCTCATGGTCCACGGCGCGCCGTTAACGTTGCGTATCGGGTTATACGCGGGTGTGTTTGGTCTAGGAATCGGTATCTTACTGGGGTTTTTGGGTGGTTACATGCGGGGCCCTGTAGACGCATTTATCCGAATCATTTCAGATGTCTTCATCACTATCCCCAGTTTGGCGGTGCTAGTAGTCGTCGCATCGACGATCAAAGAGTCATCCGGCTTGTCCGTCAACATGATGGGGTTGATCGTCGCGTCACTGTCTTGGATGTGGCCCACACGCGTCATACGAGCACAAGTCTTGAGCATGAGGGAAAGCAACTACGTAGAAGTGGCGAGGCTCAACGGCATGGGTGACCTTGAGATCATCTTCCGTGAACTCATGCCCAACCTGTTCCCATTCCTGGCCGCAAGTTTCGTCGGTGCCATGGCCAGCGGCATCCTCGCCGCCGTTGGACTGGAAGCTCTCGGGCTGGGGCCCCAACACGAACCCACGCTCGGAATGACAATCTACTGGTCGCTCTACTACGGCGCGGTTATCAGCAACTGGTGGTGGTGGTACGGCCCGCCGATCCTCTTGGTCGCATGGATATTCATCTCCCTCTACCTGATCGCCGCCGGTTTAGACAAGTGGGCCAACCCACGATTGAGGCAGAGCCTGTAATGCCGGACACTGTCCTTTCCATACGCGATCTACGCGTCTATTTCAACATCCGAGCCGGAACAGTGCGTGCCGTCGACGGTGTGGATCTCGATATCGCTGAAGGCGAAAAACTGGGGCTGGTCGGCGAATCCGGCTCTGGGAAGACGACCACCGCGCTCGCCATCATGCGAATGATCAAACCACCGGGCGAGATCGCCGGCGGAACCGTGAAACTGGATGGACGCGACCTCATCAGCCTGTCTGAACCGGAAATGCGCTCCGTACGCGGCAACGATGTCGCAATGGTTCCCCAAGCCGCAATGAACGCGCTAAACCCTGTCCGGAGGATTCGTAGCCAGATGCTTGACGGCCTCCGCGATCACGGCATCAACGAGTCCCGAGAGCGATCACAGGAGCGTCTGAATACCCTGATGGCCCAAGTCGGATTGAATAGCAGCGTACTGAATCTCTTCCCCCATGAACTCAGCGGAGGAATGAAGCAGCGCGTCACCATCGCCATGGCCATATCCCACAAACCGCGTCTCATCCTCGCCGACGAACCAACCAGCGCCCTTGACGTCGTCGTACAGCGACAAGTCATGGAAACGCTTGAGGACGTTCGCTCCGAGATCGGTGCCGCCGTGATCCTCGTCGGTCACGACATGGGTCTGATGGCGCAGTTCGCTGACCGGATCGGCGTGATGTATGCCGGAAAACTCGTCGAACTCGCTACCGTCCAACAGATCTTCGCCAATCCGCGTCACCCCTACACCCGCCTCCTGATCTCCAGCTTGCCGGACACCGCGGGCAAGCGAAGGCTGCAAGGCATTCCCGGCCTGCCACCCTCCCTGCTCGCAGTCCCGCCGGGATGCCCATTCATGCCGCGATGCCCGGAAGCAATGGATATCTGCGGTGAGGAAGTCCCGCAACTCGTCGGCGATCCCGACCTCGTCTCATGCCACCTGCACACCGAGGCCGTAGCAGCATGACAGCAACCGCGGAAATGACCAACGCGAGCACTGCCAACGACGCACCAAGCGCGTCTCTGCTTGAGCTGCGCAACGTCACTCAGATCTTCTCTAGCGGCCCGATCTGGAATCGCGAACACAACTACGCGGTCAACGATGTCTCCTTCACTCTGGACAACAATCCGGCCCTCATCACCGCCGTAGCAGGGGAGAGCGGAAGCGGGAAAACCACCCTCGGACGAATAATGCTCGGATTCCAGCGCCCAACCTCGGGACAAGTCCTCTACATGGGCAACGACGTCAACCGCATGAACTCCGGCGAACGAAAACAGTACCGACGCCAAGTCCAGGCCATTTTCCAAGACCCCTTCTCCGTATACAACCCCTTCTACAAAGTCGACCACATCTTCACCGTCGCCATCGCACGTTTCAATCTCGCCTCCTCGCGCGACGAAGCCCGTCATCTCATCGAAGAAGCCATATCCGGCGTCGGCCTACGACCATCCGAAACCCTCGGACGTTACCCCCATCAGCTCAGCGGCGGACAGCGCCAGCGAGTGATGGTCGCCCGATCCCTCCTCCTGAAACCCCAGGTCATCATCGCCGACGAACCCGTCTCGATGGTCGATGCATCCCTGCGAGCCACGATCCTCGAAACCATCCGGACCCTCAACCACGAACTCGGCATCGCCATCCTCTACATAACCCACGACCTCACCACCGCCTATCAAGTCGCCGACAACATATTGATCATGTACCGAGGGCATGTGGTGGAGGCAGGCGACGTCGAACACGTAATCAACGATCCCCAACATCCTTACACGCGCCTGTTGGTTCAGTCCATCCCGATGCCGGATCCAAATCGTCGCTGGATCGACATGCGAGGCGCCAACGATCCTCCCTTCACCGGCATCGACGTGACGCAGACGATGTGCCCGTTCGTCAACCGATGCCCCGATGCCATCGAAACTTGCGTCCAAGACGTCCCGAGCGCTTACGCCCTGGACCAGACCCGCATCGCGAAATGCTTCCTGCATGAACATGCAGGAGCCGTGTCAGACCAAAACATCGCCTCATTCTTCAACATCCGAGATTCGTCACCGTCTCAAAACGGCGCGAGTTGACTGAATCAGGATCTTGCTATGTTCACCAACAACAAAAATCACAGGCAAATGAAACCACAAGAGGAGGAACATCAAATGCCTAAAACCAAACGCATCTTACCGCTGATCGTATTAGCGATGATGCTGTCTACCATGACGTTCGCACTTGCTTGCGGCAGCGAGACCATCGTGGAGGTTACACGCGAGGTCCCAGTCGAAGTCGTCAAGGAGGTCGAGGTCGTCAAGGAGGTTGAGGTCGAGAAGGAAGTTGAGGTCGTCAAAGAGGTCGAGGTTGAAAAGGTCGTCGAGAAAGAGGTCGCGGTCGAGGTCGAAGTTACCCCGACACCAGTGCCTCTCGGCTACCAAGACGTACCCCGAAACCGGACCCTCATCATGGCCGGCCTCGGCGGTGAGCACCCCGGCGCCTTCACCGACATCGAACAGTTCAACGCTCACGCCCCAGGCCTCTCTCGTAGCGGTCTTTACCAGGCTGCCAGCGAAGGGCTCTTCTACTTCAACATGCTCACCGGCGAACTCATCCCTTGGATGGCCACCGACTACGAGTATGACGACGGATACACGGGCGTGACGGTCAACATCCGCGAAGGCGTCGAATGGAGCGACGGAACACCGTTCACCGCCCACGACGTCGCCTACACGCTCAACATGGCTAACACCAACCCGTTGTCAGACCGTCACGGAGCGGTAAACCAATGGACCGACGAAGCAACCGCGATCGACGATCACACGGTCCACATCTCGTTCACCGGCCCCTCGCCGCGATACGTCTGGGACCTACTGATCTTCCGCGCCGACATCGGCGTCCCGTGGATTCCCAAGCACATCTTCGAAAACGTGCCGGACGACGAGATCGCAACGTTCTCCCACTACGACCCTGAAAAGGGCTGGCCTGTGGTCACCGGACCATACCGCCTAGTCCACACCGACGTCGAGAAGAAGATCTGGGACCGCCGGGACGACTGGTGGGCCGCAAAGATCGGATTCCACGATCTCCCCGAGGTCGAGCGCCTGATCTTCCTGCCCGGCATGAACGAGATCACCATGGCGCAGCTCCTCATCACCAACGAGATCGACATGGCTTTCTCGCTGACGGTGCCCAACTACAAGGCCGTCGTCGCCCAAAACCCGAACATGACGACGCACTACTACGGCGAAGCACCGTTCGGATATGAAGACTGGTGGCCTGTAGGACTTGGTCTAAACACCAAGCGACCTCCGTTCGACAACAAGAACGTCCGATGGGCGATCTCGTACTCCATTAACCGTGACGAGGTCATCGAGTTCGGTTTCGGTGGCGGTCAGATCGTGCAGCAGTTGCCGTGGCCGTACTACGCGCCCATGCAGAAGTACCACGACGAAGTCGCCGACCTGCTCGAGACATACGACACCAGCGAGTACAACCCTGACAAGTCAGCCGCCCTCATGGAAGGCGAAGGCTACACCCGAGACGGCGAAGGCTTCTGGGTCAAAGACGGCGAACGCGTGAAGATTCACATCGTGACCTTCCCGCAGCACCCGTCCACTACGCCAGCCGCGCCGGTCGTCACACAGAACCTGCGGCGTGGCGGATTCGACGCCAGCTTCTCAACCCCGACCGACTTCATCGACCAGATCTTCCAAGGTCACGCCGATGGATTCATCTGGGGTCACGGCTCGATGGTCGACCCTGAGCCCGTACTAAAGGGATACCGCTGCGAACTCGTGACCGAGGGTGAGATCGGGTTCATCGCGTACCCGGGCTTCTACCGCTGGTGCAACGAAGAGTTCGACTCCTACGTCGAGCAGATGACCGCGCTGCCGGAAGACAGCCCCGGCGTTCTGCCGCTCTACCGCAAGGCGATGGAGATCTGGCTTCCCGAGCTGCCCGACATCCCGCTCACGTCAACGATTATCACGTTGCCGATGAACACTACCTACTGGACAGAGGAATCATGGCCTCACAACGACAACCAGTACGTCCACGAGGGATTCTGGCATCGCACCGGCCTCCACATCTTCCTCAACTTGGAACCTGTGGAATAGCCGCCAACCGTTAACTCGGTAAGCAAAAACGCCCCTCGGTTCGCTGCCGAGGGGCGTTTTTGCTCCTTTCTTGCTGCCAGAAGCTTTCATCGATCAGTACGCATCTAAAATCGCGTGCAGAACCCATGACGACTATCGCCGACCAGCAATCGACTACTCCCGCGCGCTCCAATTCCCGTCGCGCATCACGTCGCAGACTATCCCCCGGCCGTCGTCAATACCTCCAATTCAAAGCCAAACACGCCGATTCACTCCTCCTATTCCGCATGGGCGACTTCTACGAGTGCTTCGACGAAGACGCCCGTACCCTCTCAAAACTCCTCGACGTAGCCCTCACCTCCCGCGACATCGGCGGCGGACAAAAATCCGCACTCGCAGGCATCCCATATCACTCCCTCGACACCCATCTTCCCCGCCTAGTCGCATCCGGCATCAAGATCGCCATCGCCGAACAGACGACTAGCGAACCAAACTCCGAAGGCATCGTCGATAGGGCAGTAGTCCGCATCGTTACACCCGGCACTGTCCTTGACCAATCCCTCCTAGAGCAGTCCAAACACAACTACCTAGCCGCCTGCGTAATTGAAGGCCGAAACGCTGGCCTAGCATGGCTCGAAGCATCCACCGGCGAATTCGCCGCAATGGAACTACCCGCCGCAAACATCATCGACCACCTCGAACGCCTCGAACCCGCAGAAATCCTAGTCGACACCAACAGTCGCATCCTCCTCGACGACATCACCGCAGAATCACCCCCTCCCTCAGGAGGGGGCAGGGGGAGGACCGCCTTAAGCAAAACCACGATCCGATCCCTAGACGAATCCACTCTCGACGCAGAACTAGCTGCCGACAGCCTCAAATCACACTTCAACACCGACACCCTCGAACCATTCGATCTCACCAATCAACCACTAGCCGCCATCGCTGCCGCATCAGCTATCGACTTCCTCGCCCAGACCCAGATCGGCCGACTCCCATTCATCAAAACTCTTCGCCGACATCGCCCTGACCGCTACATGCACATCCCTGCGGCCGCGCTCCGCGACTTGGAAGTCCTGACCCCAACCATCGAAGGCGGCCCAACTCTCCTCTCGACTCTCGATACCACCCGCACCCCAATGGGAGCACGTCTGCTCCGAGACTGGCTCTCCGCGCCCCTCACAGATCTTGACGAACTCAACACCCGTCAACTAGCTGTAAATTCCCTCTTCAACAACTCAACCCTCCGCTCATCCCTAGACCAAACTCTCAACAACATTCCTGATCTGGCACGTCTAGTGAACCGCCTGACTCTCGGCCAATCTGAACCACGGGAACTGCGCCAACTCTTCCGCGGCCTAGACAAAGCGCCGACACTCCGAGAACTCACCATAGACTCCCAGACCGACGCCCCTATCTCACCTCTCTTTGAGGGCGCCGCCTCCCACAATGAAGTCCGAGACCTCATCGACCGCGCAATAGTCGAAGATCCCCCGTTCCGCACATCCGATGGCGGCATGATCAAGCCCGACTTCGACCACGACCTCGACGACCTCCGCTCAACAGCATCCCGCGCCCGCTCCGGCATCGCCGCCATCGAAGCCGAAGCACGCGAATCTTCAGGCATCCCCAACCTCCGTGTCGGCCACAACCGAGTCTTCGGCTACTACATCGAAGTCTCCCGCTCTCACCTCGACAAAGTTCCCCCAGAGTTCGAACGCAGACAGACCCTCGTCAACGCCGAACGCTTCATCACCCCCGAACTCAAAGACCTCGAAAATCAGGTCCTCCGAGCTGCCGACCAGATCACCGAACTGGAGCAGTCCATCTATCGCCGCGTCTGCCAGCAGGTCGCCGAACACGCCGCCGCAATCATGCGCACCGCTCAGGCCATCGCAAACATCGACGTCTGCCTTGCACTAGCCCGCGTCGCAGCCGAAAACGACTGGACCCTGCCTTTCATCGACAACGGCGACCTCCTCCAAATCGAAGATGGACGCCACCCCGTCGTCGAAGATGTGCTAGGATACGGACGCTTCGTCCCCAACGACATCCACGCATCCAACTCCGAGAACCAACTCCTCATCATCACTGGACCCAACATGTCCGGCAAGTCAACCTACATCCGGCAAGCCGCAATCCTCACAATCCTCGCCCAGATCGGCAGCTTCGTCCCCGCCAAATTCGCACGTATCGGCATCGTAGACCGCATCTTCACACGCATCGGAATCTCCGACGACATCGCCGGCGGACGCTCAACATTCATGGTAGAGATGGTCGAGACCGCTGGAATCCTCAACCAAGCAACACCACGCTCCCTAGCCATCCTAGACGAGATCGGACGCGGCACCTCAACCTACGACGGCCTAGCCATCGCCCGAGCCGTAGCCGAGTTCATCCACAACAACCCCGCGCTAGGCTGCAGGACCCTCTTCGCAACCCACTACCACGAAATGACCGCCCTAGGCGACACCCTCCCACGAGCACGCAACCTCCGAGTAGCCGTAGCCGAAGAAGGCGACGCCATCCAGTTCCTCTACCGAATAGTCCAAGGCGGCGCCGACCGCTCCTACGGCATCCACGTAGCCCAGCTAGCCGGAATGCCATCCCCAGTAGTAGAACGCGCCCGAGAACTCCTAACCGAACTAGAAAACCACACCAGCAACGCCGCCCAAACCCAATCCCCCCAAGACCACCTCCAGCTAGACCTCTTCAACACCCCAAACAACACCGATTTCCTACGCACCATCTCCGAACTAGACATCGACAACCTAACGCCGATTGAGGCGTTGAACCGTCTCTACGAACTAAAACAAGCGGCCAAAAAAGAGCTATGATCAGAGAGATGTTTAGGGTATTGCAAGTCCTTTTATCTCGGTCTAGGAACGACCGCTCCCAAACCTTCGCTACGCGATGGAAGGGGAAATTCCGTCCGGCGCATCGTGTCGATCCGCGTTACCAAACGCTCGCAAAAAAGTACCTCGAGTGATCACTCTCCAGTTTCCTCGGTAATCAATCGCGAAGGCGACGGTACCATATCAACATCTTCGGTATCAAATCCGGTGCAATTCAGTGAGTTTAGTTCGCTGTTCAATGCCTCTGCCACGAACCGATAGTCACTGGGATCGTCGGTCTCGACACTTTGAAGATGCGTACTGCCCCGATTCAACGCGCTTCGTATTTCCTCCCAACGGTCAGGATTATCAACAGCGTTCACGAGACACCGGTACCCGCGAAGGAACGCGTTGTTCAAGTTCAGGGCAGACTCGAAATCATCAATTACGTCGTCGAATTTCTCTGCGATTTCCTCGCCCGTTGCCTCAACGGTGGCCGAAATTTCCGGTCCGAGATTTTCTATCTCTCGATCGAAATCCCAGACCGCGAGCCAATACCCGGCTATGAATGCCGCTGTCACCAATACTCCTGTGATCCAGTTTGGCATTGATTTTTTTGGAAGACTCCAAGGTGATGTCGATGTGTTGAGAAATATCCCAGCGTTCCGCGCGACTAGTCCTGTCGTCCGTTCAATTGTTCGGGCAATAGTTCGGCAGATGCGCAGACGTATCTTACATTTTGTCCACGATTTACTTGCCGTCCACCCCCGAACATCCCAGTAAGATCTAACATCACTAGAGCACCAAAACCCGCAGAGAAAGCCAACCCCCAAATGATCATCACCGACATCAAAGTCACAACATTCACATACACCTCCAACACCGTCCACGACACCGACGGCCACGCCCACCCCGGCGATCCCCACGAGGCCCAGTCCGCTCTCCTGACTATCACCACCGAAGACGGCACCAGCGGCTACTGCTTCGGCTCACCCGACGCCCTCCGGCCCGCAATCCTCGAAAACTTCATCAAAAAAGTCCTCGTCGGACAAGACGCCACCGACCGCGAGCGCCTCTGGCAGGCAATGGCACGCTGGCAGCGAGGCTCCGGCGGCGCATTCTCCGACCGACCACTGGCCATTGCCGAACTCGCTCTCTGGGACTGGTTCGGACGCAAGATCGACATGCCCGTCTGGAAAATCCTCGGCGGAATGCGCGACAAAGTCCCCGCTTACGGCTCCACGATGTGCGGCGACGAAATGGAAAACGGCCTCGCTACGCCCGAAGACTACGGACGCTTCGCAGAATGGCTCATCAACCGCGGATACACCGCCATCAAGCTTCACACATGGATGCCGCCTGTCTCATGGGCGCCCTCCGTCAAGATGGACATCGCCGCATGCGCCGCCGTCCGTGAAGCCGTCGGTCCCGACGTCCCTCTCATGCTTGATGCCAACCACTGGTACTCCCGCACCGAAGCCCTCGAACTCGGCAAAGGCATCCAAGACCTCAACTACTACTGGTACGAGGAGATGATGGACGAGCACTCCATGTCCTCATACGTATGGCTCGCCAAAAACCTCGACATCCCTATCCTCGGACCCGAATTCGTCGAGGGCAAGTTCCACTCCCGCGCCGAGTGGGCAATCCACGGAGCCGCCGACATTCTCCGCACCGGCGTCATGGACGTCGGAGGCATCGGCCCCTCGATGAAGATCTGCCACCTCGCAGAGTCCCTAAACATGGACTGCGAAATCCACGGCGGCGGCCCCGGCAACCTAGCCGTCCTAGGAGGCTTCTTCAACGGACGCTGGTACGAACGCGGCCTCCTACACCCCTTCGTAGACTACGACGCCCCACCCGAATACCTAAACAACATCATCGACCCCATGGGCAAAGACGGCATGATCCAAATGCCCACCACCCCCGGCCTAGGCGAAGACATCAACTTCAACTGGATCGCCAACCACACAGTAAGCGAACACTAACACCATCATCCCCGGGCCGTTCGTGAACGGCCCGGGGAGGTGTTGCGAAGGCGCTTTGCAGAGCGGCGGACTCCCTCCAAAACCATCACTCCCTCCAAACCCTGCACACCCCAACCACACCCTCCTCCCATCCCCCAAAACACTCAACCAAAACCTCGCTAGCCATGAACGTGTCCCCTCTCCCGCTGGGCGGGAGAGGGCTAGGGTGAGGGCAGGGGCGGACGTGGGGCCAGACGGACTGCCCAACAAGTGCTTTCATCTCTGACTTCCTAATATTTAGAAAATAGTTTCCATAAATAACTTGACAACCATCAACATCCGTTATAAAAACAACAAGTGAACAAGTTCTGCGGGCTTAGCGGCTCGCAACACAGTGCTGCGCAGACGTGTGCAGACCCCCCGACCCAGACGGTCACAGGGAGAAAGCGTGAGGACATGAAGGCAACAGTCGACACAAAAGACACGGCGGACAGCCGTGACGAGTCGCGGCGTCTTCGCGTCCTCTGGTGGCGTCCCACGGCGGATCGGAAGTCCGTCGCAAGACCGCGAGGGTCCGTGCCTAAGCGTGGGAGGCACAGTTCCCGGAGCGCGGCGCAGCAGTCCTGCGTCGTGAAGCGAGCCAGCGCGCATTTCCTTTACGGAGATGCGTTGCCAAGGGCCGGGAGACCGCACGTGGAGCCGACGGACGTCTACTCCTGCCCATCACAGGAGGGAGGCTACAGCGCGAGAGGATCCCGCGAGGGTGAATCGAAGGAAGGCGGCGTACTCCGAACGGTGTCCCCAAGCACCGCGCCGCGGACCAAGCCCATGGTCTGGCGACATGGGCCGCGTCTGGATATGGAAGCTAGCGGTCTGACACACCGTTCTGCGCAGCATCTGACCCCTCTCCGGGGTCGTCCTCTTCGAACCGAAGGGGCGATGGAGAGGGAAGGAGCCGAGGTCGAAGTACAAAGACCGAGGCTCAAGGACCAGGGCAGTA
>JAJEGY010000009.1 GCA_022819585.1 Dehalococcoidia bacterium | reverse complement strand
GAGGCTACAGCGCGAGAGGATCCCGCGAGGGTGAATCGAAGGAAAACGGCGTACTCCGAACGGTGCACCAAAGCACCGCGCCGCGGACCAAGCACGCGGTCTGGCGACGCGTGCCGCGTCTGGATCAGGAAGCTAGCGGTCTGACACACCGCTCTGCGCAGCATCTGACCCCTCTCCGGGGTCGTCCTCTTCGAACCGAAGAGGCGATGGAGAGGGAAGGAGCCGAGGTCTCGGCGCTGAGACCGAAGCTCAAGGACCAGGGCAGTACATTCGGCCCCATGACCCGACCTCCCAGGTCACATCCAATGGCGACGTAACAGAAAACCAAAAGATGATGCCAACCCTGCGCCCCTGAAAAGGCGCAGGGGGAGGAGCAGAAACAAAACCACCCCCGGTGGACATACAAACACGCCCAACCAAAAACTAAAACTCCCAACAACCAACACCGAAATCCCAAAAATCCCCCCAATCCCAAAAATCCCAATTCAGACAACAACCACCCATCATTAAAATCATTCCCATCATCCACACAGCAGCTCAACAAACCCAAACATGAAAATCACCAAAGTAACCCCACTCATGCTCGACCGCTACCTCCTCGTCAAGGTCGACACCGACGCCGGCATCTCCGGCATCGGAGAATCCGGAGCATGGGGATACCTCGAACCATCCGAAGCCGCCATCGAAAAGTTCGGACGCTACCTCGTCGGCGAAGACCCCCTGCGCATCGAGCACCACTGGCAATACATGTACCGCTTCTCACACTTCCGCGGCGCCGCCATCATGGGCGCTCTATCCGCCATCGACATCGCTCTCTGGGACATCATGGGCAAACACTTCGACGCCCCCGTCCACCAGCTCCTCGGCGGAAAAGTCCGTGACCGCGCACGCGTCTACTACCACGTTTTCGGAGACACCACCGAAAGACTCATCGACGGCATCGCCGACGCCAAAGAGATGGGATTCACCGCCGTCGGACACCTCACCCCCTTCCTCGACGAAGAACGCGACGTCCCATACTTCAAGACCCACGCCGAAAAGATACGAGACGCTATCGAAACCGTCCGACGATACTGCGAGACCGTCGGAAACTCCGTAGACCTCTGCATCGAGATCCACCGCCGCCTCACCCCTGCCGAAGCCGTCCAACTCGGACTCGGCATCGAGGAGTTCCACCCCTACTTCTACGAGGACCCCGTAACCCCCGACAACTTCGACGAGATGGCATACGTCGCCGACAAGATAAACATCCCCATCGCAACCGGCGAACGCTACTCATCCCTCTGGGAGTTCCAGATGGCCCTCGCCCGTTGCGCCGTCCAATACGTGCGCCCAGACGTATGTCTAGTAGGAGGCATAACAGGAGCAAGAAAGATCGCCGCCCTGGCAGAAGCCCACCACGTCGGAGTCGTACCCCACAACCCGCTCTCCCCCGTGAGCACCGCCGCCTGCCTCCAGATCGCCGCCACCGCACCCAACTTCGCCCTCCAGGAATACCCCATCGGCGAAGACGTCCCGCCAAAGTCAGACATGGTCGAAGGCACCCCCCAACACGACGGCAACGGATACCTCATCATCTCCGACAAACCCGGCATCGGACTCGAACTCAAACCCGACGCCATCGAAAAATGCCCACCCACACCACGCGAAGTAGAAACCCGCCTCCACTTCGACGGATCCGTCATCGACCAATAATCCCTCCCCCAAGAACTACATCAAAGAGTACGCCAAAAACGTGTTCGCCACCAAACTAAACCCTCAAGCCGAAATTTGATATATTTGCATCACACGGCAACGAACCCACGTTCGAACCCGTCAACAAAGTAAACCTGCAAGTAAAGGAAATCGAAATACCAAGGAACTATCGCATCAACCATCGGATCCGCTCCCCAGAAGTCCTTCTGATCCAGCGGTCGAGTAATGGTGCAACCTCATCCCGAGTGATGAAGCGTAACGACGCCCTCCGATTCGCACAGGACGAAGGGCTCGATTTAGTAGAGGTCGGACCCGACCAGAGCCCGCCCGTCGTCCGAATGATGGACTACGGCAAGTTCAAATTCGACCAGTCCAAACGGGCAAAAGAAGCCCGAAAAGCATCAAAGGCAACAAGCGAACTCAAGAAAGTACGCCTGACACCCAAGATCGCCGACAACGACGTCCAGCAGAAGACCAAACGCGTCCTCCAGTTCCTGCAGGACGGCGCAAAAGTCCAGGTCTTCGTCCGTTTCAGAGGTCGCGAGCAAGCGCACCCCGAGATCGCAATGGATGTCCTGCGCCGCGTTGCCAAAGGCGTCGCCGAGTACGCCCGCCTGGAGCAGAAGCCGATGATGGAAGGCCGTATGCTCAGCATGATGCTCGCCCCCAAAGCCGGCATCAGACCAGCGGCCAAACCAGCACCGCCTGAAAGAAGGCTCCGCACCCAGCGCGAGAACGGCCAGCAGACGGCGACTACCGCAGAAACCAGAGAACCCGTCACACAATCCGTCTGATTTCGAACCCAAACCCTTCGAAATCCCCAAAAGACACCAAAAGACAATCGACACCGAGCATTGACCCCCGAGCGTCGATAATACGCGCCCGTTCGCAACCCGCACGGGCGCGTATTGCATAATTGAAGAATGCCCAAACTCAAAACCCATAAAGGCGCAAAAAAGCGCTTCCACATCTCCGGCACCGGCAAAGTGCTCCGCACCAAAGGCCCCAAAAGCCACTTCCGACGCCGAAAAGCCAAGCGCATGAAACGCCTCCTCGGCGGAAAAGTCGGCATCGAATCCAAGCCGATGGCCAAGGGCATCAAACAGTCCCTCGTCGGATCCTCCCGCTAACCGCAGGAAACCCCGACTTCTCGAAACATTCAGAGGTAAACCGTGCCCCGAGTCAAAGCAGGAACAACCCGCCGAGCGCGCCACAAGGCGATCCTGAAAACCACCAAAGGCCACCGCGCCGCACGTAGCCGACGCTACCGCGTTGCCAAAGAGTCGATGCTCCACGCCCTCGACTACGCAACCCGCCACCGCAAACTCAAGAAACGCCAGAACCGCGCTCTCGCCATCACCCGCATCAACGCCGCCGCACGCGAGCACGGCCTAACCTACTCAACCCTCATCAACGCCCTCAAAAAGGCCGACATCACCCTCGACCGTAAATCCCTCGCCGAACTCGCCATACGCCAACCGGCAGCCTTCGCCAAAGTAGTCGAGACCGCCAAGGCCGAGTTCTAAATCCCAGAGCCGCCCTTCAATCTGCACCTCATTCCGCCAGATTGCGGTCAAAAAACGCCGACACTCTTCTGACATAACCTTCCGGATCCGTCCGAAACGCCTGCGCGTGTCCCGCATCAGGCACTATCCACAACCTTTCACAATCGCCACCGTCGATATCCGACTGGCTGATCCCCAACGCCTTCCCCAACCGCCGCGCGTGGACCACCGGCACATACCCGTCACGCTCGCCATGAATCACCAGCATCGGCGTATCAAACTCCGAAACATTCTGCTCCGGCGAGACCTCCCCCAAACGATATCCCACTAGCATCTGCAACATCAAATCCATCCCCGGCCGTATCAACTCCGCAACCCAAGACACCATCCCCGACCGCTGCTTCACGATCGACCAGAAATCGCTATACGCGGAATCCGCAACAACCGCTCCCGCAACACCTGGATTGGCACACGCCAACGCCGCCGCAACACCCCCCAGCGAAAACCCCAACACCCCGATCCGCGTTCGATCCACTCCCAACCAGACCAGATAGTCAAGCGCTCCCAACACATCCAACCTCTCCGTCCAACCGCCCGTAAAATCACCGTCCGCCGACTCCCCGCACCCGCGCAGATCGAACATCAACACTCCGAAACCCAACTCCCACATCGCCTTCGCCAATCCCATCGAACCTGCCTGTGGATCCGCCCGGTTGGTTCCATCCCCATGCACGATAACCAACCATCGAGAACCTCGCTCAACTGGCGTCGTCTCCACTCCCGGCGGCAAGATCAACCAACCTCTCAGCACATGCTCCGGGTCCGCATAGTCTCTCCGACTGCTGAACGACACGTCCCGATATGGCAGCCCGACTGACGAAGGATCATCGTGCAGCGGCATCCTTCGAGACCGTCGCGACATCCGCAACGCAAACGCAGCCGAAGCACCGAGATACGCCGAAACCGTCGCCCCGGTCAATATCACCGCTCGATTCAACCAGCTCATCGCGAATCCCGAGTCTCGTTCATCCCAACCTACCTACACCGTCAAAGTTGCAGCATCGACCATCAACGCTACGAACAGCAGGAAAAGATACGCCAACGAAAACTTGTATAAATTCGCCGTATCCCTCCGCTCACCCGTTCGCCACAACCTGAACGCCAAAGCCAAGAACCCTACTCCTAATACCACCACAGACGCCAGATAGATCACCCCGAGCTTCGACGTCGCGAAGTAGAACATCACCGTCAACGGCAACATCAAAACTGTGTACAGCAAGATCTGCACACGCGTCGCCGCCTCGCCCGAAACCACCGGCATCATCGGCACACCCGCTCGCGCGTAGTCATCCTTGATCAACAGCGACAACGCCCAGAAGTGCGGCGGCGTCCAGAAAAACACGATCGCAAAAAGATACCAAGCCTCCAACTCCAAAACCCCAAGCACCGCCGCATATCCCACCAGCGGAGGCACCGCGCCCGCAGCACCACCGACAACGATGTTCTGCGTCGTCGTCCGCTTCAGCAACGCCGTGTAGAGCACCACATAGAGCGCTGATCCCGCCAAGGCCAAAGCGGCCGCCAACACATTCGTAAAGACGTAGAACACCGCGAACGAAGCGGCATTGAGCACAATCCCGAAGATCAGCGCGTTCAGCGGCTTGATCCGCCCACCGGCCACCGGCCGATGGTCCGTCCGGTGCATCACCTGATCGATGTCATCCTCGTACCACATGTTCAGCGCGCTCGCTCCGCCCGACGCCAAAGCTCCCCCGACGAGAACCGCCAAGATGTACTGCCAAGGCGGCACCCCACGTGCAGCTAGGAACGCGCCACCCACCGCAGTGAACAGAAGCAACGACATCACCCTCGGCTTCGTCAAAGCCAAGTAGTCCAAAAACACTCGCGTCAGTCCCCTCATCCACGATCCGCTTTCAACCGTCGTATCCATCAAGCGGCAACCCCGGAAACCGAAGACCTTTGAACCTCTGCAGCTTTCGCATCCCCGCTCAAGCTGCTACGCGCCACCGGCAGGAGAATGAGCAGCGTCAACAAGCACATCGACACCCACTGCAACGAGGCGAAAGTCAAATGCGAAACCCGCGCCCAGATCTGGAAACCTGTCCACGGATTGGCCGCCCCGAGCAGAATCTGAGCAACGATTATCACCGACAAAACTATACCTAACGTGCGCAACACCTGGGCAGACGATCCCTCAGCACCTTTCACCTTCATCGCCATGTGCGCCGCACCCATCGCCGGGAAGACGGACAACAGGGCCAAGACGCGATGCGCAACGTGGATCCACACGATCTCATACTGGGGAATTA
This sequence comes from Dehalococcoidia bacterium, assembly GCA_022819585.1. Lineage (GTDB taxonomy): Bacteria > Chloroflexota > Dehalococcoidia > Lucifugimonadales > Lucifugimonadaceae > Bin127. Next base: position 258,807 of record JAJEGY010000009.1, on the reverse strand, counting down.
TCGCTCCCCCGCACAGCGGCCAAGAAGGGCAGACCGCGCCAGCGCCCCGCCACACCGCGTACGACCCCGAAAGCAGCGCGATCAAGGTCATCGCCGATCCCGCCAGCGCCATCATCAACAATCCCCGCTTTATTCCGCTATCAACACCGCTCGAACGGACATAGACCGAAGCCACCAGCGCATGCGCCATCAACAGCAGAACACTCTCCGCAAGCATGAGATGCAACGTCCGCAAAGCCGGATCCAACTCGCTCAACACGACCGCGCCGCCGATTCCCCCGGTCACCGCTACAGCCACCAGACCCGCAGTCGATGACATCACCACCGACACCTCGCCACGGTGCTTCATCCAAACCCTCACCACCGCGCCGATGATCGTAACGCCGACCAAGACACCGATAGTCCGATGGCTGTACTCCATCAACGCGTGATACTCCAACGGCGGGATCCAGCTTCCGAAGCAAGTCGGCCAGTCCGGACAGCCGTCGCCCGATCCTGTCACCCGTACCGCGCTTCCCATAGTGATCTGGACAATTGCACCGATCAAAGATGCGGCCAACAAAACCAGAAGGACGCGATCTCGCCAGATCTCCCCATCGCTAGGGGAACTGTTTACCTCGGCCATCAGACCTGCTCCCAAAAATGTCGGCTATAAGACTCAAAGTCACTATACGACCTCGATCTTTGGGCGGCAAGGTGGAGCAATCGAAGTCGCTACGCCTCGTTCAACGACTTCACCGCGATCAATACCGCGGAAACGACGATGCGATGGTCATAGACACGGAACGGCCAGCATGTCACCAATGAGATCTGCGCGTTGTCCGACTCCGCGAGGAACAACTCGTCGCGGTGCACCTGTTGAGTGCCAGTTACTCGGTACAGATACTCCGCCTCATCCGTGGCTAGAAAGATATCGACAGGTTCGTTCCTGATCATCTCGGAGATTTCAGGCAACCGGCGGAAGATAGCCCCCTCGTTGCTCAGAAAATCGTCGAGATGACCGAAGTACCAGCCATTGGCCAGTTCGCCCGGCCGCGCCGTCGTAGGAATATGACCCACCACCTTGTCAGGGGTTGACCACGCCCTGGAATCTCCCAAGTCTCGCAACTCAAGCTCGGAAACTGAAGCTTCCAAATCGATAGAAGGGATGCGCATCCTGAGAGCCCGTTCGCCACTCGTCGAAGCATGAACAACGTCGGAAGCGTCCACCGGAACGAAACCATCGGGGATCGTCGGACCGCCGAATGGCAGGTTGCCGGCCCAATACGGCTCCGGCCAGTACCGCGGATTCATGTTGCCGCCCGGATAGATCGACGTAAAAGTGTCCAGCATCACTTCAGTCGACACCGACGGCTCCGGAACCACTTGATCCGCTCCTTCCACATCGACCGCTGCATCCTGTGCAATTGCCGAGACAGGCTGTTCGGTCGTCACGTCAGCCCCGACATTTGCCTTTGGCTCGACGACCGCCGGCAAATCGCTTGCGTCATCTGAAACCAAAACCGCGCCCGGAACGAATGAAGCGATCGACACCGTCTCAACACCCGTTACATCCTCCATCAACGTCTCGCCTTCGGCGACGACAACCTCGCCATTCGATCCCTCGGCTCCAATTTCCTCCTGCGCCGAAACATCTGACGGCCGGGATTTCGCAGGTTCGTACGACACAGGTTCGGGCAGACTCTGCCCCAACAGCGCAAGCATGTCTTCGGGCGCTGCCGCATCCACGTCGAAAGCCTCGACATCCGAGCCCGACCGCATGTACGCGTACAAGTAGTAACCGGAGACCGCTACCATCGCAATCCCGATGGCGGCCATCGCGATGCCTAGCGGCCTCGCAAATTTCGAGATTATGTCCATTTCGCTCTTAACGACGTTTATACAGCGCTCGCCGTAGAGCGTAACGCTATATCAGCGGCCTCTTGGCCCCTCGAAAATCGGTTCGTTGAGGTGGATATCACCATTGCGAATTTTAATGTTGTAGTCGCAATTGGGGCTGGTGCACACCCACGCTTTGTAATGTACTGGAGCCCCTTGGCCGCCGAAGTCCGACAACGGCACCAACACGCCCTGCTCACAAGCCAGACACTCTGGCCAAGAATTCATCGCTTCCAACGTCCTAACCTCCGCCGACGCTGCTTCTCATCATCACCCGGCGCGAAGGCATATCCTCACTCCGTCGCTCAGGCCCGCGGGGCGCCCGTCGTCAATGGCTCCCATACGCGGATTCTGTTTTCCCCTATTTTAACACCCTCAAAGAAAGACACGCAACGACACACCAACGCGGTTGAAGCGCGATCACCAGACGAATCTGCGAAAACCACCGCGCAGACCTGTAACTCGAATTTCTTCTTGTACGCTTGAATATCAGGTGCCTATAAGCGCGCCAGCCGGACCCGCAAGTATCGCCATAAACTCGGGACTCGATTACTCAACTGTCAGCCGAAAACATTGATATTAGGTATCGAAACATCCTGCGATGAGACCGCTGCCGGGATCGTCGATCTCGACGGCAGACTGATCGCCAACGTCGTCGCCAGCCAGGCCGACATCCACGCACGCTACGGTGGCATCGTTCCAGAAGTCGCCTCTAGACAACACATCCGCGACATCGCAAATGTCGTCCGCGCAACTTTGGACGACGCCGAACTTGATTGGGACGACTTGGACGCGATCTCAGTCACCAACGGCCCCGGCCTCGCCGGATCGCTGATGGTCGGCGTCAACTTCGCCAAAGGCGCATGCGCAGCTACCGGCAAACCTATGGTCGGAGTAAACCACCTCGTCGGGCACGTAATGGCCGCGTTCATCCGTCTTCCCCACGATACCGACCCCCGCGATACCAACAAAATCGATCCGGCAACCGAAGCTGACTCCCACATGCCCCTCGCACAGGCGCTCGCCGATCTAGGCGACGCGCCGGCGATGTGCCTGATCGTCTCCGGAGGCCATACCGAACTCGTTCTTGCAGAAAAGTCCCCCCACTCGCTCGAGTTCAAGCTGATCGGCGAAACTCGAGACGACGCTGCGGGCGAAGCATTCGACAAGGCGGCGCGCACCATCGGACTGCCATACCCAGGTGGCCCAGCCATACAGAAGGCAGCGGAAAACGCCGATGACGAACCCGAACCCCTTCCCCGCGCCTGGCTCCGAGGAACACACGAATTCTCCTTCAGCGGCCTCAAGACCGCCGTGCTGAATCGCGCCCGCCAGGAAGGCATATACCCGAGGAAAGATTCTGATCCGCAACCCGACCAGCAGATGCAGGCCAACATCGCCAAAGCGTTTCAAGACTCGGTCGTCGACGTCCTCGTAACCAAGACAATCCGCGCAGCCGAAGAGTTCCGATGCTCCGCGGTCATCCTCGTAGGCGGCGTCGCAGCCAATCGTCCCTTGCGTGAAACGATGCAGGCCGAATCGCCCCTCCCAGTCATCACTCCTCCCATCCCGCTCTGCACCGACAACGGCGCCATGATCGCACGCGCCGGGCTGGACCGCTACCTCTCAGATGCGCGCGACGGATTCGACCTCGACGTCATCCCATCGCTCCGCATCGGATAGCCGCGCGACCAGCACCATCCCCGCTCGGCACTGACAGCCGACGATCAGCGCCCCGATCGCATCTCCATCATCGAGATCACCCGAGCCGCGAAGCGGTCCGCCTCATCAACGTGCGACTGCCCGAAACCGATCTTCATCTCGGCCCCGGAGTTCGCCCTCAATCCCACCACAAGATCCGGCGGTCGCAAGAAGTAATCCGCCAAAAGCACCGCACTCATCAGCACCACGATAACGCCGATGATCAACCGCAAGTTGCCCACGCCATCCAGCGCCTGCCACATCCCTATTGACGCAGCGATGCCGACCAACCCCCAAACCAATGAACGACGGCTCGGCCTCGACCTTGAGACCGTAACCGAATCGATCTCAGAAAACCGCATAGACGCGTGCAGCACATCGGCATCCGGAGCGCCCCTCAGCAACACGCGCCTCTCGGTCAGAACAACCTCCGAACCTCCTCTACCGTGCGTCGATGACGTAAAGAGAGCCGTCTCCCCGGGCAAGAGCTCTGAAACGCTGGAGACCGCAGGCGTCTCTCGCTCAACGTCTGAATCGGATTTGGACGCCGCTTCCTGTGCACGCTCCGCGCCGGTCACGGGTATCACGGCATCTGCTTGCGAAACCGCTGCTTCGTCCGACACCAGCCTATCTCGACCAGGGCCCGTAGCGGCCTCGTGTCTGGTCTCACGTCGGTCAACCTCAACCACTGGCCTTTCCGAGCAAGTGCAGAACCTCGCGGGCTCCTCCATGATGTCGCTCGTGACATCGATCCCTATCGACTCCTCTTTCATATCGCGAGCAGACAAACCCGTCGAACTGCCCAGCGGTGCCACATCGGGTGCCACACCGACCAAATGCGTCGGGTGGTCCGAACAGGTGCAGAACCTCTTTCCTTGCGCAGCCACCGTCACGACGACAGAGCCCGATCGCCCAAACGCATCTGGCGAGGCGGTCTGGGGCGCCGAAGCATCGACTTGTAGATATGCATCACGCCCTGCTGCCGCCGCGCTCCCCGAACCTTCACCAACCCAGCTGCCCGACTCCCAATAACTCGCTTCGCCTCCTCAAACACCGAATTAGACGGCAACGCAGGATGGCTCGCGTACAACCTCAAAACCTGCGCGTACAACTCGCGATCCTGCCCGGCTTGAGCCCAGGCCGCCAGCGTGGGTAAAACTGCATTGACAACAATCTCCCCGGCACGTCCCGCCCCCACCAGACCGCCCTCGACAATAAACGCGTCCCGTAATCGCGCCGCCGACCCGCCGCTCCCCATCGCCGACAAAACATGCCGCAACGGTCCCCCGACTCGCCACCACTCCGCGACGAGATGCGCAGCCGCCCTCAACCGCGTCTCCGTCCGGTTCGCCGGCCGACCCGCGGCCGCCACCCAATTCGGGCTTTCACCAAACAACCGCGGCACCTCAACCCAAGCCGGTCTGTCACCTAATCCGGCACCCCACCTGACCAGATCCTCCGCCATCGCCAAGCCGCCATCCTCTCTCGAATCCCATCTCTGTGCAAAGCGCGCCAAGAACGCCCACGGCAACCGCTCAGCCAACAACCTGAAACCCGAACGATTCCGCGGATACCCGAGACACTCGAAAATCGCCATCTGCAAAGCCAGATCCGGCCCGAACCTCTCGACAGCGATGCGCTGACCATCAATCTTCAAGGCGAAACGCTCATCACCTGCCACATCCAGCCACTCGTCCAGCGCAGCACCATCCGCCCGCGGCGTCGATTCACCCGCTGCTCTCCCGTAGACGGACCCGTAATCATAGACAGGCCCATAATCAGCCTCCCGCTCCCCGTCGATCAACCCGCCGATGTCGACCATCGGCACCTCCATCCCTATTCCATTAACCGTCTTCCGACCTTCTCTCGAACCGCCCGCAACTGCATGAAACACCACGCCTCCATACCTGTCATCCCGATCATGGCCATGCGCGTACCACTCGGCAGCCGTCCGATGCACCTCGACATCGCCCTGAACTTCCGAACCGTCCGAAGCCTCCAGCACCGCGTCCCTGAAATCGGGACCAATCGACCCGCCGGGCATCCCCGAATAGAGCACCCGGTATCGTCCTCCCCCGTCAACATCCAAGCCGGCTCGATCACCATCGGCCCGCCGCCAAGCCTCGTGCAACATCTTCTCTTGAACACAAACCGCCATACCCCAATTATCGCACCGCCACAGGCGGATTTCTTTTTGACTGCTGCTGGCGATGAACGCGTCCTCACGATTAAGACAGCGTTGGGGAGTTTCAGGTTGGTATCCTTTTCAGTTGCTTCGCGAATCCCAACGATATCCACGCCCATTGTCAGAGCAGCACCGACAGGAGTAAAAGAATGCCAGCAGTCACCGGAATCGAGTTCCACCAATTTTCCGCCAAACATCACAACGCCGACCGCAACTGGCTCGTCGTCCAGTTGAACACCGACCAGCCCGGCCTCTACGGCCTCGGCGACGCGAGCCCCATGGAGGCCGACGACGCCGTCAAGCTTCTCGCAACCCATCTCGTCGAAAAGTGGGTCGTCGACCGCGACCCCCTCGACACCGAGGCCATCTGGACCGACATGTACCACAACTCCCCCGGCAAACGAGGCCGACTCGCCATGACCGCCATCAGCGGGATCGACATCGCCCTCTGGGACCTCAAAGGCAAGATCCTAGACCGCCCCGTCTACCAGCTGTTGGGCGGCTCCCAACGAGAAAGAATCCGCGTCTACGCCAACGGATGGTACGCAAACCCCGGTTCCCCTGAACAAAACGCCGAAGAGTCGAAAATCGTCGTCGACATGGGCTACACCGCCATGAAGTTCGACCCCTTCGCACAGACCAACTACTACAAGATCTCCGAGCGCGAAGCCTCCATCGCCGAAGCCAGAGTCGCCAAGGTCCGCGAAGCCGTCGGCGACGAGATCGACATCCTCGTCGAGGCCCACGCCAAGTTCGACGTCATGAACGCCATCAAACTCGGCAACCGCCTCGAAAAATACCACCCCCTCTTCTACGAAGAGCCCGTATCCGAAGAGCGCGTCTGCGAACTCCTCGAAGTCCGACGCAAAGTCGCCATCCCCATCGCCACCGGCGAGCGCCTCTACTCCAAATTCCCCTTCGCCGACATCATCGACAACCACGCCGTAGACGTCCTCCAGCCCGACATCGCCAACGCCGGAGGCATCACCGAACTCAAGAAGATCGCCATCATGGCCGAGGCCAAACACATCACCATGGCCCCCCACAACGTCTGCTCCCCCATCGGCGCCATCGCCGAGATGCACCTCGACGCCGGAATCGTCAACTTCGAGATCCAGGAATACCACGCCGAGTTCTACTCCCCCTGGTACTTCACCGTATGCCCCGGCCTCCCCAGACAAAAAGACGGATACATCACCCTCAGCGACGCCCCCGGCCTTGGCATCGACCTAGACCTAAAAGAAATAGCCAAACACCCGCCCTTCAAACGACCAACCGCCCGCGGAGGAACAAACCGCCGCATCTAGTAGGGGCCGTTCGTGAACGGCCCGGGGAAGGGCTGCGAAGGCAGCGAAGCGAACCTTCGCAGAATGATGGACTCCCCCAAAACCACCACGCCATCCCACGTCATTCCTGCGAAAGCAGGAATCCGAGGATGGACGCATGACTAGGGTTTCCCCCACTCGTGGGGGAAATGTCCGAAGGACAAAGGGGGTACGCCCCTTTCGCGAAGCGAAGGGGGCGCGGGAGCCCAAACCGTCACCAACGAACAGCGGGGGATGCCCCCCGCATTTTTCACCCCCTCCTTCAGGAGGGGGCAGGGGGAGGACCGCCGTAAGGCAATTCAACCACCAACCCAAACACGAAAACCACCACGCCAGCCTCCGATTACATAGGCGGTGGAAGCCCAAGACTTGTCAGACGACCTTCTCTTTGAGCTTTGCTCACACAGAACCTCTCAGCCGTTGCAACCACTGATTCAACGAGTTCGCAACTCTCAAATTCCTCTGGGCTGAACGGCCAATTGTCAAACATCGACAGAACATCTGCGGGAGTCGACCTGCCCGCCTCAGTGTATTCTCGTTTCGACCAAACCTTTGTTATCTGCCTAGCTCGATAGTCAGTACTTATAGTCGTCAATTCCACTAACGGTGCCACGCCCGTATTCAACACGAGCAAAAGATCAATCTCATCCAGTGCCGACAGCAATGCGAGGTGCAACGGAGTTTCGGGTGTCCCAAGTAGGTTCTCTCCCTTTATTGCTTGCGTGTAACCCTGGTCTCTGAGTCGGCAGACGATCTGTTTCCGCTTTTTAAGATCGCATGGCTGCGCCTTACCGGGGCCTAGAACTACGACCCTCAAGGTTTCACGTTGCAAGCGTCTGGCGAACTGTTCAGCTTGCAATTTCGGTGTGAGCCTCGTCAGTCATTGACGACTCGGCGAGCAACTTGTCGCCATACTCGTTGAGTCTGATCCGTGTCGGACTCACTTCGCACAAGTTGGCACCTACCAACAGTGCAGCAGACCTCGAGGCTACGCCCCAATCACCCTCGGTTTTTTCAAGCAGATCTTCCCACCGGATTGAGGTTTCTTGATCCAGAGTGTTTAGCAACTGTTGGGCGTCTTCGTCCAAGGCAACCGCCGCCAAGCGGTCTCGGTGCTGACGCTCCAGCTTCAACAAATCCGTAACTCTGACCAAGAATGAATGGAGATCGGCTTGCCCGTGAACGAAGGGTTCAGGATTCGGGTCTTGGTGTACACCCCAACGGAATGACAATCGGCCATAAATCACATCAGGCATGTTGTCCAAACCGAAAAACGGTTTCGTTTCTAGGTTCATCTGGGGCAACTCATTGTCGAGTGTAGATATCATCACCATGACACTGACCTCTTTCAGCTTGGAAGGAGCGAGGACAAAAGTCTCTTGAAGTCTTCGTACTCTTGGTGCAAACCTTCCGACAACCAAGTCGGCGAAGGCGCAGGACCACGAAGCGTGTTGCCAACGTTCAAGTGCGCGAAATAGTCCGGACTATTGTATTGATTCCCCCGCGGTTCAAGTCGAAATTCGTACGTTCTACCCTGCGCAGAATACCACAATCTCGCAGAGGCGCCAATCGCTTCGTATTCCGTGTTCGCTAGCACCTCAGGTTTGACAAAATACCTGAGCATGGCTTGGCTTGGGAGCGCGTCAATGGCAGGCTTGGCTTCAATTTCGAAAATGAAACCAACAGCAGAATAGGTCTGGTTGCTCGATCCACCGATGAATTCGGCCGCGCGGGCCACACGTGCAGGAAAGTCTTCCCGTGCCGGTTGCTCCCCACTACGATCGTCGAACTGCAATCTGTTAGAACCGATCGTGACTACAATCTGATTGCGCATGCTCGATAGGACGATTCCATCCGCTGATTGTTGCGGGACCGGGTCTTCGATGATCTCATTTAGTCCCGATGGATTCGCTCCAAGCAGCAACCCCGGTGATCCGAGCCCAAGTTCTGCACTACTCGACACAAAGACGACCGACGTGTTCAGTTTAATGATTGAATCTATCGCTATCATGGGACATCGTTGGTCAACCTTCGAGGTTTGGCTAACACTACCACAGCCTTGGTCTCAAGTGTACCTGCGATGCGGGCAGTTACAGTCAACTCTGGCAACCTCCAGTCGATTGGGCGACAAGCAATCCGATGCCCCCTACTCAATCACCCCCGCCTCTCTCAACTCCTCCAACGTAGCCCTAGTCTCATTGTGAACAGTCGGCTGCTGACACATCAACCTGCGCCAGTTATCCAGCATGTTCTCCGTCGTCAGGTTCCAATCCAAACCCAACATCTTTGTAACCACCTCGTCTATCTTCGCACGGTTCGGATCTGTAGCGCTCAAGCTGATACGTTTCAGGGTCAGTTGCCTCAGATCGTCGAAACTCTCACTGGCCAACGACCGCGCGTTCTCTCCGGCCGATGAATTGTCGGCAAAATCCGGGATTGGGTGACCGGGGATCGCACGGATTTGAATGGTCGAACGCCCGCGATCAGTCGATAATCCGTACCCGATCCGAATTAGCATGCCGTAAGTGCTGTTCAAGAACAACGCTATCGCCCTAGCTACATCGGTTTGTGCCCGAATAGTGGTCCACGATCTACCTCCCATGCATGCTTCTTCAGTAAAAGCCATCGCGATCGTCTGGGCACTTTGCCTTAAATTCCGCGAAATGTAGAAATTCCCCGACGATGCCAACATCTGTGTTGCGGCTGTCGAATCGCCACGAGGCGTCCCGTTATGAGTCGGCAAGATCGTCATTTGGGTTTGAGACCTGAAGTCGACCGCCCATAAGGAAGCGTTTTGGGGGGCATTGGCACCATCAACGGGTTCCATCCAGAATGCACCACTAGGTGAGCTGCTATTTGGCAAACAGCCGATTAAGTGATGAGTAGGACCGATCTCTGCCAAATCTCCCAAGGTCACCATCGGCATGCCAAATGCGGTTTCATAATCCGTAGATGGATCCCAAGCTAAGCCGCGCGTTACGAAGTCGGTTAATTTGGTGTAAGGCCCACTCGAACCCAGCGAATACCAAGGTTGACCTCTCCCCAGATTTTCCATCCTGTTAAATGTCGCCACGAAATCACCGACGTAGATTTCCCCCGATTCAGCCCCCGAAGCCAACGTCCGCATAACCGCATCGGCATACATTTTGGCCTCTAGTTTCGTTTGGAAGTCCTCAACCAAATTGACGCATGTTACGGCACGATCCCCTCGCCCGCTCTCCCGCTTCGTCCCGATCAACAGCATCTCTTGGATCCCAGTATCATCCGACATCGAATCGCCACCACCAGCCGCGGTGCTGATAGCGATAACATCTCCGTAATCGTTCTCGATATTACGGCGAAAACCTTCATAGGTGGGTGCGTGGGCCGCAGTCAGCGGAAGCACTTTGCCGTGAGGTGCACCGTTCGCAAGCATCTCATGTTCAATCACGTGCATGAAGGTTGCAAGACCCGCCTGACCATTCGCTACCCCTCGGAGCTTCCTGTCAGCCAAACGTTTGTATCTACTCATCTCGCGACTCGAAATCGGATTGCTAGCTCCGCCTCGTGAACGGAAATATGGGTCATTGTTACAGCAGATTCCGACCGATCCAGCATCAAGAACCAACATCCCGCTCTCCTCGCCGAAACTCCCGATCAACCTTGATCCCACCGACGTAACGCCTTCTGGACTGAGGAAGTCAAGTGCCCCACCGCTCGTAGTGATCGCAAAAATGTTGCTGTGGTCAAAGCCCGACTCCGGTTCTAACGACGTAAGGTTCGCAGTTGCGACGGAGACCGACTGTTGGCTGATGTCGGTTAGTTGGATCCGATTCTTCATCCGAGTTGCGTGAACGCTGGTCTTGTCACTTGATTCCGCATAATGCCTGAAACGGATGTTTTCCTCGGTTGCCCGTGCCAAAGTGCCGGTGCCGGCGCAAATCTCTGCGTAACGAGCCTCTGAATGTCGCTCCAAGCGCGACGACGTCATATTCGCCAACATCTCGGCTCGGTGCGGCCGCGTATAATTCACTGCACGCTCATCCCGATCAGGAGTAAGTTCCTGCCATACAGCGGCGGCGACATTCGTAGTTGCGCTCAGTCCCGCTTCGAAATGTTCCTCTATCGTGTCATGCACTGCTTTCAACGCACGTCCGATTTTGGGAGACAGATCCTGGTCCTCAAGCATCTCCGCCGCGATCGTGGACAAGGGCTTGTAATCCACCTGCTCGATTTTCCGCCATTCAACTGCAATCCTGCTTGGAATACCCTCACCCGTTACCGAACTCCACAGATACGGCGAATCAATAGGCTGCACTCCACTCAAATGCCCCCACCTATTGAGATTTCTGTGCAACTCGATCATGCTGACCAAAGTGCCTACAATGTTTCCGGCGGCACTTTCAGTCGGTGATTCACTATCAGGATTGCCATATCTGAAACCCAAAGCATTTTGAGCAATTAAGGCATCTTCAGATTCGCCATCGGCTTCGAGCAATCGCGTCAATTCGTTACGGGCAGTCCGAAGATTCGCAACTACGTTCGATAACACATCAGCGGCATAGGATTCCGGTATCGCCGCCAACCATGCATATTGGACCACGTCGCGCAACGAGACAGGGATGGGGTTCGGAGGGGTGATCACAATCTCTGGATCGTCTGGAGATCGGCCAGTCACTACCTGCATCAGGAACTGCGGAGAATCACTCATCAACTCGGCTTCGCGATCAACGTGCCGCATGCGTTCGCCTAACCGACTCGGTATCCCCAGTGCGATCACGTTCTTCACATCGCGCGTGTGGTCAGCAAAGTCGTAACCCAGTCGACTAATCGCATCACCAACCGCCGGGGCGCCATATTCAGTTTCCACGATCATCCGCAGATCATAAGGCATCCTAACCACGATGTCAGGAGTCGTATTGTCAAGGGTGGCCTGACCATGAATCTCCGGACCGACTTCGTAGTGTGGCGGCGCCAGTTTCTCCATCGCCTGTGCGATGAACCCATTCAGCGCTTTTTCGTCAATGCTTTGCCGCGTTGTCATATAGACCCTTCTACGCCATCGTCCCGTCGGAACTACCAATCCGATTTGGAGGCAATGGTTCTAATCAACCAGCAACAATTATCCACATCAACATATACATCAATATTGCCGACTGCACACCCCTCGAGTAAATCATCGACCGCTACTACATCAACACCGACAACCCCTATCCCTTCATAGCAACTGCCGTAGGCAACTCGCGCACCGCATCACCCATCCCCCGCTCCGCGACAACCAGATCATATTGCGACTGAAGATTCAACCAGAACTGCGGATCCACCCCGAACCAGTGCCCGAACCGCAAAGCCGAATCGCCAGTCACCGAACGCTTCCCCGCAATGATCTGGCTCACCCGATTCGCAGGCACGTCGATCTGACGCGCAAACTCCGTCGGCGTCACGCCGAACTCAGCAAGCTCCTCTTTCAGAACCTCCCCCGGATGCACCGCTCGTCTGAACATCACGCAATCTCCTGTCCTGCGCCTAGTGATAATCCACAATCTCAACACCCTCCCTCCCAAACAACAATCAAACCACATCTCCGAAACACCAACTAAAACCGTCACCGGCTATGAACAAACCCCCTCTCCCCTCGGGGGAGAGGGCCGGGGTGAGGGGGAAGGGCAGGAAGGGAGGGGCCAGACGAACTCCCCAACCAACAACGCAACCCAGCGCAATCCCCCAACAACACAACAACAAAATCCCATAAATCCCCCCAATCCCAAAAATCCCAGTTCAGACAAAGAGGGCACACAACCCCAAGAATCCCACAAAACCCCCAAAATCCCCGTTCACACTTGACATCCCTGAAAACAACGATACACTTGTATCTGTTAACACATTTGGCCTCGGATCGACGGATCTGGGCATTTTACCAAGCCTGCAATGGCAAGAGGAACAACGAACAGTACGTTGACGGCACAAACGGACAACATCAAAGCCACCGAAACCATCGGTGTCCGCGACGGGGGAGCAATCCGCCCGGAATTGATCGCGCCCGGCCCAAGGCGTAGGCGACGTCGCCTCCACTCGCAAGAGTTGCCATCCGCAGGTCGCGCGGGAAGCGGTTTTCCCAGAATGGACCGTCGCGTCGCCCGGTGGGGGCCTCGCATTACGAGCCATACGGCCCAGCCAGGGCCGTCGAGGGCGGTCAGTTATCCGTGGACGCGTAACGTCGATCCCGTATCGTTGCATGGGAGAGACCACGGCGTGAGCTGGAGTACAAGCCAGTGATTGACACCGCCCAAATAACCAAAAGGTTGATCAATCGAACCACCGATCGGTTGACCACGGGCGAGGGTAATGTCGTACGTTATGGCGACGTGCGACGCGTGCGGAAGGTACATGTCGACTGCTCGGCATCTCGTCCCCTCCGGGGCCAATCCCCGGCGCACAACTCATCGCGATACGTGCGCCGGACCGAGACTGTTCGTAACAGACTCATCCGAAAACCAACAACCAAGCCTTTGCCACAACCCGTGGCAAAGGCGCAAACCCAAGAACCCCAACGCAAAAAGCCCCGGAACACAACCGCCCGGGCCTCTAAACGCGTCTACAACCCCAACCCGTCATTCCCGCGAACGCGGGAATCCGAGAAAAGCAAACCTTGCCGCATAGAACGCCACAGGCGCTCTCCCGCTCTCCCCCAAAACGCCCATCAACAGCGGGAGAGGGCCGGGGTGAGGGCACGGGGAGGTGCGGGGCCAGACGGACTCCCCCAGCGCAATCCCCCAAACAACCAAAACCCATCATTCAAATCATTCCACATCATGGCAATCATGGTTCTCCCCCACCCCAACCCATCCTTAAAATCCTTCCCCATTCCTTCCCATCCCAGTTCTCATTGCTAAAATGCAGCCAACTGAAAACGTCCGGCAATGCACGGAAAAAAGAGTAGAAAGCCAAAAATGATCGAGAACACCATCCTCAAAGCAAACCGCGAAGGACGCCACGCCCTCGTATTCGCCCTCCCGTTCGCATCGTTCGAGATGATCGAACTGGCCGCACACGTCGGATTCGACGCCATCTCCATCGACGGCGAACACGGCGCATACTCAGTCGAAAGCGTCGACAACATCTGCCGCGTCTCCAACGCCTTTGGAATGTCCGTCACCGCCCGCGTGCCAAACATCGCGGCATACGAGATCAACCTATACCTCGATCGCGGCATCCAAGGCGTAACCGGCCCCCACGTCGAGACCAAGGAAGACGCTCAAGCCCTCGCCGACGCCTGCCTCTTCCCCGAAGCCGGATGGCGGTCATGGGGCGGCGGCAGAGGAACCGAGTACGGCGACGCCGAGAAGATCGCCGAATACGGCGGCCAGCGCGCCTTCATGAAATGGGCCAACGAGAACATGATCGTCATGGCCCAGATCGAATCCAAGAAGGCCCACGACAACCTCGACGACATCCTCTCCGTCCCCGGCCTCACCGGCGTCGCAGGCGGCCCCAACGACTTCGCCGCAAGCATGGGCCTCGCCGGACAACCGACGCACCCCGACCGAGTAGCAGCCACCGCAGACGTCGAACGCCGCGCCCTCGCCGCCGGCAAGTCCATCGGCGCTACCACATTCGGCCTCGGAGTGCGCGATTTCATGCTCGGTCAGGCACGAGAGTTCTGCCAGGAGAACGGCAACAAACCGCTCAACGCATGAGTCTCAAGAGCACTGGGCAACCGTCCTCATCCACCCTTCGAAACTAGGCCGGCGCGAGAACCGCGCTGGCCGAAGGGAACGTATATGAAACCAAGAGAGCCGACATCGTCGGTGGTTTACAATTCCTGCTATGAGAATGCGCAACTCATTGATCTACGTCCTGATCGCCGTCGCCGCGGTCGCTCTGATCCTGCTCCTCTTCCGCCAAGGCGACGGAGCAGAGACCATCCCCTTCAACCGCGTCATCGAGATGGCACGCGACAACACCGGACCTGCCCTCAACATCGAAGTCAACGGCGACACCGTAAAGGTCGATAACGGCTCCCAAATCTTTTCATCCCGCAAAGAGAACTCCACCAGCGTCTTCGAAGCCCTCTCCGACGCCGGCGCCGACCTCAACAACTACCGACTCGACGTCCGAGGACAGAGCGGCCTCGCCACCCTTCTCCAAGCCCTCATAGGCTTCCTCCCCCTCATCCTCTTCGCCGGGCTTCTCATCTTCATGCTTCGCCAAGCTCAGGCCGGCAACAGCCAGACCATGAACTTCGGCAGGACACGCGCCCGCATGTTCGTCGGCGCAAAAGCCACCGTCACATTCTTCGACGTCGCCGGCGTTCCCGAAGCCAAGGAAGAACTCGAAGAGATCGTCGAGTTCCTCAAATTCCCCGAACGCTTCCAAGCCCTCGGCGCCCGAATCCCCCGCGGCGTCCTCCTGGTCGGCCCCCCCGGCACCGGCAAGACCCTCCTAGCAAGAGCCGTTGCTGGTGAAGCAGGCGTCCCATTCTTCTCCATCTCCGGATCCGAGTTCGTCGAGATGTTCGTCGGCGTCGGCGCATCACGCGTACGTGACCTCTTCCAACAGGCCAAACGTCACGCACCCTGCATCATCTTCGTCGACGAGATAGACGCCGTAGGCCGGCACCGCGGTGCCGGACTCGGCGGCGGCCACGACGAACGCGAGCAGACCCTCAACCAGATCCTCGTCGAAATGGACGGCTTCGACACCAACTCATCCGTCATCGTCATCGCCGCCACCAACCGCCCCGACATCCTAGACCCGGCCCTCCTCCGACCCGGCCGATTCGACCGCCGTGTCACCCTCGACACTCCAGACATCCGCGGCCGCACCGCCATCCTCGATGTCCACGCCAAGGGCAAACCATTTGACAAGAACATCGAGATGCAGACCATCGCGAGGCAGACCCCAGGCTTCTCCGGTGCCGATCTCGCAAACCTCATCAACGAAGCCGCCCTACTCGCCGCGCGCAAGAACAAGAAATCGATCGGCTTAGACGAACTGCTCGAATCCATCGACCGCGTCTCCATCGGCCCCGCTCGCAAGAGCAAGGTCATCACCGAAGACGAACGCCGTCTCACCGCCTACCACGAAGCCGGACACGCCGTCGTCCCCTACTACATGCCTGAAGGCGACCGCATCGGCAAAATCTCCATCATCGCCCGCGGCCACGCCGGAGGTTTCACCCGGTGGGAGCAGGAAGACAAGTCCTACCTCACCAAACCCTATCTGCTCTCCCGCATCGCCGGAGCCATGGGCGGACGCGCCGCTGAACAGCTGAAACTCGGAAAAGTCACCACCGGAGCCGCTCACGACTTTGAGCAGGCGACTCGCATCGCACGCGAGATGATCATGCGCTACGGCATGAGCGACGAACTAACCTACCGCTCCTTCGGCAAGCGCCAAGAAGCAATCTTCCTCGGACGCGAAATCTCCGAGGAACGCGACTACAGCCTAAAGACAGAGGCAATCATCGACCGCGAGATCGACCGCCTCCTCCGTGAAGGCGTCGAGACCGCCAAAGAGATCCTCACCGAACACAAAGACAGGCTCGAAGCCGTCGCCGCGTTCCTACTTGAGAACGAGACGATCGATTCCGACCAGTTCGAAGCCATCATGGAAGGCCGTGACCCGAACATCGTGCGTAGCGAAACCTCTGAACCCACTGGCGACGGCGATGCATCCGAAGACTTGGAACCCGTCGGCCAGACCGGAGGCTCTTCAGCCGTAGACCCGTCACCAGCGGGTTAGGGCCCTCGAAACCAGCCCTGTCTCAACGATTATCCGATCGCGGATCGATCAATCTGAATCGTCGCACGAGATCACTTCCGCATCCACCAGAGCCTGCACCTGCTCCTCTGAGTAACCCAGCAGACCGTTGAGCAACTCACGCGTATGCTCCCCCACCGTCGGCGCAGAACCGACCACCATGGGAGTGCGGCTGAACTTGATCGACTTGCCACTCACCCACATCGTCCCCGCCACCGGGTCCGGCACCTCCATCATGATCTCCCGCTCGTGGAGCTGCGGCTCATTCGCCGCCTGCTCCGTCGAATTCACAGGAGCACAAGGTATGCTGTGCGCCGAAAGATCCTCAACCGCCTGCTTCGTGCTGCGCAGCTTCAACCAATCGCTGATCCCGTCTTCCAGAACTTCCACATGCTCAGCGCGAATGTCGCGATCGGCAAACCGGGGATCATCGAGCCATTCAGGATGCCCCAGAGCTTCGCACACCCTAGGCCACATATTGTCGTTACCAGCGGCCAGAATCACATGACCATCAGCGGTCCCATACATCCCTCCGAACGGGGTGCCCCCACCGCCGATCGCAGTGTCCGGACGCGTCGTCTCCACACCACCACCCAGATAGGCCGATATCGGAATCTCATTAGTCGTAAAGCCGGTATCCGCAAGACAGACCTCGAGCGCCTGACCTTCACCCGAAATCTCGCGCTCGCGCAACGCAGCCAATGCCCCTATGCAGGCGTGCAAGGCCGTGATGCGGTCTATCAGCGGGAAGTACGTCTTGATCGGCGGCAGGTCGCCATACCCCGTCAACGACATCAACCCGCCCATCGCCTGCCCGATCGGATCAAACCCGACCTTCTCCCTATTGGGCCCGTACTGCCCATAGGCCGAGACATTGATCATTATGATCTTGGGATTCAGCGCCCTGATCTTTTCGTACCCAAAACCCATGATGTCGATAGTGCCGGGACGGAAGTTCTGAAGAAAGATGTCTGACACCTTCACCAAGTCGCGCAACACCTCCTTGCCCTCATCCGTGCGCAGATTTATAGCCAGGCTCTTCTTCCCGCTGTTGTACTGCACCCAATACGCCGACTGCCCCCGCACGCGCGGTCCGTTGGCGCGGCTCTCGTCACCTTGTAACGACTCCACCTTGATCACTTCAGCGCCCATGCGAGCAAACATCAGCGCACATCTCGGTCCTGCCTGATAGCGTCCCAAGTCCAACACGCGAATGCCCTCAAGCGGTGTTTCTAGCTTGCCGTTTTCTGATGTCATCCGCCTAAGTCCTCTCGCAGTTCCTCGTTAGTTGCACTTCTTTCTCGTCTCGCGTACCGTTCCCTACGCTATCGGAAAATCACTCTCCTCAGCACCGATGGGCACAACCATCAACTTCTAATCACTCTTTCTTCCTTTGCGTGCTAGAAACTCGGCGAACCCCTCTTCCACGGGCGTGGGACTGAGCTTGCCCTTTTGCGCCGCCGCCTCATTGTCGTACATCCAGCGCCAGCTTTCCCCGACATCCGCAACCATCAGCTCCTTGATGCCCTGAACCATGCGCGGGTCGTTCGCCGCAATCTGCCGCGCTATCTCCATCGCCTTGGGCATAAGCTCGTCTGCACTGACAAGGTGATTCAACAACCCGATGCGATACGCCTCCTCCGCCTCCACAACCCGAGCGCTGAACAACAGCTCCTTCGCCTTGGGCCAACCCACCTGCATCGGCAGGCTCCATGTGGAATTAACGCGACCATAAGACGCGGCAAGGAAGCGGAAGCTCGAACGCTCGCAACCCACGCGAATATCGAAACTGGACGCCATCACCGCACCACCGCCATATGCAAGACCGTTCAGAGCGCCAATCGTGGGTTTCGTGCATGCGGCCACATGCCATGAGTACTCGCCCCGCTTTGGATCCGGAGGAGGCGGATTCTCCGCGTTGCGCACCTGTTCGTGGATATCCGCGCCCGCAGTGAAGGCACGTTCTCCAGTTCCGGTGAATATGACAGCATTGACGCCCGAATCCGCTTCCATATCGCTAATGGCAGAGTCGATTTCCCAAAACATCCTCCTGCTCAGCGCGTTCAACACCTTCGGCCTGTTCAGACGAATGATGCCCACCCCATCGTCTTTCGACACAACAATGTCTTCGTAGCTCATAATCAGTCCTCTAGTATGCCGAGGCTACAATCAGTTCGTCAGTAGTATAGTCTGGCGCGCCGCAAGTGCAGATCATTACTGCAACATCACGCAATTCGACATTCCGCATATAATTCGGTCTTGGGTGCGCGCACGTATCAGAATGATCTGCTCGCACCGCGTCTCGCAAATAACGATACGGATTTGACGCTCGAAGCCACACAACGACGCGACGGGGCTATCTTAGTTCTTATTCCTGAAGGACGAATCGAAGTCCCCGACATTGATGAATTCGAACAGTCGATTCGGGAACGTATCCTGAACGGCGATCTCAACATCATCATCGATTTCGAGAAGGTTGAGGCCATCGACTCCGCAGGTATTCGATCGTTGCTCGGCATCGCCGCGAGAATCGTCATCAAACACGGCAAACTCGTTCTCTGCGGCCTCGAAAAAAACGTAGCCTCTCTCTTTAGAGTCACCGCCGTAGACCAAGTAGTTACGATCGCCGACTCATATCAAGAAGCGGTAGACAGCTTCCGCAAGCCTTGACGAGATATCGAGATTAACTACAATCGATCTCGATATGGCTATCGAATACCAAGGCGAACTTTGGACCATCCAGCGATGGGTTTCAGGCTTCTACAACAACGCTTACCTGATCACCTGCAAGTCCTCAAACAAAAGCGTCATCATCGACACTCCCGATCAACCTGACGAACTGATCGCCGCCGCAGGGGAAACCGACGTAAACGCCATCCTCATCACCCACAACCACTGGGATCATCTCGAGGGTTTCGACGTAGTCACCGACCAATTCCAATCCCCAGTCGGCATCGGCGCAAATGACGCAGATGCCGTCGCCGATAAAGACGGCTACCGCGACCCCATCGACGTCTCCCAGGACAACATTCTCCAAGTCGGCGAGATCGCTATCCGCTGCATCGAAACACCCGGCCACACTCCCGGCTCCACTTGCTACCTCCTACCCGGCGACACACCCGGCTCTGCCCCCCACGTCTTCACCGGCGACACCCTCTTCCCAGGCGGTCCCGGCAAGACCGGCAGCCCCGAGGCATTCAATCAGATCGTCGAAAGCATACCCAACCGGCTCCTCACACTTCCCGCCAACACCGTCGTCATGCCCGGCCACGGAGACTTCACAACCATAGAAGCATCAGCGGCAGAATACGCAGTATTCGCATCCAAACCAAGAGAAGCCGGACTGTTCGGCGATGTCACATGGCAGTGACACCGTTCCAGAAACCCAACCTTCGGGCTTCTTAACCGATAGACCTCGACTTCGATACATCGTCCTTGCCGTCGGCGCAGTCGTCACGTGGGTCTGCCTTGACGTCTGGCTGTCACAGATATTCCGCGAATATCCCGTCGGATTCCAGAACGAAGCCCCGACCCTAACGTCATTCGTCATAGGTTGTCTCTTCGTTGCGACGGCGATCGGCATCTCGATATTCCTCGCAAGAACCTCCGCTAGCCGGTATCTCGTCATCTACGTGGCGGCCGGTTCTGTCATCCTCACCTCGGCCATCCTTTTCGCCCCCCTGAGCGACCGAATTGAAACTCAGACCGCGATTAGAGGCATTGCTGCTGCTGCCGTCGGCTCCGCAGCGTTGATCGCAACCGCGGTGACATACGCATCCTCAACTTCAAAACCTCTCCTCGAACAACTCCGCATATTCCTGCCAGAACGACGCAAGTTCATAGCATTCGTCTTGCCTTCAGCAGCCTCGGTGGCGCTCGCTGTCGCATGGCCATTTACCCCCTTCAACCCCGTAACTCATCCCAACGCCCCCGATCCCATCATTGGACTCAACAACGCGTTCGACAACAATGTATTCGCCACGATCATCTACCTCGCGATCCTCGTTCCCATAGTTGAGGAGATCTTCTTCCGCGGAATGATCATCACCTTTCTGGCCAACGCCACACACGCTGTCATTGCGGTATTCATCTCCGCGGCGGTCTTCGCGCTGTTCCACATCGATCCGAGCTACTTCTCAATGAACCAAGTCATATACATCTTCTGCCTCGGAACTATATTCGGCACAGCGGCTATGGCCACACGGTCGATCTGGCCCGGAGTGTTGATGCACTCTCTGAACAACGCGTTGGTGACCTTGCAGTCGGTTTCTCTGTCGATCTGAGCGACGAATAACATTGTTAGATTGTGAAACGTTGAGATGTCCAATCCGATCCAAGACGCATTCAACCGAGCCAACTCCGATGGTCGAACCGCGATCGTGCCCTTCGTCACCATCGGTCATCCGCAGGTCGACAGCACACCTGATGTCGTCCAAGCCCTGGCTGACGCCGGGGCCGACGCCATCGAACTCGGCATGCCCTTCAGCGACCCCCTCGCCGAAGGCCCAGTCATACAGAAATCCAGCTTCCAAGCCCTCCAAAACGGCATCACCCCCGAAGCCTGCTTCCAGAACGCCGCCGAGATCCGCAAACGCGGCATCGAAACTCCCCTCGTTTTCATGGGTTACTACAATCCCATGCTCCAGTTCGGCCTAGACGAGTTCTGCGCCCGCACCCGAGACGCCGGAGTCGACGGCATCATCGCCGCCGACCTGCCCGCCGCCGAAGCCGGACCCCTGATCCAAGCCTGCGAAAAAGCAAACATCTCTCTCGTACCCCTCCTCGCCCTAACATCCACCGACGAGACCATCGCACAAGCCTGCAAACACGCGTCTGGGTTCGTCTACTGCGTCTCCCTGTTGGGAGTAACTGGTGCACGATCCGCCATGTCCAGACAGGTCGAGGCCCTCGTCGCACGTGTCCGCAACCACACTGAACTGCCTATAGCGGTAGGATTCGGCATCTCAAACGCTGAACACGTCCAATCCGTCGGAGATTTCGCCGATGGTGCCGTCATCGGTAGCGCACTCATCAACCACATCCAAGCGGACATCTCCGCCAACGCCCCGGCGAACGCCGCCAAATTCCTCCAATCGCTTCGGAAGTAAAATCACTCCGATACCCATCCATCCCAATCCCTCACCAAATTCCATCATGACTGCAGTACGCGGCGTCAGAGGCGCCACCACCGTCCCCGAAAACTCTCGCAACGAGATTATGGACGCCACAGAAGAACTCCTCAACAAGATGATCGCAGCAAACGACATGCGCTCCGAGGACATCGCCGCCGTCTTCTTCACCCTCACCAAAGACCTCAACGCCGAATTCCCAGCCGTCGCCGCACGAGAACGCCTCGGATGGAACCTTGTCCCTCTCATCAATGCCATCGAGGTCAACAGGCCCGGCTCCATGCCCAAATGCATCCGGATAATGCTCCTGTTGAACACCGACAAATCCCAGGAAGACATCCGACACATATACTTGAGAGATGCAGTCGTCCTACGAGCCGACATCACAGATGCCCAGTAGACATCAAGATTCCTCAAAGACCGCACCTCTCAGCTGCGGTCTGTCAACGCGCATCGAAGCTCAAAACACGACCACTTACTTCACGTATCCCAGCTACTTTACTCGCTGGTTCTATACTCGCCGGCGCCGCGCATAGAAGCAAAGGCACAATGCCCGCGCGACGTCGAGATTGAACGATAGCAACCTGCGCGGTGCTACCTCAAACCCAAACCTAGTGCCTAGGGGAACTCGCGCGTCCAAATCAAAGTAAACACCCAACCGCCAAAACCCAAAAACACAATCAGAAACACAATCACCTGAATCGGAGAAAATGAAACATGGCCTCGCGAATCAAAAACCTCAACGTGGCATCTATCAGCCCACTAGACCCTCCATCCGAATACCTCGCCGAGATACCGATCTCGAAAGAGGTCGAGGATCTAGTGGTCCGATCCCGGCGAGAGATCACCGACATCGTCAACGGCGACGATGACCGCCTTCTCGTCATCACCGGCCCCTGCTCCATACACGACGAAGTAGCAGGACGAGAATACGCCGAACGCCTCACCGCGCTCGCCGACGAACTCCGCGACACCGTAATGGTCGTCATGCGCGTCTACTTCGAAAAGCCACGCACAACCGTCGGATGGAAAGGCCTCATCAACGATCCCAACCTCGACGGCTCCTGCAACATGGCCGAAGGACTGCGCCGCGCCCGCCGTTTCCTCATGGAAGTCTGCGAAACCGGACTGCCCTGCGCGACCGAGTTCCTCGACCCATTCACCCCGCAGTACATCTCCGACCTCGTATCCTGGGGTGCCATCGGTGCCCGGACCGCCGAGAGCCAGACCCACCGGCAACTCGCCAGCGGACTCTCCATGCCAATCGGCTTCAAGAACGGAACCGGCGGCTCCATCCAACTCGCCGTTGATGGGATGATCGCGGCACAGGCACAACACGCATTCCTAGGCATCGACGATGCCGGTGCAGCGGCCGTCGTCCAGACCTCCGGAAACGACGCGACACACATCGTCCTCCGTGGCGGTTCGACCGGCCCCAACTACGGTGCCGAACACGTCGCCTTCGCACAGAAAGTCCTTGCCGAAAGCGGCATGGCACCAAACCTCGTCATCGACTGCTCACACGCCAACTGCAACAAAGACCACAATCTGCAGCCCGTAGCATTCCGTGACGTCATACAGCAACGCGCCAACGGCAACAACGGCATCGTCGGCCTGATGCTCGAAAGCCACCTCAACGCCGGCAACCAGTCCCTCAACGGCGACGCCTCAACCCTCAAGTACGGCGTCTCTATAACTGACCCATGCATCGACTGGGCAACCACCGAGGAGCTATTGCGCGAAGCCGCGGACGTCATCGCAGGACGAATGGCAGTCGCCGCCTGACACACAATCGGCAACGTTAAGCGACGTGGCGAAATTGGGGCTGCAGGAACAGATCGCACCCATCGAAGAACCCGACGGTACCGCATGTGTAACCGTCGGAACCTTCGACGGCGTTCACAAAGGCCACCAAGCACTCCTCAACACCCTCGTTGAGACCGCGAAACAGAACGACACCAAGAGCGTGGCGATTAGTTTCCGCCAACCCCCACGTTCTGTCATCAACCCGTCGCAACAGACACCGCACCTCTACGACGCCCACGCTCGCGCCGCGCTCATTCAAGAGCATGGCGTCGACGCCGTCCAACTGATCGACTTCGACGATGAAATCCGCGTGATGTCCGCTGATGAGTTCCTGACGACCCTGCAGAACTCCCTCGGCATGACGCACCTCATCATCGGAGAGCGCGCCATCATGGGCCACGATCGGATAAACGTCAACCAGATCGACCATATCGCCAACCGTAACGGCTTCCACCTCCAAACTGTCCCACCCGTGATTCGCAACGGCAAAATCGTCTCCAGCTCCCTCATCCGCTCTGCGATGGCGTCCGGCGACGTCAAATCCGCGGCCGACATGTTGGGGCGTCAGTACGAACGCGGCGGACGCGTCCACCGCGGCTTCGCAGTAGCACGCGAGATGGGAGTACCGACCGCCAATCTTCAATGGTCGAGGCAACTCGTCATGCCCGCAAAAGGCATCTACGCCACATGGGCCAAGCTCCCCGATGGCCGAATCCTGCCCTCCGCAACATACTTCGGAGACAACCCGACCCTCGGCGGAAACCTCGGCACATTCGAGGTCCACATCAGCGACTTCGACGAAGACCTTTACGGACACGAAATGAGCGTCGAATTCATCGAATTCATACGCCCTGACAAAGAGTTCGACAACGTCGACCAACTCAACCAAGCCATCCAGAGCGACGTCGCCAAGATCGACCAGATCTTCGCCGACCTCCCTTCACCGGAATGAACCCGGAAAACTCCAAATGCCCCAGCAACTAACCAACATCGTCGAAGACCTCAAATGGCGAGGAGCTCTTGCCGACTCGACCCCCGGCGCCGAAGACCTCCTCATCAACGACAAGATCACCTGCTACAACGGCTTCGACCCCACCTCCGATTCCCTCCACATCGGCAACCTCCTGCCCCTCATGTGCCTCGCCCGTCTCCAGCGATACGGCCACACTCCCATAGCAATCCTCGGCGGCGGCACCGGAATGATCGGAGACCCCAGCGGAAGAACCGACGAAAGGTCCCTCCTCTCTATCGAAGACATCGACGCCAACGGCGAGAAAATCCGCGTCCAGCTCGAACAATTCCTAGACTTCGACGCCAAAGCCAACCCCGCCCAACTCATCAACAACGCCGATTGGCTACGAAAAATCAACTACCTCGACTTCCTCCGAGACATCGGCAAAAACTTCACCGTAAACACCATGATCCGCCGAGACTCGGTCCGCTCCCGCATGGAGCGCGAAGGCGAAGGCATCTCATACACCGAGTTCTCATACGCTCTCCTCCAGGCATACGACTACCTCGTCCTCTACGAACAGGAAAACTGCAACTTCCAGTCCGGCGGAACCGACCAGTGGGGCAACATCCTCGACGGCATCGATCTCATCCGCCGCAAACACGGCAACGCCCCCAACGGCCAGTCCTTAGCCCACGGCATCGTCTTTCCTCTAATCACCGACTCCAAAGGCGACAAACTCGGCAAATCCATCGGCGGCGCACCCGCCCTCGATCCAAACAAATTCTCCCCCTACCGCCTATACCAGTTCTTCTTCAACACCGACGACGCAGATGTGATCCGTTACATCAAGCTATTTACGTGGCTTGGCCGTGAAGAGGTTCAAGCCCTCGAATATGACGTAGAGCATCGTCCCGCGATGCGACGCCCTCAACGACTGCTTGCCAGGGAAATAACCAAAATGATCCATGGCGAAAGCGAGCTAAAACGGGCCGAAACATTAACTCGCGCTTTATTCAGGAACGAATTCAACGAAATTGCGGAGAAAGATTTGGAAGATGTTTTCCTCGACTCTCCGGTTCTTACGGTGTCTAGGGCCGAAATCGAAACCCGCAATTTAAGCATCGAAAAGTTGGCTGTTAACACAGGTATAGCGAGGTCTTTGAGCGACGCTAGGCGAATTGCACGTCACGGGGGAATGTACTTGAATGGCGTGCGCGTCGAGGATGCTACTAGGTTGTTGTCCGTTCGCGACCTACTGCCGGGGAAAAGGATCGTCCTTAGTAGGGGACGTCGCGAGCGACGTATGATCCGCGTCCTCTAAACCAACCCCAATCTAAAATTAAACCAACCCCCAAACTCACAACCAACATCAACAACCCGCGAGAAAAATGACCACATCAACCGAGCCAAACCTCCGTATCCCAGGCCCCGTACCCCTACCCGAAGAGGCCCTCCAAGCCGCCGCACGCCAGATGATCAACCACCGCGGCCCCGAATACGCCGACATGCTCGAGCGTATGAGCGACAACCTCCGAACCGTCCTCATGACCAAAAACGACGTCTACTTCATCACATCCTCCGGCACCGGAGCGATGGAGACCGGCGTCTTCAACACCATCTCCCCGGGCGACAAAGTCCTCGCAATCATCATCGGATTCTTCGGCATCCGATTCGCCGAAATCGCCGAAGCCGTAAATGCCGACGTCACCAAGCTCGAATTCCCCTTGGGCGAAGCCTGCGACATCGACGCCCTCCGAGACGCCCTCCGCGCCGAACCCAACTACAAAGCCGTAATCCTCACTCATAACGAGTCCTCCAGCGGCGTATCAAACCCCCTCGAAGAAATCTGCAAGACCATCCACGAAGAATCCGACGCCCTCATCCTCGTCGACGCCGTCTCATCCGCAGGCGGTATGCCCATCGCAGTCGACGCATGGGGCATCGACGTCCTCGCTACCGCTGCCCAGAAATCATGGGTCGCACCTCCCGGCATCTCCATGGTCGCATTCAGCCAGAAAGCATGGCAAGCATACGAGACATGCACGACCCCGCGCTACTACTTCGACATGCAGCAGTACGAGGACTTCCTGCAGATCGGACAACCACCGTTCACCCCCTGCGAACCCGCTATGTTCGCCCTCGATCTCGGCCTCCAATCAATGGTCGATGAGGGCATCGAAAACGTCTTCGACCGGCACCACTCCGTAGCCGAGCACACCCGAAACGGCGCCGAAAAACTCGGCCTCGAAGTCCTCCCCGAAAGACGCATCGCATCCGACACCGTAACCGCCATCAGACTTCCCGAAGGACTCGACGGAAAACTCTTCGTTGGAAAAGTCACGGCCGACTACAACGTCGTCCTAGGCGGTGGCCAAGGAGAACTCACCGGCAAGATCTTTCGTATAGGTCATATGGGATGGGTCGAAATAGACCACATCGACGAAGCCCTATCCGCCGCCGAAGCCACTCTCAAAGAGATGACGGCGTAAACTCCTTATCGGGAGCGATCCTCCATCGTGCTCTCGAAGACACAGACCTTCAGCCTTCTAGCCAAACCCATCGCTGGCATCGCGATCACCGCGTTGTCGGCGATGCTTTTCGTCTTCGCGTGCGAAGCCGAACAACCAACTGCAACGCCGTTACCCAAAGTTGGACCGGCACCAACTGTAACCGCAGTCCCTGAACCCACCGCAACCGCATCACCCGAGCCTACCGCGACTCCTCAACCAGAAGTCAAGGCAGCCGAACCCGAACCCACACAAACTCCTCGACCAGCACCCACCGACACCCCGATACCACCAACCGAAACGCCCGTCCCGCCAACTGATACACCAGTACCTCCGACGGACACGCCACAACCCGATCCAACCGCCACAATCGCGCCCACAGACACTCCAGTTCCACCTACCGATACACCAGTGCCACCTACCGCGACTCAGGTGCCTCCCACAAACACCCCGGTACCGCCTACCGCTACCGCGGAACCAATCGCAACTGAACCCGCGGCAGACGACGAACCAACACCGACCCTCACGCTAACACCAGTCCCCACAGACACGCCAACATCCGAACCGACTCTTACTCCGACACCAGTTCCCACAAACACGCCCACGCCAATCCCTACAGACACGCCAACACCAGTCCCAACAGAAACCCCGACTCCGCTTCCTACCGACACACCCACACCAGTCCCCACCGATACCCTAACCCCGGAACCCATCGCGTCCGGCCCCACCGCTCCCGACTTCTTCCTACCTTCCATCACAACCAGCGGAAGCTACTCACTATCCCAATTCCGAGATGAAAAATCGGTCGTTCTCGTCTTCTACCGTGGATTCTGGTGACCGTACTGCCGCGCGCAGCTAGGTGATCTGCAACGAAAATACGACGAGTTCAAAGCCAAGAACGCCGAAATTCTGGCCATCAGCGTCGACGATCTGACAGGTGCCGATAACATCGCCAGTCGGGTCGGCATAACATTTCCCGTGCTCTACACGGCGGGTGATTCCTCCGTTATGAGGGCCTACGACGTTTACAGCGGTAATCTCGCCGTACCGTCCGTCTTCGTGATCAACCCGCAAGGGCAGATAACATGGAAATTCATCAGCCCCGATTACACCCAACGCGTTCTCGCCGAACGAGTGTTGAGGAACATCCCATGAGGACCATACCCAAAACCCTCAAATCGCTAGCCGCGACCGTCCTCGTCGGCGTCTTCGCGCTCGCCGCCGTCGCCTGCGGACAAGATTCCGGCTCCACCGAACAATCGCAATCCCAAGTACCCCCGGAACCTGAAAAATCCCAAGAAGTCGCTGCCGTCTCTGACCTCCCTGCAGCTCCCGACTTCACCCTCCCTGCAGCCAACCGAGATAACGCCGAGATATCCCTCTCGTCATTCCAAGGCGACAAAGAAGTCGTTCTAGTCTTCTACCGCGCCTATTGGTGAGGCTTCTGCACCAAGCAACTAGGTGAGTTGCAGAAACACTACTCAAAAATCTCAGACGCCGGTGCCGAAGTCCTCGCCATTAGCACCGACAACCTCGCCGGCGCCGAATCCATCGTCGCTAAGGCCGTCGCAGAATTTCCCGTCCTCTACACCAACAAAAACAACGACGTACCCATCAGCTACAACGTCTTCGACCTCTTCGGCGATGGGCTAGCATCCGCATCCGTCTTCATCATCGACAAAAACGGAAACATCGCATACGAAAACATCGGCGAAAACTACCGACACCAAGTCTCCGGCAATCAAGTCCTCAACGCTCTGTCGGAAATCCAAGGTTAGTTGACTCTTCGCACAAAATACGCGCGACCATCGGCAACCCGTCTATGGCTCGCAACATTCGCTATCACACTAACCGCGGTGCTCTTTGCCGCCGCATGTGGAAACTCATCCTCCTCCGATGCCGGAGCCGAAGCACCAGACTTCTCCCTGCCCGTGGCTAACGGCGCCGGAAACATCACACTCTCACAATACCAAGGCGACAAAAACGTTGTCCTCGTCTTCTACCGCGGATTCTTCTGAGGCATATGCGCTTCGCAACTGGTCGAGTTGCAACGAAACTACAACCGCATACGAAACTACGACACCGAGATCCTAGCCCTCTCGATGGACGACTTCCAAGGCGCCGGCACCATGATCGCCAACACCAGAGCCTTCTTCCCATTCCTATACACAACTAAAGACTCCAGCGTCCCCGAACTCTACGACGTATACAACCTCCATGGAGACCTCGTAGCCGCACCAGCCGTATTCATCATCGACAAAAACGGCAGAATCGCATACTCATACATCGGAATAGACATCGCCGACCGCGCCCCCACCGACGAAATCATCGACGCCCTCCAAAAAATCGAACGCGGCTAGCGCAACGAGCACGTCATTCCCGCCAACAACAGCCCCTTTCGCAGAGCGAAAGGGGCGCGTGAGCGAAGCGAGAGCGGGGTATGCCCGCCGAGGCGGGGAAACCCCTCCAAAAACCAACCCAAAACGAAAACCAGCACTCCAACCCATCGACTTTGGACAAATCCCCCTCAGCAGGATAGACCCAGGGTAAGGGCACCCACACAGAAGGAGGGCGGTGCCCCTCACCCCAGCGGCATCGTGAAATACAACCCGTGGCGTTCACTCCCGCGACGTTCAGGCCGCACCGCGCCCCATCTGGAGTTTCAATGCGTGATTCTCCCGGCTATGCGAGTAGCTGAACGAAACCAATTGGCGGCAACCCAAAGACTTCGCCAATTCAATCGCCTTTTCTTGCAGGCTCGTGCCGATTCGCCGCCGGCGGAACTCCGGGAACACGAAAAAGTCCTTTATCTTCCCCTGCAACACCTCCTCGCCATCGATCCTCACAGACGGCAGATCGTCTTCAGGACCGATCGGAATCACGATCAGCCTAAGCACCCCCAAGATCGCCCCCCGCGTATTCGCGACAAGCACCCTAGAGTCGCGTTGATCGTAACCATCGACGAACTCAGGAAGCCCGCTACAGTGTCGATCAAAGAACCCCACAACCTCCGCCCACCTGGGATCACCCTCGTTAAACTCGCATATTTCGTACTTCACGATCTCAATTGCTCAAGCGTTGTGCCCGAAAACACCAAGCACCCCCTCTACAACTCCCCAACCAACGACTGTATAACCGCCCCCGCCGGAGGTTTCGGATAAAAATTCGTCGCCTTAGGCGGCAACCGATCCCCCCGCGTCACAATATCCACAAACTCACGCATCGGAATCGACCGCATCACAATTCCCAACTGCGCCTCACCAGAATCAACCCGCGAAATAAGACTCTCAGCCTCATACTCGAAATCCACCACATCATCAACCCGATCTCTCTCAAAAACCACATCCAATATCTCCGAATGCAACCGCCTGTAGTCCGACCTCTCTAACGCATCCGCACCCGTCAAACCCACCGGATCAGCAGACGACACCCGAGCGATCTTGAATCCGCCGGGCAACCCATAAATCCCAAACACAAACTCCTCATCATCCCGCATTCCTACCGCACTCAACAACTCACCCGGTCTCTCCCCAGCGTCACTAACCAACGAGTATTCCTCGACCTCGCCCATCTCTCCGATCCGCGCCACCAACCGATCCAACTCATCCCCCGACGCACCATGAATCACCCGGTGATATCCCCGCGTGATCAACCCAGGCTCATCGATCGAAACAATGTGCATCATCCGATAATTCACCGCCTCATCCGATGCGATCTCCCGCCGCGCACGGATCGCGCTCCGATACCTCATCGCCGCCTCATACCGGTGATGCCCATCCGCAATAAAGATCGCCGAATCCCGCATCAGATCACCCAACACCCCTAACGTCCCAGGATCCGTCAACTGCCACATCCGCAACGAATACCCGCCCGCCATCGACGCCGTCTCCAAAGGCGGACCGCCTGCAACCGCACGGATAATCCCGCCCACCGAATGCCGAATGTCATCCTGAAACACCACCAGCAACGGACTCAGCGCCGACCGCGTCGCCTCCATCATCCTCACCCGGTCCTCCACCCAAGGCCCCCGCGTCTGCTCATGCGGAAAAATAATCCCCCGGTCATACTCTTCCAATCGCACTGCCGCGATAAACCCCCGACGCGTCTGCCGAACTCCCCCATACTCGAACGATTCCTCAGTCACATAAACCGACGGCTCCTCATCCCGCATCAACACCTTTTCCGACTCCCACCGAGCCTGCGTCTCCGCAACATACCCATACCTATCTGCCCCTTCCCGAGGCGCCAACTCCAACCGCACGATGTTATGCTCCGACCGCCCCAAAAGCTCCCCCTCAACCGCCGGCGTAATCGAGTCAAACGGAGGCGAAAGATAGTCCCCCAAATCCCGGCCCTGCGAAGCCGCAGCGTACCGAATCCCTCGGAATGGACGAACCTCAGCCATCAATCACCGAATCTGACCATCTACCATCTAAACAACCTAAGCTCAGCGCGGCACCCCGCACCAAAACGAAAGTATAAACAGCGGCGTATCATCACCTACGCCTGAGGAACTGACGGTTACTGCATCCCTATGTCGCATGTCGCGCGAGTGCACCCGACACAGCACGACGATTCACCACGCGGCGCGACATAAAATCTAACATCTACTCCATCCTGCCCATCCATGCAAATTACCATTACCTCCGCTTTTGCATTAAATCCCCGATTCTCGTAGACTTAAAGTATGCATCTCATCCAGAATCGGCACCTTACTCTCCCATCCGCCGATCTCTCGTGACTCCGGCAATCGAACGCCATTGAGGTAACCAACTTGGTAACACAGACTGACGAACACGCAGCATCCACCGCCACCAACGGTTTAACCGTCCAAGACGCTATTACCGAGTACGTCATGTCCATCCCGGATGAGAACAAGCGGGTCATCCACCCCGAGCTCTCGAAATTCGCTCGGTGGATCGGCGGCACCAACTCGCTGGTATCGTTGCGACCTTCCGACGTCAGTCCCTATTCCGAGACCTTCGGCGCAAGCGCTTCCGAAGCGAACAAGTTACGCATCGCCGCCGTAAAAGACTTCCTGAACTACGCAAAGAAAAAGGGCTACATCGACATCAGCCTGGCCCCGCACATCCGCGTACGAAAACCCACCATCAACGCCGCTCGAGGCGCTTCCATACGCCGCCGCACCAGCGAAGTTCAGATCACTCGCCAAGGCTACGACGAAATGGTCAACCGTCTCGAATCCCTCCGGCAAGAGACCATTCGCCTCGCCGATGAGATCGAGCGCGCTGCCGCCAGCGGTGACGTCCGCGAAAACTCTCCCCTCGAAGCCGCACGCGAGAACCAAGGAATGGTCCTCGCACAGATCAACCGGCTCGAATCGACCCTCAAAGTCGCTACCATCATCGAAGAATCCGACCGTAGCAACGATCAAGTCCAGATCGGTTCGTGGGTAACCCTGAAAAACATCGACTCTGACAGAAACGTCGACTACCAAATCGTCGCCGCAAACGAAGCAAACCCACTCCGCAACAAGATCTCAGACATCTCCCCCCTTGGAAGCGCAATCCTAGGGCGCAAAGTCGGCGATCAAGTCGCGTTCAAAGCTCCTTCCGGCGAACAACAGTTCACGGTCGACAACATCTTCTGATCCTGATCGCCGCGGCATAGTCATAGTTAACGCGCTTCAATTGACTCGGTAAAAACCTCCAGCGTGGCAGATTATTTCGACAGTTACACGATCCTCGTCGCATTCTCAGTCGGGGTCGTAGTCCTTCTGCTCCTGGACCTTATCCTCCTCAGCGGTAAGGACCACCACGTCGGGATGAAGGAGGCGACCCTCCTCACCATCTTCTGGACCCTCGTAGCCGCCGCCGTCGGAGTATGGGTCTTCATCGCCGGAGGAACCGAACTCGGCATCGAATACACCACCGCCTACGTTGCCGAAAGAGCTCTGAGCATCGACAACCTCTTCGTATTCCTCGTCATCTTCAACTACTTCGCGCTCCCCGACCTCTTCCGGTCCCGCGCCCTCCTGTTCGGCATCGTCGGAGCACTTATCGCCAGAGCCGTCTTCATCTTCTTCGCCATCGGCATCATCGACCTATTTGAACCCATCCTGTATCTCCTGGCC
Organism: Dehalococcoidia bacterium; assembly: GCA_022819585.1. Classification (GTDB taxonomy): domain Bacteria; phylum Chloroflexota; class Dehalococcoidia; order Lucifugimonadales; family Lucifugimonadaceae; genus Bin127. The sequence goes on along the minus strand of JAJEGY010000009.1, from coordinate 225,486 downwards.
TTAATCCTCATATACACCGCATACAAACTCATTACCTCTCACGACGAAGATGTCGACCCTTCGAAGAACATCCTTCTCCGTGGATTCCGCAAGCTATATCCTGTGTCGGACGAATACGACGGCCACAACTTCTTCACCATCAAGAACGGCATCCGAATGGCCACTCCATTCGCCCTCGTCGTAATCGTCCTCGCTTCTACCGACGTCGTATTCGCAATCGACTCCATACCCACCGTCATCGGAATCTCCAAGAATCAGTTCATCATCTGGTCATCCAACGCGATGGCCGTTCTTGGAATGAGGCCCCTCTTCTTCCTCCTTGAAGGTCTCGTCAATCTCTTCCGGTTTCTTTCATACGGCCTAGCCGCAATCCTCGGGTTCATTGGTGTCAAGATCATCGTTGAGACCGCCATCCACGACCAGTTCCACAACCTCATCCACAACCTCGGGGTTCCCACCAATCAGGTGTCCATCACGATCACTCTCGGATCGCTGGCGATCGTGATCGGCATCCTGATCATCAGCGTCATCGCTTCAGTGGTCTTGCCGCAGTCTGACGACGATCACCACGCCAGCGTCGACGAGGCAGCGGCGTGACTACCGCGAGCCGATCGACTCGATCGCAACTCGCTGAAGAACTCAATCGCGCGGTTGCCGGCGAAGTCAGATTCGACCGCTACTCACGCCAGCTCTACGCCACCGACGCATCCATCTACAAGATCACGCCCCTCGGCGTTGTCCTCCCTCATGACGCTGACGATGTCAGCGCAGTCATAGAGACCTGCAACAACGCAGGCGTCTCCGTCCTCCCTCGCGGCGGCGGCACCGGACTCTCAGGACAGACCGTCAACCGCGGCGTTGTCATCGACTTCTCGAAATACATGCACAACGTCCTCGAGATCAACGGCGAGGAAGGATGGGTCCATACTCAGCCCGGCATCACTATCGACGAACTCAATCGCCAAGTCGCGTACACCGGCAAATACTTCACCCCCGATCCCAGCACATCCTCACGCGCCAACATCGGCGGTGCCATGGGCAACAACTCCTGCGGCTCCCACTCCATCATCTACGGCAAGACCGTCGACCAAGTCCAGCAGATGTCCGTCATCCTCTCCGACGGGTCGCCAGCCGCCTTTCAATCGCTGACCGCCTCGCAGCTAGAGGGCAAAATGGGCCTGTCAAACCTGGAAGGCCAAATCTACCGCGGCATCCCCACCATCGCAGACACAGCGGCACCCGAAGTCGATAGGCGCTTCCCGAAAATCCTCCGAAGAGTCGGTGGATACAACATCGACCGCGTCTACTCCCCAGTCACCGACGGCCCGATCATCGACCTCACCCAAGTCATGGTCGGTTCCGAAGGCACCCTTGCCGCCGTAACCGACGCCCATCTAAAACTCTGGGACATCCCCAAATCAAAAGGCCTCGCCATCCTCCACTTCCACACCCTCCGCGACTCGATGGAAGCAACCGTCGCCACCCTTGAGCACGACGTCAGCGCCGTCGAGCATATCGGAGAAATCATCATCAATCAAGCCCGAAAATCCCTCGGCTTCTCCCGCAACATCGGCTTTCTCCAAGGCGAACCCACCGACATCCTAGTAGTCGAGATGACCGGAGAGAACACCATTGAGGTGCAGTCGAAACTCACCGCGTTCGAACAAGCCATCAAGCGGGACACCAACACCTTCGCCGTCACCCTCCTCCTCGAACCCGCCCAACAACGCCAAGTCTGGGCCATGCGTGAAGCAGGTCTAGGCCTCATGATGAACGTCGAAGGCGACACCAAACCCCTCCCGTTCGTAGAAGACACCGCCGTCTCTCCCGAGAGACTCCCAGAATACGTCGAACGCTTCGACGAGATCGTCAAACGCCACGGCACCGAAGCCGGATACTACGGCCATGCCAGCGTCGGGTGCCTTCACATTCGTCCCCTCGTAAACCTCAAAAAGAACGCCGGCATCGACACCATGTACCAGATCGCCGACGAAATCTCCGACCTCGTCCTCGAGTTCGACGGCTCCCTCAGCGGCGAACACGGCGACGGCATTGTCCGCGGAGCATGGGCCGAAAAGATGTTCGGCACCGATCTCGTCAACCACTTCCGCGAAGTCAAAGACCTTTTCGATCCCAACAGCATCATGAACCCAGGCAAGGTCTTCGACACCCCCGACATGCGCGAGAACCTTCGCTACGGTTCCGACTACGAAACCGCGCCCATTCCAACCAAACTCGACTGGACCGCCGACGGCAGTTTCGCCGGCGCTATCGAACGATGCAACGGCGTAGGAGCCTGCCGAAAAGTCAACGCCGGCGCCATGTGCCCCTCCTACATGGCAACCCGGGAAGAAGAACACTCGACCCGCGGCCGAGCCAACGCGCTCAGGGGCGCACTCTCCGGAGCCATACCTTTGGACGAAATACGCTCCGATCGAATGTTCGAAGTCCTCGACCTCTGCCTCGAATGCAAGTCCTGCAAATCCGAGTGCCCGTCCAACGTCGACATGGCCAAAATCAAGTACGAATTCCTCGATCTCTACTACCAGACACACTCAGTCCCCCTACGCTCTCGCATCGTCGCCAACATCCACCGCCTTAACTCCCTAGCCCCTGGCCCCCTAGCGCCAATCGCTAACATCGTCAACCGTTCCGCCCCAGCCAGATGGGCTTCCGAGAAGGTCCTAGGCATCGATAGACGCCGACAACTCCCCAAAATCGTCAGCCAGACGTTCGAGCAGTGGTTCAATCGCCGCCAACCCCAAACCACCGGCTCGCGTGGCGACATCGTCCTCTTTCACGACACCTTCATGAACTTCAACCATCCCGAATCCGGTATCGCCGCCGTTAAACTCCTTGAAGCTCTCGGCTACCGAATCCACCTAGCCGACCGCGCATGTTGCGGACGTCCGATGATCTCATCTGGCCTCCTCGATCAAGCCGTCGCAAACGCCAAGAAAAATGTTGACGCACTACTCCCGCACGTCGAAAACGGAGCCAAAATCATCGGATGTGAAAGTAGCTGCATCCTAACCCTCAAAGACGAATACCCCGATCTCCTCGGCTCTAACCCGGCAGCCAAAACAGTCGCCGACGCGTCAGTCATGCTTGAAGAGGTTCTAGCAGAAACACAAAACGATGGGCAACAGCAGATCAAGTGGAACGATACCTCCGCCGACATCCGCCTCCACGTTCACTGCCACGAGCGTGCCTTGGTCGGAACATCCCAAGCAGTAACCGCCCTCAATCTGCCACCTAACTACAATGCGGAACTCATCGACGCCGGTTGCTGTGGCATGGCAGGTTCTTTCGGATACGCCAAGGAGCACTACGACGTCTCGTTGCAAGTCGGAGAAGACCGTCTCTTCCCCGCGCTGCGAAAAGCCGGGCCGTCTACACAGTTCGCCATCACCGGCGTCTCATGCAAACAGCAGATCGAAGACGAGTTGGACCGTCCCGCTCAATTCCTAGCCGAACTCCTAGCCGAAGCGGTGGCATGATCCCATGCCCACCGTAGGCATCATCGCCAACCCCGCAGCCGGCAAAGACATCCGCCGCCTCGTCGCTCAAGGCCGCGTCGTCTCCAACCAAGAGAAATCCAACATCCTCCGTCGAGTATTTGCCGGACTCCAAACCCACGGCGTCGAAAAAGTCATCGTCATGCCCGATATGGCAGGCCTAGCCCGCGCCGCAATGCACGACACCAAAGACACCCTATACTCCGAGTTCATCCCGCAAACCCCAACTGGCAGCCAAAACGATTCCACAGTCGCCGCCCACATGATGCAAGACGCTGGCGCCGACTGCATCATCACCCTCGGGGGCGACGGCACAAATCGTCTAGTCGCAAAAGGATGCGGAAACGTCCCTATCGCCCCCATCTCCACCGGCACAAACAACGTCTTTCCAAGAGAGATCGAAGGCACTCTAGCCGGAATCGCCGCTGCAACAGTGGCACAAGATCCCGCGATCCGCGACCGCGTCTGTCGCCGCTCCAAAAAGATCAACATCTACGTAAACGACGAGTTGCGCGACATCGCCCTCGTAGATGCAGCCGTCTCGCGCCAAACCATGGTCGGTGCCCGCGCCCTCTGGGACGTCAACACTCTTGATTCCGTCTTCCTCACTCGGGCCGAAGCATCCAGCATCGGCATCGCATCCATCGGTGCCCGCCTAGCACTAATCGCCCTTGACGATCCCCGCGGCCTCCACATCGAATTTCCTCAGCCTGGCAAATCGGGCGCGTCTTCATCAAAGGCTCCTATAGCGCCTGGGATGGTCCGAGATGTGCCAATCGAAAGCTGGCGGATAATCCAACCCGGAGAATCCGTTCAGGTCCGAGCGAATCGAGGCACGATAGCTTTGGATGGCGAGCGGGAGGTCGAGTTGCTAGAAGGGATGGTGGCATCGGTGAGCATCGACACCAAAGGCCCATGGGTAGTCGATTTCGACCTATCACTAAAAGCCGCGTGCGCCAGTGCCTGAGAGACAGATGCAACACCGACGACGATATGCAAAAATTCAGGCCCGTTTTTGCACACGTCGGATCGAAAACGCTCAGTCTCTGCACACAAAGTCGCGTTGAGTACAAATCTCTGCTAGATTTCGTACATGTCGCGTTTGGAGGGAGCACTGGTTGTACATGTAATGCATGATATGTATAATTAAAGGCATAAAATTATACATATCGTCAGAAGTTGAGAAGATCGATGTCAGAGTTCGACCCTCGCAACCCCTATAACTCGCTTCCCGAACTGCCACCCGCTGCTGAGGTAGAAACCCTCGGGGTGATGCGCGCGTTGAACTTGGCGAGTCGCGCACTCGCCAATCTCAACGGTACTGCCCTGAGTGTTCCGAATCCTCAGTTGCTGATCGATACGTTTGCCATCACAGAGGCAGTCGCTAGTTCGGAAATCGAAAACGTCATCACTACCAGCGACGAGCTATTCAGGTATCTGGCCGTCGGCAACGAACGAGCATCTGACGCCACCAAGGAAGCTGCAAGATATCGTCCAGCGTTATCTATGGGCATCGAGAGATTGCGAGATCATCCGCAGCTGGACGCCCAGCTGCTAATGGATACATGCAGCCAGATACTCGGATCGGAGACCGATGTAAGAGATACCGCCGTCTACATCGGCAATCCATTGACCAGATATGTGGCTTACACACCGCCCTATGGCAAACCCACGTTGCTCCGGCTTATAGACAACCTTTTGAACTTCGCGAACGAGGACGCGTCTAACTTGGACCCCATCGTCAAGATGGCGATAATCCACTACCAGTTCGAGGCTATACACCCGTTCCCAGACGGCAACGGGAGGACGGGACGAATCATCAACATCCTTTATCTGTTGCTGAAAGGACTTCTCGACCAACCCGTGCTGTACCTGAGCCGCTACTTCCTTCACCATCGCCGAGAGTACTATGCAGGATTGCGGTCCGTCACCGAATCGGGCGCGTGGGAAGCTTGGCTTCGTTTCATTTTGGCCGGGGTGAAGGAAGTAGCTGAAGAAGGGCGGGACAACTTGATCAAGATCCGTGAATTGCGCAAGGAGTTCGCCGACCGGGCGAGAATCGACGCTCCCACCGCATCATCGGAGCAGCTAATGGACCTCCTATTCATACGCCCCTACACCACGACCAAGATGGTGCAGGAGGTCGACGGAGTGACAAGGGCAACGGCGCGTTCGCGACTTGAAGCACTCGCCAAAGCTGGCATGCTTGAGCGCGTTAAGTCAGGTCGCCATCAGCTCTTTCGCAACAGTCAACTGATCGAAATCCTGGTTGGTCAATCCGATGACATGGAATTCATCGTTCATTTCAGCGATGTCTGATCACAACATGTATAAAATCTACCCCTGTTTTGCTCATGTCAAACTGCTGATGTACAACGCTTTGACACATTAAATTCGATATGTATCATTTGGGGCGGTAAATCGTACATTTCTGGCTCCTGGTGTGGATCACCCGCTTCGTATCTCTTTGATCAATGCCACCACCTCTCGGCTACGCGTCTCAAGAGTTGCCCAATCATCATTGGCAACAACGTCGCTAGACACGAGCTTCGAACCCATCCCAACCGCGCAAACCCCCGCCTCGAACCAAGGCCGTAGCGATACTTCCGTAATGTCGACTCCGCCCGTCGGCATGATCGACGACCACGGCATCGGTGCCAATACGTCCTTGACAAACCCGGGTCCTCCAACCGCCGAACCGGGGAAGATTTTGACGATATCCGCACCCAACTCTTCCGCTGCAGAAATCTCAGACGCCGTCCCGCAACCCGGAATATACGGCACTTTTCGCCTGTTGCACACCTTGGCTACATCAGGATTAGTAATCGGCCCGACGATAAAACTCGCTCCATTGCTGATGTAGATCGAAGCGGTACCAGCATCAAGGACCGACCCAGCCCCTAGGATCGCATCAGGAAGCTCGGCCGCGCAGAACTTGTCTAAGCTTGAGAACACCTCCCATGCGTGGTCTCCGCGGTTGGTGAATTCGAGGACGCGTATCCCTCCTGCCACACATGCACGGGCGATGTTTTGGGTCTTTTCAAGGTCGCCGTTGTAAAAGACGGGGACGACGCCGATTTCGTGCATCGCATTTAAGACTTCCAGCTTCGAGTGGCGTGCCATTCCGTATCTCCTCAGGAGGTTCAGCGCTTCAACGTAAACGAGTCTACTGTTTGGATGTGAGATACCCGAAAAGCAGGTATGTTAATCTCATTTCGCGCGCAATCCTACGAGGTCAGGGAATATGGATGTCAATCCGGTAAAGGCGAAACTCGCACAAGGTAAACCTTCTCTCGGCACATGGTCGGCGAGCGGCGACCCGACGGTCATCGAAACCTTGCTGCACACCACCGATCTCGACTGGGTAACCCTAGATTTCGAACACAACCCTATCGACGTCTCGACCGCCGTCAACTGCCTGCGCGCTGGCAATGGCTCTGGCAAACCCATGTTCGCACGCATCCCGAGCAACGATCCGATCTGGGTCAAACGCGTTCTCGACATCGGCTTCACCGGCATCGTCGTCCCAGATGTAAAAGACGAGGACGAAGCCGAACGCGCTGTTGTAGCTGCAAAATATCGTCCGCGAGGGTTGCGAGGTATCGGATCGACACGTGGCCAACTCGTCTACGGCGCCGACTACTATGCGAAGGCAAACGACTTGATGTTGGTCGTCTGCATGATCGAAGACTGGAAGGCGGTCGACCGAATCGACAAGATCATGCAGGTGCCGGATCTGGATGTCTGCTTCGTCGGCCCGAACGACTTGGCGAGTTCCCTGGGCGTGCCAACCGGCCTAGACAACAAACACCCGGACCACGTCAAAGCAGTGGAAACGGTCGTCGCAGCCGGAAAGAAACACGGCGTAGCCACAGGCATCCACTGCATCGACGGCAACGAAGCTGCACGCCGCATCGAACAGGGCATGACTTGGTTCCCGATAGCCTCGGACGTGCGGTTGCTCAAGTCCGCAGTCGATGCTGAACTCGCAAACGTTGCTTCTGGTTCACGTGGGGGTGGTGATGAAGAAAACGCGACCTTCTACTAGAACCCGCAACACCAAAGCACATAACCCAACAGAGGAGATTCCTTAGATGCCATCAGTTGTCACGTTCGGCGAGATCATGCTTCGACTCGCTACGATGCGCCGGGAGCGCTTCACTCAGGCACGGGAGTTCGAGGTCACTTATGGCGGCGGTGAGTGCAACGTAGCCGTCTCCCTTGCCAACTTCGGCATCGATTCGATCTATGTGAGCGCAATCCCCGACAACGACATCGGTCAAGCCTGCATCAACTACGTCCGCCAATGGGGTGTCGACACTTCCGAGGTCCTTCGCCAAGGACAACGCCTCGGCACCTACTACCTCGAAAACGGAGCGGCGATGCGCGCCTCAAAGGTCATCTACGACCGTGCCGCATCCTCGATCGCCGAGTTAGGACCTGGTGAAGTCGAATGGGAACGCATATTCGAGGGCAAAGACTGGTTCCACTTCACCGGTATTACACCTGCGGTCTCGGAATCGGCTGCCAAGGCATGTGATGAAGCGGCGGCAATCGCCAAGTCCATGGGCCTGAAAGTCTCCGCTGACATGAACTATCGCAAAAACCTATGGTCCCCTGCGGAGGCGCAAGCTGTCATGCGACCCATGATGATACACGTTGACGTCGCTATCGGCAACGAAGAGGACGCCGAAATGTCCCTGGGCGTCGCTGCCGAAGGTGTCGACGTTACAACCGGAGAGATTGACGCGACTGCGTACGAACCCGTGGTGAGTCGCCTCGTAGACGAATTCGAATTCGAGCAGGTAGGCATCACCCTTCGAGAGTCTCAATCTGCGGACGACAACGACTGGTCAGCCATCTACTACGACGGAAACGAAATCCTGATCGCGCCCAAGTACGCCGTGCGCATCGTCGACCGCGTCGGTGGCGGCGACGCATTCTCGGCAGGAATCATCTACGGAAACCTCCAGGATGGATGGACATCGTCACAGATTCTCGACTTTGCCGCCGCTTCGTCCGCTTTGGCTCACACATTCCATGGCGACTTCAACCTTGTTTCAGTGAGTGAGGTGATGAGCGTGGCTGGCGGTGATGTCAGTGGTCGGGTGCAGCGATGAGTTCGGAGTTCGCTGGCAAGGTCGCGCTAGTCACTGGCGGCTCAAAAGGGATCGGCCGGGCGTGCGCGTACGCCTTTGCAGAAGAGGGCGCTAACGTCGCGGTGACGGGGCGTACCCTCGATGAATTGGAAGCTACAGCGGCACAAGTCAGAGAGATCGGTACCGAGGCGTTGGTTTGCCAGTCGGACTTCACTGATCGGGAGCAAGTAGCCGGGATAGTTCCTTCAGTCTTGGACAAGTTCGGACGCATTGACGTCTTGGTAAACAACGCAGCCATCATCCACCCTCGCATCGATCTCGTTGATCTTGACGACGAGGTCTGGTACGACGTAATAGAGGTCAACCTCAATGCTACGGCAATGTTGACAAAAGCAGCGATTCCTTCGATGGTCAAGCAGGGCGGCGGCACGATCATCAACATCTCGAGCATCGGAGGCAGAACCGGCGGGCGTGGCCGAAGCGCGTATCGCGTCACCAAGTCAGCGTTGATCAGCTTGACGCAGTCGTTGGCCGCTGAGTTGCACGAGCACGGAATAAACGTGAATGCCATCTGCCCCGGCGGCACCGACACAGAGGGTTACCGGGAAGCCTTTGGCAACCGGGGGCGTGAGGACAACCCAGATTTGATGCTTCCTTCGGAGATCGCCAACGTTGCGGTGTTTCTGGCTTCGGAGAAATCATCCGCGGTTACTGGGACTGCGATCGACGCGTTTGGCGGCAACAATCCGCTGTTCGGGTAGTGATGGCCTCAGGTTCGTTGATCCTGACAATTGATCAAGGCACGACATCGACTCGTGCCATCGTGTTCGACGCGGGGGCACAACCGATAGGTTCGGCCCAGCGGGAGTTTACTCAGATCTTCCCTCAACCCGGCTGGGTAGAACACGATCCAGTCGAGATCGCGGAAACAGCGATCGGGACGGCTCGACAGGCCCTCCAAGCAGCTGGCGCTTCGGCAGATGATGTCGTGGCATTGGGGATAACTAACCAGCGGGAGACAACAGTCATCTGGGAGAGCGGGACCGGACGTCCCCTTTCGAACGCGATTGTGTGGCAGGACCATCGGACGGCCGATATATGCAATGAGTTGAGCGATGCAGGGATTGCAGATGATATCTGGGCGCGGACAGGGTTGATTGTCGATCCGTACTTTTCCGCAACGAAGATGCGGTGGATGCTGGATCATCTACCGATTCCAAACTTGCAGGCTAGAGCTGAGAACGGGGATGTGAGATTTGGGACGGTGGATGCTTGGTTGATCGATCAGCTTGCTAGGGGTGAGAGTGGTTCGGTTGGGGATGATATTCCTCATCTGACGGACGTCACTAACGCGAGCCGGACGATGTTGTTGAACATCCACGATCTGACCTGGGATCCTGATTTGCTTCGGATTTTCGGGATTCCAGAAGTTGCATTACCTACTCCAATGCCGTCCGCAGGGCCATTCACTGTCACCCATTCCTCGATCTTTGGTCGGGAGATTCCGATTACCGGTGTTGCAGGGGACCAACATGCGGCTTTATATGGACAGATTTGTTTCGCTAGGGGAGATATGAAGTGCACATACGGGACGGGAGCGTTTTTGCTCGCCAACAGCGGTGGTGATGCTCACGCGCTGTTCACTGATGCAGCACCCGGAGAAATGGGTGCGGACGATCTTGAAACTGCTTCCGGCGGTTTGCTGTTTACTTTGGGATGGCAGGCTGGAGGATCAAAGGCATACGCTCTTGAGGCTTCGATATTCAACACAGGAGCCACAATGCAGTGGTTGAGAGACGGTTTGGGGATCATCAACGATGCCGCCGAGTCTTCGGATGTGGCGGTGATGTTGGGGGATAACGCTGGTGTGTACCTGGTTCCTGCCTTCTCAGGTCTGGGTTCACCCCACTGGGACCCTCACGCCAGAGCCTCCATGACCGGAATCAGCCGTGGAACCACAAAAGACCATGTAATCCGGGCAGCCCTCGAGTCGACCGCCTATCAGGTCAAAGAGGTCGTCGATATCATGGACTCGCAATTGCGACTCGCAAGACGCGGAAATCGACGCGAACGTGTGCTTCGTGTCGACGGCGGCCAGACGCGTAATCCCTTCTTGATGCAGTTCCAAGCAGATCTGTTGGACAGGCCGATCGAGGTCTCGGCAGTTGATGAAACAACCGCATTGGGAGCGGCATTCCTAGCAGGTCGAGCTGCCGGAGTGTGGCGATCCGACCGAGAGTTAGCGAATCTATGGCAGTGCACCCGGCGATACGAGCCAGACATGTCCGAGAGCCAACGACTGAGCTTGATGGCCGGGTGGAACGAGGCCCTTCGTCGAACAAAGACGAATTTCCGAGGATGAAATACTGATCCGCGTCGCCCCTCACGCCAACTCCGACCCGTACAACCTCTCATACCGCGTCGGACGATTATGGTGCAAATGACTACGCATCAAAACAATCTTCTCCACCGGCACCGCAACCTCATCTCTCCCATCCTCCGACGCCCGCGCCTCCAACCACCTCTCTCCTATCGCCGCCAAAACCCGCTTCTGCGTCCCGCTCCTGACACGTCCCACCGTCACATGCGGAGCGAACTCCCGACGCTCCTCCGCGAACCCCAACTTCACCATCGCACCCTCCAACCGGCTCGCCAAACTCGACATCCGGCGCAGATCACCGTCCAGCCCCGTCCACAACACCCGCGGCGTACGCTCACCCGGAAAACACCCATTCGCACCCAGCGTCAGCCGCAACCTCGACGAGTCAGCCGCAACCTCATCCATCTCATCACGCAGATACCTCACATCATCCCGATGCACATCCCCCAGAAACTTCAACGTGAGGTGCATATTCTCCGGCGCAGTCCACCGCACCGCATCATAAGCCACCGCACCTCGCGAAGGCCGACGACGCTGCCTGCCACCATACGACACCGCACGCATCGACCTCGCCATCCCATCCAAAACCCTCACCGCACGTTTCGGCAACTCCACAGCCACAAACAACCGCCACCAATCCAGAGCTTCCTCCGCCGCCTCTTCCTCACTCACACCTCCCGGCAACAACACCGGCTCAACCTCACGTCGAATGGCTCCTCGCGAACGCGGCGGCGGACGTTCGATCCTGTTCTCGGCAGACGGCATTCGGTAATCATAGCCAATCAACCCAGCAAATAGAATCCAACCATGCTCACTACATCCCCCGATATCTGGTGGTCCCCCACCTCCCTTCAGTTCCAAGAGATCCACGCCCGAGGCGGCACTGACTGGACAACCATCAACCTAGCCGACGCCGACGGAATAGCTGGCCAAGGCGAAATCACCTCAACCCAGCTCTCCGGTAGCGTCGCAGCCATCACCGCCCGCCTAGCCAACCGCCTACGAGGCCAGCGCATCACATCCGACGACCACGTCATGCAGATCCTAGGCGTAACCCCCGAAGCCTGCGAGGAAGACCAGAAACTAGCCACCGCCGTATCAGCACTCCGATGCGCCGTAGCCGACGCCCTGTCCCAACGCGCCCAACTCCCCCTAGCCCAATACCTCCGACTAACTCACGACCACGAAAGCGAACTCCCAGACCGCGTCCAACTCTACGGTAATATCAACCGCTCACTCCTACCCGATGACCAAGGCCCCGTAGACCGCGGCCCCGACGACTTCGCAGAAATGGCGATGGAGGCAGTAAACAACGGCTTCACCACCATCAAATGCGCACCATTCGACGAGTGCCGAGCACCATTCGACTCCACCGGCCTCCCTCACTGCGCCGAAGCCGGACTCGAACGCGTACAGACCATCCGAGAAACCGTCGGCCCCGACATCACCATCTTCGTCGACTGCCACTCCCGCTTTGATCTCGACTCCGCACTCGCCCTAGAACCCGAACTACAAGCCGCAGGAGGGCAATGGTTCGAAGAACCCGTAGACCCAGTCGAAAACTCCGACGACCTCCGCACCATCCACGAGCACGCAAACCTCCCAATCGCCGGCGGAGAGCACGCATACGGCGTCAACCTATTCAAGCGACTAGTCGAAGAAGACATCCTCGACATCGTCATGCCCGACGTCAAATTCTGCGGCGGACCGGTCGAAGCATACCGCATCGGCACTGAACTCGAGCCTGCCTTCCCCGGCTCCGTATCCATGCACTGCCCATCCGGCCCCCTTTCACTCCTAGCCAGCGCACACGCCACCATCGCCTTCGAAAACACCCTACCCCTAGAGCACGCCGTCTACGAAGTCGACTGGCGACACGAACTCCTAGAACCATACGAGCGAGTAGAAAACGGACACCTAATCATCCCCCAAGCCCCCGGCCTAGGCGCAAGAGTAGACCCCGCAGCAATAGCCTTCCGAGGCAAAACCTGGACCGAATAAACGCCATCGCCCCCTTCGCGTCAGCGTAAGGGGGCGCTCGACGGCGCTCGCAACGCCGTCGAGCGGGGGATGCCCGGGGTGCGGAAGGGCAATCATACCCCACCACTAAAATCAGCGTAATCACAGTTCAGACATGCTAGCCTCCGACATCCTGCCTCCCCGCACCGTCTCCTCCCGCGGCATGATGTCCATGCTCCAACGCCTAGAAACCGACTCCCCCAACAACTACATCTTCAAACTCGTCCCACCAAATTCCCTTTCCTCCTCTCGGAGCCCCCTGCAATACCGGCCAGACGCGGAAGGGAGGAGCAAGGGAAATCCCCTCTCCCGCTTGGCGGGAGAGGGTCAGGGTGAGGGTGACCGGGGCGGACAAAAGGGAGGGGCGCCCCAATCAACCACCAACTGGTCCTGGCTACCAAAATCCGCTTCAAACTCACCCACAGGACTAGCATTCTTATACACAAAAACCGAAAACACCCCGTACCAACCTCGACTAGCCATAGCACCCCCATTTCCCATCAAAATCGAGACCGAAACCACCGACCGCGAAACCCTAATCCAATCCATTAACCCACCCCTCCACATCGCCATCATCCTCATCCGCTACGGATACGTAGCCATCGCCATCGCCCACGACGAAACCCTGGTCCTCACCAAAACCGAGACCCGCTGGGTACCCAACAAACACCGAGCAGGAGGACAATCCGCCAACCGCTTCAAACGATCCCGAGAAAAATGGGCACGCGAATTCTTCGACAAATCAGCAGTCCTGGCCCAAGAACGCTTCTCCGCCTACGCCCACAAAATCGACCACCTAGTCTTCGGCGGAGACAAACACGTAATCAACCAATTCCTCCAACGAGCAACCCTCCCAAACAACCTAGCCGACCGCATCCTCCAACGCCGCCTAAACACACTACGCCCAAACCGCAACGCCCTAAAAGACGCCGTCAGACAAGCCTGGTCCTCCACCATCTACGAGCTTGCATCGCCTTCTCCCTAGATGACAAAGGACTAACGCAGCAAGACCGCAGGGGATGCCCAGGCAAGCGAAAGGGCGGAGAAATATCCCCTCTCCCGTTGGACGGGAGAGGGCCAGGGTGAGGGCACGGGGAAGAGGCGGGGCCATCCTTCCCATCATTACCAAATCATTCATATCCTAGTTCTTATGAAAATCACCGCCATTAACTCCCACATCGGCTACGGAACCCGCTACCCCTGGGTCTTCATAACCATCGAAACCGACGAAGGCATCACCGGACTCGGACAGGCCCAAGGCGGCATCGTCGCCCACATGATCCACAAGGCCATCCCACACCTCGGCGACCTCCTCATCGGCGAAGACTCCTCACGCATCGACTACATCTGGACACGCCTATTCTCCGAACTAAACTCCACCGGAAACCGAGGCTTCGGATCCGCTCTCATCTCCGCCGTCGACATCGCACTCTGGGACATCAAAGGCAAGCGCCTCGGACTCCCCATCTACGAACTCCTCGGCGGAAAATTCCGAGACAACCTACGCCTCTACTCCAATGGATGGATGCCCAAAGAGCAGACCCCCGAAGCATACGCCCGCGCCGCATTCGAGACCATCGCCGAAGGACACACCGCACTAAAGATGGACCCCTTCTTCCACTTCGACGACGTCTCGCCCCTCCAGCACGGACACAACATCTCGCCCACCGGCCTCAGAAAAGGCGTCGAAATCACCCGCGCCGTACGCAACGCCGTCGGTCCCGACATCGAAATCCTCATCGACCTCCACGGACGCTACGACGTCGCCGCCGCCGTCAGAGTCGGAAAAGCACTCGGAGAGTTCGACATCGGATGGCTCGAAGAACCCGTCCCTCCCGAAAACCACGACGCACTAGCCCTCGTCAAAGAGCAAGTCCCCATGCCCATCTGCGTCGGCGAAAGACTCGTCACACGCTGGGACTTCCGACCCATCCTCGACAAACAACTCGCAAACTACATCATGCCCGACATCGTCCGCTGCGGCGGCATCTCCGAAATGCGCAAGATAGCGACGATGGCCGAGGCATACTACATCCCCGTCTCACCCCACGATGCCACCGGACCCATCACAATGGCCGCCGGAGCACAAGTCATGATGTCCACCCCCAACTTCTACCGACTAGAAATCGCCTATTCCGAACTAGCCCACTACAACACCGCCCTAACACCCCCTCTCGATGTCCGCAACGGCTTCTACCACGTCCCCGAAACCCCAGGCATAGGCCACGAACTAAACCCCGACTACATAGCCGCCGGCCCCAACAAATCCTTAATCAATTAACGTTATTCCTGCGAAGGCGGGCGATTCAGCGGACGGAACCGTTCATCCAGAGAGGCGGTCAGGAGGAGAGGCGGGACCACAACCTCTTTTCGCAGAGCTATTTGTCGCTAAATACCAAAAACGTTCGTGTGGGACGATGTGGAAATACAGAAAGAGGAGTTGGGCGGAGGTTTTTACTAGCATTGTTCCTAAGCGCGTGCAACGCAAAACCGCTGGCTAGAGATGTGCTGATAACTCGTCCGATTGATTTGAAAGGAGTCTATAACCTGCCATGCCTTCGACAAACGAAGTCCTCAACCTTCCCAACGGCGCCAATTGGCTGAAAGCGGATCTTCACGTCCACACGCCAGCATCTCCAGATGTTAGCGAAGAATATAAATCTGCAACACCTGATGATATAGTGGCAGCCGCATTACAGAAAGGCCTCGATGCCATAGCCATCACTGATCACAATACCGCAGAGTGGTGCGACGCGATGGTCCAAGCAGCTGAAGGAACTCCACTCACTGTTTTCCCCGGAGTGGAAATCTCCACACCTCAAGGGCATCTGCTAGCGCTTTTCGACAATCAAGTTCCTTCATCTGACATAGAAGACCTTCTCATCTCTGTCGGTATCGACCGGTCAGATTTCGGTTCAACCGAAGCGGCCACGAGTAAAGGAATCGCGGGAGTGTCAGATGCCATCGCACAGCACGAGGGAATTGCCGTGGCTGCCCATGTGAACGGCGACAAAGGGTTCTTGAGAGTGATCGCTGTAAATGTCGAGCGCCAACGTGCGTTCAATTCTCGAAATCTCCGGGCTCTCGAGATAAAAGATCAGTCTGAAAGAGAAGTTTATCAGTATGGCAAAGGCTCTAATTTCGAACGGCGATTACCATGCATACAATCCTCGGATTCATGGGCCGATGACGCCGACAACCACACGATTGATGGAATCGGAAATCGGTTCACGTTCCTGAAAATGGGCGAACGATCGTTGTCCGGGTTGAAATTAGCGCTGATCGATCCAGACATCCGTGTACGACTGGACGGCGATCAGTCACGATCTCCAGAGAACGTCATCGTCGGCATGTGGACTTCTGGCGGATTCTTCGACGGGCAAACCATCCGATTCAACGACAACGTGAGTTGCTTAATTGGCGACACCGGAAGCGGAAAATCAGCAGCCATTGAGCTTCTCAGATTTGCACTTGACCAACAACCAAGAGTCGAGAAAATACGTTCAGAGGTGGAGAGTCTTTTGCAACACCAACTTCGAGAATTGAATTCAGTTCACGTACTTGTGAGAAAAGGCGGTACGCATTACCTCGTTGAACGCGCATGGGCACGATCACCAGGTAAACCACTCGTGCGACGAGTGTCCAATGACATGTTGTATCCAATTGACGGTGTAGATCTACAGAGGTTCTTTCCTTTCAAGTGCTTTAGCCAAAGCGAGATCATCGAATTCGCACGCGAATCGGAAGTGAGGTTATCTCTCACTGACGACCTGATCGACTCTCTCGGAGAACATGAGGAGATTCGCCAGGCCAAAACCGCGTTAAGGGAAAATTCAGCAGCGATTCTCGCTGAGGAACAGAACGAAAAGGCCGCTTTAGACCAATTAACAGAACTTCCAGCGCTAGTTGACGAGGTTGGAGAAATTGACAAGTTATTTGAAGACCCGAGAATACCTGCACACGAACATTGGTATGAAGAGAAAAGGGTTATCGATGCCGTTGACTCAAAGGTTGACATCATCAGCAAGAGTATCACCACATCGTTTGGGAAATTGAAACCTGATATCTCGTGGCCCGAAGATTTCAAATCCTTACCCAACGCGGACCTCCTTTGCGAAATAAAAACTCTGTATAAAACCTGGGTCGAATCCGTCACAGCCGCCGAGGACGAAGTATTCAACAGTTTGAAGCAATTAAAACAAAAACTCAAATCAGTTCGTGGCGAATGGAGCGGAAAATTTGACGTTGCCGATGCAGAATATCGCGCTCTTCTCGATAGCCTAGACCCGGACGTTGAAGGTGTTGCCACTTTGTCTGAGCGCAGGAAGGAATTGCGGGAACGAGTTACCGATCTGGAGAATATTCGACATAACCTGCGAACAGTCATCAGGCCTAGGTTGAGAGAGTTGATTCAGAAACGCGAGCAACTATTAGATGTGTTACAGCTAAATCGCAACGCCATCAACTGTAAACGTACTGAGAAAGCCGCCGAACTCACGGAAAAATTGGATCATGAAATCCGTTTAAAGGTGCGCAGTCAAGCAAATTCGGGACCGTTGAGAGATGCTCTCGAGGTGATCGCTGAAGGTTCTTACCTGTATTCAGATGACCTGGATGCGTTAGCAGACGAGACTCATCCCGTGCCTTTAGTCAAATCGCTTTTGGGGGAAGATTTCGACACATTGGCTTCGATAACAGGATTAGACCGTTCCAAATTGACAAAGCTAATGGACACGATCCGAGACCGAAATCGATTGTCTAAATTGTACGAATTGCAATTGACTGACGTTGACGATGTAATCGAGGTTCAATTGAAAATTAACAACGGAGAATACCGCAACATCGAGGATCTGTCGCACGGCCAGAAATGTATGGTCGTTTTGATGGTGGCTTTGGCGGAAGGGGATTTCCCATTGTTAGTTGACCAGCCCGAGGACGCGCTACATGCTCCGAGCATCGAACGAGGCATAGTGTCCACTCTTCGAACGGGTAGAGGCGACCGCCAATGCATTTTTGGTACCCGCAATGCGAACATTTTGGTGTCAGCGGACTCCGAGCAAATAATCGCACTAGAAGCCGACGCCAACAACGGCCGCGTGGTTGCGACGGGTTCGTTGGACAGTTTCGACCAACGACGCCTAGTTATCCACCACGTAGAGGCTGGGGAAGAAGCTTTCCAACGCAGGCAGACCAAGTACACATTACAACCATCGAGCCAATAACCAACTGACAGCACGCTATAATTTCACAGATTCGTGATCCAGATCTGAATGAACATGCTCTGGCAACTAACCGTAGCAACTCTCATCCGGGTGGTTCCCAATCGGTTTCATCTTCGCTCAACTCGTCGAAGATTGCGAAATTGTTCAGAGCGTCTTCAAACACTGAATAGTCGTAGAGGCGCGGTCTGTTCAACACAATTCCGTCTTTGCTAATTCTAAGCGTTGTTTTCTGGTTATCGGTTATCTGTTAGGTCGCTAGTGTGATGTTGTCAAAACGTTCCACGTCTTTAGTACGGAAAATGAAGTAATTGACATTATCTTCATCCCAAACCTGAACCCAAGCATAGAAAACTCGACCGTCTGCCAAGTGGTATCGTATCTTTGGGTGAAAACTGAACGCCTTTTCGTTCGGTACCGGACGAGGTTCCCCTTCTGATGTTTTGACCTGAATGAATCTCACCAACATACGAATGGAATCGTTGTGACATGTTTCACACAGATTGGTGACAGTTTTGGCATTCCGGCCGTTGTATCTCCGCTCGCGTTGTAAAGCGTTGGTGTACTCTTGACAGATATAGCAAAAGCATTTCATGATTACAAAGTCAAATTTGTCATCAATATAAGCGCGATAGACTTGCCAACCTTGTTGATGCAACTCCATCGCCAAGCGCATTTCACCATAGAGTCCGATGACTCGTTTCTCTCTATCTTGATCATTTGAAGTCGGCATCATACTCCATCCAACTGCCCTGCTCACTCAAATTTGATAATCGATTTTGGATATTCCTAATAATCGCAGTACGAAACATATCCTTATTTAACTCTATGCCTACGCCACGGCGTCCTAGTTTAATCGCTTCGATTGGAGTCGTAAAACTACCCGCAAACGGGTCCAGAACGGTTTCACCCACGCCGCTGAAAGCATTTATTGCATAAGCAGGGATATCTTTCGGAAAAGGTGCAGTATGTCCTAGGATATTCTGACCCTTAGCATTGATCTTGATTACGGGAGAAAATTGCACAATGTCTCTCCGCCATTTATCCAACAACGAAGTGTCAATCATATTGTCAGCGTCTTTAAGTTGATTCATTAGCTGGGTCCGTGCCGAAAATCGTTTGCCTCTGTTGCCTAGTGATCGCTCGGTACATTCAAGGTTCTTGCACTCCCAAGACTTGACACCTACACTGGAATATGCGTTTCCGTTCACTTTCAAACAACCACATACAGGGCAGGGATACAGTGTTTGATCCAAACGATGTTTGTAAAAGACGAAGATGTGCTCGTAACAGTTAACCGGATATTGATACAAAGGAAATGGATTGGCACCGTTTTTGTGACGTTGTGATTGCACTTCACCTTAGTCCCAAATAAAGTCATCAACGAACTGAAACCCGACGGCCTCGAATATCATTGTGAAATACGCACCTAGTGGAATCCTCCGCTTTCCCCAAGATGATTGTGTATGTCGCCGATCATTATCGAAAATATCTCCTACATTGAAAACGAACGGGCGATGATTATCTAAAACTCTGTAAGCTTCCCTGATGATATTCTCCATATCTGCAAGGTATTGGTCGATATCCTTCCATTGAGAATATTCCCTCGCGTTGTAGTAAGGAGGGGATGTCACCATGAGTTGGATACTTTCCGATTTCATGCGCCGCAAAAACTCCAGACAATCACCCCAAAGAATTTTGGCACGCTGCGGCTCTGTCCGAATGAAAGCATCCAAGGCTTCATCGTGGGAATGCTCGTTTTGGAAAAAATACTTGACTGTTTCGTAGTAGGTTTCGATAAAGCCCTCGATAATCTCGCGGCGGTCTCCAGCTACGTTTGAGTAACATTGGTCGCGGAGAAAAGCCAATTGAGACGCTGTGAAACTACGTCGGAGGTACTTATCGCTGACTTCAAAAATCGTATCGAGGTACGAGCGTTCGCGAATATCCCCCTCCATCTCGGTCAAGTCGAGAAGATCATCAACCGCAGTCCGCAGCTTCTCACGTGTTCGCGATAGGGTTGCCATTACGACCTTCCAATCTTTGTGACGCCTTCTCTAAGCATCTCAAACCTTGTTTTGTGGTCTCCACCCTCGCTTATGCACCTGCACCTGCGTGGATGTCTGAAGTTCTTCATGCTATCCGTTTGGTCTAGGTTCCTCACTTGATTCAGGCTCTTGGGATCGGGCGTCCAGTAGAATGCGATCCAATCCGCCCACCACAATTTGCGTTATCTGTTCGTTAGTTTAGACTATCCCAATTCGGTTCATGGTTATTGATGGCGAAGTCTTTGATCTAAGGCCGATCACTCTGAATCAATTCTTATGCCAATCTTGAACCAACACTCAGAATCCTTAAAACCCCAGTTCAATCTCCCAAAAACATCTCCCACTTCTCCTCCAACCTCCCCTCATCCGGCCGCTCCACCCGCCGCGACGGCACATAAATCCGCTGACCCTCCAACCCCTGCAACCCATGCCGCAGCATCGGACCGTCCACCTCCTCCAAAATATCCCGACGCACGTGGATCACATAGCTCGGATGCACCCCCAGCAACAACCGGTCAAACGCCGCATGGTGCAACCGACACAACGACATCCCATTGCTCACAACCGGCTCCCCGTGCAACGCGCTGTCCGGCGTGATATGCGCCGCATCCAGCAACTCCCGATGCTGCAAGCTACAAAACGCGCACTGACCCCGATACGCCCGCAAGACCCGCTCCCGAAACACCCCCTGATGTATCCGACGCTGCACCTCCGTCGCCACATACTCTTTCTTCAACTCCCCAAACGGCTCCCCCTCGTCCTGTAGACCAAACGCCGGATCAACAAACCCCGCCTCCTCGCAAGACACCGAAAACTCAAACGACCCCATCCAGTCGCCAACGATGTACGCCGGCCAGATCGCCATGTATCGCCCCGGCACCAATCCGTGGAAATAAACCAACGGCAAACCCAGTTCCATCACCTTCCTCAACCCCACATTGTCCCGATGATAAGGATCTGTGCCTCGATACTTGTAGCGAAGCATCTTGTCATCACCCATCCGATCATCGTACGGACTATTCGGAGACGTAGTGATCGACAACGGCAGACCCAAAATCCGAGGCTTGAAAATCCCCTGCTGACTAATCAACGACACCCGCTCCCCCAGATACCCAAACCCCTCCAACAACACACTCCGATCAACCACCCCATCCTCACCCGAAACCCGAGACCCAAGCCACCCAAACGCAGCAGCCCTAACCCCCCGCTCAAGCTCCAAGTCAAAATCCAAAACCATCCAGCGAATTATACCCCCCAACCCCGTAGGGGCCGTTCGAGAACGGCCCGGGGGAGGAGCTGCGAAGGAAGCAAAGCGCCCTTCGCAGAGCGACGGACTCACCCCAAAACCACCACATCCTCCCAAAACCTTTTTCTCCAACTAAAACCGTCACCGACCACGGACGTATCCCCTCTCCCGCTCAGCGGGAGAGGGCCAGGGTGAGGGTGACCGGGGCGGACAAACGGGTGGAGCCAGACCAACTCCCCATCTCACAACCACATCCTACCTACTCTCACCACTATTAGAAAACAATTTCCACAAACAACTTGACAACCATCAACATCCGTTATAAAAACAACAAGTGAACAAGTTCTGCGGGCTTAGCGGCTCGCAACACAGTGCTGCGCAGACGTGTGCAGACCCCCGACCCAGACGGTTGCAGGGAGAAAACGTGAGGAACATGAAGGCAACAATCGACAACAAAGGCGCTATGGCCGACAGTGCGGGTCACCCCCCGCCGACCGTCTTGCGCGCCGAGTCGCAGAGTCTTCGCGTCCTCTGGTGGCGTCCCCCGGCGGATCGGAAGTCCGCCGGAAGACCGCGAGGGTCCGTGCCGAAGCGTGGGAGGCACAGTTCCCGGAGCGCGGCGCAGCAGTCCTGCGTCGTGAAGCGAGCCAGCGCGCATTTCCTTTACGGAGATGCGTTGCCAAGGGCCGGGAGACCGCACGTGGAGCCGACGGACGTCTACTCCTGTCCACCACATGAGGGAGGCTACAGCGCGAGAGGATCCCGCGAGGGTGAATCGAAGGAAGGCGGCGTACTCCGAACGGTGCACCAAAGCACCGCGCCGACAACCAAGCCCATGGTCTGGCGACATGGGCCGCGTCTGGATATGGAAGCTAGCGGTCTCGTACACCGCTCTGCGCAGCATCTGACCCCTCTCCGGGGTCGTCCTCTTGCCACAAAGCAAGGGGCGATGGAGAGGGAAGGAGCCGAGGTCGAAGTACAAAGACCGAAGCTCAAGGACCAGGGCAGTACATTCGGCCCCATGACCCGACCTCCCAGGTCACATCCAATGGCGACGTAACACGAAAACCAGAAGATGATGCCAACCCTGCGCCCCTGAAAAGGCGCAGGGGGAGGATACCCATCAACAAACAGCCACACGAGAGTGGGCATACAAACACACCCCAATCCAAAACCAATCCCCCAACAAAATCCCAAGAATCCCAATTCAGACAACAACAAAATCCCAAAAATCCCAGTTCAGACACCCCCACATGCCATAACATGCAACTCAAACCAACCACACCCACCGCCCGAGGACAAGGAGAAACCACATGACCACCGTAGGTGACGGAGATTTCAGATACGAAGTACTACCCGAATGGCCCAAGAAGATGCCCGAAAGCTGGAAGTTCGGCATGGCGTCTGATGTTGCTGTCGACTCCCAAGACCGCGTATGGGTCTTCGCCCGGGAACAGCACCCCGTCACATGGTGGACAACCGACGGCGAACTCGTCGGCAGTTGGGGATACGGCCTGATCCTCGGCGTCGCCCCCGAATTCTTCTTCCGAGAGCCCCACGGCATCTTCATCGACTCCGATGACAACATCTGGCTATCCGAAAAACAGCGACACATCGTCACCAAACACAACCAGTCCGGCGAGATCCTAATGGAACTCGGCCAACGAGACTGGGCCGCTGTAACAAACACTTGGGACGGCCGCCACGGAGAACCCTTCAACTCCCCAACCGGCATCGCCATCGGGCCAAACGGCAAAATCTACGTCTCCGACGGATATGGCAACCGTCGCATCCACCGTTTCTCCGCCGAAGGCGACCTCGAAATTTCATGGGGCGTACCCGGCGAAGGACCCGGCGAATTCGCCCTCGTCCACAACGTCGGTGTCGACGAAAACGGACGGGTCTACGGCTGCGACCGCGAAAACAGCCGCATCCAAATCTTCGACGGCGACGGAAACTTCATCACCGAATGGACCGACATGAACGCCCCCGGCGATATCCACTTCCGGGACGGTCTCGCCTACGTCGCGGAGCAGGGTGGAGGATGCGCAGTCTCAATCTGGACCCTCGACGGCGAACTACTCGCACGCTGGCACGGCGACGACGAAGCCAAGATCCTAGGTGCTGCACACGGCATCTGGACAGACTCTGAAGGAAGCATCTACGTCGCCGAAATCGGAACTCCCGAAAGAGGCCAACGCGTCCGCAAATTCCAAAAACTCTAAACCCAATCCTGACTGACACAACCGTTGGAGGAAACACCAACTACCCTTTAACATCCTAATGAGAACAGAAGAACAATCTATAGGAGAAACCATGCCAACAGTTGAAGAACGTTTAGCGACGATCGAACAAGACGTAGCGTACTTGAAAGCGCACATGGAACACGTTGCCACCAAAGCTGACTTTGCCGAGATCAAGGCGTCGATGGCCGAGATGAAAGAAGAGTTGATGACCCAACTCACATGGCGAATGTTCGGAATGATCGTCGGCATGTTCGTCGCCGTCGCATCAGCCGTCGCAGTCGCGCAAACCGTTTTCGATGATTACCCAAGGCGTCGCTCAATCACTTGAGCGACGCCTCAACCAGTTCACCAAGGATGCTAGCGAGGAGGAAGATCACCAGACCGAGGAAGAGCACTGCATTGTAACCAAGAAGCTTCGAAGCAAACCCTGTCGTCGCAGCTTCCGAACTCGAAGACCTTCGCCGCCGCCAAACCAAAAAGAACATCACCAAAGCCAACGTAATCTTCACCGCCAGCACAATCGCCCAAGCAACCGTCGCCTCATTTCCCTGAATTCGAGAAAACATCAAGATCAAACCAGAAACAACCAACGTAACCACCGCAATATCGATAATCTCCCGATAAGCAGGACCAATCAAAGACATTGCCTGACCCATCTTGTCAGGATGAGCAACAGTGAGAGGGCGCAAGATGAGGGCGTGGAAAATGCTCCCACCAATCCAAGCAATCGCCGCAACCGCGTGCGCATAACGCACTACAACCATCAACCAATCGCCGACGCTGATCTCCGAAAACATGACCGATAACAGCATACAAACCAACAACCCAAAGTCCACGCTCCTCCTCGGCGCAATCAATATGGACCTCATCGTCGAGACCGAGCGCCTAGCCCGCGCCGGCGAGACCTTCGTCTGCGACCGCCTCTACACCTCCGGCGGCGGAAAAGCCGGTAACCAGGCCGTAGCCGCGGCACGCTTCGCAGACAGCATCAACGATGTCAAGATGATCGGACGTGTCGGCGACGACGCTTTCGGACGAGAACTCCAGACATTCATGTCCGACCAGGGCGTAAACATGAACGGCGTAACAACCGACCCCGACATCGAAACCGGCGTCGCAATCATCTTCATCGATCCAACCGGAGAGAACTTTGTCCACGCAATCTACGGCGGCAACGGCAGATGCGGAGAGGTCGAGGCAACCAGAGCTATTGACGAGTTAACTAACGCTGGCGTCCTTCTAGTCCAACAAGAAATCCCCCTGTCATGCAGCCTTGACGCAATGCGAGCGGCAAAGCGCAACGGAGTCCCAGTCGTTCTCGACCCAGCCCCCGCAAAATCTCCCGAAGAAGTCCCAGACGGTTTCTACCAGCACGCCGACATCCTGACACCAAACACATGGGAAGCAGAAGCCTTGGCCGGAATGCCAATCGACGACGTCCCCTCCGCAGAACAAGCCGCAAACCGTATCCGCGACCGCCTAGGCTGCCAATGCGTCATCATCACAATGGCTGGCGACGGCGTATTCGTCGCCTCCGAAGATCTGCGAGGTCACATCCCTCCGTTCGAAGTCGACGCAATCGCCACTGTCGCCGCAGGAGACGCGTTCGCAGGTGTTCTAGGCCAAGCACTTACCGAAGGCAACGACCTCGAAAACGCCATTCGCCTCGCGATGGCTGCTGGCGCGCTCTGCGTATCAAAACCCGGCACCCAATCAGCCATGCCATACCGCAACGAGGTGTTGGAGATGGCGGGGATCCAGTGATGAATCAGCGATCAGTAGGGCGGCGGTCCCGAAATATCCGACAAGGTTCGGGCCCCCGCAACCTCCATCAACTCGAGCAGCCCACGGCTCAATCGCGACGGCAACGCAGGTCCTTCGTAGACCATCGCCGTGTAAAGCTGGACCGCCGAAGCCCCCGCCGCAAACATTCGCCAAACATCATCAGCCCTCGAAATACCACCGCACGAGACTACACTCGCATGTCTGCCTACCAAAGCCGCAACTTCCGCAGTCATCCTTTCCGTGTTGTCCAGCAACGGCGAGCCGCTCAACCCGCCCTTGCCAACCTTCAACCTCGAATCCTCCACCGGAATCGTATTTGCGATCACCAGACCATCAGCACCAGCATTCACCGCAGTCTCGGCAAGTGCCAGCGCGACGCGACGCTCATCAGCCTCATGCGACCAAGGCGGAAGCTTCACCAGCAACGGCGTTCGCGAATCCCCGATCTTACGCAACTGCTCCACCAACGCGCGCAATCTCGCCGGATCGTGAAACACCCGCAATCCAACCGTGTTGGGACTGGAGATGTTCAACTCGATGCCAGCCACCAACGGCGCAAATTGCCGATAACACTCCGCAATCTCATCCTCGATCGAACCCGAGATGCTGACGAAAACCCGCGACCGATATCTCCCCAAACGCGCCGCTCTGGGCAGAATACGCCCCAATCCTTGTCCGGGAAACCCCAGCGAGTTGAGAATCGCAGACGATTCCGCAAGACGCACCATCCGACGCGGCGGATTGCCCGAACGCTCAGCCAAAGTCACAGTGCCCCCACACACGAAACCGAAACCAAGGTCGATCAAAGACTTCAGGACCCGACAATTCTTGTCGTACCCCGCAGCCAGGCCGATCGGGGACGGCAACTTAACCCCAGCGACGGTCGTACTCAACGAAGTAGCACCAATCTTCGATTGGATACCAAACCCTTTCCAGACGAAAGGAGCATGAAGCACATACTCCGACAACGCGTGGCTCTGCTCCTCGTCGAGCGAGAAGAGCAAAGGTCTGATTACGCGTCTGTACACGTGCCGTTGACTCGCTAATGATGAACCGAACTCGGAGGGACAGCGTAGAATCGAATCATTGCTGCGCGACTATCATTTTCTCATATCTGTGTCGCGTCGAAATCAACATACGCAATAACCAAGAGCTCCAATCTGATGCAACTCGATTTTGATAGAGGCGACGCTGACCGCCCATGTGGCCACGCCATCGTCTACTTCCGAGACACCAATGATCACGAAAACATCGGCGTTACCTACGTGGTCATACTTCCAGTCCCCCTTGACATCGGAAAATACATGCCGCCATTCCTCGCCGGACAGGTCGCCGAGATGTCGGCTAACGTCATCTCTTCCTTCGCCTTCCCACCAGCACCTGAACCTTTCGACAGCCTTGATGAAGCAGAACGAGTCGCCGCAATTCGCGGCGATGACCTCGTATACGCCGGAACCATCGACTTCAACGACGCATTCGACATGATGGAACGAGTCAACGAAGCGAGTTCCGAATACGGCAAGCTCTATTCAGAGGCACACGGCGAAGATGCCGAATTGGACGCCGCAATTGAAGGCGTGCTTGAAACCGGAGGAGGCTTCGGCGAAGACGACGATGTCTACGACCTCATGTACGGAGGCATGGACGAAGCCGACCTTCTCACAGAACTCTCCAACCAGATAGGCAGCCTCCGCTACTCGGTGGAAGGCGGCGATCGATCAACTGCCATAGAAACTGAGGCAAAGATTCGAGCCATCGGTCGCTACCTGCCCGACAACCGCGAAGTCTCGAAAATCGTCGCCGTCGCCACCTCTACATCTCCAGCAGCATCTCAGTTGGTCCAACTTTATGTCGACCGCGCTTACTGCCTATACCGAGAAGATTACCTGCGCCTAAAGAAGATCGAAGAAGACATCGCCGGAATCTCTGCGTCCGAGTGAAATCTAACGCTGTCAATCTGCCAGCACCGTCTTCAACTGCTCAACAGTGATGTTGGCGCCGCTGGCGACGAGGACGACTCGCTTGCCTTGGATCTGTTCTCGGATCGCTTCTGCGCCAGCTAGCGATGTAGCTCCTGCATGCTCCACGAGCGAGCGTGTTGCGGCGATCATGTTCACAATGGCTCTTCGGATGTCTTCTTCTGATACGAGGATGAAGTCGCTGAGATATTTGCGGAGCATCCCCACCGGATAGTCGTAAGAGGATCCTGTGGCAAGGCCTTCGGCTGCGGTTTGCATCTTGGCATCGACGGTCGCGCCTTCCATCTTTCTCCAAGAGAGATAGACCGACGGGGCGGCGTCGGACTGAACGCCGATGACTTTGGTTTTCGGAGAGAGGTAACGCGACACGATGCTCGCGCCGCAAGCTCCACTACCTGCGCCGATAGGGACCACGATGTAATCGATGTCGTCGAGATCTTCGTGGATTTCGAGGCTGTAGGTGGCGACGCCCCCGACTAGATACGGTTCGTTGGCAGCGTGGATGTAGCGCATGCTTTCTTCGCGGGCGAAGATCTCGGAGTAGATGCGAGCGTCGTCAAAGATTGGCCCGTGTTCCACGACTTCTGCACCCATGCTGCGCATCGATGCCACTTTGGCAGGATTTGCTCCGACAGGCACGAAGACGGTGCACTTCGCACCGAACTGCTGGGCGGCGTAGGCTATCGACTGACCGTGATTGCCGGAACTGGCGGTGACGAAACCGAGAGCGCGTTCCTCTGGTGTCGTGCGAGAAACAAGGTTGATGCCACCTCTAACTTTGAAGGCTCCGAGCAACTGCATGTTCTCGAACTTTACCCAGACATCCGCCTTGAACATGTCACAGAGGATCGGCACTCGCCGTAGAGGTGTGCGATGGACGTAGCCAGATATCCTCCGCCGCGCGTCGTAGACGTCGGCGATAGTTGGTTCCGGCAGCGGGCTTAGAGACATTGTTGCTCCCAGTCGAATTACAACGTTTTGAGGTTCGATTCTAAAGTGCGTTGGAATATACTGAATTTCATCTGCCGCACTACTTATCTCGGCATTAATTTCTAAAGCGAAAACAGTTGGCCACAACGGATACCACCGACGGTACGACTAGGCTAACGCCTTCGAACGCCGAGCCCGCCCAACAACCTGCTGCTGTCGGCGATTCCGCACCAGCAGTCAATGGAAGTTGGATATCACGTACATTCGAGTCGCTAGGGCACCGCGACTACCGGATGATGTGGATCAGCATGTTCCTGTCGATGGGCGGGTTCAACATGTTGATGCTGGCACGCGGCATCTTGATCTACGACCTGACCGGCGACGCGCAGAAGACGGCTTTGGTCTCGATCGGCTGGGCTCCCGGACTGCTGATCATGTCGCTGTTCGGAGGGGTTTTGGGTGATCGCGTCGAACGTCGGATGTTGATCCAGCTCTCTCAGTTCGCCAATGCGATGTTCGCGGTTACGGTCGGTTTTCTGATACTGACGAATGTCATCGAGTGGTGGCATTTGATGATCGTTTCCACGTTGCAGGGTTGCGTCTTCGCGTTGCAGATACCGGCGCGGACGGCAGCGATGTCACAACTGGTGCCTAAACCGCTGATTGGCAACGCCATGGCACTCAACGCGACCGCGATGACGATGATGAGCATCGCCGCGCCAGCGGTTGGAGGAATCCTGTACGAATGGATACAGCCTGAGGGTGTCTACTTCGTCGTGACAGTGATGATGTTCCTGGCGATGGGTTTCACGACGTTGCTGCCAAAGATGTATCCGGACCAGCGCCAATCCAAGACGAAAGAGTCGCCGTTGGTCAACATCAAACGTGGGATTGTGTACGCGGCCCGGAACAGACTCATCAGAGTGCTGCTCATCCAGTCAGTGATCATCGCAATGCTGTCGATGCCCTTCAGGATGCTGGTGCCGGTATTCGCTAAAGATCTCTACGGCTCGGTGCCGAGTGAAGTTGGCTGGATTGCTACAATGGCAGGCTTCGGCGGGATCGCAGCGTCAATGGGAGTTGCGAGCCTGCGCGCCGGGCAACGGCGCGGTTGGGTGATTCTTTTGTCGCCGATCATCTCCGCGATTTCGATCTTCATCATTGGGGCTTTCCCGTGGTACTGGGTTGGAATGATCTTCTTCATCGGTGTCGGATTTGGCGAATCGATCCGATGGGCGTTGGGTCAGGCATTGGTCGTCGAACACGCCAACCCGCGATACCGCGCTCGCATGACCAGCCTGACGATGATGACCTACGGTCTGATACCCATCGCTGCTGTCCCTGTGGGTTGGCTCGTCAATAATGTCGGCGTTCAAGAGACGGTTATCGGTATGGCAGTAATCCTGTTCACCGCTGGGGTCTTCTTCATCGCGGCCAGCAAATCTGTCAGGAATTTGAATTAGAGAAGCGGTCGCGTTGCAGCGGCGAGACGATCAGATTGAACGCGCTACCCACCGGGGTTTGGTAAGTGTCGGGTGGTGTAAACTTCGCTTGATGTTCGGCGAAGTTCTACATGGCATTAAAAGCGAATAAGCCTGCAGTTCGTCATCTAAGACCCCACGCAGTTTCAACCCGCATGCGAGTTCGCGGTCGTAGTACCGCGCGCAGAACTTTCCATTCTCTTGGCAATTCGGCTTATCGGCGTTTCTGGGTGAGCCTCATCATCCTGATGGCGGGCGTCAACATGCAGATGATGGCGCGGGGGCAACTGGCTTGGGACTTGACGAACGACACGTTCCAGGTAGCACTTGTGGGATCGGCGTTCGCGCCGCCGATATTGATCTTCTCGGTTTTCGGTGGCGCGTTTGCGGATCGTTGGAATCGCAAGAAGATGATCCAGTACAGCCAGTTGGCCATATGCGGCATCGCTGGTCTGGTGGGGCTGGCGATTTTTACGGAAGTCATCTCGATATGGATTCTGATGCTCGCTGGGTTTGCGCAAGGAATGGGCTGGTCGTTCATGATGCCAGCGCGTCAATCGATCATTCCGCAGCTTGTCAGCAAGAATGAGGTGACCAATGCGATCGCGTTAAGTGCTTCGGGTATGGCATTGATGACGCTTTCGGGCCCTGGTCTTGGAGGACTCGCTTACGGATGGTTGGGGCCGGCGAATACATATTTCATCATCACTGGTCTGATGTTCATCGCTTTTTTAATGATGAGTGGCGTGAAGATAACAGGCGAGGCGGTATCAAAGAGACAACGAGAAGAGAAGGTGCTCAACGCAGTCTGGGAAGGGTTGCGTTATTCGGCGCGCAACCGGACGATTCTCGTTCTGTTCCTGCTTCTTCTTGCGACGACGATGACGTCTATGTCGTTCCGTTCGCTGATGCCGGCTCAGGTGGAGTTGATTTTCGAGGGAGGTCCGAGGCAGTTGGGCATATTGATGAGCATGATTGGGGTCGGCGCGCTGCTGGGTTCTTTGTTCATCGCCGGGCTTACTGAAAACGTGCAACGGGGTGTAGTGCTGTTGGCATGCACGGGCCTGTCAGCTGCGGCGATATTAGTGTCGACTTTTGTCGCATTTTTCGTCATCGCCATGTTCGCAATGATCGTCCTAGGTTTGGGCGACGCGGGGAGACGTTCGTTGAACGCGGCGATGCTGATGGAGCAGGCAGACGAAGAACATCGTGGGAGGGTGATGGGCATCTACATGCTCAACTTCGGATTGACGCCGATTGGAGCGATCCCTTTGGGTATCTTGGCCGAGGCGACGGACATTCGCGTCGCGTTCGCAGTTGCTGGTATAGTCCTCGCAGTCGCGGTGTTGTTGACTTGGACTCTCACGCCACGGATCAGGAACTTATAGTTTGGCGTTGCGGGTTGGCGGAGCAGTAGGATACGGCCGGAACTACGCCAGCCGGACGTTCCATTCGCTCCGCAATCCGAACTATCGCAAGTTCTGGATCAGCCTTATCTTCTTGATGGCTGGCATCAACATGCAGCATCTGGCGCGTGGGTTTTTGGCATGGGAACTGACGCACGATGCGTTTTTGGTCGCGTTGGTAGGTGCGGGCTTCGCGCCGCCGATATTGGTCTTCGGGTTGTTTGGTGGTTCACTTGCCGACCGGTGGAATCGCCGGAGAATAATCCAATACGCACAGTTGATCGTCAGTTTGGTAGCGTTGTTCGTCGCAATTTCGATAGTTATGGAGTTCGTCTCGATCTGGGTATTGTTCGGCGCGGCACTTACGCAGGGATTCTGCTGGTCGTTCATGATGCCGGCCCGGCAAGCTATCATCCCGCAGCTGGTGCCGGACGGCGAATTGACGAACGCGGTGGCGTTGAACGCATCAGGCATGGCGCTGATGACGCTTTCCGGTCCTGGTATTGGCGGCCTAGCGTACTCCTGGCTGGGTCCGCAAGCAACATATTTCTTGATGTCGGGAATGATGTTTATCGCCTTCTTAATGATGACGAGGGTCAAAGTGGCGCGCCCTGATGCTTCGGCGCCTGGTCGACGAAGGGAGAACGTTTTCAACTCCGTGTTGGATGGTCTTCGTTACTCTGCGCGCAACAAGACGATTCTGGTTCTGTTGTTGTTGACGTTGGCGACGACGATGACCTCGCAATCATTCCGTAGCCTGATGCCGGTGCAGGTCGAACTGATATTTGGTGGCGGAGCGACACAGTTGGGGATATTAATGAGCACTATCGGAGTGGGTGCGTTGATCGGATCGTTATTCATCGCTGGACTGACTGAGAATGTCAAAAGGGGAGTGGTGCTGCTGGCGACAGGCGCGATCTCGGCAGCTGCGATTTTCGTATCGACTTTTGTCTCTGTGTTCCTGATTGGGATGTTGGCGATGTTCGCGTTAGGCATTGGCGACTCGGGTCGACGCGCCCTAAATTCGGCGTTGATCTTGGAACAGACCGATGAAGAGCATCGCGGCCGCGTGATGGGAATTTACATGCTGAATTTCGGCTTACGGCCCGTCGGCGCCATCCCGTTAGGCTTCTTGGCGGAACAGACAAGCCTGCAAATCTCATTCGCAGTCGCCAGCACGGTGTTGGCTGCCAGTGTGGTGCTGACATGGATATTAGCCCCGCGGATACGAAGGTTGTGATGTATCACCAACCAGCAACGGAACGTTTAATCTAGATTCAGAAACCGATCTCCGCAATAACCCAGTCATCCTCCCAGCTAAATGCCGATCAAAGTAATGCCTGACGCGTTAGCGTCCCGGGTCGCCGCTGGAGAGGTAGTTGAGCGCCCCGCATCGGTTGTTAAGGAGTTGATTGAGAATTCTTTGGATGCTGGGGCTAGTCGCATTGATGTCGAACTGGAAGGCGGTGGGCGAAATCTGATCAGAGTCGTAGACGATGGTCACGGCATACTGTCAAACGAATTGGCGTTAGCCTTCGAGCGTTTCGCAACCAGCAAGGTAGATGAATCGAGCGATTTGGTGGCGATACCGACACTCGGTTTCCGCGGTGAAGCCCTGCCATCGATCGCGGCGGTTTCTGACGTAACGATGGTGTCTAGACACGTCGAATCCGAAAGTGGATCGGAATGTAACGTCGCATACGGATCTGAACCGCAAGTGCTCACCGCAGGAGCGCCAGTTGGAACTTCGGTAATCGTCCGGCAATTATTCCGAAATGTCCCGGCACGACTGAAGTTCTTGAGTAGCCCATCTGCTGAAGCAGCGCGTGTGGTGACGTTGATTGGGCAGATGGCGTTGATACGAAGCGACGTAAAGTTCCGTCTGACGATTGATGGGGTGCTTCGTTTGAATACACCCGGAGATTTCGATGACGCGTCCGCGTTGGCGTCTGTACATCGAGTTCGAGACAGATCCGTCTTAGTCAACCTTCACCCTGATCTTGATGCAGCGTTCAACGCTGGCGGTGCTATCGCCATGCCGAATCTGAACTTCGGGCGTAGAAGTCACATCACAATTGCTGTAAACGGCCGTTTGGTGCAGTCCTATCGTTTGGTATACGCCGTTGAGCGTGGATATCAAGGTTTTCTCCCCGACCGGCGATTCCCGATGGCATTGATCAAAGTAAACACCCCATTAGAGGATGTTGACGTGAACGTCCATCCCCAGAAAACCGAAGTCCGATTTCGTCGCGAAGGACTCGTTTTTTCAGTGATCGAAAACGCTGTTGGCGCGGCGCTTTCTACCCATGCGCCTGTGAGGAGGTTCTCCGACACAAGACTTGCCTCCTCATTGACAACATCATTAGAAGGGGCATTCGCGATGCGGCGCAACACAGACGTTACGCCGACGTTCGATGCAAGACCTGAAACTCCGGGTAAGAACGGGATTGATGACACAACCGAACACTTCGTGCCCGCTCAGCCCGACCAAGATGAGGAAAACACACACAGCGTAGTCCATCACCCTCCAGACGAAGAATCGACCTCGATCGATAGGAGCACAACGCGGCATCGTGACGTGTTGCCCCAATTGCGGGTCTTGGGTCAAGCTCAAAAGACCTACATTGTTGCGGAGGATGCGAATGGCGTATTTCTTATCGATCAACACGCCGCTCACGAGAGGGTTAAGTTTGAAGAAATTCGAGCCAAGCAGGCCGCTAAAGCGAGCGAGTCGCAATTGTTATTGGCGCCCCAAATTGTGGAGCTTTCGCCTCAACGACAAATCGTATTCAGCGAGGGTTCTCAATGGTTCAAAGATGCTGGATGGGATATCCAACCATTCGGCGGTGGTTCCTTAATGGTGCGTGCAGTGCCGCAGATTCTGGCTGAAAGGGCTGTGGTGGACGCGAACGGTGTGGAGAAGGCTTTGCTACGAATTCTGGATGACGTGTCCCAGACGGACTCGGAGAACGGGCGACAAGACCCGATGCCGTGGTCCGAAAGATTGTTGGCAACCATGGCGTGTCATGCCGCTGTCAGAGCAGGGGATACCTTGGCAATCGAAAGTTGCGAAGAGATAGTGCGTCTGCTGCAAGAATGCCAGCATCCGCAGTCATGCCCGCACGGGAGACCGACAATGCTGCTGCTGACCGGCGAGGCGTTAGAGCGCGAGTTCGGACGAAGGAAGTGAGCGATTCATCACCAACCGTTAGAATCGGTTGCAAGCACAGTCGCAAACCCTCCTCGTTAGGAATTCGTTGAGCATCGACGCCAATCGCGGCGGCGGTTCAGATGCGGGTTTGAACCCGCTCCGTCGTCTTCAAATATTCCTCGACACCATCAAGTTCGAACACTCGATTTTCGCGTTGCCTTTCGCAGTAGCGGCGGCGTTCATGGTGGCTGATGGTTGGCCTAATTGGGTGCAGTTCGGTTGGGTGATCGTGGCAATGGTGACGTTGCGGACGTTTGCGATGGCGGCTAACAGGCTCGTAGACGCGGAGATTGATCGACGTAATCCGCGCACCGCTGATCGTGCTTTGGCGACCGGCATCATTGGCAAGCCTGAGGTTATTGGCTACATGGCGGTGTCAGCCATTGTGTTTGTGGTCGCCGCGTGGCAGCTTGATCCGCTGGCGTTGGTACTTTCACCGATACCCATCATCGTCGCGTTTACATACCCGTATTTGAAGAGATTCACATGGTTGGCGCACTTCGGGATTGGGGCTGTCTATGTGATCGTACCGCCTGCGGTTGCGATAGCGATGACCGGGACCATGCCCGCTGAGTTTGTGTTGCTCGGGATCGCGGCGTTGTTCTGGGTATCTGGGTTCGATGTGTTGTACGCCATCGCCGATATCGACTTCGACCGTGCGAATAGGCTCCACTCGATACCGGCGCGTTTCGGTATCAAGAGATCGTTGCTCATCGCCAAGTCGTTGCACCTCGTGGCCCTCATATTCCTCGTCTTATCGGTATTGACGGGAGACGGTGGGTTTTGGGCAGCGCTTGGAATCGTAGTTGTGGGAGCGTTGTACGCGTACGAACACTCGCTTGTGAAGGAGAGCGACCTTTCGAAGTTGAACATGGCGTTCTTCACGATGAACGGCATCATCGCCGTCGTTTTCGCGGTATTCATAGTCCTCGACGAGTTGTTGATCGGATAATCCTTTGTCGCGTTTCATCGTAGGAATATCTGGTGCGAGTGGCGCGCCATATGCGCGACGCGTCCTGCAGTCTTTGGCCAATAGCGATCATGAGTTGGATCTTGTGGTCACACAGTCGGGTGCCAAGGTTCTGAGTGTTGAGGAGGGGTTAACTTTGACAGGCAGTGTCGACAATGATCTAAACGAACTGACGAGGTGGTTGGGTCACGATATGTCGATTCGAAGTGGATTCAAATGGCATCAGTCGCATAACGTGGCCGCAGACATTGCCAGTGGTTCATGCGAGGTAGATGGGATGGTCGTGGTACCGTGTAGTGGCGGGACATTGGCACGAATCGCCAACGGTATGTCGCAAAACCTGCTTGAGCGAGCCGCCGACGTAACCCTTAAAGAGCAACGTCGATTGATCCTGGTCACGCGTGAGACGCCGCTAAGTCTCGTCCACCTTCGCAACATGGTTGCAGCCACGGAAGCAGGGGCCACTATTCTCCCCGCATCACCGGGCTTCTATAACAACCCGAGAACTATAGATGATTTAGTGGACATGGTCTCGGGCCGTATCCTCCACCACCTAGGGGTGGGAAGCGATCTTTTGCAGATTTGGCGCGGCCGGTAGGAGACGGGGAGTTGGCTTTTACCGATTTGCAGTCGTTTATACGCGAACTCGAGTCACGAGGTTTGTTTAAGCGCGTTACAGTACCCGTGAACCCTGAGTTGGAGGTGACGGAGATAGCGACGCGGCTGGTTCGGGAAGACGGCCCGGCGGTTCTATTCGAAAACGTTAAGGGCGCTTCGTACCCATTGGCTGTAAATCTGTTGGGCACTATGGAGCGGATTGAGATTGGTTTGGGACGTCATCCTGAAGAGATCGGTGAGAGATTGCTGGATTTCTTAGAGGACGTGAATCCGCCATCCCTATCCTCGATCTGGCGCAACCGCAGCTCAGTTCTCAACCTTCTCAACGTACGTCCTGGGCGCTCAATGAAAGCATCGGTACAGCAGGTTGTCGAATCATCTCCTGATCTGTCTCAAATGCCCATCCTGAAGTGCTGGCCTGAAGATGGAGGACGATTCATCACGCTTCCTCTCGTGCGGACGCGTGATCCGCTGTCAGGTGTTCACAACATGGGCATCTATCGGATGCAGGTTTACGACGGTGCGACTACGGGAATGCACATGCAGCTACAGAAAGGGGGCGCTTTTCACCACGTCGAAGCCGAACGTGATGAAAAACCCCTAGATGTTGCGGTGGTACTGGGTGGCGATCCTGCTTTGATTCTTTCGGCCATCATCCCGCTTCCTGAAGGTATTGACGAAGCAGGTTTTGCAGGTGTCATGCGCGGTAAACCGACGCCAATGATACGGGCTAAGACCTTGGACGTGCGCGTGCCGGCTGAGGCTGAGTTCGTAATTGAAGGTCAACTGATCTCCGGCGAACGCCGTTTAGAAGGCCCGTTTGGCGACCACTTCGGACACTATTCCGAGGCGGCCGACTTTCCAGTATTCCGCATTAACACGATCACTCGAAAGCGCAACCCGATCTATCCTGCCACCGTCGTTGGCAAGCCGCCTCAAGAGGATCGAGCGCTGGGAGACGCCGCGCAGTTGGCTACAAAACCATTGATAAGGCTGATGAGAAAAGAAGTGCGCGACATGTGGTCTTACTACGAGTCTGGCTTCCACAACCTGCTCGTGGTTTCCGTCGACAGCAGATACTCCCGCGAGCAGATGAAGACGGCGTTTGGGATATTGGGCGAAGGTCAACTTTCGCTTACCAAAGTTATGGTTCTGGTGGATGCTGATACGGACCCTTCCGACATCAGAGCTGTGGCCCGTGCGGTGTCTAGAAACTTCAGAGCCGAAACCGATTTCCGTTTGTTGGCGCGCACCGCGATGGACACGCTAGATTTCACTGGTGACGCGTTTGAAGAAGGTTCGAAGATGATCGTAGACGCTACGGGTTATGGGCACGAACCGCAGAATATAGACGGGCCTCAACTGCGCTTCGACCCCAAGAGCCTATCGTCGGCGATCTTGAAGCATCGGTTACTCTGCAACAACATCTTGGTGATGCAGATAAAAAGTGGTTACCCGGAGCATCGAGCACTATTGGAACGAGCTGTGAACGATCCGCGTGCGAAGTCTCTGAAGGCATTGGTGCTGGTTTCGGAGGATGTCGATATTGAGGACGACGTCGAGTTGATCTGGGGGATTTTCACGCGTTTCGACTGTGCGCTGGACGTCGTTTTCACCGAGCAGCATTTCGTCGGCATCACGCCCGTGTACAGCGGTGTGATGGGGATCAATGCAACTTGGAAGCCGGGTTACCAGAAGCCGTTGGAGATGGACTCGGACATCGTGCGGCTAGTGGATCGGAGGTGGAACGAGTATTGGCAGTAAGCAGGTTTGACGTGCGGTTAGCGGTTTGATGTGGTTACCAATTGATCCTTGACTAGCTTGCGCGCTTTGTCTTGATTGTCAGTGCTAAGGGATACTGTGGTGTGGCCGTGGGCTCGGTTTATGATGTGCAGGCTCTGGATGTTGATGTCGTGGTCTCGGAA
The DNA here is from genome assembly GCA_022819585.1 of Dehalococcoidia bacterium. Lineage (GTDB taxonomy): Bacteria > Chloroflexota > Dehalococcoidia > Lucifugimonadales > Lucifugimonadaceae > Bin127. The sequence continues at coordinate 187,406 of JAJEGY010000009.1, read as the reverse complement.
TCGCTCTGCAACTTTGGCTAGGGCTCCGGGTTCGTCGGGCATGGTGATAACCAACGTCTCGTCAGTCATCGCCTTGTATCCCGCATCCGCCAGCCACCATAGCGCTTTGTCGTGATCTTCATCTTCAGTCGTGATGAATATGACGCCCGAATCTTCCATAACCTCGGTGCTGAGGCTCAAGATGTTTATTCCGTTTTTAGATAAGACGCTAGTTACGCCGGCGATGACGCCGACTTCGTTTTCTACATTGACGGTGATCTGCTTCATGAGGTAATTGGTCTCCTGTAGTCAGGTTGTTGTTCGTGGGTTTGCAACGCAATCAGCGACTGCTGCGTCAATCTTGTCCCGGGTTACATTGGGCACGGTGATGATGTGGGCGAAGTTCTCGTAGGGGGCCATCTGCCACTTGTTGACGACGGTGTCGGCAGGACGCGGGAAAACGACTGTGATGGAGTTTTTATTACGCCAAGCCGGGATGCCGTTCTCATTGAATTTGTCGACCGCGTACTGTGCGACGTCCAGTGTTTCATGGACGATTCCGCGGAATCCCTCCAGACCGTGTTGCTCGAATGCATACCACAGCATCAGGGGTGTTATGGCGTTTCGGGACCCTGAAAGAGTCGTATCCATGGCGCCGACATACTCGATAGATCTGGCGACTCGCCCCACGTAGTCGCTCTTGGTCAGAACAACACCGCTTGGAAGAGGTGACCCGATCATCTTGTGTCCGCTGATGGCGATCGAATCGATTCCGGCATCGAATCCATAGGGCTGAGGATCGTCTACAAATGGCAAAATCATGCCGCTAAGGGCTGCGTCGGCGTGGATATAGCTGCTGGAGATCGCAAGTTCATCAAAGATATCGCGTATTTTGTCGAGATTGTCTACCGCTCCTTTCATCGTCGTTCCGATGTTGGCCATCACTACCACCGGTAGATGGCGATTGATGCGAATCGTCTCACGGAGATCGTCGTAGTCAACCTCCCCATTATCCAAACTTCGGATCATGATGTTTCGGTAGTTGAGCACTCGCAGGTTCTTGCGGACACTGTAGTGGGTGTCCTGCGAGAAGTAGACGACGGCCTCGGGGAACATCTCACGAGCAATATAGAGCCCGTACATGTTCCCTTCGGTACCGCCCGAAGTCACGTAGCCCCAGGTCTCATCGGGTGAGTGTCTCATCAGATTCGCGAAGGTCGTGATGACCTCCCGTTCGAATGCGTGAGTGTTGACACGGTAAAGGCTGTCGTGGAACGGGTCTCCGACGTTGTTCGCGCTGTGCTGTAGAAGGGGGTACAGCGGCGAGTAATCGAAACATTGGTTGGTCGGGTATCCGATTTGGTGCCAAGACAGATCGTTCAAACGATCGAACAAATCGTCGATTCGCTTCTGTGTGTGCGGTGGTGTTTCAGGCATTCGCCGAATTCCTCGAAGATCCTTGTCGACCAGTGGCGTGTCTGATTCTGATGGTAACGAACGGAACGCAAGTTGTTCGAGACGCGTGGCGAAGGTGAGTTCAAACGATTAGAAGCATGGCGCGAAGCCCATGCAGAGTCTGGTTTGGCGCGATGATAGAGAATAGACGTAGCGAGAGTATGTAATCACCGAAAGCGGTCCGCATATGGCGATGGCAACCACAGTCGCAGACGTGGCGGCGACACACCCGACAACGGGCATTGGTAGCAACGGTCACGTTGAAGTTCCCGATATATTGATCTCCGACCCCGATCTCGAATCGATATGGGAAAAGGTGAAGATAGGGGAGAGGTTGTCTGCAGATGATGGTGTCAAGATCTTAGAAACTGACGATTTCTCGGCAGTTGGCTTGATGGCCGATTATGCCAAGAAAAGGATTTCTGGCGAGAAAGTCTATTTTGTGCTCAATCGCCATCTGAATCCGACTAACATCTGTGTGCTTTCATGTAAGTTCTGCGACTATGCCAAGAAACCGACTGATGAAGGCGCGTACGAGATGACAATGGACGAGATGCTCGAACATCTCGACGGCGACATCAAGGAACTTCACGTTGTCGGAGGTCACCACCCAACGTGGCCGTTTGAGTTTTATGTTGAGATGATCCGCGAGTTGCACAAGGCACGTCCCGATGTGCAGATCAAGGCATTTACCGCATCCGAAATCGACTACTTTTGGCGACGATGGAAGGTTCCGCCTGAGGAATCCCTGGCGATCTTCAAAGAAGCAGGGCTATCTTCGATGCCGGGTGGAGGCGCGGAAGTGTTTTCGGACCGTATTCATAGATTGTTGCTGCCTGGGAAGGCGAAGGCGGATAGATGGCTTGAAGTCCACCGCATCGCACACGGTATGGGGATCAAAAGCAACTGCACAATCCTTTACGGTCATGTCGAGACGTTCCGCGAGCGAATAGACCACCTGATACTGCTTCGTGAACTCCAAGATGAGACAGATGGATTCTTGGCGCTAATCCCGCTCGAGTACCAAGTTGGGTACACGAAACTGCGTCCGCGTCACACCCCCCCTATGGACGACGTCAAGATGATTGCGGCATCTCGCTTAATTCTCGACAATGTTATGGCTATAAAGGCTTATTGGGTAATGCTGGGCGAAGCGACAGCAGGAATAGGTCTAAACTTCGGCGCTAATGATCTCGATGGGACGATCGGGAAAGAACGGATTGCACACGCAGCCCTCGCCGATTCGCCGGCAGGTTTGGCCCGTAAGAGCATGGTCGCGTCGATCAAAGATGCTGGTCGAATACCCGTTGAGCGCGACGCCCTTTACAACGAAATCGCCGTCTACAACTGAGATCGATCTCCAAGCGATGCCCAACGAAGTAGAAACGCGCTGGCGCATCGGGTTCATGCCATATCTGAATTCAGCCGTCTTCTATGCTCGTTTGGAAGGTGACTGGTTTGACCTCATCGAGTTGCCGCCTCGCAACATGGCCGCCTCGATGCAAAAGCGCGAGTTAGACGCCGGGCCGTTGCCGATAGCTGAGGTGTTGCGTATGCAAGGCAATGTAGTTGAAGGGTCTTTGGGGGTTGCCACCAACGGGCTTGCGAGAAGCGTCCTTCTTTTAAGCGATGTACCGGCCGAAGAGTTGTCGGGTAGGACGGTTGCAGTGACCGGTCATACGTCGACATCGGTTCAGCTGTTGCGCATCTTGTTCGCTGACCATTGGACTGTTGATGATGTCCAGTTGCGAGGTCCGGAGGAAGAGTGCGTTGCCGAGTTACTCATAGGTGACGCCGCGCTGAAGGTCGTACACAGTGGCATTGGTCGGCGATTCGTCTACGATCTATCGTACGAGTGGAAACGATTAACTGGTTTGCCGTTCGTATTCGCGCGCTGGGTTGCTCGAAGCGACGCCACAGCGCAAGAACTTGGTCGTTTCGCTGAGACCTTACATAAGTCATTCGCATATGGCATCTCGCATATAAATGAGATAGCAGACTTAAAACTTGTACCGAGTATGTCGGGTGATGATGTCTCTACATACATCAACGGTTTCACTTACGAACTTGGCGAGGCTGAACATGCGGCCATTGATGAGTTTCAGTCGCGTTTAGAGCGACTGCCTCAGTGGCGGCCAAACGTGATCCCGTATAGCTCTGATAGATGAACTGAGGCTAGGAGTATTCCTGATGATCAACGAAATCCAAGATAAGGTGCTCCGAAACAAGCGGATCGGCTTCGACGAAGGCCTGTATCTCCTACGCGACGCTGACCTCCTCACATTAGCGCCTTTAGCGACTCACGTCAAAGATCGGTTCAACGTACCTGACAGAGTGACGTACGTGATCGATACAAACTTGAATTACACGAATCTCTGCGATGCGTATTGTTCTTTCTGTGCCTTCTACCGCACTGATCCTTCAGACCCGTCTGCCTACACCTATTCTGTCGAGCAGATCATGGACAAGGTCGGACGCGCGGCGGAGAAAGGGGTGACCACCGTCCTGATGCAAGGCGGATTAAACGACGAACTGCCCTACGAGTACTACTTGGACATGGTTGAAGAGACCGTGAAGCGTTACCCTGGTGTGATGCCTCACTACTGGTCTGCTCCAGAGATTTGGCAGATGTGCGATGTGTCTGGAAAGCCACCTCTTGAGGTCATGCAAGATTTGTGGGATGTGGGACAACGCACGATGCCGGGTGGTGGCTCCGAGATACTCAACAATCGCGTCAAAAAGATCGTGTCTCGTTTCGCGCCGAAAGACACTTGGGAGCAGTGGACGGAGATTCACGAAGCTGCTCACGAAGTCGGTTTCAAAACCACCGCGACCATGATGTACGGTCATGTCGAGACGGATGAAGATATCGTAGAGACGTTGCAACATATCCGAGATGTGCAAGACGTGGCAGATGCGAACTTGAGCAACGAAGGCGGGTTCACGGCGTTCATCCCTTGGTCTTACAAGAGGGAAAACACTGCGTTGGGCAAGCAAGTGGCTGAGGAAGCAGGCCCTAACAGGTATCTGCGAATCATCGCTCTAAGTCGGATCTATCTTGACAATGTGCCGCATATACAAGCGTCATGGTTCTCAGAAGGTCGCAAGACGGGACAAATGGCGTTGCATTTCGGTGCGGATGATTTCGGCGGCACACTGTTTGATGAGAACGTGATGCTCGCTGCTGGGTTCTACAACCGTACAACAGAGGACGAAGTCCGAGAGTTGATTTCGGACGCCGGGTTTAGACCTGCCCAACGCTTGACCAACTACGAGATCGTACGTGAGTTTGAGCCTGAAGTCTCGATCCCGGTAGGCGCGACCGCATGATTCGCGCAGGTACAAGAGTGCTTGCGCGCTTAGCAGATAGGATCGCTTGGAATCTGACGAATTCTGGCGATTTGTCGCACTTGGTCGATGTTCGACCGTTACAGAACGGTGAAATTGGCAAAGTCGCCGACGAATTGAACCCGGCTCGAAACGTCGCAACACACAAAGGCAGATTGAAGCTCCAAGACGATGGGATGCTCGTTTACTTGATCGCTTGGATCGGGGATACACCAGTTGGTCACGGAATGCTTCTTTGGGAAGGTCCAACAGGTTCCCCAAAGCAGCATATCGACCGTTTATGCCCGTACGTAGAGGACCTGTGGGTACGGAAAGACCTGCGCTCTCGTGGAGTCGGTGCGCGCATATTGGCCGAGATGACGATCTTGTCGATTGCACATGGATACGATTCGCTTTCACTGTCAGTAGGGGTGGATAACAACCGAGCGATCAAACTCTACGAAAGCATGGGATTCACAAGGGTGCGGATGCCGCGATTCACGTTATCAGGAATGGTTTCAATGGCCAATGGCGAAACACAGTTCTGGAGTGAAAATTGCCAATATATGCTTAAATCGCTGGATTTCCGAGAAGAGCGGGAGATCGAAATTGCTTAACGACGAAACAATCGTATTCGGTCACAGCCCAGATGCTGACGATGCATTCATGTTCTACGGGCTGGCAAACGGAGCTGTTCGCATCGACGGTTACCGAATCGACCATCACATGGCAGACATTCAGTCGTTGAACCTCTTGGCCGAAACTGACGCTCTACCAGTTAGCGCGATATCTGCTGCTCATTATCCGAAAATCGCCGACAAATACCGCATAATGTCTTGTGGCGCATCGGTCGGTCGTAACTATGGCCCGGTTGTGGTAACAACCCGTGAAGATCTGGACATTGAATCTTTGGAGGGTCGCAAGGTCGCCGTTCCCGGCAAACACACAACATCTTGGATGCTCTTTCAGATATTCGGACCCGCCGAGGTCACTCCATTGTTTCTTGATTTTGATGAGATAGAAGATGCCGTGAAATCTGGCATTGCTGACGCAGGTATTCTCCTGCATGAGGGCCAGATACTGTTTGAAGAACGCGGTTTCAATGCGTTGCTGGATCTCGGTAAGAGGTGGTTCGAGGAAACCGGACTGCCGATACCTTTAGGGTTGGATGTTGTCAACCGATCACTGGGAGACGAATTGGGTCGACTCATCGCGAACGCGTTGAAGTCGTCGATCGAATACGCCCACGCTCACGAGGACGAAGCATTGGACTATGCCCTCGCATTTGGGCGCGGAATTGGGCGCGAAGATGGTCGGCGATTCATCCGGATGTACGTGAACGAAGATACGCTTGACATGGGCGAAGAAGGCTTGGACGCGCTTGCAACACTGTTCCGAAAAGCCGTGGACGCAGAAATTCTGGACCAAACCCCTCCGTTGGACATAATTCACGCAAGGTGACTCGAAGTATCCCTTGCGCGACTACTATAGTTCGGTTCAATTAACCGCGGTACGAGAACCAGCTTCGTCCAATGCGGTCGAATTCACGCATATTTCGCATTACAGCGCTGACGGCCGTAGTTGGTCGAGGCAAGTCAAGTTGTTTCCCTGTGTCTCGAAGGTGGTCGACAACTTCTTGGGCGCTGATCTGAGGACGCTGTTGCCCAAGGGCTAGAGCGGCTTCTCGGATCCTTTCGCGTCTGTCAATCAGTGCTGCTTGATCCTCGGGAGTGCGAGACGTTGAAGCCGTGCCGTGCATTGTGTCACTTGATCCGGGCTTGTTCGGTTTATGCGTGAAAAGTACTCGCCCTGCGATCCGGTCGACGACTATCTGTAATTCGATGTTGGCGCGCGCAGCGCACTGTGTAACCAAGTTACGTATCTGAGATAAGTCTTCGTCCGGTTCGGCGATCACAGCTTTCGCCTCACCTGGCTTAAGCGAGAACATGGCCTCGTACAGCGCCCGCACGTGAGGACTCTTTGCTCTGCTTAGAAGAGCCGTGCGGTGCATCTCTGCGAGGTCTACCTCGACAATTTCTATCGGCATCGTTGCGTCTCCATCAAACCATTTGGTCGCCTGACCGTTGACGCTCGCTTGGAGCTTCCTTTAAGAATCGACAATTAAGTTCTTGGCACTCGTGCCTCTATCCTCTTTGCTTCTCATTTTACACGTCGAATGTGGACAAATTTTCGCTAAAACCGCAAAGTCACCTACTTCAAGCATTCAGATTTCGGAGTTACACCTCCGTTTTTACAATGAAACAATGTATCTTTACGCCTTTGCGTCGTTCCTATCGAGATTCCAAAAAGAGATAGAATCTCAACATGGACGATCCTGTAACACGTTGTGAAACGCAACGCAATTCGGCTCCGACGGATTGAGATGATAGGACAAAATAGGGGACAAGAGCAAGTATTTCGGAGATTTTTCGCCTCTCTAGCTGAGAATCCCATCACCACGATGTTCGTCGCGATAAACGTCGCGATGTTTGTGGTACTCAGTTTTACCGGCGGATCCAACGATGCCACGAATCTCTATCGTTGGGGAGCTAAATTTGGGCCGGCGATTCAAGACGGAGATTGGTATCGCTTGTTTTCGCCTGTTGTGTTGCACTCAGGCTGGATGCACATCGCGGCGAACACTTTTGCTTTAGTAATCTTTGGGCCGCGGCTCGAGCGTGACTTCGGATGGTTGGCATTCCTCGCGACGTACGTTGTCTCGGGCGTTTGCGGGGTCGCCGCTAGCTACCTTGTTTCGCCGGCGTTGAGCGTCGGCGCGAGCGGTGCGATTTTCGGGATTGTCGGAGCGTACGGAATTTATCTTGTGCGAAACAGGAATGACTTCGGCGTTTCAGTAAACCCGTTGATTTTGAACTTGGCGATTGTACTGGTCATCAACATCTTCTTCGGGATATTGATACCGGGCATAGATCAGGGCGCACACGTCGGTGGATTGATTGCCGGTATCACCATTGGCTGGGCCTTGAGCCCAAAACGGGTGGTTACCATCGAAGATGATTTCTTTATCTTCGGCAATCCCATCGTAAGAACTCGATTTAAAAGAGTATCAAATAAGACAATAATCGTCTCGGCGAGTATTGGTTTATTCATCGCGCTGGCAGTTTCGTGGTGGGTTTCCAATGTGATTGATTACGATCATGCCACAATGGGGATATATGGATTTTACGAACTAGCTACGAGTTGAAAATGTTTATTTTGTTGCCTTCAATGAAAATATCAATGGGATGTTGCCATCGTACTTGTCTAAGTGCCACCAACCGTCGTCACCACGCGTCATCTGAGGAAATGCTCGGAAGAACCCGAACGGGAACTCGTGCAAAAACTCAATCTTTAAACCCGCTCCTATGATTGCGTTGACGATTTCCGACATGCTATGTTGCCATTCGTGGCTCGGAGTTTCGATTATCTGGGGGCCTGTATACGTGCAACCGCCGCCGGGGAACAGGAAACCTTCTTCATTCGGGAAATAGGTATTCAACGGTTTGATGTCGAACTCGCCATCGGAGGATTGGACAGGCTCAAACGTGTGTGAGCTCGGATGACCGTCAAGGATGTAAAACGTACCTCCGCGTTTCAGAAAATGAGCAACAACCTGTGCCCAGGCAGTTAAATCCGGCAACCAGCACAAGACGCCGACAGCCGTGTAAACCACGTCGAACTGTTCATCTAAGACCGAAGGTAGGTCATATATATTGGCTCGAATGAATCGAACATCCAACCCAAGCTCTTTGTTCAGGCCTCGTGCAACATCAATCGCACTGTCCGAGATGTCAACCCCGGTCGCGTTCGCGCCCAACCTTGCCCAAGACATTGTGTCCATTCCGAAGTGGCATTGAAGATGAAGAAGAGACTTTCCCTTCACGGGACCTAGTTCGTCGATCTCGATGTCGGTCAGCGAAATCCGGCCCGCTTTGAACCCTTCGACGTCGTAAAACTTGGACGCGACATGGATTGGCGTCCGCTCGTTCCAGTTCCTGCGATTGACTTCGATGCGTTCATCCATCGGGCTAGATCCGGTTCTGCTTTATCTCATCGTGTCACTGCCTCCCCGAAGCACGTTCATCCTACGGTAAAACATAGAGGATATGACGGATATACTTAATGATGAAAGGGGACGAGTGGTTTCGACAGGGAGCGTACCGCAAGGTTGCGTGTCGTGGCGCCTGCCCACGTTAAAACGGGCAAAAACACAAACGGCGAACGAGAAGTCGCCCTCGCAGCTGCTTAATCAGCCGCGACGTCCGGTAGGAGTTGTCCTCAGCAGCACCTGTCGGGCGCCGAACTTCTGAGGTGCGGGCGTGCAATGCCGGTAGTACGTCCAAAGATAACCGGCAACCGTGACCTCGGACGGACGCCGTTGGCATCGTCTGGAAGCGGTAAATGTAACCAACGGCTACACACGTAGAAGCTTTGACGGGAAACTTTCTGGACGGGGAGTTCGACTCTCCCCCGTCTCCACCAGCCGACACTACCCGCGAACCCCGTGTAGCGGGAAAATCGTTTGCGGTAAACCGCGGTCAATTCTCGATGCGGGTTCGTTTACCTAAACGGCCTGTATTCTCACGCGAAATCCATTCGATCGAAATCGAAGGTGAAAGAGTTCGCTACACGTTGCAACGTAGTTCCCGCCGGCGCCGAACCATTCAACTTCAAGTCGATTCTGAACTCGGATTTAAGGTGTTGGCACCTCATACCTTGACACTTGAAGAAATTGAGGAGTTTCTAGTTAAACGTTCTGATTGGATTCTTAGACATCGTGTATCGTCTGCGAGCACCGACGATGAAATCGATTGGGGCAACGGCGGTACGGCAAAGTTCATGGGACGTGATATTAACGTCGTGGTAAAAGAACGCGATTTGAGTGATATCGGGAAGGAACTACCACCGACGGTGGTTAAATCGTTGGAGGGTGACACGGTAACAGTGATCATCCCACCTGATTTGGATGAGATGATGAAGGCTAGGGTCGTTCGCGATTGGCTAGCAGATTGGTACCGCCAAGAAGCGTGGGACCATCTGAAGTCGCGCGTTGCCGAGTTTGGGGAAATTTTGGGCGTACGACCAAACCAATTGAAGTTGAGCAACGCCAAGAAACGGTGGGGAAGTTGCAGCGAGAAAAGATCGATCAATTTGAATTGGCGTCTAATCATGTTGGAAGACCATTTGATCGACTATGTGGTGGTTCATGAGCTCGCTCATCTTGTGGAACTGAATCACTCAGCCCGTTTTTGGCGAGTTGTCGGAAGCATCATTCAGGACCACAAAGAGCTCCGACGGCAGTTACGCGAATATTCGCCATCGACATTGGGCTAATGGATCAATGAGTTCAGTTAGGGGGCTAGCGCAATCGCGACACCACCGCATGCGATGAATATTGCACCCAGCGCTCGAACGATGGTTACCTTTTCCCTGAGCACAATGGCGCCGTAACCCACCGCGACTAAGATCGAGACTTCCCTCAAGGGACCAACGTAGCTGACTGGTGAAAACGTAAGCGCCGTTAACACTAGGGTGTAGGCGGCGAACTGCAACAATCCTCCGACTACTAGGATTTTCCAGTGACGACGAGCTTCGTCGATGAACGCAACTCTCGTCTCTAGACGAGACTGAATCGCTATCATTCCCAAACCGCCGCCTAGTTGCAAGAAGAACATATACAAAGCGGGCTGAACGTGCTTCACCCCTTGCGCGTCCACTACTGAGTAGATGCCGATCACTATCCCGGTTAGTATCGCCAATGCCCAAGCGGGACGCATCAGTTGCCGGAAGTGTCTGACGATTCGCCAATTCTTGAACAAAAACAACCACGCGCGCACAGTTCGTTTGAAGGTCTCAGGGTCGATATCTGAGATCGTGATCAGCGAGATGCCCGTCACGATTGAGACAGCGCCCCCCACCGCAGCTAATGACATCGATTCGCCGATGACGAACACACCGAGTATCGGGATGATCGCCAAGCCGAGCCCTCGAGCTACCGGATAGACGATCGATAGCTCTCCAGTGTTATATGCATAACCGAGTGTGGCAAAGTACCAGATGTGCAGAGCGATGGTAGCGGCGATGAATCCCCAACCGATCAGGCCGGGCATGTCGACGATCAAAAGATATACCGCCAACGGAAGCACCAATATCGCTGAAGTGACGGCCATCAGTGCCGTAGTGACCGCAGGGCGAGTTGCCTTGCGAACCATTAAATTCCACGACGAGTGAGCGAACGCGGAAGCTATAACGAGGAGGATGGCTAGCGGGGTCACGAAGCGCGTGCTCGTTTTGCGCAGAGGCGAGGTTTCGGTTGGCGATAGGCTAAAATGCGCGTCTACGTCAAGAACCGTAATCCGATTCCGAGAGCGAAGAAACATGCACTACCAAGACGAACGCACGCACGGATGCAGGATATCCGATTCCTGGGCCTATAGGGGCTTGAAAACAGTCGTGATGGAGAATGAGTTGCTGCGTCTGAGCATCATCGCGGATAAGGGTGCAGACATCTTCGAAATGGTGCACAAGCCGAGCGATACCGATTTCATGTGGCGAACGCCTTGGAGCGTCCGTAACCAAGCTCTTTGGGTGCCGTCCACTGGGTGGGGCGAGGGCATATTCCACGATCTCTACATCGGCGGTTGGAACACTATTGCTCCGACAGGCGGTTTTGCGCAGGATTACATGGGTGCAGAGATTGGACAGCACAACGAAACGAATATGATGCCTTGGGATGTTCAGATAGTCGAGGACTCTGCTCATCGGGTTTCGGCGAAATTTTCGGTTCGAGCAGTCAGAACGCCATTCTGGATCGAAAAGACCGTCACACTGGAATCCGGCTCGCCAGTCGTCACAGTTACCGATACGTTGATCAATGAGGCTGAAGAGCCGGCACCAGTGCAATGGGGCCAACACGTGGCCCTCGGAGATCCGTTTCTTACTCCGAATTGCATATTGGACTTCGCGGGAGGCGACTTCATTGTGCCCGAATCACCTGACGGAAATGTCCCTGCAGGCTCTCGTTTGATGCCGGATCGAACAGGCGCATGGCCAGTTGCTCAAGCTGCAGATGGATCTGAAGTAGACCTTACAAAGTTCCCGCCGAAATCGGATCGACTTGTCGACTATCTTTCCTTCAACAATTTGGTTGATGGTTGGTATGCAGTTACAAACCCGGATCGTGGCGTAGGTATCGGCCTGCGTTGGGACAGTGACGTGTTCAGATACCTCTGGTACTGGCAAGTCTTCGGCGGCCACAGCGGCTACCCGTGGTATAAGCGCACCTACAACGTTGGATTGGAACCATTCACCAGCCTTCCCAGCGGCATGTCAGAGCCGGGAAGCGACAAATCGACTTCACTGATGTTCGCGCCGGGAGAAGCTCGGAGTTCGACTGTTCGAGCCGTCATCTACGAAGGAGCGACTGGAGTTACTGGCATTGATGAAAGCGGCAACGTAACCATGCGCGGCTGAACGCCGCCTTGAGCCTCACGCCTCCGCAAGTACCCGCGTCCCCGTCTTGTGGGCGTTGATCCAGTCCCAATCCAATGGAACGCCGATGCCGTGTCCAGTTGGAGCGAAGACACAGCCGTTTTCGTCGACCGCATCGAGGTCATCAGAGTAGTTGACCCAAATCGGTGCCTTGGTGGTGCGTACATTCGGATGCACCAGCCCCAGCTCGTAGTAGTTGGTGTTGCGGACCGCCGACATGATGTGTCGGTGTGCCGGATCAGGCCCGTGTGTCTCGACGTCTAACCCGACGCTCTCGCAGGCGTGGAAGATCTTCATAGCGCCGGTGATGCCACCATCTTCATGAGCGCCTACACGAACATAATCCGTGCCATCCGCAATCACGAAGTTCATGTGCTGCTCAGGTAGTCGTATGTGCTCGGTCTGCAAAAGTGGTGTCTTGATCAACTGCCGCAATTTGCGGTGCGCAAATGTTGAGACTCCGCCATCCATGAAGACATCTTCCCACCAGAAGAACTCCGCCTCGTCACATGCTTTGCCGAGTTTGAGAGCATCGCCGAAGTTCTTGACCTCGTTTGCCGGGTCGATCATCAGGTCCATGTCTGGACCAACGGCGTCTCGAACTGCGAGAACGTTGTCAACCTCTCGCTGGATGTTCTCGCCGGCGAGTCCCCAGCCGTGGATCTTGAAGGCCGGATATCCCATGTCTCGGCACGTTAACGCGAAGTCGGCGAAATCCTGAGGCGTCGTCAAACCGCCGTTTTCATCGCCGTGAAGGGTAGAAGCGTACGCAGGGAGCGGTTTTCGTTCGCCACCGAGGAGTTGAAACAATGGCTCCTCGTAGATCTTGCCTGCGATGTCCCATAGGCATATATCGACTATCCCAAGACCGAGCGCGGCGGTATGGCGCAACCCGCGCTTCATCGCGTTGTAGTGCACCTCGCGTTTCATCGCGTCTTTCCCGATCAGGTATGGCGCGACGGTCTCGATATCGGCCAACGCACTGCCACCTGCTCCAGGGTATTCGCCGGCCACGCCTTGATCGGTGTAGATAGAGAGGATCCCGCCGCCCGTCTTGAGCGTCGCGTCCTTCTCATACACCATGTTGAAGGTGTTGTAGTCTTTGCTGACGTTCTCTAGCTCGTGTTGGAACGTCGTTACTTCGATTCGAGTGATTTTCGCAGCAGGTCTCACGGCTCTGAGCTCCTTGATGGCATCGTGATGTACAGCGCTAATTTTACGAAGCGGTTGCCGCAGGATTCGGAATGTGCGACAATTTCCGCATCATGAAAGCACTCAGAATCCACGGCAACAAAGACATTCGACTTGAAGATATTCCTGAACCGATTCCCGGCGACGATGAGGCGCGATTACGGATTACAAACACGTCGATCTGCGCCACCGATATCGAGGAATGGCAGTACGGGCCGCTATGGACTCAGCACGATGGACCGAACCCGATCAGTGGTCAAGAAATGCCCTTGGTGCTTGGACACGAGATCTCCGGACATGTCGAGTCCTTAGGCGCATCAGCGACTGGCTTGGAGGTCGGGGATCGTGTGGTGGTCAACAATGTTCGCACTTGCGGCGCGTGTTTCTGGTGTCGCCGCGGCTCGCAAGCAACATGCAACAGTATGTGTGTTGCAGGACTATCGGCTAATGGTGGTTTGGCTGAGTTCATGACTTGGCCGGCAAGCCATCTTATCAAGCTGCCTGAAAATATCTCTGATCAAGAAGCGCCGCTGATCGAACCGGCTACAGTCGCGGTTCACGCGGTTCGAAGGTCGGGCGTAAAAGTAGGGGACAACGTTGCGGTGATTGGCTGTGGAACCGTAGGACTGTTAACCATGCAGGGATTCCGTGCTGCTGGTGCGCGCGTGATTGCCGTCGATGTTCGTGAGCAAAGCATCGCGTTGGCGAAGGAACTCGAGGCTCACGAAACGATCAACGCCTCAGATCAAGGCGCACATACACAACTCCTTGATCTGACCGATGGAATCGGGCCTGACATCGTCGCTGAAACCGCCGGAGCGGCTGAGACACCGAACATGGCGATTCAATGGACACGACCAGGGGGCACGACTGTGTTAGTCGGAATCTACTCCGCCACCCCAAACTTCAACTTCAACAATATTGTAGGTCCCGAAAAGACCGTTATCGGATCGGTCGCGGCATCACCCGGTGACATGGAAGCAACGGTTAGCCTGATCGCGGAGGGCAAGATGTCGGTCAAGGAACTCATCTCCGCAGTAGTGCCGCTCGAACGCGCGATTGAAGATGGGTTCAAACGCATGCTCCAGCCCGAGAAGGATGTTTTCAGGATATTGATCTCGCCTAATGGCTGATGCCGTGCTCGTGCATCCGCTTGTGGACGGCTTGGATAGCCTCGTTGATGGGGCGTTTCAGGTAGCCGATATGGTCGTCCTCACCATGGTGGTGCGTGACGTGCCCGTGCGAGTGCTGGCGTGAACTGTTGTCGATGTAGGTCAACGAGCCGTGCATCAGCGTGAGCATGTACTTCGCCGTCGCCTCATCGAACATGCTCCATGGACCGCCCACGGACACATATACGGGCGAGGTGTGCGAGAAAATACCGCGCTCCCAAACGTCGTAGTACCTGTATCCAGCGTAGTAACCCGGCCCCCCGGCGCGTGCCGCCAGCCATGAGTTGTCGTCGATCTTGATCGTTTCATGGAGGCTCAGCTTCCGAGCCGGCTTATCCACCTCTGAAGAAGCGACGACGTTACCCTCTTGGATGATCTCTAATTTCGACATTGGCACGACGCTCTCGGCCCAGGCCGAGACCTCAACAGTGCCGGGACTTGAAAGCTCAACAGTGTCGCCTACTTCGTATCCGTCGATAGTGAGATGGATAATCGGACCACCGCTTAGAACCGTCCTGCCTTTGGCGACGTTCTTGCACCAGTTCTCGTAGGTGAACTCCTCATCATCGGGTATCCGCACATAGGTCCGGTACATCCCCACAGGAACGTCGCTCGACATCTTGTCGGTGCCGCCGACAAGAGGAAGTCGGTAGCCGCAGTTCAGATACCGGTACCACTCGTTGTGCATGAACTCCTGCTGCTGGATCATCTCAATGGCGTCGAGGCGCCCTGTGGCAACCAACGATGCCGGTTCGCCGTTCGGGAATGGAAAGTGTGGGTTGATGACGAAACCGCCTTGTGCGTGCGCTTCGTCGGCCCAGTGGCTCAGAGTAGTTTCCATCGGGCCGCCGATCTCGGCCTCGCCCGGACCATCAGAGCAGAAGGGCATGACCGGCTGCTTCAATCCCCACAAGATCATGTGTCCCATGAAGTGCTGACGATTTTCCTGCGACGTGTAGACGATGTTGTTGCCCTCACGGGTAACACTGGGATGTCCGGTGTAGTCCTCGGCATTGGTGAAGAGGCTGCCCCATTGGGACTGGAGAAGGTTAACGACATTTAGATCCTCAGCCTGCGATTCGAAGTGGCTGCCTTGCGTCGAGAGGAAGTGAACATGCGAGTCGCCTGAGTACCAGCCACGCTCGTTCATGTTGATCCAGCGCTTGAGGCGTAACTCAAGCTCCTGCTGTCCAGGCGCGATCTCGATTTTGGTACGCAGAGGTTCGTATTCGTATCCGCGGGCAGCATCCACGATCACCTCACCCCTTGGTAGCCAACCTTGAGCAGTGCCGTCGATGTAGGCGTAGCTGACCTGACCAAGCCGCGTGTCGCCACCGACGTCGATGTGCCAAGTATCGAGGTTGGAGTTCACTTGGTTGTGATGGCCGTGTGGTTGGTACGGCACACCATCAGGTGACCTGAAGTGGATGCGGCACGGGACGATCTGTCCGGTCTCATCGTCAACTACTCGTACTTTTACCCAATTCTTCCCGGGTTCGGTGAGTGAAACGCGGACTTTGTCAGTATCGACAAAGCCTTCGCTTTCAACCTCTCCCCACTTCACGCTATCGATATTCTCGCCATCTTGAGATACCTCAACCGTCGCCGACGGTACGCCTGACAACTCGACATACGCCGGGCTCGACTTCGGGTTCTGAGGCTCGCCGAAACCCTTATTTACGTCGTTGAGAAACTCGTCGGATAACTGCTCTGGCAGCGGGTGCGTATAAGTACGTTCGCCGCGGTCGATCGTGACATCCAGATCGAATGGTTTTTCAGATTGCTCGGTATCTTTAAGATCTATTCGCACCGGCCGCCGTGCGGCACGTGAAAACGGATGCTCATCGACGTGTCCAAGAGTCAATCCGACGATGATGAAGCGTGGGCCATGTGGCACGAACTTGATTGACTCGATCATGCGCTCAGGCGTCGGGTTTCGCCACGCCCAAAGCCAGTACCACTTGGGCTGCGCCTGTACGACTTCGGTCTGACGTCTGCCAGTTTCGTCGAAACGCCCTTCGTAACGGGGGATTAGCGTGTCGCCTTGATCGGTCACGGCGAGATACGGATAGCCCACGCCGTATCGCGAGATTCCTTGGCGGTCGCCAACGGCGCTGATCTCGTAGCGCTCGCGTATCGGGACGGTAACTGTATCAGAGTCTTCGAACTGGATCACATAATCGGCGACGTGGACTCCGATAGGTCCGTTGATAGCCTGATCGGTCTCCAACTGCCGGTGAGCGAAAACCAAGTTGTGTGC
The DNA here is from genome assembly GCA_022819585.1 of Dehalococcoidia bacterium. Classification (GTDB taxonomy): domain Bacteria; phylum Chloroflexota; class Dehalococcoidia; order Lucifugimonadales; family Lucifugimonadaceae; genus Bin127. The sequence continues at coordinate 170,531 of JAJEGY010000009.1, read as the reverse complement.
GGTCTTGCCAATGGGCAGAGTTACCGATGATTTACCTTCTGCCAGTGAGATGTAGCACTTCGCAGATGGATCACCATCCGACGGCCCGACGGTGAAAGGCAATCCGCGCATAGTCTGCTCGCCAAGCATCGGGTCTTCGCCGGGGAGGCACTCAGTGCCTGCGTCGCACCACGCGGAAATGTCGATAAGTTCATAGTCCATGGTTGAATGACCTCCGTACCGTGGTCAGAGTACTATGCATGTTAGTCAATTCCTCTGGGGTTCGCGCGGATCGCAGTATTGAGCAGAACGGTAGAAGAGATGTCCGAGAGCATGAAAGCGTTACGATACTACGGTCGCAGAGATATGCGATTAGAAGACGTGCCGGTTCCCCAACCGTCCGGCGACGAGGCGCGTTTGCGCATCGCCTACGCATCGATCTGTCAGACCGACGTCGAACGGTGGTGGCACGGCCCGACAATGCGCAGGTGGTTGACAGAGCCCAAGACAGTAGGGCACGAAACGGCGGGTCAAGTTGAGGCGATAGGGACCGATGTCCGTGGCTTGTCAGTTGGCGACCGTGTAATGGTGAACAACATCCGGGCCTGTGGCGAATGCCACTGGTGCATCTTAGGCTCGCAATCGAGTTGTGCAAACGCGAAAACCGCTGGCTTCGCCTTGGATGGCGGTTTGGCAGAGTACATGGTGTGGCCGGAAAGTCATCTCATCAAATTGCCTGACAGCATCCCCGACGTGCAGACACCTCTGATCGAGCCGACATCGGTAGCTGTCCATGCCACGCGCAGAACCGGCGTAAAGGTAGGTGACACAGTGGCGGTGATCGGATGCGGAACCGTCGGAATATTAACCATGCAGGTTCTGCGCGCCGCTGGTGCCCGCGTCATTGCCGGTGACCTTCGTGCGCAATCTCTTGAACTTGCTCTGAAACTGGGGGCAGAAGCCGCGATCAACACCGGAGAGCAAGACGCGCTTGATCAGCTATTGGATTTGACTGACGGTATTGGCGCGGACATCGTCGTAGAGACAGCAGGAGCGGTTGTGACACCGCGCATCGCGATTAACTGGACGCGACCCGGAGGGACCACCGTTTTGGTCGGTATCCACTCGGGAGCGGCTGAGTTTGATTTCAACGAGATTGTAGGGATCGAGAGAACTGTCATAGGGTCAGTCGCTGCTGCGCCGGGAGACATGGAGAAAGGGATCCAACTCATTGCCGCTGGCAAAGTCCTGCTAGGGGATCTCGTATCGGCCGTGATACCACTGGATCGTGTGATGGAGGACGGTTTTGAAAGGATGCTGCGCCCTGAGAAGGATGTCTTCCGGATCATGGTCACTCCCAATTACCGATCTGATCAGTGGTCAAACTGAGGTACTGGAAATGGGTCGTTCTTGCTCACTTCGGCCTGAGCCTCGCGGATCGACATGCCTCTGATGGCTTGATCGCTCCACAGGCTTTTGACATACGCCAAGACGTCGATGATCTCTTGATGCGACAGTTGATCGCTGAACGCGGGCATCCCAGATTTAAAGCCCGGCAGGTCTAGATAGCCACCGCCGAGTTTGACCTGCTTGTAGAGCGTCCCATCGCCGTGGTGCCAAGTGTGACCGCTTCCGTTCAACGGCGGCGGAGGCAGAGTTCCATCGCTTTTCGGGATGTTCCAATGCGGCTGACCCTCGCCTGATTCACCATGGCACGTAGCGCAATACGTCCCATAGATCCTCTCGCCACGCTCCACAGGATCGGCAGAGTCCGCAACGGAATCAGGGCCTGGTCGGTCATCCGAACTACAAGCACTCGCCAATGAAACGATTGCCAACACCACTAGCGATATCCAACGCCACCGTATGGCCATGTTTCAACTCCCGATCAATTCGTTCGTGGCGAGACCTCGGTGCATATTTCCGAAGAGTAGCAAGGCGCTTCTGCGATAATCTACTAACCGTCGATTCAACCTAAAGATAAAGCCGAGGCTGCTCGTAATGCATTACGCCGACGAACGAACGCACGGATGCCGGATTTCCGATTCCTGGACCTACCGCGGGTTGAAGACGGTGGTGATGGAGAACTCCTTGGTGCGGGTGATGATTCTCGCCGACAAGGGAGCGGATGTCTACTCGTTCGCGCATAAACCCACGGATACGGAATTCATGTGGAGGTCGCCGTGGGGGGTACGCGATCCGAGGAAGTTTGTACCGTCTACCGGTTCGAGTCAGGGCATGTGGCTCGACTACTACGAGGGTGGTTGGCAGACGGCGTTGCCGCACGGCGGATATCCCGATGAGGTGTACGGCGCGGATTTCGGGTTGCACGCGGAACTGAATAATCTGCCTTGGGATGCGACGATCGTCGAAGACTCGGCGGAGAGGGTCGCGGTCAACTTCCGAACTAAGGGAGTGAGGATGCCGGTCGCAGTGGACATGACGATGTCGTTGGAGGAAGGGTCGTCGACGCTTACGCTGTCGAAGACGGCAATCAACGAGGGCGAGGAGGATGTTGAGATTGTTTGGTTGGAGCACATCGCGATCGGGCCGCCGTTTCTGTCGGACAAATGTCGGCTCTATGTTCCTGAGTGCAAGGTGTTGACGCATCCTGAGGAGTTTGTGGACACGCAGAAGTTGGTACTGGGTTGGGAAGGGGATTGGCCGATGGTCCCGTCGGTGGATGGTAGCGAGATCGATTTCCGTGAGATGCCACCGAAGGAGGATCGATCGCTGGATATGGCGTATATGACCGGGATGGATGAGGGGTGGTATGCGGTCCACAATAAGGAGAGCAGTGTGGGGTTCGCGGTCTCGTTCCCATCGGATGTGTTTAGATACCTCTGGTATTGGCGGAATCTCGGTGGTGGTTGGGGATACCCGTGGTATGGGCGGTGCTACAACGTTGGGTTGGAACCTTGCACTAGTTGGGACAACCGCGGGTTGAAGCATTCGATGGAGAATGGGTCGGCACGGCCGTTGGCCGCGGGGGAGCGGTTGACAGTAGAGATCACTGCATCGGCGTTCGTGGGTGAGGGCGATGTCAGCCGTGTCTCTTCTGACGGTGTCGTGACTCAAGGTTGAACACAATATCATTTAGCGAATACACGCGATCAGATTAGCAAGCACACGAGGTAGACATGCGACGGCGAACGTTTGGCGATTCAGGTTTGGCCTCTTCGGTCATCGGCTATGGTGGCTGGCCGATGGGACGTGGACAGTATGGGGATTTCGACGATGATGAAGCGATCGCGGCGGCGAGGAAGTCGTACGATGCAGGTATCAGTCTGTTCGATACGGCGGCGGTTTACGGCTGGGGATATGGCGAGAAGTTGATGGGGAAGGCGATTGCTCCGTTCCGCAACGACATCGTGCTTGTTACCAAGGGCGGTCGTGAGTGGGTGCGTGACAACCCGGATCGGACGGCGGCTACGGTGTCGGTAAGCGAACGGGCGACTTTGCTGCGGAGCATTGATGAGAGTCTGGAGCGTTTGAACACGGACTATATCGATCTGTTCCTGATCCACTGGCCGGATCATACGAGGTCGTTTGAGGAGCCGATGCGGGCGTTGGAGGATGCGAAGGCGGCGGGAAAGATCTTGCACACTGGCGTTTCCAACTTCAGTCCTGAGATGATGGCGGCGTGTCGTGAGCACAGTCCGATCGTTACTAACCAGATTGGGTACCACATCTTTGATCGTCGGCCTGAATCTGGAGTGATGCCGTTCGTTGAGGAGAACGGTATTGGGATCATGGCTTATGGGACGTTGGCGCACGGGTTGTTGACGGGTGCGTGGTCGGCAGATCATGCGTTCGGTGAGGACGATTGGCGGGCGAATGGAGCGAACTTCGGATTGGCATCGTTCGGGCCGGAGAACTTGGCGAAGAATGTGGCGGTGGTTGAGAAGCTGAAGGGGGTCGCTGGGGATCACGGGAAGACGGTTGCTCAGCTGGCGATTGCTTGGGTGTTGGCGAATCTGACGGTGACGGTTGCGTTGTGCGGGATGGTGAACGAGTCGGAGGTTGAGGACAATGTTGGCGGTGATTGGGAGATGCCGTCGGAGGTCAAGCAGGAGATTGACGACCTGGTGATGTCGGAGGGTGCCGGAGTAGGCACGCCGGAGATGGAGATTGCGACTTAACGATCCTAGGCGACACTAGGCTCGGTCGCTGATCCAGAGGATGGCTCCGCCGAACCTCCCGTCTGCGAGTTAACCCGATCGAAAAGTTCGGTCACCTCCTTGGACGGCTTCGACGTCAACAATGTGGCCGCAATCGCGATCGGGAAGGCCAATAGGAATCCTGGTGTGGCGAGATTCATGTCGAATATCTGGTAAGGCCCTCCGGACAGAGTGCCCCAGATTGACGAGATCGCGGTGCCTGAAATCATCGCCGCCATCGCCCCCCAGAAGTTGAACCGCCGCCAGTAGAGCGCGAGGATGGTAACTGGTCCGAATGCGGCTCCCATACCGCCCCATGCGTACACGACTAGGTCAAGCACCGATTCGGGATGATAGATCGAGTAGAGCGCGGCGCAGACACCGATCACGACCAGCAACAATCTCCCGAGCCACATTCTAGCGTCGGTGCCAATGCTGTAACTGTAGCGGCGAATGATTGGAAGATCGTCGGTCGCCACAGCGGAAGCCAGCAACAACTGCGAGTCGGCAGTGCTCATCACCGCCGCGATCACTGCTACAAGCAGGATCCCGACTACTATGGGGTGGAACAGGGTGTTGGTCAGAACGAAATAGAGCCGTTCGGGGTCTTCGATTACCTGGTCCAGTACGCCGTTCTCGATCAGAACAGGCAGTGCCAACAATCCGACCGCCATACTGAAGAAGTAGGTGGCAGTGAGCCATGTGATCCCGATGTTCCGGCTGCTGCTGATCTTGGTTTCGCTTTCGATGGCCATAAAGCGTTGCAGGATGCGTTGCGCTCCGAATACGCCGAAGCCCCAACCGGGGATCGAAAGAAGGAACACCGGAAGTGGCGGTTCACCTTCATGCTTGGTGAAGGGATTCCAGAAGTCGGGATATTCGACGCTGCTTCTGGAGAAAGATCCGTCAGTGATGAAGAGCAGGGTGAAGGTGAGGATCAGGAAGCCCGCAAGGACGAAGACAGCTTGAAACACGTCGGTGCGAGACACCGCGAGGAAGCCGCCGATAAAGGTGTAAGACGATACCGCGATCAGCGTGACGATCACTCCAACCTCGTAATTCAAACCGAAGATCGTATCGAGCAACTTGGCGCCTGCTACCAATCCCGAACTGACGTAAAAGATGACGAACAGTATTGTGATCAATGCAGCAACGGTTCGCAGCGTACCCGTGCGATCGCCGAATCTACGCTCGAAGAACTCGGGTGTCGTGAGTGAATCTTTTGCTGCGATCGTGAAGCGGCGGAGGCGCTTTGCGATGAATATCCATGCGAGACCCATCATCGCGACGATCGACACAATAATCCATATGGTTTCGAGACCGTGCTGGAACGCTAAAGCGGGAAGCACGAGCATGGTCCATCCGCTGGTGGCAGACGATCCGGCGCTTAGCGCGGTTGTGACGCTCGAAACGTGGCGACCTCCGAGAACGTAGTCGGCCATGTTCCGCATCTGACGTGAGCGGTAAATGGCGATGCCAATAACAACGGCGAAGTAGATCGCGAAAACGGATAAGACCCACGGGTTCAGCATGTTGACGCGCGCTATCCGGCTAGATTCTGTGTTCTTTTGGAATGGGATCGTGGGCCGGGATAACGCCGGTCACGTCAATAATCATTTTAGTTTTGACTAATTCGGGTACCAATCAGATGCATCGTCAGGAGGCACACCATGCTAATCATTGATACACACACTCACGCCGGGAATAACTGGTTCGAGCCGATTGAGGTGCTTGAGTTTCAGATGGATCGGAATGGGGTTGATAGGGCGGTGCTGATTCAGCATGGCGGGACGTTTGACAATGGGTATCTGTTTGAGGAGGCGGCTAAGCGGGGTGATCGGTTCAAGGTTGTGGTTCTTGTTGATCCGGAGTCGGATGATCCTTTGGGTGATTTGACGAGATTGGCGGAGCGTGGGGCTGCGGGGGTGAGGTTTGCGCCGGATGGGGAGTTTGTGAATGCTGGTCGGTTTGATATGTGGAAGAGGGCAGGGGAGTTGGGGCTGGTTGTTTCTTGCCAGGGTGATCCGGCTCGGTTTGCTTCGGATGAGTTTGCTCGGGTTATGGATGCTTGTCCGGATACGCAGGTTGTGATCGAGCATCTTGCTGGTATTGCCGCTGCCAAATCGCCTTGGGAGGAGGACTATTCGAGGGCGTTGGGGCTTGCTGAGCGGAGGAATACTACGATCAAGGTTCCGGGGTTGGGGGAGATCGCCAAGCGTCCGGCTCGGTTGTTGCCTGAGGTTCGGTTTGAGGATGTTCCTCCTTTGTTTGAGATGGCTAAGGATGCTTTTGGTGTTGAGCGGATGATGTGGGGGAGTGATTTTCCTCCGGCGGCTGGTCGTGAGGGTTATGGGAATGCGCTACGGGGAGTAATGGAGCATTCGGCGTTTTCGGGTGATGGTGAGTTGGAGTGGGTTATGGGCAGGTGCGCGGCTGGGGTTTGGGGGTGGTGTTAGTGGTTTGCGCTTTCGCCACTTAGGGTTCGACGGGTCTGTGGGCGACATCAAACTTGGATGCCGCTTCGATTAATCGTCGATCGCGAGACCACAATTCGGCATCACTGTGTGCGATTACTGAAGCCAGAAGATTGGCGTCGACGTAGCTGATGCCTGTTCCCATCAGACGGTTAGCATCGACAAAGAAAATCACTTCTTGGTGCGTCGCCACGGAAATTTCTGGCAGCTTTGCGAAATCCTCGAGGGTTTGATGTCTGTTTGCCAAATTGCCCATCGCCAACTCACCGATAACCATCGGATGGATCAAAACCTGTTCGTTTTCTAACAGCATCGCCAAGTGCTCGTTATTGCTGTGGAAATGATCGATCCAAACCACAGTGTCAATCAACACCATTACTCACCGTCTTTGAGCCACGGGCGCCGTCGAGGGGGCACTTCTAGGTCCGGCATGGTGCCGCCGAGTTTAGCCAAACGCCGCGCCGCTTCGCGCTGAACGAGAGCGGTTAGACCGGCTGTCATCAATGCCGAAATGCCGTCGATCCCGGTGCTTTTCCGCGCCTTGTCGACGAGTTCTTCATCGACGTTCACGGTTGTTCTCATAGCGAGTCTCCTTTTGGTTGCATCGATATGGTCATCATTGTATGTCGTAATTGATGCGTTTGGGTTTAGATGCCTACTCGGCTGTTTCCTAGGACTTGGGGGTTGATTAGGTTTTGGGGGGTGTTGCCGTTTAGGACTCGGAGGGCTTCTTGGGCGGTTCGGCGTTCTAGCTCTATGGTGGAGGCTTGGGAGAAGAAGGCGGTGTGTGGGGTGATGATGATGTTGGGGGCTGTTAGGAGAGGGTGGTCGTTTGGCGGTGGTGCTGGTTCTAGAACGTCTAGGCCGGCTCCTGCTAGGTGGCCGGAGTTTAGGGCGTCGGCTAGGGCTTGTTCTTGGATGATTCCGCCTCGGGCGCAGTTGACGATGATTGAGCCGGGCATCATCATGGCTAGTTGGTCAGGGCCGATCATGCCTTCGGTTTCGGGGGTTAGGGGGGTGTGGACGGTGATGAAGTGGGATCGGCGTAGGACGTCTTCGAAGGTTGTGATTTCGGTGTTGTCTATGGTTTGGCCGGGTTCGATGAGAGGGTCATATGCGATGAGGTTCATACCGAAGCTGGCGGCTTTTTCGGCGATGGCGCGTCCGATGCGTCCGTATCCGAGGATGCCTAGGGTGGCGCCGCGGGTTCGGTGCATTGGCTGGTCGAGGACTACGTCGTGCCAGCCGCCTCGTTTGACTTGGGCGTCGTGGGGGCCGAGGCGTCGGTTGAGGGCCAGGATCATGCCGATTGCGTGGTCGGTGACTTCGTCCATGCAGTAGTCGGGGACGTTTGTGACGACGATGCCGAGATCGGTAGCGGTTGGGATGTCGATGTTGTCGACGCCGATGCCGTATCGTGAAGCGACCATGCATTTTTCGGCGGCTCTGAGGACGTTGCCGGTGACTTGTGCGAAGCAGAACATTATGATGTCGGCGTCGGTGGCTAGTTCTGCGAGGGTTTGTTCCGAGGTGTCGGGTGCGACGATGGGTTCGACGCCTGCGGCTCTGAGGACTTCGGATTCGACGTCGATGTTTGGCCAGACGTAGTCGGTTATCAGTGCGCGTTTTTGGGCTTTTTTCATGGGTGCTCCGCGGGAACTGTGATGTGGATGGTGGGGATTGATTTTAATGATGGGTTGTCTGAACGGGGATTTTTGGGGGTTTTGTGGGATTCTTGGGATTTGGTTCTGGTTGTTTGGGGTGTTGGTTGTTTGTGAATTTGCATGGATGGACGGGATGAAGGGGATGTGTGTTTTGGTTAGGCGCGTTTAATCGGGGGCTTTGGCCCCTCTTTGCTTTGCCGATTTCTCGGTTCTTGGGTTTGCGCCTTTGCCACTGGTTGTGGCAAAGGCTTGGTTGTTGGTTTTCGGGTGAGCCTGTATCTAACAGTCTCGGTCCGGCGCGTGTATCGCGATGAGTTGTGCGCCGGGGGTTGGCCCCGGAGGGTTCGGGATGCCGGGCAGCCGACATGTACCTTCCGCACGCGTCGCACGTCGCCATGACGTACGACATGACCCTCGCCCGCGGTCGACCTGTTGGTCAACCTTTTGTTTTGTGGGGCGGTGTCAATCACTGGCTTGGACTCCAGCTCACGCCGTGGTCTCTCCCGTGCAACGATACGGGATCGACGTTACGCGTCCACGGATAACTGACCGCCCTCGACGGCCCGGGCTGGGCCGTATGGCTCGTGTTGCGAGGCCCCCATCGGGCGACGCGACGGTCCATTCTGGGAAAACCGCTTCCCGCGCGACCTGCGGATGGCAACTCTTGCGAGTGGAGGCGACGTTGCCTACGCCTTGGGCTGGACGCGATCAATGCCGGGCGGATTGCTCCCCCGGTGCGGACACCGATGGTTTCGGTGGCTTTGATGTTGTCCGTTTGTGCCGTCAACGTACTGGTCGTTGTTCCTCTTGCCATTGCAGGCTTGGTAAAATGCCCAGATCCGTCGATCCGGGGCCAAATGTGTTAACAAACACAAGTGTAGCATGGATGTTGGGGTTGTCAAGTGTGAACGGGGATTGTTGGGGTTTTTGTGGGATTCTTGGGATTTGGTTCTAGTTGTTTGGGGTTTTGTGCTGGGTTGCGGTGTGTGCCCCCTTTGTCCTTCGGACATTTCCCCCGCGAACGGGGGAAACCCGGCCTCCCTTTCGCCCCGGTTGCCCTCACCCTAGCCCTCTCCCGCCGAGCGGGAGAGGGGATTCGTCCATGGCCGATGGAGGTTTTAGTTGGGGTTTGGAGGTGTGAGAGGATGTGGTGGTTGGTGATTGGATGTGCTATGAAGGTGCACCGGGGGATCGGGTATGGGTTTCAGGAGGTGATTTATCAGAGGGCTCTGGGGTATGAGATGGAACGGTCGGGGTTGTCGTTTGAGCGGGAGAGTGACATGCCGGTGTTGTATGACGGGGTTCAGGTCGGTACGCGGCGAGTCGACTTTTTTCTGGAGGGGGTTGTTTTGGTGGAGTTGAAGGCGGTGTCAGTGCCGTTGGATCGGTTGCATGTGGTGCAGGTGCGGAACTATCTGGAGGTGTTTGGATTGGACGTGGGACTGCTGTTGAATTTCGGCCGGGAGAGTTTGGAGGTCAAGCGGTTGCGGAATCGGCGGGGTGTTGTCTGAACGGGGATTGTTGGGGTTTTTGTGGGATTTTTGGGATTTGGTGTTGCGTTGTTTGGGTTGTTGGTGTTTTCTTTGTGGCGGGTTTGGGGCGTACACTGGGGGTTATGGCTATGGCTATGGCGCATGTTGGTGTTTGCAATGTTCCTAATCGGACGGTTTTCGAGGGGGACAATCTTGATGTGATGCGGGGGATGAATGATGGGTGTGTGGATTTGATCTATCTTGATCCGCCTTTCAACTCGAAAGCTGAGTATGCGGCGCCGGTTGGGAGCAAGGCTGCTGGGGCGGCGTTCAAGGATACGTGGACTTGGGATGATGTGAAGGCGGAGGAACATGGGCTGATCGCGGATGTGATGCCGGGTCTGTACAAGGTGATCGACGCGGCGGGGGCGGCGCATGGCAGGGGAATGATGGCGTATCTGATCATGATGTCGTCTCGGATGATGGAGATGAGGCGGGTGTTGAAGGAATCGGGAACCGTCTACTTGCACTGCGACGACACTGCGGATGCTTACCTGCGCATGATGATGGACAGCATCTTTGGAAGCGACGCGTTTCAGGCATCGATTCAGTGGAAGCGGACAAGTGCTCACAACGACAAGATTTTCGGGAGGGTGACGGATACGCTTCTGGTTTATGGAGCGCCTCCGGCAAACGCCGTCACCCAAGAACTTGATCCAAATTACGTCGCCTCAAACTATCGGCACTCCGACAAGCACGGGAAGTACCGGAACGGAGACCTCACGGGACCTGGCGTCCGCAGGGGCGAGGGAGGTAAACCTTGGCGCGGTTACAATCCGACCCTGGTTGGCAGACATTGGGCAGTCCCTAGAACGCACAAGTACGCGCGGTACATCGAAGCTACATTTATACCCGGTTACACCAGTATCGAGAGCATACACGCAAGGTTGGACGCCCTAGATGATGCCGGGTTGGTGATCTGGTCGCGTAACGGCGTGCCCGGACTGAAACGCTACTTGACAGACGACCAAGGGCAGCTCGCAACCAATTTGTGGACCGACATCAAGAACGCGTCTCGGAGTGAGCGAACGGGATATCCGACACAGAAACCTCTAGCCCTGTTAGACAGAATCATCAGAGCGAGTTCTAACGAGGGCGATATCGTGTTGGATCCGTTCTGCGGATGTGCGACGACTTGCATCGCGGCGGAACGGCTGGGACGTCAGTGGATCGGGATTGACCTGTCACCAATGGCGGTACGATTGGTCGAACAGCGTGCGCGGGAGCAGTTGGGTCTGATGGGTGGTGTGCAGAGCACTCACAGGAAGGACATCCCGAAGCGGACTGACTTGGGCGAATTGCCGCATTACAGCACGCACAAGCACACGCTCTATGGATTGCAGGAGGGCGTTTGCAACGGTTGCCAAGTCCACTTCCCGTTCCGCAATTTCACGATTGATCATGTCGTGCCCGAGAGCCGGGGTGGGACGGACCATATCGAGAACTTGCAACTGTTATGCGCGGCTTGCAACTCTGAGAAGGGTGATAGGCCGATGTCGGTTTTGTTGGAGCGGCTGAAGGTTAAGGGTGTGTTGGGGTGAAACTGTGGGGGAGGGTTGTATGTGATTGGGCATCGAATCACTCGGGATCGTTGACGATGGCAGGAACAGGGAACGCTAGGGTTTAACATCGTTAGACATGTAACGGGGCGACTAGGAGCGAAAGTCGTTGTCAAGTGTTAAATACGCGCCAAGAATCCACGCGGTAGACCTTTTTTGCGGCGTTGGAGGTTTGACGAAGGGGCTCGAGCTTGCCGGGATCAGCGTGCGAGCTGGGTTTGATATCGACACGTCTTGTCGCTACGCCTACGAAGCGAACAACAGCGGAGCCGAATTTCATTCGACGGACATTCGCAACCTTCGATCCGAAGACATCCTACCGCTTTACCGAGACGCCGACTACACAGCGCTAGTAGGTTGCGCGCCGTGTCAACCGTTTTCTTCGCATGCCAGCAAGAACCAAACCAATGTGAGTGAAGAGTATTCGCTTGTGGGGGAGTTCATTCGGCTGATCCGCGATTGCAAACCTGACTTTGTCTCAATGGAAAACGTGAGAGGTCTTTCTAAGCGCCCAATCTTCGACGTATTTTTGAGGGAGTTAGGCACGATGGAGTATGAATACGATTACGATATCGTTTCATGTAGGGACTATGGTGTGCCCCAAAATCGGAAAAGATTGGTGTTAGTGGCATCTAGGTTAGGGAAGATATCCCTACCGCGGCCGACCGAAAATCGATCCACTGTTGGCGACTTCATTCGTCACTTGCCTCAAATCGCGGACGGCACGTCTTACCCTGATGATCCTGTTCACTGCACGTTGCCTTTATCTGACCTCAATATGCGTCGAATGAAGCAATCGAAACCCGGCGGTAGTTGGCAAGATTGGGATGACGACCTTATCAACGAGTGTCACCGCAAGGCATACTATCCCGCTTCGTACGGTAGAATGCGTTGGAATGCCGAGGCACCAACAATCACCACGCAGTTTTGCTATTACAGTACAGGCCGGTTCGGACATCCTGAACAAGATCGCACAATATCGGTTCGAGAAGCCGCCTTACTGCAGACGTTCCCTGAAAGATACGAATTTTTGAATGAAGATGATCCGATTAGCATTAGAGAGATGGCACGGCACATAGGTAATGCTGTCCCAGTCAAACTTGGTGCGGCGATAGGAGAAACAATCGTGGAGGGAACACATGTCAGATGATAGATATTCGATGAGCATCAGTTTAAACGTACTGAATCATCTCGGGTTGAATTTATATAGCAATACTCCAGCGGTACTAGCTGAGGTAATCGCCAACTCTTGGGATGCAGATGCGGCGCAAGCGACAGTGAATTTCGAGATCGACAAAAACGAAATAACCGTGCTGGATGATGGCGTTGGAATGGATCTTGAAGATGTAAACGATAAATACCTTCACGTCGGATATCAGAAAAGGAAGTCGTCGCATCGAACTACTCTAGGAAGAAAACCAATGGGTCGGTAAGGTATCGGTAAACTCTCGCTATTTTCTATCGCTGATCGTATATATGTATACACGAAAAAGCAAGATTCTGCACCAGAGAGCTTTTTATTAGACGCCGACGAGATTAGACAATTGATCGAAAATGAAGAACCCTCTACACCGCTTTCATACAATCCAGAGCCAATTGAATTTGATGTTGATATACCCGAACAAGGAACGTTAATAAGAATCGCAAATTTGAAAAAATTCAGATTAACCAATGCGTCTGTAAATGGACTACGGAGACGTATAGCTCGCCGGTTTGGACTCGCTGGACTAGGAGATCAGTTTCGAATAGTTATCAACGGGCAGGAAGTGACTTTTTCCGATCGAGATTATTTTCATAAAGCTAGATTCATATTTCAATATGGTAAGTACGACTACGCGCAGCACTGCAACAACTTGGATCTTGATGACGAAACTGGCGACAAAATGTCTTACTCACGACCCAATCGCTTCGATTCCACGGGGGGTTACTGCGCCGAAGGTCCTTATGAAGTCAGTGGATGGATTGGGATCGCGCGAAAATCGAACGATCTTGACGACCAAGGACAGGACGACAACTTGAACAAGATCACGTTATTGGCTAGAGAAAAGGTCGCCCAAGAAGACATCTTACAGGAATATCGTTTAGGTGGCATGATAACGAAGTACATGTACGGTGAGTTCTACGCAGAGTTTCTTGATGAAGACGAAGAAGAAGATATTGCAACATCAAGCCGGCAGAAAATTCTCGAAGACGATCCTCGATATTTGGGCCTCAAATCTTTCATCAGAGAGGAACTGCGATATATCTGGTCAACCACGAATCAACTGAAGCAGCGGAAAAGTTTGCAAAATGCGATCTCATCGAATCCTTTCATTCTCGAGTGGTATGAAAGTCTCAGACCTGCTTCATTGAAAAAATCGGCTGAAGATATATTTACTGTAATCGATCAAGCTGGTGTCGATGAAAAACACATACATGAATTATATGCTAACGGTATCTTGGCTTTCGAAACCAGGAAGATAGACTTCGCTCTAGAGGAAATTCAAGGTTTAAATGCATCTAATCTTGAATTATTATTGAGTCATTTGGCAGATGTCGACGCGATTGAAGCCGCAAAATATCATGATATTGTCCAACAGAGACTTGAAATCATACGTAAACTTCAGATGAGTGTTGATGAAGATGTGAAGGAGAGGATTTTGCAACAATACGTGTTTGATCATCTTTGGCTTCTAGATCCGGCGTGGGAGCGTGCTACGCAGTTCCAATACATGGAGGAACGACTTCAGCAAGTTGTCGACGGATTGGAATCTGATGATAGTCATGTGCGCGTTGATATCCGATATCGACGCGTGGGCGGTGCACATGTGATTATCGAACTAAAGCGAGCTTCCCGTCGTTTGGGCAAGGTTGAGATCGAACATCAGTTGAATCGGTATATTTCATCTGTGGAAGCAGAATTGGGCAAGAACCCTAGTGAATCGCGTCATCCTGTCGAGTCAGTCTGCATCGTTGGTAAATTGCCTCGAGGGTGGGACAATCCCGAAAGAAGGCAAGCCGATGAGGATTCCTTGAAACCTTACGGTATCAGAGTGTTGACGTATGATGAATTGATAGACAACGCTTTCAGTGCGTACTCGAAATTCATCGAAGCATCGGTTGATGCCGACAAGTTGCGTGATCTTATAGCGAACATCCGGTCTTATGAGTGAGCCGTTGTGATTGGCACGAAGGGGACGTTTTGGGCTATGGGATGAAGTTCTGGCCGGAGGAGTATGAGGCGATGAAACGCAAAATCCCCCAAATCGGGGACTTGGGGGATTTTTTGCTTTAAGGCCCCAGGTTCCGAGGATCCCACCCGATTGTTCGGGCTGCCGCTCTTCACGAACGACCTCTACAACTCCTGCGCTTGCCTTGGGGTTGATTGTATTCGAACATGGGTTGGTTTGTCAATGGGTTTTTCCGCCTCGGCGGGCATCCCCTGCTCGACGGCGTTGCGAGCGCCGTCTCGCGCCCCCTTACGCTTCGCGAAGGGGGCGGCCCCTCGTCCCCGCTTCCACCCTTGGGTTCCTGCTTTCGCAGGAATGACGTTATTTAGTAGTTCCAGATTTGGTTTGGGAATGCGAAGGTTTGGGGTAGTCCGCCGGAGTGGATGAAGATTGTGGGGGTTTGGGTGTCTAGGTTTCCTTTTTGGATTTCGGCGATTAGGGCGGACATTGATTTTGCGGTGTATGTTGGGTCTAGGATGATGGATTCGGTTTGGGCTACTAGGTGCATGGCTTGGATGCCGAGGTCGGTGGGGACGCCGTAGGTCTTTGTGTAGCCGGTGAGGGTGGTGATGTCATTGGGTTGCAGGGGGGTGTCTAGGTTTAGGAGGTTTGCTACTCGGTTTGAGCGTTCTAGGTAGATTTGCTGGTAGTTTTCGGGGTTGTAGTGAGGTTGAGCTACGGCGGTTGCGGTCCAGGGTTTGTTTGTGTTTTTGGCGTAGAGGATTATGCCGGCGATGGAGCGTCCGCATAGTCCCCAGAAGTGGGTGGGGGCACCCGTCCCCTCCGGGCATCCCCTGCGATCTCGCTGCGCTCGCTCGCGTCCCCTTACGCTTTGCGAAGGGGAGGGGTTGGCCGCTTGACCCTCTTCTGCTGAGGGGGAGAGGGGAGTGGTTGTTTGCGCGGTGGAAGTGGGGAGTGATGTGGTGGTTTGTGGATTGGGTGTTAATTGATTGCGGTACCCCTCCCGTTTGTCCTCCCCGGTCCCCCTCACCCTGGCCCTCTCCCCCGATGGGGAGAGGGGAGACTGCCGCTCCCCGCCCTTGGGTGCTGTGGTTGTGTGGTTGGTGATTTGGTTGTCTATTTCGTGGGCGGTTTCTAGGTAGGCGATCATTCCTGCTATGTCGAAGAATGGGTTTTGGGAGACTATTGTGGCGTTGCGTCCGGATGCTAGTTCTTGGACTCGGAGTTGGTTTGCTAGGTGGTCTGCGGTTTCGCGGTCTGGTACTCGGTGTATGTGTGCGCCTGCGAGGTGTGCGATGAGCATGTTGCCTTGGATGGGTGCTTCGGGGGTGTCGAATGCTACCCAGTGGTATTTCATGCCGGTTTTGGCTGCGGCTGCGGCGATGAGTCGGGCGTTGTTGGAGTCGTAGTGGTTGATGTTTACGAGGGTGTCGATGCCGCGCTGGATGAGGTGTGCGAAGAAGAACTCCATGTGTCGGGCTTTGTTTCCGCCGAAAGCGAAGCCTGTGGTGTCGTCGCGTTTGATGAAGAGTGGCGGGACGTCGGAGATGTCGGCGTCCATGGATTGTGCGATGGCGGCGCGGAGGTTGGGCATCTCCTCGAAGGGCGTGTTTTTGCGCGCGAGGGGGATGCGGGGGAGGTTGTCGATGGCGTTGAGGATTTGGTGGGGGTGCATGTTGGGGAAACTGGGATGGGAAGGATTGTTAAGGATTTTAAGGATGGTTTTGGTTGTTTGGATCACACAGTCATTAGGAGGTCTTCGTTTGAGGCGGCTGCTAGTTCTGGGTATAGGGCGTCGATGACTATTGCCATCAGTAACGGTGACCTTCGTGTCTGGCGGCAAGGATCTCTTCTCTAGTCATTCCTGTGGGTTCCCAAGATTTACGTAGTTCTTTTAGGCGTTCGACGGCTGCTTTGCGTTCGGCGAGTTCGGCGTCTTCGTCGGGGATGATGCGAGCGATTTTTTTGCCGTGGCGTGTGATGACTACGGTTTCGCCTTGTTCGACGGCGTCGAGGAGCTGAGAGAAGTTGGCTTTGGCTTCTGTGACTGTGAGTTGACGCATGGTATGGAGCTCTCGGAATGGTTGATTTAACTGTATTGCAGGGGTTTGGGTGTTGGTTGTTTGCGGTGCCCCTCCCGTTTGCGAATGTCGCTTCGCTCCCTTCGCAACCCCTCCCCGGGCCGTTCACGAACGGCCCCTACGCTGCGCGAAAGGGGCGGTGCCCCCCTCATCCACCCCACCCTTGGGTTCCCGCGTTCGCGGGAATGACGGGATGTGTTCGTGGGGATGGTGCAGTTAGGTTTTGAATTGGCAGCCTTCTACGAAGTGGTCGAAGAAGTTTGGGTTTGTTTCTAGTTCTATGTGGGTGATTTCGCGGACTAGGTTTTCGATTGCTGCTCTTTTGGTGGCGTTTGTGAGCATTATTGTTGCGCCTTGGAGGGAGGCGTTGCCGATTTTGGTGATGCGTGATGGGTCGATGTTTGGGATGAAGCCTATGTCTATGGCGTTTTGGATGTTGATGTAGTTTGCGAAGCCTCCGGCTAGGTATAGGCGGGAGTAGTCGTTGATTTCGGTGCCTGCGGTTTCTAGGACGATGTTTTGTCCGCAGTAGTTAGCGGCTTTGGCTTGGGCTAGTGCGGAGATGTCGGCGCGGGATAGGGTAAGGCGGTTAGGTTCGTGGAAGGTGAACTCGTTGGAGCCGTCGTTGAAGTTGCCGAGTTCGTTCATGATGTTGTGGCGTCGGAGTTCGGCTAGGAGGTCTATGAGGCCGGAGCCACAGATGCCGATGGGGGGTGTGTTGTTGATTGTTGTTAGGAGGGGTGTGGTTGAGGGTGGCGCGCCGTCCGCCTCGCCCCGGGCCCTCACCCTAGCCCTCTCCCGCCCAGCGGGAGAGGGGATGGCGTATTGCGCACGGGAAGGGTGCTTCTCGTTTTCCTCAAGAGGGGGTATTTCGACGCGTTCTACTGCTCCGTCGTAGCCTGGCATTGCGTAGGTTACGGCTCCGCCTTCGAAGGCTGGGCCTGCGGGGCAGGATGCGGCGTGTAGTTGGTGTCGGTTTCCGGCTATGATTTCGGTGTTTGTGCCGATGTCGATGAGCATTACGGTTTCGTCTTGTTCGTCGATGGCGATTGTTAGGAGGTCGGCAGCTACGTCGGAGCCTATGTGGGATGCGATCAGGGGGCCGCCGTAGATGTTTGCGTTGGGGTTAATGCGGATGCCTAGTTCGTGGGCTTTGGCGTTGAGGGCAGTGCTGTCTCGTTTGCCTTCGAGGAGTTCGGTTTCGGTGTGTGACTTGTAGGGTTTTTGTCCGATGGGTTCGACGTCGATGCCGAAGAGTAGGTCGCGCATTGTGGTGTTGCCGACGGCTACTAGTTCGACGATTTGGCGGCGTCGGATCTTTAGGGCGCGGACCATTTCTCCGATTTCGTAGTTGATGGAGGAGATTAGGACGGCTTGGAGTTCGCCTTGGTAGGTTCCGGTGTCGTATGAGATGCGGTGCATGACGTCGGAGCCGCCGAAGCGCTGGGGGTTCTCGAAGGATGCGGTGTAGAGGATGTCGCCGGTTTCTAGGTCTACGAGGTTCATGGCGACGGTTGTGGTTCCGATGTCGGCGGCTAGGCCTAGGATGCGGCCTCGGTAGCGGTCGACTACTTGTGGACCGCGGCGGGCATCCCCCGCGAAAATCACTTCGCTCTTTCGCGCCCCCTTACGCTCTGCGAAGGGGGGGAGTTCTACTTTGAAAACGATGTTGTCGCCTTCGCGGACGGTTAGGGGGTCTAGTTCGATGTGGTTGGTTTCGATGGATTCGGTTAGGATGCGGGGTTGGCGTCGGAGGATGTTGAATTCGATGTCGGCTTCGATGTCGATGACGCGTGCTTGGCAGGCTAGGCGGTAGTTTTCGCGTAGGAAGTCTTCGGAGTCGGTTAAGGGAGAGAGGGCGTCGGTGCCGCGTCGGACTTCGACGATGCATTCGTGGCATTCGCCGGTTCGACCGCAGGATGTCGGTACGCGGACGGCGAGGTCGTCGGCGTAGTCGAAGAGGGATTTGTTTGGTTCGAGGGGGAGGGATGTTTGGTTGTGGATTAGGGGCATAGTTTTGCCCTCACCCTAGCCCTCTCCCGCCGAGCGGGAGAGGGGATGGTTCATAGTTCAGGAGGATTCCAGCTCAACCGCCGTTTAGTCGGTGTGCCATGCTGAGCGGTAGTTTAGGTCGCCGTCTTTTGCTGTGCAGGCAGGTGGGTCGTATGGGTTTTTGGTGAAGTGTTGGTTGTCGCAGGCGAATTTTGCGGTGCAGCGTGATTTGGCGTCTTTGTATGGGCAGCGTCCGAGGCTGGATTCTTCGGCGTGCTGGGCGATGTCTTTGAAGATCGCGGCCATGCGTGCCATGCTTTTGCGTGCGGCTTCGACGTCGACCTTGGGTTGGTCTGTCGATTTGTGGCCGTTGGTTTGGCCAGTTGTCTGGCCGTTTTGCATGGCTTTGGGAGTATTAGGCGAGTTCTTTGATGAGGTTTAGGAGGTCGCTGGCGGTTTCTACGCATTCGACGGCGTTTTCGCCGTAGCCGTCGGCGCCCATTTCGTCGGCGAATTCTCTGGTGACGGGTGCACCGCCGACCATGAAGCGGACTTCGTCTCGGAGTCCGATGTCTTCGAAGTATGCGATGGTGCGTCCCATGTTGGGCATGGTGGTTGTGAGCAGGGCGGACATGCCGATGAGCTGGGCTTCGTGCTCCATTACGGCGTCTGCGAACTCTTCGGGCGAGGTGTCTACGCCGAGGTCGTGGACGGTCCATCCGGCTCCTCGGAGCATCATGATGCAGAGGTTTTTGCCGATGTCGTGGAGGTCGCCTTTTACGGTGCCCATGATGACGGTGCCGATGGGCTCGATGCCGGATGCGGAGAGGATGGGTTCGATGTGTGCCATTCCGGCTTTCATGGCGCGTGCGGCGACGAGGACTTCGGGGACGAAGATGACGTTGTCGCGGAATTTGACGCCGACGATTGCCATGCCGTTGAGGAGTCCGTGGTCGAGGATGTGGTTTGCGGTGTATCCGTTGTTCAGGCACTCCTGAGTGATGCGGTCGACTTCGAGGTGCTGGCCGGTGATGAGGGCGTAGGCGATGTCTTGCATGACGGCGTCGGCTAGGTCGAGAGCTTCGCCGATGTGCTTTTGCTCGCCGGGTCTTGTGACCCACTCGAACTCGCGTTGGAGGCCTTCGTTGACGATTGGCATGGGGGTTGGGATATGTCGGTTAGCGCGATTTTTGGCGTGCGCGTTGGTTTGCGGCGGATTCTTGGATTCTACTACTGGCGCGTGCCCTCACCTTAACCCTCTCCCGCCCAGCGGGAGAGGGGAGATGCCTTGCGACATCCTTTCTTCAGTTCTCGGAGTAATTCCAGTGTTCGGCGGCCCAGTCTTCTACTGCTCTGGGGATTTCTAGGAGGTTTTCGAGTTTGGTTTTTAGGGGGATTGCGCACTCGGGGGCGATTAGTTGGACTCCGGCGTCGAGGCAGCGGAAGACTTCGGCTCGGACTTCTTCGGGGGTTCTGGAGTAGAGGGTTACGGGGTTGTTGATGTTGCCGACCAGGTTGATGCCTCCGTCTACGGCGTCCATCGACTCTTGCGGGTCGTTCTTGGAGTCGAAGTGGAAGGCGGCCATGCCGGTTGTGGCGATGTAGGGCATGCGGTCGGTGGTTGCGCCGCAGATGTGGAGCATGATCGGGACTGGGAGGTCTTCGACGAATTCGTGGTGGAGGTCCATTAGGAAGCGTCGGTAGTATTCTCCGCTTACCAGGTCTCCGGTGGCGTGGTCGGGGAGGGTTAGGACGTCGGCACCGGCTTCGATCTGGGCGAGTCCGAATTCGATGGTGAATTGTTTCAGGCGGTGAAGCATGTCCATGACCATCGGCGGGTCGTCGACGGTGGCGAGGAGGAATGGTTCTACGCCGAAGACGTGGTATGCGAGGGTCCATGGGCCCATGGTCTTGCCGACGATGGCTACTTCGTCGCCGAATTCCTGTTTGAGGAGGCGGATGGACTCGATGATGGTCTTGTTGTCGGGATGCTCTAGGAATCCGTCGGGCATTTTGATGTCGTCAACGGTCTCCCATATCGGATTTGTCATGCGGACGGTGGGCCAGTTGTCTTTGCCTTCCCATTGCATATCGCATCCGAGGGCGGATGACTCTTGGATGATGGAGAAGTAGGGAGCGATAGCGTCGAAGCCGAGTTGGGTGTATCCGGTCGCGGCTAGGCGCGCGTTCATCTCGGGGTCGCGGTTGGCGGTAGGGAAGGGGGCGTCGACGAGGTCCATGAGTTCGACGGTGGCGACGTTGGTGGGGTTTGTGACGGGTGGGCGGTCGACGGGTTCGCCTCGGAGGGCGCGGAGGGTGCGCTCTTTGGATGTGAGCGTTCCGGCGTATTTTGTGGATGGCATGTCGACCCTCCTTATGTATATGGAGCTAATTGGGTGAGGGTTGCGGCGTTAGTTGCTTGCGAAGCCTAGGGTTTGGGTTGTCATTTGACCGGCGAGTTCGGCTTGTTCGAGCATGTTGTCGACGGCGCTGACGTTGCGGGCATAGGGGAGCAGGAGGCGGGCGAATCGATCTAAGCGTTCTCCGTGTTTGAAGCGGAAGCGGTCGCGGTTTTCACCGACGCGTTCGCAATCGCCGTAGCGCATATATCCGCCGACAACGGCCATGACTCGCATCTGAGGGCGGTTGAAATCGCCTTCGGCGGTTACATGGTAGATCCAGCCGTCTTCGTCGGAGTGTTCAGGTGTGACGGTGAAGGTCAGTTTGGACTTGGTGTCGTTGACGGAGATGGGACCTGTGGGAATAGGTTGGTCGCGTTCGACGGCTTCGGTGAAGGCGAAGCGGAGGGGGCGGTCATAGAACTCTTGGGAGACGAGTTCGGCTTGGTTGTGTGTTCCCAGGGCGGGTTCGATGTCGGCTAAGGCGCAGAGGCGATCGCGGATTTTGGCGATACGGTCTTCTTTGCCTTCGATTTGGGCGAAGGAGTGGATAGTGAGGGTTCGATCGCGGAGGTACAAACCGACGGTGATGTCGTTGAAGTGGGGATCGACGGCGACTAGCTCGATGCAGCGTCCGAGGGAACGGAGCGGAGCGGCGATGACGTTTTCGCGGGTTATTCCTTTTGCGTAGGTAACGGTTCTATCTCCTTGGATGTAAGTTACTTTACCGCCTCTTTTAGGGCCCGGATGTGGTCTGGCGTTGTTCCGCAGCATCCTCCGAGCACCTGGACCGGGATTTCGGCGAGTTGCTTGTATCTCTCGGCCATGTATTCGGGAGACTCGGGATAGATGATCTCGCCGCCCTTGTATGCGGGTATGCCGGCGTTGGATTGGATGACTACGGGGCAGTCGACTACGGGTCGCATGAGTTCGGCGATTTCGATCATCTTGTCGATGCCGTTTCCGCAGTTAGATCCGACTACGTCGGCACCGGCATCGCGTAAGCCTTTCGCCGCGTCCTCGGGGGAGGTGCCCCACATGGTGAAGAAGCCGCGTGGGCCTTTGTCGAAGACCATGGTGGACATGACGACGAGTTCAGTGTTTTCACGGGTTGCTTTGATGGCGATCTGTGCTTCGTCGAGAACCATCTGGGTCTCGATCATTACGGCATCGGCGCCGCCTTCTTCGAGCGCGGTGATTTGCTCAGCGAAGGCATCGTACATCTCAGATTCACTGACCGCGCCTAGAGGTTCGATGAACTCGCCGGTGGGGCCGACGGATCCGGCGACGTATTGGGTTGATCCAGCTTGTGATTTGGCATGTTCGGCGGCTAGTTTGTTTAGTTCGCGTACGCGGTCTTGAGCGTCGTAGTGCTGGAGACGATATTTGGTTCCGCCGAAGGAGTTTGTGAGGACGATGTCGGAGCCGGCGTCGAAGTAGGCGCGGGCCATGCCGCGGATGGTGTCGGGAGCATCGGCGTTCATCAGCTCTGGGCAGCCACCGGATTCGAGGCCGTGTTGCTGAAGGTAGGTGCCAGTTGCGCCGTCGAAGATAAGGATCTCATTTTCTAGACGTTGAAGGATCTCGTGAGCAGATGAAACTTGGGTGGTCATGGCGTCTATTTTATCCAGTGGTCGATGGTGCCTGGGTTGGGGTCGCGGTTGCCTGCGTTGTGGAGGTCGCGGATGCGAGACACGAAGTCCGCGGGCATACCTTTGTTTATGCGGTCAGCGAGTTGGTTCGCCGCTTCATCAGGGTTGAGATCGGAGTCGGTTGGATTTCCCCATTGCCATGCGTCGAGATATTCGTCGCTGCCGTAAGATCCGTCGAACATTGCGATGGCGTCGGCCGCTTCTTGGAAGCGGGGATCGAGAGGGACGGAGGCGGAGGTATCTTCGTTCTCGGCTTTGATCTGGACGGGGATTTCTTTCCAGTAAAGGATGCTGGTTCTGGAGCTGGAGGGCATATCGGATCCGAATTTGGTACTGGGTGTTGCGGCACGGTGAGATTTTAACGGTGATGCACTCAGCAAAGGCTCGTCTATACGAACAAGGTTGGTCTGCGGATTTTGACAATGGGGAAAATTCGTTTACACTTTTGCCGTTAGTTCGTTGGGAATCCGACGAAGCGGCTTCGCGTCGTTTCATAAATGACGCGTCTTAAGTTGCGACAGAGCGTACATGGAGGTCATGTATTGAAGATGAGAAATAGCAGGAAGTTCTTGCTTGCCGGAGCGGTAGCCCTAGCCGCGCTGGCTGCTTGGGCCTGCGGTGAGACGGTAGTCCAAACGGTCGTCGTCGAACGCGAGGTTCAGGTCCAAGGCGAGACAGTAATCCAGACGGTCGTCGTCGAGAAAGAGGTCCAGATTGCGGGTGAGACCGTTGTCCAGACCGTCGTCGTCGAAAAAGAGGTCGAGGTTGCAGTAACCGAGATTCAGACGGTCGTCGTCGAGAAGGAAGTCCAGATAGCTGGCGAGACGGTGGTCCAGACGGTCATTGTCGAGAAAGAAGTCCAGGTAGCTGGCGAGACTGTAGTCCAGACGGTCGTGGTTGAGAAAGAGGTTGAGGTCGAGGTCGAGAAGGTCGTCGAGAAGGAAGTCGTTAAAGAGGTCGAGAAGATCGTTGAGGTCGAAAGGCCTGATCCGACCGCGACTCCTAGCTTGATCGGCACGATTGGCGCGCCGGACCCCGAGACCGAGGCTGGTGCAGTTGTTATCGGTTCTGCGGACATCGGACAGCAGGTTGGCAGAAACGCCAACCAGGCATCCGACGCTCTTAAGAACTGGGGCGTTGCGGAGACTCTGTTCCGCCGAGGCGCAAGCGACGAGACTCTTCCATGGGTCGCGACGACTTGGTCGGTTAGTGACGACCTGAGCTCAGCTAGCGTGACGATCCAGGACGGTATTGAGTTCCGCACCAAGGACAAGAGCTACGGCATGTTGACGGCGGAAGACGTTGCGTGGAGCATGAACGACTCCAACAACGAGACCAACCCGACGTCGATCCATGGCCAGGCAGGTGACTTTGCCGGTCTGTGGGGCGAGTGGCGAGTTGTAGACGAGAGCACAGTGGAATTTGATTTCAAAGCATTTGACGGTACCTGGAAAGACGACTATGTCAACCAGTCCGGTCAAGCATTCCCGGTTCTCTCGAAGGCCGCATTTGAAGAAGAGGGCGAAGAGTTCGTTCGAGACACCATCGTCGCGAGCGGTCCGTACCTCGTAGACACGTGGATTGCAGACGACCGTATCGTTTTGACGGCAGACAACGACCACTGGAAGTTCTCGCCGAAGACCGAGACCGTGATCATGGTCCGCGCCGGTGACCCGACCAACCGTGCAACGCTGTTGCGCACTGGTCAGATCGACACCGCGCAGCTTGAGCCGAAAGACGCCGCCAACCTGATCGTCGACTCCAACAACTGGGGTCAGTCCGGTACCGGCGGAGCAGTGCAGCTCGGCCTATTCTTCTCCGGAAACCTCTGGGAGACTGTGGACGCCGACGATGGCTCCCCGCTGCCTCCGAAGGGTCCGTTTGTGCACGACCACGCTTGGATCGGTAACTCCGACAGCGACCGACACGGTGCCGACGACATGCAGCAGGCTCGCAACGTTCGCCATGCCATGGCAATCGCCATTGACCGCGAATCTGTGAACCAGTCATTGCTTGCCGGTCTTGGTAACGTCGTTGACGTCGAGTACTTCGCGAGTTCGCACCCGAACTTCGCTGGTGTGCAGTGCACGCAGGAAGGCATCGCATCGCACTTGGACGAGGCCCCGACAGGTACGGGACCGTGCACCTACGGTTACGACCCGGTGCAAGCTGTTCAAATCATCAAGTCGCAGGACGCCGACTGGCAGCGAGGTAGCGCTGGTGCAGACACCGGCAGTATCCTCGGCGAGCACCGTTTCGAGGTCTCCGTTTACGCGGGTCCCGAACTCGGTGGTGGCGCCTCGGTCACTGGTGAAGTCGCAGACGCGGTCGCAGGTTACTGGGCCGACATCGGCATGACCACCTTCTCGCTGAAGTTCACGTACGTGACCTTCCGCCCGACGGTTGTCAACCGAGCGAACACCCACCCGTGGGTCACGTCGTGTGACAAGGGTCGAGAGTCGAACCCGTGGCACTTCCCCAAGGGCCTGGTGCAGACCAGCCTGACGCGAGGCGGTTTCGGATGTGGCTTTGAGTCGCCGAAGATCTTGGAACTCTACCAAGGCATGGCAGAGGCTCGGGACACTGCTGAAGCAACCGACTACGCGAACCGCTACCTGCAGTACGTCTACTACTGGAACCTGCAGCCCGGCATCGTGGCAGTCCCGCAGGACTGGTTCTGGAACCGCAACAAGATCGCATCTTGGCCACAGGACCGAGCGGCGGCCAGCGGTATCAACAACCTCTGGGACATCGAGCTGTCTCAATAATCAGCTCAAACTGAGAGTTCTCGTCATCGGGTCGAGCGATCTCATGTATCGCTGACCCGGTGGCGCCGGCATACCGCTCTCGCAGCACTAGACCTAGTTACGGCTATGGCGTCTACGGGTTGCGAGAGCGGTTCATCCAATAAGACGGGGGTTGTGATGTGATGGCTTCGGTTGTAAGATGAACCGACGCATGATGTTGCTAACTGGCACAGAATGAAACGATGCGCCGCTTCCTGATAAGAAGATTTCTCTTCATGATCCTCAGCGCGATTGCCGCGACGGCGATCGTTTTTTCGCTTTCACGCGCGGTTGGCGACCCGTTGCTGTTGTTTGCCACTTCCGGATACGGGATTTCGGATGAGGCGGTTGCGGAGATTCGTAAGGAGCTGGCTCTGGACAGGGCGTATCCGATCCAGTATCTGTTGTGGTTGGGAAGGGTGTTGCGTGGTGACCTAGGTGAGACTTTGGCTTTCAAACTGCCGGTCGCCCGGACAATTACGGAGAAGATTCCCCACAGTCTGCAGCTAGGGACATTTGCATGGATATTTTCAGGGGTGATTGGTGTTGGTTTAGGGGTGTTGTCGGCGGTCCGACGGGCAACGTTGGCTGATTATGGCGGCAGGTTTTTGGCATTGATCGGTCAATCGGTGCCGGTGTTTTGGTTTGCGATCATCCTGATCCAAGTATTTGCGATTTGGTTGGATTGGCTTCCAGCAGGATTGGCAGGTGATTCGACACAAGAACCCTCCTTATGGCAACTGGAGTATCTGGTGTTGCCGGTCACAGCGATGACGTTGGGAGGACTTGCCGGGTATCTACGTTTGACACGATCTGCGATGCTTGAGGTGCTTGACTCAGAGTATGTGAAACTGGCACGCGCCAAGGGAGTTTCGACCTCATTCGTCATTTGGAAGCACGCTTTTAGGAACGCGTTGATTCAACCTTTGACGGCGTCTACGCTAGCATTTGCGGGATTTATCGAGGGTGCGTTGGTTGTGGAGACGATTTTCTCGCGTCCCGGTATCGGTCTGATGGCGATCGAGGCGGTGCATGGCAATGACTTTCCAACTTTGCAGGGCGCAGTGTTGATGTTCATAATCGTCTACGTCGTCGCGACGTTCGCAACAGACCTGGTGTATGCGTTGATCGATCCACGGATCAGATTCGACTAATCTGCAAGCATTAGGACAGGATTAAGACCTCGGAGATGGACCAGACGAGATTACCAAACGTTGAACCGGTTGGGGCGGTAGACGTAGCTCCGACTACGGGGCTGCGCGCCACAAGACGCCCGTTGCCGTCTCAGATCTGGTATGTTCTTCGTCGTTGGCCGATCATCCCAATCATCATTTTGCTGATCGTGAGCTTTGTAGCGTTCACTGCGGACTGGATTTCGCCAGCAGATCCGAATTTCCAGAGATTGGATTTCAATCTATTAGAACCGACTTGGGGTCAAGCCCATCCGGCGAATGAATTGGCACCAAATGAAGCCGATTTTGATATGACGACTGACGCTGGCCAAATCGGATACACGTTGGCTGCGAAAAAAGGCTTCAGCAGAAATGATTACATCTTAGGTAGCGATGGTTTAGGGCGTGACGTTCTGTCTCGGATCGTTCACGGCGCACGCGTGTCATTGAAGGTTTCGGGATACGCGTTGCTTTCGGGCGTGATTATTGGCACGGCGATGGGAGTGCTAGGCGGATACTACGGCGGGTGGATCGACGAGGTGTTGATGCGGTTCGTAGACATCTGGAATGCGTTGCCGTTCTTGTTGGTCGCGATCATGGTGGGTGCGACGATTGGGGCTACGGAGACGACGGTGATCATCATCATTGCGATGATTGCTTGGCCGCCGTTCGTGCGGCAGGTGAGGGCGGATGTGTTGACGATCAGGTCGCTCGACTACATCAGCGCGGCTCGGATCATGGGTGCGAGCAACCTTCGGTTGATGATGAAGCACATCTTGCCAGGGACTTTCAGCACGGTGCTGGTGATTGCGACGTTGCGTGTGGGTGGGTTGATCTTGACGGAGTCGACGCTTTCGTTCTTGGGTGTTGGTATTCCCGACCCGATTCCGACTTGGGGGAAGATGGTGGATGAGGGGTATCAGTATTTGATCAATGGAGTCTGGTGGTCGTCGTTCTTCCCGGGCCTGTCGATCTTCCTGCTGGTTATGTCGATGAATTTCTTCGGCGACTGGCTGCGTGATCGGTTGGATCCGAAGCTGCGGCAACTCGACTAGAGTGAGTGGTCATCCAGTTCTATCCTGACGGGTAAGCAGGGGTTGCTTTATACTCGAGCCTAGAGGTTGGCGAACTAGACAATCTCGCAGGCTGGAGGGAGGGTCGCATGGTTCGTACGGCCTAGATGCGACCCAATTACGCTTCCTAGGCGACCTCCGGCCATTCCCGATTGTAGACATACTCGACCTATTGCTCGCGTTTTTTGCGTCAATTTTCCAGTCTCCATTTTGTGTATATGGCATAGTCCGAATTCGAACAGCTTTGAACTTGGGACGAGGTGCGCGTTGTTGGCATGGTGGCGTGTGAATGCATCTGGATGGACGTTCCGCCCCGCAAGCGGTCGGCTTTTGCCGGAATGACGACATGCGACGCTTATATACTTTCTCCGTCTGTCTCAAGCGAACGTGTGCGTCCATTCGTGATGCACAATTGACTATCGGCGCGCATCGCGTCGTCTCAGCAATCTAAAGGAGCAACGCAATATGTCGGTAGGATTCATCGGTCTTGGCAACATGGGGCAGGGGATGGCGGACAATCTTCTCGCAAAGGGAGCGGAGCCGATCGTTTTCACGAGGACGCAGTCGAAGATCGAGGCGATGATCGAGCGGGGTGCGACGGGAGCGAATTCGACGGGGGATCTGGTGTCGCAGGTCGATGTGGTGCTTGCCTGTCTGCCGAGTGTTCAGACGTCGTTGGATGTAATCATCGGTGAGATCGTCCCGGCCTTGGAACCGGGCCAGATTGTCGTCGATCACAGCACGGTTGACATCGGGACATCTAGGAAGTGTGCGGAGGCTGTTGAGTCGAAGGGCGCGATGTTCCTTGATGCGCCGATCAGCGGTGGTCCGACAGGTGCGGAAGCAGGGACGCTCGCTATTATGTGCGGAGGCTCGGAGGAGGCGTTTACTAAGGCGTTGCCTTATCTCGAGTTGATGGGTGCTAATGTGCGACTGATGGGTCCGAATGGTGCAGGGACGGCGATGAAGCTGATCAACCAGCTGTTGGTGGGCGTCAACTGTGCAGCAGCAGCTGAGGCCTTTGCGTTGGCGAACTCGGCGGGGGTGGACATCAATGCCGCGGGTGAGTTGCTGGCTGTCTCATGGGGCAACAGCGTGATGGTGGGGCGTAGCTATCCGATTACTGCCGACCGTGACTTTGAAGATTCAGCTGCGCCGGTCCGTAACTTGGACAAAGATATGGGCATTATCAGTGACTTGGCCGATGCCGAAGGACTGTCGCTCGAACTTGCGTTGAAGTCGTACGAATTGTTCCACGAGATGGTCGAAAAGGGTTGGGGCGAAAACGATATTGCGGGTGTTTTGGAGATTATCGAGGGAAGGTCGTCTAATTGAACTGCGCGGCGCGTTCCGTCCAATAGTCAAAAGGAAAGGTCGTAGGTTTAGTTTGGCGAAGCACCAGATTGCGGTCATCAAAGGCGATGGTATCGGGGTCGATGTTGTCGACGAGGCGTTGAAGGTACTTGACGCGTTAGCCGGCAAGCATGGGATTGAGTGGGAGTTTGTCGAGTTCCCATGGAGTTCCGAGTACTACTTTGAGCATGGAGAGATGATGCCGTCTGATGGCGTCGAGCAGCTCAGGAGTTTCGATGCGATATTTCTTGGTGCGGTCGGGCATCCGGAAGTGCAGGACCACATTACTCTGAACGGATTGTTGCTGCCGATACGGCGGGCATTTGATCAATACGCTTGCGTTAGGCCGTCGGTATTGCTACCCGGTGTCGATTCGCCGTTGAAGGATGTGAAGCCGTACGACATTGATCTGATCGTGGTTCGTGAGAACACCGAAGGTGAGTATGCGAATGTTGGGGGATTCCAGTATCGAGATTTTCCCGATGAAGTGGCGGTTCAATCGTCGGTGTTTACTCGGAAGGGTTGTGAACGGGTGATCCGCTACGCGTTCGAGTTGGCACGGGAGCGGAAGAAGAAGGTGCATGTAACGTCGATTACGAAGTCGAACGCTCAGGGTTACGGGATGGTTTTGTGGGATCGGACTTTTGATGCGGTGAAGGAAGAATATCCCGATATCTCGACCGATTCTTTGCTGATCGATGCGGCTTGCATGGATTTTATCCGGCGTCCTCAGAATTTCGATGTT
Source organism: Dehalococcoidia bacterium (assembly GCA_022819585.1). Classification (GTDB taxonomy): domain Bacteria; phylum Chloroflexota; class Dehalococcoidia; order Lucifugimonadales; family Lucifugimonadaceae; genus Bin127. The sequence continues at coordinate 140,740 of JAJEGY010000009.1, read as the reverse complement.
GTTGTAGCGTCGAATCTTTTCGGGGATATTTTGACGGATATCGGGGCGATCATTACAGGGTCGATGGGTTTGGCGTCTAGCGCTAATTTGGATCCGACGCGGACGAACCCGTCGATGTTTGAGCCGACTCATGGGAGCGCGCCTGATATCGCAGGGATGGGTATCGCCAATCCGATGGCACAGATCTTGACTTCGGCGTTGATGCTGGATCATCTCGGTGAGGATGCGGCAGCGGATTCGGTGCGGAGCGCGGTTGAGAATGTGTTGGAAACGGGTGAGATATTGACGCCTGATTTGGGCGGATCATCGACGACGACCGGGGTAGGGGATGCGATCGCTGCATTGGTCGCATAGAGCACGTCTTAGACGAAGGGGAGATTGAGTTGAACCCGCTAGAAAAGGTTGCGATTGGCAAGCAGGGCGTTGAGGTGACTCGTCTTGGTCTGGGCGGCGCTCCGTTGAGCGGGATGGTGTTGGGTGATGGGTTGTATGGCGGGACTGCGCACGATGAGGCGGCCAGGATCATCCGACGGGCTCATGATCTTGGTATCAACTATTTCGATACTGCTCCGTTGTACGGTGCTGGTCGGAGCGAAGTTAGGTATGGGTCGGCACTTGCGGATGTGGACCGTGACAGCTTTGTGATTTCGACCAAAGTCGGGCGTGTTTTGGAACCATTAGAGGGTGGCATGACGGCGGAGGAGTCGCCCGATAATTTCGCTGATCACTATTCAGTCGATAGCTGGACGCGGGACGATGTGCTGAGGTCGATTGAGGATAGTCTGGAACGGTTGCAAACCGACCATGTGGAGATCGTGTTGGTGCATGACCCGGACACTCAACCGTATGGCGAGAAGCAGGCGATGGAAGAGGCGTTTCCCACGTTGATCGAATTGCGGGAGCAGGGGACGATCAAAGCTATAGGTTGTGGGATGAACGAGTGGCAGATGCCCGCGAAGTTTGTTCGTGCTTTTGACATTGACGCGGTGTTGTTGGCTGGCAGGTACACGCTGTTGGATCATGATGCCTATGACGAGTTTTTGCCTTTGTGCGTAGAGCGGGATGTGAAGATCATTGTTGGGGGGCCATATAACAGCGGGATCTTGGCTCGGGATTTGGACGGTGATGTGACGTTCGACTATGAGCTTGCTCCTCAGCATTTGGTGGATCAGGCGCGGCGGTTGGATGCGGTGTGCCGACGGTATGGGGTTGATCTGAAGGCAGCGGCGTTGCAGTTTGTGTTGGCACATCCGGCAGTTGGGACGGTGGTGCCGGGGGCGCAGTCGGTGGCGGAGTTGGAGGAGAACTTCGGCCTAGTAGGGCAGGAGATACCTGGGGATGTTTGGACGGAGATGAAGGCGGAGGGGTTGATACCTTGGGATGCGCCGACGCCTTAGACTAGACATTACTCGTTTCTAGGGAAATATCCGGAGGACAAAGGGGCAGTATCCCCTTTATTGGGATTCTGAAGCGTGATACATTAGGTGCTAGAGGTAGCCCAACTGACTAAAGACTTAAATGAGCAATAAAGTAAACACATTCGTGGCCCCCGAAGACTTAGTTGTCGACGAGGTGACTTCGCTTGAAGGATTTCGGATCTGGGTTCGGTTGAGCAATGGTGTTGCAGGCGAACTCAACTTAACAGAAATTGCGCAGAGTCCGTGGTTCCAGCGATGGCAGGATCGGAGATTGTTCGAAAATGTTCGGATAACTCCCGGCGGGAGAAACATCGTTTGGGGCGACGATCCGGATGAATCCGACTTAATTTTCTGCATTATTTGGCTCTACGTGGAGTTGACGGGGCAGCCGTGGGAGGAATTTGAGGCGGAAGCCAAAGCACAGTTGGTCAATGCCTGAACTTTGCCGTTTCGACGGAATGCGTATCACCATAGCGTGGTTTGATCACAATCCGCCGCATTTTCACGCCGAATATGGTGGCGCGGAGGTTGAAGTGGGAATCAGAACTGCCACTTTGCGGGAAGGTTGGTTGCCTCCTCGTTTAAGACGCCGACTGCTGGCATGGGCTCGTGAACATCAGTCTGAGTTGATGGATGCATGGGACGCTGCCAGCACTGGGAATACTCCCAAGAAAATCGCACCGCCGTCGAATTGAAATGCAGACTCGGTAGTGGTTACAGTTAGTGCGCCTCCATCCCCACATGCGTTTCTACAGGCGTCCTGCCAACTGCAAAATCAAAGTCGCAGCCGTGTTGGGCTTGCATTACGTGGCGGTTGTAGACGTGCATGTAGCCACGATCTGCACTACCGTTCCGGGCGCCGCCGCGCTCAATCTCGAGGTCGGCGCGACGTTGTTTTAACTCGTCATCCTCGACTAGTAGGTCCAGTCTGCCGTTATCGGCATCTAGAGATATAAAGTCTCCGTTACGAACTAACGCTAACGGACCTCCGATTGCTGATTCAGGGGAGACGTGGAGTACTACCGTTCCGAATGCGGTGCCGCTCATGCGTGCGTCGGATATGCGGACCATGTCTCGGACGCCTTGGGTTAGGAGTTTTCTCGGTAGGGGCAAAAATCCGGCTTCGGGCATTCCGGGTCCTCCGATGGGACCGGCGTTTTGCATGACCAAGATGTCGTTCTCGGTGACATCGAGGTCCGGGTCGTCGATGCGATTGTGGAGGTCTTCGGGGCTTGAGAAGACCACGGCTCGGCCGGTGTGTTGGAGGAGATTTGATGATGCGGCTGAGCGCTTGATGACCGCACCGTCTGGGGCTAATGTGCCGCGAAGGATTGAGACGCCACCGTCAGGGTAGAGGGCATGGCTGGGATTGAGGATCACGTCGTCGTTGTGGCAATCGGCATCGGCGACGTTTTCCGCAAGCGTTTTGCCGTTGATGTTTAAGCAGTCCTTGTTGAGGAGGTGGAGGATTTTTCTGAAGAAGGCCGGTGCTCCTCCGGCATAGAAAAAGTCTTCCATCAAGTATTTGCCGGAAGGTTTCAGATTGGCGATAACGGGAACTCGTTCGGATAGATCCTCCCATTTGCTGAGCGGGAAGTCGATGCCGGCTCGGCCCGCTATGGCCGTTAGGTGGATGATTGCATTGGTTGAGCCCCCTAGGGCCAATAGGGATAGGGCAGCGTTTTCGAAGGCTTTTTCGGTGAGGATTTCTGATGGACGTGTGTTGCTGCTAACCAAATCGACTGCTGCTGCGCCGGCTCGTTCGGCGAAGACTCGGCGTCTGGAATCGGCGCCGGGAATGGCGGCTCCTCCGGGCAAAGTCATGCCCAAGGCCTCGCAGATGACCGACATCGTTGATGCGGTCCCCATCACCATGCAGTGGCCGGGAGAGCGATAGATGGCCTCCTCCATCGAGTCGTACTCGGCTTGGGTGATGGTGCCAGCACGGAGTTCAGACCAGTAGCGTCGGCAATCGGTGCATGAACCTAGCTCCTCACCTCGCCAGTTGCCCTTGAGTTGCGGCCCTCCGGTGACGATGATTGCTGGAAGGTCGGCCGATGCCGCGCCCATGAGCATGGCGGGAGTTGTCTTGTCGCAGTTTGAGAGTAGGACGACACCGTCGATCGGCAGGCCACGTATCATCTCTTCGACGTCCATCGCCATGAGGTTGCGGTAGAGCATCGAGGTAGGGGATAGGAAGAACTCGCCGAGGGAGATAGTGGGAAACTCGAGTGGGAAACCGCCGGCCGCGATCACTCCGCGTTTCACGTGCTCAGCGATTAGGCGGAGGTGGGCGTTGCAGTGAGTGGCTTCGCTCCATGAGTTTGCGATGCCGATTACAGGTTTGCCTGCAAAGGAGTCTTCATCCCAGCCCTGGTTCTTGAGGCCTGATCGGTGAAGGAATCCTTCAAGGTCTCGTGGCCCGAACCATGCTTCGCTGCGTAGGACTTTTCCGTTTTGATTGGTCATAATTCCTGCCTGTGGGGTGGCATTGCGCAACGAGATTCTACAGGTCAGGGAGGAGGTTAATATCGAAACTGTGAATGCAAAGCGATATATTCTGCTGGGGGGAGTAGTAGGCGCATGCGTGGCGATCGCATTCAATGCGGCGTTGTGGTTTCAGTTCGACGCTGCGGGAACAGAGGTGGTTGTGATCGCGTCGTTGCCGGTGTGTACGGCCTTGGGAGCTGGACTCGGGTGGTTTTGGTGGCGATTGTTCGCCCGATGAGTCGCGTCTAGATCAGTTGCCACTGAAGATGCGTTTCAACCACGCTATGAAACGCTCGAAGAGGTTGCTATTGGCGTAAGGAGATGTGCGGGAGCGGTTGGTTTCGCCTCTTTCTCGTGCGTCGACGCACTTGACGCACGTGCAATAAGGAGGGTGTTCGTCCTTTGCATATTGCCAACGATCCATACCGAAGAGTCCTTCCGGTTACCAGTCTATCTGACGCTTAAGCTCGTCCAATCGTGCGCGTTCTTCTTCGGACGCGTTCTCGTAGAACCCCTCTAAGCCAAGGTATTCGCCCGTGTAATTGGGGTCGCGTCGTTCCAAGAAGGAAGTTCGACCTTCTTGAGCGTCTTGAGTAGTGTGAAGAAGCAGAGAATTGATCAGAGCTTGGACGTTCCAAGCCTGATCGACTGGCAGGTCGCCGAAGCGATGGATGAACTCTTTCATTTTGATTGTCGCGAGTGGCGGCAAATCGGAGATGCGGAGGGCGATTTCGAGAGCGCGAGACATTAGTTGATCTGGCGGAACCGCTTCGTTGACTAGACCGATCCGGACCGCCTCTTCGGCGTCCACGGTCTCATCTGCCAGAAGCATCTTCATTGCATCGGTGTAGCGTAGCTGCTTTAGGAGCAACGTAGCACCGGGCCCTGCGCCTACCCATCCGCGTGAGATGAGGCCAAAGCGAAAGTTGGCCTGTCCGATCGCAGCAATACGGATGTCGGTGGATGCGAGGAGGAGGTACAGGCCAGCCCCTACCGCCCACCCGTTGACGGCCGCGACTACAGGTTTGTGGATTCTCGGGAAGTGGTCTGCCATCCCGCCGTCGATGCCCGACTGCATCCCGTTTATGTAACCTGCCGGAGGGCGGAAGATGCGCTCAAACGAAAGGAAGCGGTGCTCCTCATCAGTGACGTCTTCGCGGAGTGAGAGGTCGTGACCTCCGCAGAATTGCCTGTCGCCTTCGCCGATGATGACAATGGCGCGTACGTTGCGATCCTCCCACGCGTTTACCCACACCTGACCCAGCTCTAAAGCGTGCTTCTTGTCTAAGGTGTTGGCTTTACGTGCGTTCGCAATGGTTACAACTGCGACGTGATCTTCGGTTTCGTATCGAATAGGCATAGTTGTTTGAGTGGGTTCGGTTGTTGGATGACGAGTTTTCGGAGACCGCTTAGAGCGACGATTGAATATGGATCAAAGCATTTTCGCCACTTGTCGTTGAGCAAACATAGAACTGTTGTAAAATCACATCGTCATGTATGAAGTGACATACGTTTCATCAATTAGCACGAGGGCGAATATGCTTGCTAAAACTAACACATGCGCGGTTAGCGGAGTGGACGGACAACTTGTTGAGGTCGAAGTCGACATCTCACCGGGGATGCCTAGATTCAACATTGTAGGGCTTCCTGACTCCTCGGTTCAGGAATCTCGGGAACGAGTAAGGGCTGCGATCAGGAACTCTGGAGTTGAGTTCCCGATGCGACGGATCACCGTATCACTGGCTCCAGCAGACATCAAGAAGACGGGACCGTCGTACGACCTGCCGATTGCCATCGGCATCTTGGTATGCAGTGGACAGATCCCGGACGCGGTCAGCAAATCCCTCTTCTTAGGTGAACTCTCTCTCGACGGAAAGCTGCGAACTACTCAAGGGATGTTGCCTATGCTGCAGGCAGGAAAAGACCGTGGATATGAAACGGCGTTCGTCCCGCAGGTCAACGCGAAAGAGGCATCATTGGTGCCCGGCGTCGATATAAGGCCCGCGGGTACCTTGAGGCAAATCGTCGACCACTTACGAGAAGACATTGAAATGCCGCTGGTGAAAGGGGGTGGGATTCCTGATATCGGCGATACGGCGACGATCCGTCCGGGGTACGACTTCCGCGATGTGCGCGGTCAGGAGCAGGCGAAGCGTGCGCTCGAGATAGCGGCCGCGGGTCACCACAACATCGTGTTGATGGGTGCGCCGGGATGCGGCAAGACGCTGTTGGCGAGATGTTTGCCATCGATCCTTCCACCGATGACGCCTGAAGAGGCGCTTGAGGTGACGACCATCTATTCGGTGACGGGCTTGTTGCCATCAGGTAGTCCGCTCATCACTCAACGCCCCTTCCGTGCTCCTCACTACACGATCTCGAACGCGGGTTTGATCGGAGGTGGCAGTATTCCGCGACCTGGGGAAGTGACCTTGAGCCATCGCGGGGTCTTGTTCTTGGATGAGTTGCCGGAATTTGGCAATTCGACGTTGGAAACTCTCCGTCAACCCCTAGAGGACCGATGCGTGACGATCAGCCGGGCGCGCACTAGCGCCACCTATCCGGCGAGTTTCATGTTGGTTGGGGCAATGAATCCCTGCCCGTGCGGTTATTTCGGCGATTCGCAGCAGCCGTGCACGTGTGGAGAACCCGCCGTTGCACGTTATCAACGGCGGATTTCCGGGCCGTTGATCGACCGGATAGACATGTTCGTAGATGTGCCGCGGGTCGAGTATGAAAAACTGTTGACTCCGCCAGTGGAGGAAGGCTCCGACGTCGCCCGGGAGCGCATCATCGCCGCTGCAGCCATGCAGCACGAACGCTTTCAGAATTCAAGCGTAATGGCCAACGCATTGATGGGTCCTGTAGAGGTATGGGACTCCTGCAAGATGTCTCAAGATGCAAAATCGTTGCTCCAAAGCGCGATGAAGCACCTTCGCCTCTCCGCGCGTTCCTGCCATCGTGTCCTTAAAGTGGCGCGCACGATAGCGGATCTGGAAAATACTGCGCTCATCGAAAACCACCATCTTGCGGAGGCTTTGATGTACCGCCACAAGGCGGTGTCGTAAGCGCTGTTGCGAACGTAAGAGTAGCGGGTGTGGGTGCTCCAATCTGAAGATTGGTTGAAGCTATTGGGTTTCAGTACGTCGAAACCTCTTGCCACGGCCAGTAGAGCATCCACACTTTGCCCACGATGTCTTTGGTGGGAACGTAGCCCCAGTTTCGGGAATCGTTTGAAGAGGCGCGATTGTCACCCAGCATGAAATACTCATGGGGTGGCACGATGACAGGAAAGTCGAGGTGGCTCTTGGCTTCGGTGTAGTCGTCCGTGTAGTTCGTGGTGACATCGTTGACCAAGACCACCCCGTCTCTGATATCCACCTTGTCGCCCGGCAAGCCGATCACACGCTTGACGATCTTCTCCGTGCCAGGCTGTTGCGGCTCAAAGACTACGATGTCGCCTCGCTCCGGGCCCTCGAAAAGAAAGTCGGGTTGCCCGTAGAGTGAAATGCCCCAGAAACCGATCGCACCAAGGCGGTTCACCAAGACACGATGGTTCTCATCTAATGTCGGCTCCATGCTTGGGCCGTTTACAGTGTAGGTAATGGCAACGTTGCGAATGAATATGATGACGAGGGCGGTGATGATGACCATCTCCGCAACGTCGCGTATCTGTGACCAGACGTGGTGCGTCATAACGTAAGCGATTCTATTGCCACTAGCCTTTACGCTCGCTGCTGCGATCTTAGATGCAAACCCCTGAACATCTGATACTGGCGATGGCGAAGACGGGCGATGTTGATGCGTTCAACCGCCTCGTTGCGCTCCACCAAGACGCTGTCTATGGCTTCAGTCTGAGCCTGACCCGCCAGCCCGCGCTTGCTGATGATGTAACCCAAGAGACCTTCATCTCTGCGTTCGGCAGCATAGGGAAGATGCGAGGCAGCAACGTCCGGGCGTGGCTTCTCAGAATCGCGCGCAACAAAGCCTACGATCATTTCAGACGTCAAAGCCGACGACAGGAATCATCAGTCGATGATGAAGCTTCGGCGTTCCGAGAACGATTGAGAAGCGACAACCCGTCACCAGCGGACGTGGCCATCAACTCGGAGTTGCGAGACGCGCTGGAACACTGCGTAGGTGCTCTCAGCCATGAACACAGAGAGGTCATTGTGCTGATCGATGTTCAAGGTCAGAGCTACGACGATGCATCCTCAGTCGCTGGAGTGAGCATAGGCACGATCAAGTCACGACTCAATCGTGCTCGCCGCCGCGTGCGCGACTGCCTGCGCTCGATCCCGGGCCTTCTATCCGAACAATTGGCGGGAGCAGAGGCATGAAGACGCTGCAAACGGAACAAATCTGCGATGTCAAACGTCGTTCAGATAAGAGGAGCGGACTAGCATCGAGCACTGTCTCCTTGCTACGCGTTAGTGAATCGAAGGCAACAGCGTATTGATAGATCGGTTGCGAGGACTGTTTGGCAGAGAGGATCCAACCGAGGATCTGATCTCCGCGTACGTCGATGCTGACAATGATGTTGATCGTGCGCTGATCCAAGCGCGCCTCAAGGAAACCGACGCTGACTTTGACGAGATACGATCGATCCGCGACACGGCTCAAATGCTCCGGGGGCTCGACACTGTCGAAGCCCCGCGATCCTACGCTCTAACTCCAGACACTCTGGCGCAACGGGGATACTCTGACCGCGAAATCGACCGAATTCTCAACCCGCGCTCCGGTTGGACCAGTTCGAAACTAGCAAGGCCAACGGTATACGTTCCATTGGCAGTCGGCGCGCTGGCATTGATCGGTGTCGCCGTATTGACCATCGGCGACATCACAGATTACGCCACTGAACGCTTTGCCGATACCCAAGCTGGAATAGAAAGTTCGGAAGGTGCGCTAGGCGAATTCGGTTTATCTAGTGAACCGGGCATTTCGGGAGAAGTGGGATCAGCGGACGAACCCGAGGCATTGGAAGAGGCCGAAGAAAAGAGCATCCCGGAATCGGCCGCGGCACGCGCTCAACCAGCGGCAGTTGTCGTTGAAAAGGAGGTTGTGGTACAAACCGTCGTTGTCGAGAAGGAAGTCCAAGTGGCAGGCGAAACAGTGGTGCAGACCGTCGAGGTGGAAAAGATCGTGGAAGTGGAGAAGATTGTTGAGCGAGAGGTAATCGTTGAGAAGAAGGTACCTGTCACCGTAGTCGTGGAAAAGGAGGTCGTTGTCGAACGCGAGGTGGTTGTCGAAATGGAAGTTGAGAAGATTGTGGAAGTCGAGAAGGAAGTAGAAGTGGTCAAAGAGGTAGAGGTTCTTCCGACACCGGTCGCCGCGCCCGTCGAGGTGGCTGCGGAGGCGATGATGACGGATGATGCGATTCAAGACCCGACACCGATTCCAACGGAAATACCGTGCGCCATCGCGCCAACCGCGACGCCTACACCGACAGACTCTCCAACGGTATCCACCACAGCCGAACCTACCGCTACGATGTCGCCCATTCCGATATGTACGCCGACACCTACGCCATCTCCCACGCCGACAACGACACCAACTCCGACACGCTGACGTAGGGGCATCTACCCTCGGCGATAATCAAGGTTTGGTATGGAACAAAGTCGAGGCGCCGTTCGTCTTTAGTAATAGACGCCAATCTGATTGGCGATTACCAACAAGCAATTGAATGAGGGAACACCCAAATGTTGATTACAAGGAAACACATCGGCATCGCAATTGTGGCGGTGCTCGCCGTCGTCGGTTCGACGGTCTCGGTGCTGAGTTTGAGCGCGCAGGAGCCCGGATCGCTGGCCACAGCGGTGGCGACTCACGCTGCTGCCATAAACGCCGACGCAACCTACTGTGATCCGCGAACCGATGGCATCACCGTTCAAGGATCTGGCGTCGTGACCATTCCGGCGACGATCGGTGTTGTCGAGTTGGGCGTTGACGTGACAGCAGATCCGCTGGTCGATGCGCGAAGCACGGCGGCATCTGCAATGCAAAGCGTCATCGATGCTGTCAAAGAGCAGGGCATCACTGACGACCAGATCACGACGACCCGGCTGAACATCAGGCCGGAGAGGACGTGGGTCGAAGAAGAGTTCACTCTGGATGACGGGAGCACAGGGCGGCGGAGCCGTGATGTCATCATCGGCTACCGTGTATCCAACCGCGTGAGAATCGAGATCGATGTCGCCAACACTTCCCAAGATGGGGATACGGACATCCTCAGCGCGGTCATCGACGCTGCGGCCACCGCCGGTGGCGACAACGTCCGCATCGATTCGATCTATTTCACCGCTGATCAGACAGCCGAATCCCTCGATGAAGCACGGAAGTTGGCGGTTCAAGACGCGCTTCACCGGGCGAATCTTTACGCTGAGTCGTTCGGTGTCGAAGTGGGTGTCCTGATTAGTGCTACCGAAACACTCACGTCCACGCCCGTCTACGGAGACGCGGTAGCCGTCAGGCTAGAATCGGAGTTCTTCGACGGTCCGAGCACGCCGATTAGTGCTGGCGATGTCGAAGTTAGGGCGAGCATAAACGCCAAGTTCGCTATCGTTCAACCGGGATGTGTTGACGCCGACTCTGGGCCGACTGAAGAGGGCAGTGAGTAGAACCGTTCGTTTAATAGAATGCTGAGTTGCACGCTCCACGGCATGGGTTGTGGGGCGTGCGTTGGTTAATGTCATGGTGTTGAGCGACAAGAGCATCCGCGACGAGATCGCGTCGGGAAGGATCGGGATCAACCCGTTCGATCCTTCTGATGTCCAACCCGCATCGGTAGACTTGCACCTTGACGACAAAGTGCTGGTATTCCGCAACTCCACCGCCCCATACGTCGACCTCCGTGAAGATGTCCCGGAGTTAAATGAGATGGTGGTCATCGAAGATGATCAACCCTTTATTCTGCACCCCGGCGAATTCGTCTTGGGCAACACGCTCGAACGCATCAGTTTGAGCGACTCAATCGTCGCGCGTCTTGAGGGCAAAAGTTCGCTAGGCCGCATTGGGCTACTCATCCACTCAACGGCAGGCTTCGTTGATCCCGGTTGGGATGGACATCTGACGTTGGAACTATCAAACGTCTCTCGGTTGCCCCTGACTCTCTACAAGGGGATGCCGATAGGGCAGATCTCTTTCCAATACCTCTCCACTCCGGCAGAGAATCCGTACGGATCAGAGGCACTACGGAGCAGATATCAGGGGCAGACAACGCCTACGGCTTCTAGGATGCACGTGGGCTTTGACGAGACTTTGCGGGGGTAGGACGGACATCTCAGATTCTTCGTTTATTCGCCTCTTTCGCGGGAACGAAAGGGGCGAGCACGGCGATCGGTGTATGCCGGGACTGAGGTGAGAGACTGATAAAATCAAATTGCTGAACCAATTCTGCGTCTAGCATCCTGATGACGACCCAATCCACATATCGAAGTTCCGCCGCCGTTTTGTTGGAGCAGGCTCGGGCTGAGCTCGCGGCCGGGGATGTTCGTCAGGCATCGGAAAAAGGATGGGGCGCCGCGGCTCAGGCGGTTAAGGCCGTTGCAAATGCCCGCGGCTGGCAGCACCGCAACCACGCCGCATTGTTCCGCATCGCCAGCCTATTGGCAACCGAAACCGATGACGAAGACATCCATCGCTGGTTTCACGCCGTCAGCAGTCTGCACGTCAACTTCTACGAGAATTGGCTAGAACCTGATGCTGTGAGTGTGGGCTTGGACGACATTGACAAACTAGTTCGCCGTCTATCAACGATCGAGTAGTCTCCGTCGCCCTAGTTCTCCGACTACCTCACGACCAGTGAAAGTCAGTCTCGAACTCTGCTTTCCCTTGCACCTTGTCTTGCCGAACGCGGTATAGCTGCCCCCCTCGGTTGGAGATGGAGTGGTACGCTGGCGGGTCGTCGTCGGTTATCGGATCGTCGCTTCCGAACGTCGCCGTTGTGACGTAGATGTCGGTGAAGTCGTCGCCACCGAACATCACCGCCGAGGTCTGGACGGCCGGGAACTTGATGCGGCTCATCTCGGTGCCGTCAGGATCGAATTGAATGATCTGAGCGCCGCCCCAGCAGGCCGACCAGATGTTGCCCTCGGCGTCGACGGTCATGCCGTCGGGGATGCCTTCACTCGAATCAAGTTTGACGAGGATGCGCCGATTCGAGAGTTCCGTTGTCCCGGCGTTGTAGTCAAAGGCGTAGATTTCGCCGGCGAGGGAGTCAGTGTGGTAGAAGACGGAGAGGTCGGGAGAGAAGCCCATCCCGTTGCTGATGCCGAGACCGTCGGAGATGATTTCGTGGGAACCGTCGGGCTTGAAGCGCATGAGTTCGCCGCGCGGAGCGTCCTCGAAGTAACTGCCGGCGTAGAAGCTTCCGTCCGGCCCTGCAGTGACGTCGTTGAACTGCATTTGGGCGCGCATTTCGGGTTCGTGATGGAGCCACTGCCAGTCTGAATCGGAGCGCCAGAGCATGACGCCTTCCCATGTCCCGAATGTCAAGCCTCCGTTCTTGTTGACGGCTGCTCCACCGACAAAGATGCCGTTGTGGATGGTCTCGTTCACCCCTGTTGCGGGATCGAATTTGAAGTAACGACCGCCGCGGATGTCGGTCCAGTAGAGGATGCTCTGTTTGGGATCCCATACCGGCCCCTCGCCGACAAGGGCGTGTTCTTCGGCTAACATCTCGATCTGCATTTCGGGCATCGTGGTCTCCTTGGGCAACCGATGGCGGTCAGGGTTGGTTCAATGTGGATATTATCGTTGTTGCACGTTTACCGAACGGGTAGTGGATGCAGTCCGCATCGAGGAGGAGCCATGAGTGAAGGCAGCTACAGATCGTTGGCGCCCAAGTACAAGTTTGCCGAGACGTTGGAAGAGCAGGAGTCCCAGCTTCGTGACAATCCTTTGTTGCAGCGGATGATTGCTTCGCGGAAATCGAAGTCGGGCGACCCCCATCGTCCGATCTACCACTACGTAAACCCTGAGAACACGTTGAACGACCCTAACGGGTTGTGTTTCTGGCAGGGCAGATGGCATCTGTTTTATCAGGGATATCCGCCCGAGGATCCTAGGGTTCACTGGGGACATGCGGTTAGTGATGATTTGATCCATTGGCGGGATCTGCCGTACGCGATCTATCCAGATCCTGAGGAGTGCTGTTTTTCAGGCTCGACTCTGGTCGAGGACGACCGTGTGATCGCGATGTATCACGGGACGCAGGTTGGCAACATGGTTGCAACATCGAGCGATCCGTTGCTGTTGAATTGGGAGAAGGTGACAGGGCAAGCCGTGATACCTACGCCACCGCAGGATGGATCACCGCAGGAGTATACGGTCTTCGACCCATGTATCTGGAAGAAGGACGATTTCTATTACTCGCTGTCTGCAGGAATGTTGCCGGAAGGCCCGGGAGGCAAACGGGTTGCGGTCGATTTCCTTTTCCGATCGAAGGATTTAGCGACATGGGAATACCTGCATCCATTCACCGAGGATGATCGCTTCACGCTGGTCGGCGACGACGGCGCATGTCCGTACTTCTGGCCGATAGGGGATAGGTGGATACTGCCCTTCTTCAGCCACATGAGCGGCGGACAGTATCTCCTCGGCGATTACGACATGGAACGCGACAAGTTCGTCGTGACGTCGGCCGGACTGTTCAACTTCGGTCCGTCGACTCCGTCTGGAGTTCACGCACCGTCGGCGACACCGGATGGCGAAGGCGGCGTCATCATCATCCACAACATGAATCCGGGCTACCCGTCTGAAGGTTGGAACCAGATCATGTCGCTGCCGAGACGCGTGACCCTCGGCAAGCACGAGGATGAGTTAAACATCGAACCCGCCGGCGACATCGAATCGCTCAGGGGAAATTACACCCACATCGGCGAGACGGTATTGTCTGCAAATCAAGAAATGGTCTTGGAGAGTGTCCAAGGCAATGCCATTGAGTTGAGCATGGAGTTGGACGCCCAAGAGTCGCCGATGGTGGAGATCAACGTTCTGAGATCGCCCAATCGGGAGGAGTTCACCCGGATCGCCTTCTTCAAAGAGCGCGGGTTCCGTATCCACCGGGACTTGCCCAAGGAAGGTGCTTTATTGGCTAGCGGAGCGCCCGCGGTTCCCAAGTTCGGAGCACCCCGCAAAGTCCCAACGATGCAGAGCCTGCTCACCTTGGAGACTTCCTACTCTTCGACGCTCCCTGGCGCAGTATCACGCGCCCCCGAAACCGGCCCGATCATCTTGGAAGACGGCGAGCCACTGTGCCTCCGCATATTCATCGACCGTAGCATCGTCGAAATTTTCGCCAACGACAGACTTTGCATCGCCGCCCGCGTCTATCCGGGCCGAGACGACAGCGTAGGCGTATCGATGCGGGCGCAGGGGAGTGATGCGGTTCTCAAATCGTTGGATGCGTGGCAGATGTCGAACATCTACGAGTAGGACGTGCGGATAAGATTGAAGTTGCGGGGGAGTGGCGGAATGGTAGACGCGCATGCCTTAGGAGCATGTGGCTGCGGCCGTGCGGGTTCGAATCCCGCCTCCCCCACCAGACGGGACTGAGGCTTGGGTGCGTTGCAACTGAGGAAGGCTGGCAGAGTCGTAGATATGTACTGGAAGCAACACGAATCTGAAGACGTGATCCGCGAACATAGGTTGCATGAAGGCGATGGGACTGTGACACGGAGAAGGTTCTTCCAAGGCGCGACAAAGTTGCCGGTGAAGATCGAGGTATGGGAGTTGTTGCCGGGTGCGAGCGAAGGCAGCCACGTGCACGAAGGCAACGACACGCTCGAGGAGTTCTATTACTTCATTGAAGGTAGGGGAGTGATGTGGATGGACGACAAGGAGCAGGTGGTTGAGGCCGGTGATGCGGTTTTGGCGCCTCCAGGCGTTGATCATGGATTTCGTTGCGTCGGAGATGAGACGTTGAAACTAGTGATCGCTTGGGGTGTGCCACAAGAATGATTGTGGTTTCAAGCTGGTATTCAAAGAGAGCAAATGTGTATTTCTGTGTTTGCGCTATCATAGTCGTTACTAGGTAATCAGCGGGAGTTTCGCGATGCAAGTCAAGAAGAAGAGACTCACACTTGATATGGATCCCATGTTTCAGCGTCGCTTGAAGGCTGTTGCGGCACTGAAGGGGATAAGTATGCGGCAGTATTGTTTGAGTGCCATTGGTAAGGAACTGGATAGGGACCAAGCGAACGGCGTGGAAGAAACGGCATCTAAGACCCCTATGTCTGATAGGTTCAAGGAGGCTCGGAGGAAAGTATTCGGAGACAGGGTGTTGTCGGGGAATTCAGTTGACTTGATTCGTGAGGCCCGCGAGGAACGGGACGCCCAAATGGATCGTTGGTGATGAGCGGCTTCGTCGTTGTTGACGCCAGCTTGGCCTTCAAATGGTTGGTCGAGGAGAAAGACTCTGACAAAGCCCAAACGATTCTTCAGTCGTGGGAACACCAAAACCTAAAGCCAACGGCACCGTCCTTCATGCCCTTTGAAGTAGCTAACGCTCTCCACCGAAGAATTGCCCGAGATGAACTGACAATCGAAGAGGGTGCGTACCTAATCGAGAGCGTATTGGTGCCGGAGGTCGAACTCCGCTACACCGCGAGGCTTCATCGCCAAGCCTTAGAACTGGCAAGCCAACTTGGACAAGGTGCTGTCTACGACTGTCATTACTTGGCTTTGGCCGAAATCCTCGATTGCGAGATGTGGACTGCGGATGAGCGGTTTTATCGATCTGCAAGTCCTAGAGCCACAAGATTGCGCCTCTTGAACGAGTTCGTTGCTCCAGAGTTGTAGGTCGCTCCAAGCCGTCTGCAATGATCACGACCCGAGAAGAATCGATGGCATCGCTGAGCGAGTATGCGAAGGTTTCGATCGCGTTCACTGTCGAATCCAAGTATGTGGCGGTGCCGAATGAGCATGCTCCGGGATGGACATTGACGGAAGAGCCGGTCGATCCGCCTTGGATCAAGGATTACGATGGTGGCGAACCGCCGACTCGGTGGTTGCGATGGGACAACACCAACTGGCGGCTGATTTCAGCGTTTTCGAAGGGTAATCGAGTGGGTGGTGCAATCGTTGTACACGATTCGCCGCAGCTGCATTTCCTAGAGGGGCGAAAAGATCTCGCGGCGTTGTGGGATTTACGTGTTTCGCCAGCGTGGCGGAGGCAAGGCGTGGGCACAAGGTTGTTTGAACACGTCGTCGGATATGCAAAGAGTGTAGGTTGCGTGGAGTTGAAGGTCGAGACGCAGGACGTCAACGTGAATGCTTGCGATTTCTATGCGAAGCAGGGATGTCGGCTGGTGAACGTTATTCCAGATGCGTACCCCGGCTGGCCAGGTGAAGTGGAGTTCAACTGGATGCTGAGACTTGATAAAGGTCTAAGTTCAGTCGCGTAGTTGCATGGCAAAACGTATTGATAGATGATCCAGAGGCGTAACATGTACCTATTACCTGTTAGTTGTCGACTCAAGGGAGTTTCCGCTTGACTCAAACGCTGGCGCGTTTCAGTGCGCGAAGACCGATTGTTACCATCGGTGCTTGGATCGCTTTAGTCGTAATTGCCCTAGCAATTGTCGGGCAACTACTTGGATCCGCGACGACGACCGAACTGAAGCTCAGCGGCGGATTCGAGTCGG
This sequence comes from Dehalococcoidia bacterium, assembly GCA_022819585.1. Lineage (GTDB taxonomy): Bacteria > Chloroflexota > Dehalococcoidia > Lucifugimonadales > Lucifugimonadaceae > Bin127. The sequence goes on along the minus strand of JAJEGY010000009.1, from coordinate 124,191 downwards.
CGAAAGCCGTGGCTGCTTTGGAGAGACTGCGCGGCGGTCCTGAACCGATATCTGAAGTCATCATCATTCAATCGGAGACGCTGACCGTGGATGACCCGGCGTTTGCGGCGAAGGTGAATACGGTTTTTCAGGAGATCGCTGGGCTGGGTGAGGAGATCGTTGGTGAGGGAGCGGTCAACTACTACCTCCTGAGCGCGTTGGCTCCCGAAGCCGCGGAGAACTTGGTGTCAGCGGATCGACGGACGACGTTGATGACGATACCGATCGCGGGCGATTTCGATGAAGCGGCGGTGAATGTCAAAGAGGTGATCCAGGTTGTTGAACGTGCGGATGAAGCCGATGATTTCAGAGTGTTGATCAGCGGTGCGGCCAGCGTTTCATACGAGACGAACGAGTTTGCGACTCACGATCTGGAGCAGGGGGAACGAGTGGGTATCCCGGTTGCCTTGCTGATTCTGCTGGCACTGTTCGGCGCCGTCGTCGCGGCTTTGATACCGATCGGCTTGGCCATCGTCGCCATCATCATCGCCTTGGGATTGGTTGCCATCATCGGGCAAGTGTTCGACTTGGTCTTTTTCGTGACGTTGATGATCACGATGATCGGATTGGCGGTGGGGATCGACTACTCGTTGATCATCATCTCCCGTTTCCGTGAAGAGATGGACCGCGGTTTGAGCGTGCAAGAGGCTGTCGCCCGCGCAGGGGAGACGGCAGGTAGGACAGTACTGTTCAGTGGTTTGACCGTGGTGATTGCGTTGTGCGGCATGTTCATAATCCCGATGGGGTTCTTCCAATCGCTGGGTCTAGGAGCGATATTGGTCGTCATCATCGAGATGGCTGCCACGCTGACTCTGTTACCGGCGATACTGGCGTTGCTGGGCCCGAAGGTCGATCTGCTGTCGATACCGTTCTTCCGTCGGAAGGGTGTCGAAGAATCTCATGAACATCGCGAGCACGGTTTCTGGGAGCGCACCACGGTGATCGTTACCAAAGTGCCTTGGCTCAGCTTCTTGATAGTGGCCGTGCCGATGGTTGTAGCCATCGTTTACTACTTCCAGATCGAGACCGGGTTGAACGGAGTTGAGACGTTGCCCGATGGTTCGGTGACCAAAGAAGCGTTCTTCGTTCTGGAGGAGGAGTTCGCGTTCGGTCTAGCCAGCCCGTCGGATATTGTCATCGAGGGCAACATCGGCGATCCTCAGGTACAAGGTGCGATCGCAAAGTTGAATCAGCTTCTGATAGAGGATCCGAGGTTCCCGATACCGCCGTTGCTCGACCCGTCGTCTTCGAGTGAGATCGCGTTGATCAAACTGGCTTTGCCCGGCCATCCCACCGGAGAGGATGCTGTAGCGCTAATGTCGGTTCTGCGAGACGAACACATACCAGCCGCGTTCTCCGGAGTTCCTGTAGAGGTAAACGTAGGAGGGCAGAGCGCGGCATCGGCGGAGATCTTCCAAGTGATCGACCAGTACACGCCGATAGTTTTCGTGTTCGTCCTGGGTTTCAGCTTCATCGTGCTATTGCTGGTGTTCAGGTCGATAGTGATTCCGATCAAAGCGGTAATCATGAACCTGCTGTCCGTGGGAACTGCTTATGGTCTGCTGGTCCTAGTTTTCCAAAAGGGATTCGCCACGGATCTGCTAGGTTTCCAGCGAGCGGATGTAATCGACGCGTGGATACCGCTGTTCCTGTTCACGATTCTTTTCGGACTCTCGATGGACTACCACGTATTCCTTTTGAGCCGGGTTAGGGAACGCTTCGACCAGACAGGAAACAACACGGAGGCGGTGAGTTACGGATTGCGCTCGACAGCGAACCTCATCACCGGTGCGGCATTGATCATGGTGGCGGTGTTCGGAGCGTTTGCGGCTGGGAAAACGATAATTAATCAACAAGTAGGGTTTGGTCTCGCTGTTGCAATCTTTTTAGACGCGACATTGGTGCGTTCAGTGCTAGTGCCGGCGAGTATGGAGATGCTCGGCAAGGGGAACTGGTACTTGCCGTCCTGGCTGCATTGGCTGCCTGATCTGAGAGTCGAAGCAGAAGAATAATCTACGATATCTAGCAATGAAGAGATCACAGCTTATGCGCCACAAGTTACAAGATCTGTATTTCAATGCGAATTCCATCTGACAACAAGGCAGGCTATGAACGCGCTCGAGTTGTTGAGCCGGACATAGCCAGAAACTACATCGCCCACACCTACGTCGCCGATCCAGAAGCCGACGCGTTGATGTTGGAGCTTTCAAAACTGAATCCGTTTGAGATGCAGCAGTTCATACAAGCGGCGATGGACAGTGATGAGGACGGATTAAAGGGCGCGCCCACAATTCTCCGAGACTTCTTTGACAGCATGACTCCGCCCGATTGGGTAGATGTATCAGAGTTTTCCCCCGGTGTTCGAATGTTTCATCGGAACTCGAAGGTGATCTTGGCCTCTTTCGTAAGCGGAGTGCTAATCGAAGGCTTTATGACCAACATATCGAAATCGTTCTTCATCACTGGACGAGTGCGTGATGAAGGCGTGAGGCGTTTGCAGCAGAACAACCGGCATTTGGTCGAGTGTTTTATACCTGGTGGGCTGGAGAGGCATGGTGACGGATGGAAATTATCTGTGAGGATTCGCTTGATTCACGCGCAAGTCAGGCGGCTTCTGGACGAATCGGACGACTGGGACTCGGAGGCTTGGGGCGTCCCGTTGAGTTCGGCGCATTTAGGTTTCGCGATCACTGCGTTTTCCGCGAGGTTGCTCGCACATATGAGAAGGTTGGGAGCGAGTTACACGGAGGAAGAGGCGGAGAGTTTCATGGCGGCGTGGCGTTACATCGGCTGGTTGATGGGTATCCCGGAGACGATACTTTTCCACGATGAAGCCGAAGCGCTCAAACTTTTCGAAATCGGTGGCATGTGCGAGCCCGAACCGGGGATTGAATCGATCGCGATGGCGAACTCGCTCGTGAATTCGGCGCCGCTGTTGGGAGATATGACTGAACCTGAGATTCGTCGGAAGTTCGCGAAGTACATCTACGGTGTTTCGAGGGCGGTGATCGGCAACAAGTTGGCCGACCAGTTGAATTACCCTAAGACCTCCACGATCGGGGTGTTGGCTTGGTTCAGGATACAGCAGCGATACGAGCGGTTGATACGCAATACGACTCTGCGCAAGTTGCCTGTACTCAGCCGGATCGACCGACAGATGTACGATCAATTCGCGGGTCTGATACAAGTGTCTGCGTTTGACGAAGCAGGCATCTCGTACGCGTCGCCGGACCACGTTTACGACGAGCTATCGACCAAGTGGTGATCTGTTTCAGTCGGCGGTATCAGCGCCCCGTGATCGCGATCCGGGGGCTCATGTCATCGGAGAAATCGCCAAATCAAAGCGGACTCAGCATAAATGTGCAGTGCCGTTTCCCATGGAATAACGCAAAGGTGCGAGAAGCTTGAGGAATCCGCCATCTGTTATATCGATTCACGAGTTGGTTGAGCGGTACGACGCGATCGCGTTTGATTCTTATGGGGTTCTAGTGGATGGGGTCGACCCGTTGCCCGGCGCGATCAAACTTACTGATCGACTTACGGAACTGGGTAAACCTTGGGTGCTGGCCACCAATGACGCTTCTCGGTTGAATGAGAGCCGGTTGGCGGTGATGCGTAGCCAGGGGTTCAGTATCAACGACGAACAAGTCATATCTGCGGGATCACTTTTGCCGCGGTTTTTCGAGGAACGCGACATTGTCGGATCGCCCTGCATAGCCACAGGGCGTGGCGAGGCGGTTGAGTGGGTTCGACTGGCTGGCTGCGAACCGGTCCCATTGACCTCAACAGACGAAGCATCCGCTTCACTTGTCATAGCGGGTATTACGGGGTACGACTGGTTCGAGGCGACTTCGGAGATGCTCACGTTGATTATCCGTCGAATGGACGAGGGCAATCCTCTTCATCTGGCTGTACCAAACCCGGATGTCCTTTATCCGGACGGATTGGACCGATTTGCTATAGGTCCTGGAGGTCTGGCGGAAATGTTGGAGGTGGCGGTTTCGAGGAGGTTTGGCGAAGACTCCGCGGTTAAGTTCGCGAAGCTGGGAAAACCATACGAACCGATGTTTGACGCAATCAAGGAGAGGTTGAGCGGATACCGTAAGGTGGCGTTCGTGGGTGACCAGTTGCAAACCGACATCGCGGGAGCGAATCGAGCCGGCCTTGACTCTGTGCTTATCGGAACTGGCATCACTCGGTGGACTACCCCCGAAGATCTTGTCGATGTGCCGGATGAGTTGATGCCGATGCTCCTGCTTCCGTCGATGGTCAGCTAAATGCGGGGCGAATCCCTGCTCGTATAATCCACACAACCCATATAACCTTCGATTCGGTAAATCGACAATGAAATAGTCCGGCGCGGGTTCTTCGTGTCGACGTGCAGCGCAAAAGATCGGGAGAGTAGAACGTGGCAAAACTATCAGGCGGAGAAGCACTGGCGAAATCTTTGGTGAGGGAGGGTGTAGAGGTCATATTCGGGTTGCCCGGTGTGCAGATGTACGGCTTGGTGACCGGAATTCGTGACGAACCTGGTCTCCGCATGATCACAACGCGGCATGAGTTCGCCACTACGCACATGGCCGATGGATACGCTCGAGCTACGGGTAAACCCGGTGTAGCGATGGTGGTCCCCGGCGTTGGTCTATACAACGCTGGATCGGGGCTGTCGACTGCGTATGCACGATCTTCTCCCGTTCTCCTCCTAGCTGGCGAGGTCCCGCGCGCTCAGATCAATAAGGGACTAGACGGGCTGCACGAGATAGTTGACCAAGTGAATCTGCTTAAACCCGTCACGAAGTATCAGGCTTGCACGAGGCGGCCTCACGAGGCTCCGAGTGCGGTTCAAGAGGCTTTCAGACAGATGCGCTCAGGTCGACCGAGGCCGACCTATATCGATATGCCGCCTGAAGGCATGGTCGAGAGGGAAGAGGTCGAGTTGTTGGAGAGCGCGCCAGGGGAAAGAATGGTGTGTGACGACAGCCTGATCGATGAAGCGGCGAACGACATCCTCAACGCCAAGTCAGCCATCATCTTCGCAGGTGGGGGCATCGCACGATCCGACGCTTTCGACGAATTGATCGAGTTGGCGGAGCTGACGGGGCTGCCAGTGGTCAACTCTGCGGGAGGTAAGGGCGTCATTCCCTACTCTCACCCGAACAGCATCGGTTCGTGGGTCGGCGCGGCAGGGCCGATCAAGGACATGATCGATAGTGCAGAGGTGATTCTGGCGATCGGCACTCGCTTCACGCCGCGCAATCCAGCGGGAAGCGGATCCAAAGTGATCCATATCGATCCTGACGAAACGATTCTGGGTCGTCCACATCCGAACAAGCTGAAGTTGCATGGCGATGCGAAGGCAACGTTGACGAAGTTGAATGCAGCTCTAAAGGATGCTGGATGTGACTCGGAGATGATGGCGGAGCGCCACGCGTTCGACAAGGCGGCGTTGGAGGAGACGCGTGAGAAGGACCGAAGCGAAGATGCCGCGTATCCGTGGCTAGTGGCGATCCGCGACGCTTATCCTGAAGATGCGACCGGGATTTGGGGTATGACGCAGCTGGGTTACTACTCTCGCCAGCACTTCGAGGTTAACCGTCCGTGGTCATACATCGACTCTGGCTACATGGGCACTTTGGGCTATGCATTTCCGACTGCATTGGGCGCGAAGGTAGGTGTGCCGGACCGTCCGGTGATCTGCATCGTAGGTGACGGCGGCTTCATGTACGCGTCAGGTGAGCTGTCGACGGCGGTCAAGTACGGTATCAATCTTGTCACGGTGGTGTTCAATGACGGTGCGTATGGCAACGTGGCTCGCGATCTTGACCAAGACTTCGGCGGGACCTACGAAGCGGATTTCGTAAACCCGGATTTCGTGGCGATGGCCAAGGCGTACGGCGCGGAGGCTTTTTTGGCGACAAGTCCAGAAGAGCTTACGACGGCGATACGGTCCGCGGTGGATGCCGACGCTCCGAGCATCGTTGAAGTGCAAATCGGGCGACTTCCTCGACCCAAAGCCTGGTCAGCAAGGGCACCTTGGACCAAACCGCAAGACGGGTTGTTGCCATACGAATAAAGTCGATCTCGTCAGGCGAACCACGCTCCGATCCCTAGTCTCATTCGACGGATCGTTTCCCAAACGCGTTCGAATGCGTTGAAACGCGTTTGATCGAAGCCATAAGATTTGCCGCATCCTGCTTATCGGCTTCTACATTCGGGAAAGGAGCGATCCCGATGTTGCTTTCAAAAAACGAGTGCCCGAAGTGCACTTCTGGCGTGATGCGGTTGCAACAAGACGCGTACAGCGCATATTTCACGTGCATTACATGCGGCGCTTCGATGGTGACGCGATGCCCGCATTGCGAAGCCCCGAGCATTGCCGTAGACCTGAGCAATGGCGCACCGGTGATCTATTGCCGCGCCTGCGAGTGCTCCAATGCGGACCTCGCATCAGAAGAATGTAGCTACACGCCGGCCGCTTTCGCGGTTTAACCGTTTTTCAAGTCAGGATTTCGAGATGGTCAGAGTGCCATCCTGACCATTCCGTCCAAACATCGTCCGATGTTTCGCTAACGACGGTGTAAGAGCAGTTTGGCATGCGCGGTCTGCTGCGATAGTCGAAGTCGCGGCCTTGCATATGATCCAAGATCGCGCCGATTGTCCCGCCGTGGAGGAAACAGACGATTCTTCCTGCGGTTTTGCCTCTAGCATCGTCCATTAGTTGGTCGAATCCCCGCTTGATACGTGAAGAGAACTGCATCGGGTCTTCCCCACCGAATTGGGAAAAGTCCAAATCGACTCGGTGATTCACGACCTTGCTCTTGAATTCGACCGAGGCTTCTTCGATCTGGCCGACCTCGATCTCATTCAAGTCTTCGACCATTGTGAATTCGCATGAGATCAAATCGGTGAAGACTCGAGCAGTCTGGATCGCGCGGGGCAGGACACTGGAATAGCAAGCGTCGAACTCGATATCTGCCAACACCTTCGCTACGGACCGCGCTTGTTGAAAACCTAGTTCGGTAAGACCATGGTGAGGTTTATACAGACCATCCTCACCGACGATCGTGTCTCCGTGTCTAACTAGCCAGAGGTCCATGTTGAAGTGTGGTCAGCGAGAGTGTGAAGGAGCGGTTGGCGTAAACTCGCTTACAATTACGCGCGCCAAAGGTCTATTTTGCAACAATCGATTGTTGACGTGAATTAACTCGCGATCGATATCGTCGAAAGGGTCAATGTGATGAAACCTGACGGAACGGTACAGATCGGATTCATCGGCGCTGGCTGGTGGGCGACCGCAAACCATATGCCTGTCTTCGCCGCCCGAGATGATGTGGAGATGACGGCGGTGTGCCGGTTAGGCGCAGATGAATTGCAGCTGGTGAAAGACACTTTCGGTTTCGTCCACGCCACCGAAAGCTACGAGGAGCTGTTGGAGATAGAAGGTTTGGACGGTGTAGTGGTGGCCACTCCTCACTCTCTGCATTACGAACACTCGATGGCTGCTCTAAAGCGCGGCTTGCATGTGATGTGCGAAAAGCCGTTGGCTACCAGTGCGGCCGATGCTAGGGCCATGGTCGCAGAGGCCGAAAAGCAAGGCGTGCAGTTGCTCATCCCCCATGGATGGCACTACGCTCCTTACATCCAAAAAGCCAAGGAGATCATGGATCAGCGACCGGTAGGCAACATCGAGTTCGTGATGTGTCACATGGCATCGCCCGTCAGGAGCCTGTTGGAAGGGAAGCGATTCCTGGCAGAGGGCGGAGGAGCAGGGGACAATATGTTTGAACCTGCCGCCGAAACTTGGGCGGACCCCGTTGTGGCTGGTGGCGGTTACGCTTTTGCTCAGATGACGCACTCGGCAGGGATGGCCTATTGGTTGACAGGCCTCAAAGCCGAAACGGTCTTTGCTTACAACTCGGCTCCGACAGCGCAGGTTGAGCTCTACAACGCGTTTTCCGTCGGATTCGAGGGAGGTGCGATAGGCACGTTCTCAGGCGCCGGTGCATTGCCGCAGGACCAGACTTTCCAGTTGGACATCCGCGTGTTTGGCGACGAAGGTGCGTTCGTGTTGGACATCGATCGTGCGCGTCTCGAAGTGCAGCGCCACGACGGCGACCATATAAAGGTCGATGTTGGCGAAGAGGCCGGCGAATATTACGGCGGCGGACCGCCCGACAACTTCGCAGACATCTTGGGTGGCAAGGACGTGCCCAACTATGCACCGGGATGGGCAGGAATGAGAGCGATAGAGATGATCGACGCTGCATATCGATCGGCAACGTCTGGCGTGATCGAAAAGGTCTAGCGCAAAGGCACGGGAAACGGAATTGGCAACAGAGAACGGCACCCAGAAAACGATTTTGGTAGTTGAGGACGATCCCGGCCTCCTTGCCACGCTGGAGTTCAATCTTGAAGTTGCTGGTTACCGTGCCCTAACTGCCTCCGACGGAGCGACGGCTTTAGACATCCGCAGATCAAATCATGTTGATCTGATAATCCTCGATCTGTCGTTGCCAGTGATGGGTGGTATGCAGGTGTGCAAAGCACTGCGAGAAACCGGAGACGTCGTTCCGATAATCATGCTGACCGCATGGCACGAGGAACATGACCGCGTCAACGGTCTGCGCAGCGGCGCGGACGATTACGTGACCAAGCCGTTTAGTTTGCAGGAATTGATGGCCCGCGTGGTGGCTCAACTGCGTCGCTCCCAAGAGTTTTCGAGCGCTTCGTCTGGCAACGACGGCAAGCACAAGATCGAAGTCGGTGATTTGGAGATCGACCTCGTACGTCGGACAGTCCTTCTTGAGGGATATGACCTCGATCTGAGAAATAAAGAGTTCGATCTGCTAGTGCACCTCGCATCTCAGCCCGGACGAGTCTTCTCGCGCTCTCAACTATTGAAGGGGGTTTGGGGTGATGAAGGTTCAGGCGAGTCGAGGACAATTGACGTTCACGTATCGCTTCTCAGGCGGAAGATCGAAGACAATCCTTCGCATCCCGAGCGTCTAGTGACGGTGAGAGGCGTCGGTTATCGGTTCGTACCGTGATAGATGCCTGATCTTTGCCGCATCGTTGATTTTCTCCCGCTCAGATGGCGGTACGCGACCATCGCAGCGGTCCCGCTGATAATCGGATCAGTCGCCTACTTCTTTTTTGGCTTTGTTACGGTCTTGGTCGGGGCGGTTGTTGCCGTTTTGGGAGTGTGGTTTCTGGCACGTCGTCAATCGGACTTTTTCTTGCGAACCGCGATCGGGATATTGCGGACGCAGTCCATTGATCGGGCAAATAGACTAGCGGTTGATGGGCCTGCTGAGCAGCAACGGATCATCAACGCGGTAAACCGTCTCGCCGACAGTGTCGAGACGATCTTGAACGAATCGGCTCGCAACCGTGTTTACCACGAGACGATCTTGAATGAGTTGACGGTGGGGATACTGGTGGTGGATGCCGAAGGGATCATGCAGTACGCGAATCCCGCCGCAAGATCCATGCTTGACTTTGCTTTCGATCCGAATGCTCCAGTTCCAACACCGATGGCTTCCAAGGTGAATATCTACGAGATCAATGACGCGGTTGCTACCAGCGCAACGATTGGGGAAACGGTTTTGCGGAACGTGGTGTTGTATGACTCTCAGCGACACCTCGAAGTTATTTCGCGCGCATTGCCGTCTGAAGATCAAGGCGTTGGTCGTGCGATCGTGATCATCAACGATCGCACCGATGAAATCCGTCTCGCTGCGTCTATGCGTGAATTCGTGGCCAACGCATCGCACGAGCTTAGAACCCCGATTGCGTCGATCCAAGCGTCGGTGGACACCCTGAAACTAGGAGGCTCATCAAATCCTGAAACTACGGTGCAGTTTCTAGACCGCATCGATGACAGTGCACAACGCATGGCGGACTTAGTGAGCGAGATGATGGACTTGACGATGCTTGAGACTGGCCGATCACCGTTGCACACTCAGATGACAAGGCCTTCAGAGTTTCTAGACCGAGTCTTGGCGAGTCATGGGCCGGTTGGTGTCGCGTCTATCCACAAGATCGAAAAAGAAGTCATTGGGGAAGTGCCGACGGTACTGATAGATCGCGAGAAGATGGAACGTGCGATTGGCAATCTGCTGGGAAACGCGCAGAAATTCACGCCGCCCGGCGGCAACATACGAATATCGTGTTGGCGTGAAGACGATGCTGTGGCAATCGCGGTAGGGGACACGGGCGAGGGTATCGATCCCGACGAGTTGCCGCACATTTTCGAGCGTTTCTACAAGTCACAGCGTTCAGGCGGGGATCGCACAGGGTTCGGATTAGGCTTGGCGATCACGAAGAACATCGTTGAGAAGCATCAAGGCAGCGTCGAAGTGTCAAGCGTCGTGGGAGAGGGTTCGACCTTTACTGTCAAACTACCGATACCGTGAGATCGCTTCGGCTTCGTGCCCTATGTAAATCGCGATTAAAAGTGATGTTGCATCTTGATCCTTGGTGGGCGCACGAACTGTGCGTTTCGCTAAGAAAACAAGATAGGTATCAGGAGACCCGAGACCCGATGCAATATCAATTCGTTAGGCGAATGGTGAACACCAAGAGCCTACTGATTATCGGTCTGCTGGCAGCGATGATTTTCGCCGCCTGCAGCAGCGACGAACAAGAGCCTCAATCCCCGGCAACCGCGCGCCGGTCAGATCCGGCAGCCACGGCTGCTCCGGCTGCCGCCGCCGCGACTCCTCGCCCAGGCGATGCGCCCGAGGCTGCAGCTGCCGCCGCCACGGCTGCCCCAGCGCAGCGAGGCGAAGCAGCCCGAGCCGCAGCTACTGCGGCACCCGCAGCCACCGCAAGACCCGGTCGAGAAGGTGCAGACCCTGTGGCCGGCCCGTTGTCTGGTGAAATCATCATCGACGGTTCATCGACCGTTTACCCAGTGACGGTCGCCGCCGCTGAGGATTTTCGCAAGGAACACCCTGAAGTGCAGATTCCCGTCGGCATTTCCGGCACCGGCGGAGGATTCAAAAAGTTCGCTGCCGGCGAAACTGTTATCTCGGACGCATCGCGGCCGATCAAGGACTCCGAGCGGGAACTCGCCGCCCAGAATGGCATCACCTTCATCGAGTTGACCGTTGCATACGACGGGCTCTCCGTCCTCGTCAACCCTGACAACGACTGGGCAACCTGCCTGACCGTCGATCAATTGAACGAGATATGGAAGCCGGACAGCACGGTTACGAACTGGAGCCAGATCGACCCGAGCTATCCGAACCTAGAGATCGTTCTTTACGGTCCCGACGCAGACTCCGGCACATTCGACTACTTCACCGAGGAGATCAACGGCGACACTGGTGTGATCCGTGATGACTTCTTCCCGGCGGTTGACGACAACGTGCTGGTGCAGGGCATCGCAGGCGACCGTGGGGCATTGGGCTACTTTGGCTACGCCTACTACATTGCCAACACCGACAAGCTCAAGCTAGTTGGCGTCGATGCTGGTGATGGTTGTGTCGAACCCAGCGAAGAGACGATCAACAACGGTACCTACACGCCGTTGAGCCGCCCGCTCTACTTCTACGTCAACATCCAGGCGCTAGGACGTCCAGAGGTGAAGGCATTCATTGACTACTACCTCGAAAACGCGTCGGACTTGGCTGCCAGCGTCGGCTACGTCGGTCTACCCCAACCTCTGTATGACCAAATGGAGGCCAAGGTTGCCAACCCTGAGCCTGACGTGAAGCTAGTTGTCCCTGAGGCACCGGAAATCTCGATCACCTTGGGTGGTGAGATCTTGATCGATGGCTCATCTACGGTATATCCAGTTACCGTTGCCGCTGCGGAAGAGTTCCGCAAGGATCACCCGAATGTTCAGATCCCAGTTGGCATTTCAGGCACAGGCGGTGGTTTCAAGAAGTTCGCCGCCAGTGAGACGGTAATCTCCGATGCTTCTCGGCCGATCAAAGACTCCGAGCGCGAACTGGCAGCAGAAAACGGTGTCGAGTTCATCGAGTTGACGGTTGCTTACGACGGTCTATCCGTCCTCGTCAATCCTGACAACGACTGGGCTACCTGTTTGACAGTCGATCAGCTGAACGAGATCTGGAAGCCAGACAGCGCGATCACGAACTGGAATCAAGTTGACTCCAGCTTCCCTAACCAAGAGATTGTCCTTTACGGTCCTGACGCTGACTCCGGGACATTCGACTACTTCACGGAAGAGATCAACGGCGACACCGGCGTTATCCGCGACGACTTCTTCCCGGCAGTTGACGACAACGTGCTAGTGCAGGGCATCGCAGGTGACCGAGGTGCACTGGGCTACTTCGGCTACGCCTACTACATTGCCAATGCTGACAAGTTGAAGCTCGTGGGCGTCGATGCTGGAGACGGTTGTATCGAACCCAACGAAGAGACGATCAACAACGGCACTTACACCCCTCTGAGTCGACCGCTGTTCATCTACGTGAACATTGCCTCGCTCCAACGCCAAGAAGTCAAGGCTTTCGTGGATTACTACCTCCGCAACGCCGCCGATCTGGCTGCCAGCGTAGGCTATGTCGGTCTTCCCCAGCCGCTCTACGACGCGGGTTTGGTGTTGCTGAACAACCCAGTCCCGGATGTTCTTGAGACTGCGATGATGGCACATAAGCCGTTCGAGCCTTCCGGCCCGTTGTCTGGCGAGATCATCATTGATGGCTCATCGACGGTCTACCCGGTCACGGTGGCAGCAGCCGAGGATTTCCGCAAGGACCACCCGAACGTTCAGGTTCCCGTCGGCATTTCCGGAACTGGTGGAGGTTTCAAGAAGTTCGCTGCCGGCGAAACTGTTATCTCCGACGCGTCGCGACCGATCAAAGACTCGGAGCGTGAGTTAGCCGCCGAGAACGGTGTCGACTTCATCGAGTTGACGGTTGCGTACGACGGTCTCTCCGTCCTCGTCAACCCTGGCAACGACTGGGCGACCTGTTTATCGGTTGACCAATTGAACGAGATCTGGAAGCCAGACAGCACGATCACGAACTGGAACCAGGTGGACTCGAGCTACCCGAACTTAGAGATCGTACTTTACGGTCCTGACGCAGACTCCGGAACGTTCGACTACTTCACGGAAGAGATCAACGGCGACACCGGCGTGATCCGCGACGACTTCTTCCCGGCAGTTGACGACAACGTGCTGGTGCAGGGCATCGCAGGCGACCGCGGCGCGCTAGGCTACTTCGGTTACGCCTACTACATCGCGAACACCGACAAGCTCAAGCTCGTAAGCGTTGACGGTGGCTCCAGTTGTATCGAACCTAACGAAGAGACGATCAACAACGGTGCGTACTCGCCGTTGAGCCGACCGCTCTTCATCTACGTGAGCATCGCATCGCTTGAGCGTGAAGAAGTGCGAGCATTCGTCGACTTCTACCTCCGCAACGCTGCCGACTTGGCTGCCAGCGTGGGTTACGTCGGCCTGCCTCAACACCTCTACGACGCAGGGCTAGCTCTAATAGCGAACCCAGTGCCCGACGAGAAAGTTCAACGCTGATCAAAACTTGGGGGATGGCGATCGAATCGCCATCCCCTTAGCTTCTAGAATCAGTTATGAAAACCGTTGCTGTCATAGAAACTGCCCGGAAACCGGGATTTTTCCGCGTTTGGATCAATTGCCGAATTGAACCGACTTCGGAATCCATACCGAAAGGCAGGCTATGGCCGTAGACCAGAGCATCCCGAATTTTGGATCTGACGCGGGCGCGATCGAACAGAGCATCGACAAGCAGACGCGTCCGACGACTATGTCGTTGAAGAAAGACGAATCACAGCTAGCGAGCCATCGTGCTCGACGACACTTCGAACAGGCTGCAGTGACATGGGTGCTGCGTGCCGCAGCAGTGATCTCGATTTTGACCACGATTGGCATTGTGGCCGTCTTGGTTTCCCAAAGCATCGGTTTTTTCCAAGAAGAAGTCTGTGTACTCAACGAGGGAGAGCCGATCAAGCCTTGCGAGCCGGGCGTCAACGGCACCCTGACACATGTCGGAGTGTGGGATTTTCTGACCGGGACGAAATGGGCGCCGCTGTTCAAGCCGTATCGCGAAGTAGGGCAATCCTTCGGTGTAATCCCTCTCCTGACCGGCACATTCTTAGTTGCTGCGGTAGCGGGTATCGTCTCTTTGGGATTGGGAATTGGCGCTGCGATATTCCTCTCTGAATATGCGCCAGAGAGCGTACGACGGGTGATCAAACCGATATTGGAGGTGTTGGCCGGCATACCCACGGTTGTCTACGGATACTTCGCGTTGCTGACTGTCGGACCGGCCTTGCGTTTTTTGATCGGCGACGACAATCTAGGCACATTCAGTGCGTTGAGCGCAGGATTAGTGATGGGCATCATGATCATGCCGATGGTGACGACATTAAGCGAGGACGCGATGATTTCAGTTCCTCGCTCACTCAGAGACGCCGCGTATGCCCTTGGCGCTACAAGGTTTGAGGTGGCGACCAAAGTAGTAGTCCCCGCCGCACTGTCCGGTATCGTTTCATCGTTCATCCTCGCCGTATCACGTGCGGTCGGCGAAACAATGATCGTCTACTTGGCCGCGGGCGGACGTCCCAACTTGACCTTCAACCCTCTCGAGGCTGTCCAAGCCATGACCGCATTCATCGTGAACGTGGCATTGGGCGATACACCGCACGGCGAGATCGAGTACTACACGATATTCGTGGTTGGCCTATTGCTCTTCTTGGTGACGCTGGTGATGAACATTTTGGGAAGATGGGTCGTGCAACGTTTCCGTCAGAAGTACGAGTGATCAGCAAGTTAAGCGCAAGCATGAATATGGCAGCGGAATCAAAGACAGGTGCTTGAGATGGCAATGCAAACTCAAAGCAACACACGAAAGACCTACCGACTGGCGCGAGACAACGCATTCGCGGCTCTGTTTTTAGGCTCGGTCATCGTCGGAGTGCTGGTTCTCGCTTGGTTGCTGATCGAGGTTTTCATCGACAGCATCGGTTGGTTGGACTGGCAATTCCTTTCGAACTATTCATCACGACATCCCGAGGAGGCGGGAATACTCGCGCCGATCGCTGGCACGTTCTGGGTGATCATCCTGACGGCGATCATGACAGTCCCTGTAGGTATCGCAACCGCGCTGTATCTGGAAGAGTTCGCACCCGACAACCGAGTCACTAGATTGATCCAACTCAATATCTCGAATTTGGCCGGCGTGCCTTCCGTCGTTTACGGCCTGTTAGGTCTGGCGATATTCGTCCAGTACCTCTTCGATGGGCAGAGGAGCCTTTTGGCTGGAGCGCTGACCTTGTCGTTGTTGGTGATGCCGATCGTGATCATAGCGTCGCAAGAGGCGATCCGAGCAGTGCCGCCCAGCTATCGTGACGCCGCCTACGCAATGGGAGCGACACGATGGCAGGTGGTAAAGATGGTTGTGTTGCCCCAAGCGATACCAAGCATGATGTCCGGCATCATCTTGGCGATGTCACGAGCCATCGGCGAAACCGCGCCGATCTTAGTAGTAAGTTCTCTCGTCTTCATCACTTACGTACCCACCTCGCCATTCGACCGCTTCACGGTTCTCCCGCTTCAGATCGTGACTTGGGTCTCGCAACCTCAAGACGATTTCCGTCACATCTCGGCAGCAGCAATCGTCATCCTTCTCATCATGTTGCTCACCATGAACGCCGCAGCGATCTACATCCGGGCCAAGTTCCAGCGTCGAGCTGAGTACTAGGTCGACGATTCTGTGCGACTCGACGATGGAAACTGGGTACGTCTCCGTGCCCAGTTTTTGTCTACTGAATTGGGAGCGTTAGAGCGTCAGGTCGTCAAGGACCGTGGCGTTGGGGATCTTTTCGAGGACGTTGGGATCCGCTTTGATCTTGGTGGATCTGCTGCCACCGCCGAGAATGACATAGGGCTGATCGAGAAGCGAGGCGTCGATATAGATAGGAATCTCGGGTGGTAGGGCAAGGCAAGTTACGCCGCCAATCATCATCCCGGTGAGTTCAACCGTTTCCTCAGCCTTGGCAAACGAAGCGCGTTTGATGCCCATGAGTTCGCAGACTTTATGGTTAACGTCGAGGCGTTTGTCGGCACGTACGACGGATGCGGAGTGTTGCGTTGCACCGCGCTTGCTGGCTACGATGATGGTGTTGCCTGATGTCTCGATTGGGAAGCCGTATTTCTCGCAGAAGTTGAGTGTGTCTGCGAAATCAGGATCGATCTCTACGATTTCGTACTCCGCACCGATTCCGTCAAGAAAGGACATGACGCGTTCTTCGATTTCGCGGCTTTGATCTGTCAATGCTCACCTCGTCAGGGCTGCGATTTATGGGATGCCTACATTCCTAGCGTATTATCTTGAAAGAAGATGACCTGCTGGATGATCAATACAACTCGGGAGAACTTCGAAATCACGCGGCAGCGCGGCTTCAAGCTTCTGGGTGTTGATGCGCCTAATAGACGAAAGGCGTCGCAGATGGTGTCGGGTGATCGTCTCTTGTTCTACGTCAGTGACTATCGGAAATTCGCGGCAACTGCGACGGTCAAGGGCAAGGGTTTTCAGAACGGATCCAAGATCTGGAAGCATCATTCAAATCGGGAGCGTTTTCGCAGTCGGGTAAACATCGAGTTGGATGTCTTGCCTGATGAAGAGCACTGGGTAGACGGACTGCAAGTGGGCCCGACGCTGGAGTATGTGAAGCGTTGGCCTCCGGAGATGTGGGACTTGGCATTGTTCGGGATGGTGCACATCATTTCGAAGCGTGACTTCGATCTATTGGAAGGGGAATTGAGCCGGTACGCGGACGATGAGGTCGAAGAATACGAGGCAGTGGACGAGGACGAGGATGAGGAGACGGAGCAGGATGAAGTAGAAGTGGAAGCTGCCGCATAAGGACGACGGTTATGCCGTAAGAGGTTCCGCTTCGGTAACGCCGTCCATCAATACGAACCCGGTTTCCGAGGTGCTAGACTTCATGCGCGCCGGCTGCTCTTCAATATCGAAGTTGCTGGTGTATAGGCGGTCCAGTTCCCCCATATCGGTCGAGGAGATTTCAGGGATTGTTGATGTTGCGACGTATTCTTCGAGCATCTCATAGCTGGTGATGGTAGGAGTGCAAGAAGCGACAGTTTCCGGCATCAGGCAGAAGCGGATGGCTAGCTGACCGATCGTCGCGTCGTAGTTTTCTAGCAGAAAGTCGATCTTGGCGAGCTTCTGGATCGTGGACCGCATCCACATCAAACGTCGGTAGGAGCGATGATCGGACGATGCGAAGGGTGATTCGTCAAGGACAGTGTCTTTGGTGTAGGTGCCGTCTAACATCCCGGACGCGTGAGGGACTCTGGTGAACACACCGACGTTATTCTTGGTCGCGGCGTTAAGGATCACGCGTGCAGGATCTTGTTCGAGGATGGAGTAGATGATCTGCGCGGGTATCTGACGCTCTGACACGGCGGCAATGCCTTCATCCTGCCAACCCAGGTCAGGGCCGATGGCTGCGGCATAGTGACGGATCTTGCCCTGTGATTTGAGATTTTCCAAGGCTTCAAAGGTGTCGTCTCGGCGGATGGCGTCCAAGCGAGGGTTGTGCATCTGATAAAGGTCGATGCAGTCGATATTCAATCGGCGTAGCGATTCTTCGCAGGAATCCATCACGGCTTGAGGCGACCAGTCATGCGGACGTTCTCGGTGGCCAGTTCGAGGTGCCGCCATGTCGTAGCCGAACTTGGTGCCGATCACCAAGTCGGACATGTCAGGCGGCGTGAAGGCTTCGGCAAGGACTGTCTCGCCGTATCCATCCCCGTATGCAGGAGCGGTGTCGAAGAATGTGATGCCTAGGTCGCGCGCTTTTCGGAGCAGGTCAACGCCGAAGTCGTGGTCCGTCACGCCCCACCATGTAGTGGCGACGCTCCAAACCCCGAATCCGACTTCGGATAGGGAGAGGTCGGTTCCTTTGAGTTGTCGGTGATTCATGTCGTTGGCACGGCTTGGGATGTCGTTTGGGAAAGCAATCGGTTGATTTCTCGGGAGCGTTGTTCCCATTCGGTATCGAGGATCGCTGGCTTGGCCCCGGTTGTATCGACCGGAGGATCAATGTCGACCCAAGACTTGCAGCCGCGATGGTACGGCTCGACAGTCAGTTTGAATGGAGTGGCGAGTGCGTAAGTCTTAAGGATGATGAGATCGGCAGCATGGCGTGGTTTCCAGGCGATGCGTTTGGTGACGAATTGGTCCGTCCAGACGTGATGATCGGATAGTGCGGCTAGGTGTTCAGCGGAGTCAACGGATATGACGTCAGTTACTTCTGCCCACGCTCGAATCGAAACGTAATCGGTTGAGTTTGATGGTTCTGGCTCTAAGAGGTGCCGAAACTCAGGTTTGAGTAGTTGGTCAGCTTCGTGGTAGTGAGTGGGGTAGAGGAGGAAACGGTTATGCGGCAATTCGAAATGGCGGTTCGGCTCGCGGATGCCGCCTTTTCGCAGGATGAAAATCTGGTCGCCAGACGCCAAGGCGTCGATGGTGGCGGACCATTCTTTGAGCGCGATGTTTAGGGTTGATGCGGACATCGATCGGTAGGGAATACGTTTATTGTCTCGATTCTAGTTTTGACGCTTGGGATAGAGGTCCGGCTCAAACGTTGCGGTTGTGGAATTGCTTGAGCGGGATGTTTTTGAGTTGGGCTAGGCACTCGGCCACTTGACGGGTGTCCTTCGGCTCCGTCCACCTAGCGCGATTCTTCTTAAACGGCTGTGGGTAGGAGTCAGTTTCTAGGACGATGCTGTCGAGAGGAACGCGTTTTGCCACTTCTTGGAGTTCGGGAGATCGCAGGAGTGGTTTGGCAAAGGAGATTTTGAAGCCTAGGTCCAGGACCTTC
The DNA here is from genome assembly GCA_022819585.1 of Dehalococcoidia bacterium. Lineage (GTDB taxonomy): Bacteria > Chloroflexota > Dehalococcoidia > Lucifugimonadales > Lucifugimonadaceae > Bin127. Next base: position 105,291 of record JAJEGY010000009.1, on the reverse strand, counting down.
CGGGCGTAGTCGTAATCTCCTTGGAAGTAGTGTGCAGCACCGCCGAGTTCTCCGGCGTCGAGATCAGCGAGGATGGATAGGGCAGCAGATCGAGCTTCAAAGCGCGTAAGATCGTCGAGATGTTCGCGGATGTGGAAGACGACAGGCAGGTTGTGATTCCTTGCGATTTCGATTTGCGCCGCGAAAGCCTCTTCTTGCCAGTCGTGGTCAGGGCTCTTTGGCATAAAGTCAATGCCGATTTCGCTCATCACGATGACGCGTTCGTGGCCCGCGAGTTCGTTGAGAGTGTTGATGTCTTCTCGGCTGATCGGTGCTTCCAAGTCCGCGGGATGGATTCCCACTCCGGCGAAGATGTTGGAATAGGTTTCTGCTAAAGCGATGGCCTTCTTGGAGTCTTCGATCGTGGTTCCGGCGGCAATGATTGTGGAGACGCCTGCTTCTTTGGCGCGTTGGATCATGCCATCGACTTCTGACGGGTCGTGTTGCTGGATGTGGGTGTGGATGTCGATCAGCATGTAGAGGTGACAGTTTCGCCGGTGTCTTTAAGCATGTCGCAGAGGGTTTCGGCAGTTTCGTCGGCCCAGTTTTCGATCGCATCCCACTGTCGATAGTCGCCTTGTGGGGTGATGCGGAGAATGGAATCGACGATGCGCATCCAGAGTGGGAAGTTGCGTCGGTGGTATGCACCGTTGAAGGCGGTGGAGGCGAAGATGTTGAGGTTGATGTCCTCTTGGGTGAAAGCCTTCTCAATCCAAGCGTCGTGTTCTTCGCGGAGTTTGCCCGGGTGTTTAACGTCAATCATGCCGACGCTGAATAGGGCGATGGGTATGTTTTGGATGCGCTGGTGGTTGGCGACTAGGATGAGAGTGGGTTCGGGGAGCCAACGTGCAGCATAGACCGGGGAGCCGACGATTAGCGCGTCGTATTTGGTGATGTCGATGCCAAGATTTGCCTCTAGGGTATCGGTATCGAAACCGGCCAAGGTGAAGCGGGTAGCGATGTGTGCGGCTATCTCGGCGGTCGAGCCATGCTTCGTGCCGTACGCCACTAGAATTCGTGCCATGTTCAACAGGGTACAGCGATAACGTGACCTCGCGGATTGGGGTATGCTGAACGCACGAATCAAAGGTACCTTCAAGATGCCAAGAGATCTCTATCGGCTTGAGTAGGAAAAATGTTTGAAACCGCTTTGCTCTACGTTCATATCCTCGCTGGTTCCATCGCGTTGTTGGCGGCCGTGATTCCGGTTGTGACTAAGAAGGGTGCGACGAACCACGTGCGAGCCGGAAGGGTGTATGCGGTGGCGATGACGATAGTGTTCATAACGGCGTTGCCGCTAGCGATTCTGGGCGCTGACATCTTCTTGCTGATAATCGCCATCTTCAGTTTTTACTTCGTGTTTGCAGGTTGGCGATTCGCTCGAAACAGCAGGGGACAACCTTTGTGGGTTGACTGGACGGCGGTAGGCATCATGGGGCTTACAGGTTTGTCAATGTGGGGATTCGGCGCTGTCTTGGGACTATCGGGCGATTCGATATGGGTGCCACTCGCCGTGTTTGGAACCATCGCGATAGCTCTCAGCTTGGCGGATGTGCAATATCACCGCAACTGGTCTGAATCGACTGCCCAGCGGATCCAGCGACACCTGACCAACATGCTTGCTGGCACCATTGCCACGGTAACCGCCGTAGCAGTGGTCAACTTGGATTTCGAGCCCGCATGGATCACTTGGATCGCCCCAACAGTGGTGATTACTCCGGTCATTGTGTGGTGGAACGTAAGGTTGGCTCGCCTTAGAATGCGGCGAGCGTGACCGTGCTATTCGCGCGGCGACCAAGAGGTCTCGTAGCTCAGGGTTAACCTTGAGTGAACTGGAAAAGGAATAGGAACGAAAGGCACCACGAAAATGCGAGCAGGATTTGGGCAGTTCAATAACCCGAGCCGTGAGTATCTGCGGTTCGCGGCGCAGTACGGGGTCAAGGATGTGTTGCTGAACACCCCACAGTTGCCGGATGCAGGTGGAAAGTGGGCAGTGAACGATCTGGTGAAGCTGCGGTTGCAGGTCGAGAGCGAGGGGTTGAAGTTGATGGCGCTGGAGAATGTGCCGACGCATTTCTACTTGGAGATCATGCTTGGTGGTCCGAACCGGGAGCGGCAGATCGAGAACATGATCGAGACCGTGCGGAACATCGGGGCGGCCGGGATTCCGATCTTCGGCTACAACTGGATGCCCTCGCATGTCTGGCGGACGACACCTGCGATCATCAGAGGCGGGGCATTGGCGACGGCCTTCGACAATGAGGAAGCTCAGAAGATGGCGAACACCCATGGTCGCGAGCACACGGAGGAGGAGATGTGGGAGCGATTGGAGGAATGGATTCGGATCATCACGCCGGTCGCCGAGGAAGCCGGTGTCCGATGTGGCATTCACCCATGCGACCCGCCCGTCGAGAAGTTGGGAGGAATCCCGCAACTCTTCAGGTCGTTCGACTCTTACAAGCGATTGATCGAGATCGTCGACTCCCCATGCAACGCCATCGAGTTCTGTCAGGGAACATTCTCGGAGATGGAGGACGCGGCGGATGGCGGCATCTACGACATGATCCGCTACTTCGGCGAACGAAAAAAGATCCTATATGTCCACTTCCGCAACGTGTCGGGGCCCGTGCCGAAGTTCCGTGAGGAGTTCATCAACACCGGCCACGTCGACATGTACAAGGCGATGAAGATCTATCACGAGGTGGGATACGACTCGTTCTTCATCGATGACCATGTCCCTCAGACGTTCGAGGATACCCAGTGGGGACACCGCGGCAGGGCGTTCGCGAACGGCTACATCCAAGCGATGATCGAAGCGGTGACGAAGCAGGGATAGCAGTGAGGTAGGCGAAGTAAGGGGATACGCGATGCGTGCGGGATTCGGACAGTTCGATACTCCGAGCCGTGAGTATTTGAGGTTTGCGGCGCAGTTCGGCGCGACCGATGTGCTGTTGAATAGGCCCAAGCTGCCGGAGGCTGGTGGGAAGTGGGCGGTGAACGATCTGGTGAAGCTGCGCTTGCAGGTGGAGAGCGAAGGCTTAAGCCTCACGGCGCTTGAGAACGTTCCGTCGCATTTCTACGATCAAATCGTTTTGGGTGGCCCAAACCGGGAACAGCAGATCGAGAACATGATCGAGACGATCAGGAACATCGGCACCGCCGGAATTCCTATCTTTGGGTACAGCTGGATGCCTCAGAAGGTATGGCGCACTCAACCGGAGCTGATTCGCGCTGGTGCGCTTGCCACGGCCTTTGACTATGAGGAGGGGAAGAAGTACCCGGTTACGCATGGCGAGGACTATGACGAGGAGGGGATGTGGGAACGACTGGAGGAGTGGATTCGGATCATCACGCCGGTCGCTGAGGAGGCGGGAGTCCGGCGCGGAATCCATCCATGTGACCCGCCGGTGGAGAAGCTGGGTGGGATTCCGTTTCTCTTCAGATCGTTCGAGTCCTACAAGCGGTTGATCGAGATCGTCGACTCGCCATGCAACGGAATCGAGTTCTGTCAGGGCACTTTCTCGGAGATGGAAGATGCGGCGGATGGTGGAATCTATGACATGATCCGGTATTTCGGAAAGCGGAAGAAGATTCTCTACGTCCACTTCCGCAATGTCTCGGGAACGGTTCCGAAGTTCCATGAGGAGTTCATCAACACGGGGCATGTGGACATGTACAAAGCGATGAAGATCTATCACGAGGTCGGGTTTGATGGCTTCTTCATCGATGATCACGTTCCTCAGACGTTCGGGGATACACAATGGGGACACCGGGGCAGGGCGTTTGCGAACGGGTATATTCAAGCGATGATCGAGGCGGTGACGAAGGGATCGGCGACGGGATGAAGTCGTCGTTGATGTCGATACAAAAGGAGATAAGAAGATAGGCGATGAGTGATTTTCGGGATGCCGTCCGGAGCGGGCTGATCGAGTATATGGAGGGGCTTGAGAAAGCTTTGGATGGTTTGAGTAAAGATGAGTTGCGGTATCAACCGGCGCTCCATGCGAACTTCATCGAGTGGATCGTGTGGCACATGGCGAGGGTGGAGGACCGTTGGGTGAACTTGGTGCTCCGGCAGGATGATGACATCTGGGTCAAGTACGGGTGGTATAAGCGTTTCGGGATGGACCCGGACGATTACGGTCGTGAGGACACGGCGGAGAAGATGCGAGCGATGCCCAAGACGGACATCAACGAGATGATGGACTACTACCGGGCGGCTCGGGAGGTCACGCTGGCGCATCTCGATTCGATGCCGGTGGAGGATTTGGACAAAGAGTTCTACCACCCACGCAGAAAGGTTGCGGTAAGCGGCGCATGGGTTTGGGGACACATCTTGGTCGAGGAAGCACAGCACCTAGGCCAGATCGCGTATCTGAGGGGCATGATGCGGGGATTGGATCAGTAGGGCCAACAATCTCCGTTCAGACAAAAACGCGCTTGACATCGCGAACATTCGTAGTAATATAGATACCAGATCGACGGATCGAAAACAGTGCTGCGCAGACGTGTGCAGACCCCCGACCCAGACGGTCACAGGGAGAAAGCGTGAGGACATGAAGGCAAAGATCGATACACAAAAAAGCGCGAACCACCGCGCAGTATCCCCGCGTCTAAATGTTCTCTGGTGGCGTCCCTCGGCGGATCGGAAGTCCGCCGCAAGACCGCGAGGGTCCGTGCCGAAGCGTGGGAGGCACAGTTCCCGGAGCGCGGCGCAGCAGTCCTGCGCCGCAGAGCGAGCCAGCAGGCGTTCGTTACTAACGGACGTCGTGCCAAGGGCCGGGAGACCGCACGTGGAGCCGACAGACGTCTACTCCTGCCCATCACAGGAGGGAGGCTACAGCGCGAGAGGATCCCGCGAGGGTGAATCGAAGGAAGGCGGCGTACTCCGAACGGTGCACCAAAGCACCGCGCCGACGACCAAGCACGCGGTCTGGCGACGCGTGCCGCGTCTGGATCTGGAAGCTAGCGGTCTGACACACCGCTCTGCGCAGCATCTGACCCCTCTCCGGGGTCGTCCTCAACCGGCAACGGAAGAGGCGATGGAGAGGGAAGGAGCCGAAGTCGAAGTACAAAGACCGAAGCTCAAGGACCAGGGCAGTATATTCGGCCCCATGACCCGACCTCCTAGCTGAGCCGCAAGGCGAAAGCGACCCTGCGCCCCTGAAAAGGCGCAGGGGGAGGAGCAAAAAAAGGGAACTATACGGAATGCTACGCGATAAGAACCTAGACTTTACATGTAACATCTAGGTATGTCCACGAATGCCAAACGTCCGGTCGGAAGACCGCGCAAACACGAGATGCCGGAACGCATCGACGCGTCGCCGGAGGACATCGCGCGGGTTTTTATGAATGCGAAGCCAAAGACCAAGTGGCGATACATGGAGGAAGCGGCGAAGCGCGAAGGGAGAGCGTGACTCTCTCCGCTATCCTCTGCATTCCATGTAAGCCGCTTTTGCCTCATCTCTGTTGAAGTCCGCGTAGCGTCCCGACAAGTCCCAATAGCGCGTCATCAGGTATGCCATGCGCTCCCACGGGTCCGATACTTCCTCGGGAGTCATATCCTCGAACTGCTCGAAAAGCCAGTCGCATCCGAAGATGACATCTTTGACGAGAATGACGGACGGGAGTTCGTCAGGCTCGGTTTCGTCTGATCCGGTCTCGGCAGGCACCGACACGGCGGTTGCCACCAATTCCGGCTCGACTGGCGCATTCCCCCGCGTACCTGCCGACTGATCGTCGCAGGCGTAGCTTATCTGTTCGCTTACAATCGCCGCCCTGTCAGACACGTCCATGACCTGATCGGCCAGCCACCGTCCGTATTCCCCCGTGAGTCCCGCGTCCGGCACCATGACGATCATGCCTCTGACCGTGCGGAGCTCGTCCTCCACCGCGGCTTTCTCAACCCACAGGGCAATGTCAGTCCTGCATCCCACCGCGTAGGCGTCAGCCAAATCGAGTTGCGCCTCTGACAGATCGATCCGCCCTTCCAGCCAGTCCAAGTCGGGATGCTCCCTGACGGCGCATTGACGCGCGCCTAGCCATGCCACAAGCAGAACGACGAAGATTCCTACGATCCATAGAATCGCTTTCCTCCACACCTTGGCACCCCCTCGCGGCTAGAACAGTGGTCGTTTGCTACATCAACCGTCGTTCGGGTGTGCCGACGAAGGGGGCACGACGCGCCCCTGTTCTCGCTTGAACGGAAACACCCGAACAAGAGACGATTGATGTAGCAGTACGAACATTAACACAGTTCAGATACCTAGATGTGACAGTTTTTGAAGTGCAACTGAACACTTAAGTTGGCAGTTGCGTATAGAATCGCCGATATTGGCAGAACAAAGATTGGAGTCTGAATGGCACTCGAAGAAATCTCCAAGCAGATCACACTTGAGAATCTTCATGGACGGTTGGCGCGTGTTGAAGACAGTCAGCAACAGGTTGTCACACGTCTGGGCGCGTTGGAAACCCGGATGGACAAACGTTTCGACGAAGTTCTGAAACGTCTTGACAGCATCGAGAAACGCTTGCCGCCACCTCCCCCGCCACTTCCGAGTCAGACCAGCGCGGATTGACGATTGGGAGCATTGCCCACCAAGTCTCGATAGCGCAGACGTTTGCCCTGCGAGGACTTGACCATCTCGGACATCTGAACTTCCGTGTCCATAGGGCGAACGTTGTGCCGTCCCGCGAACTCATCGACGTAGCGATGCAGATGCTTGGGGCTCATGTGGTGGTACGTGCCTACGTATCCGCGTTTGAGCATAGACCAGAACGACTCTATGCCGTTGGTGTGCGCCTGCCCTCGTACGTACTCTTTGACTGAATGTTTCACCGCTTGATGCGGACGGTTGATGTTGATGTAAGCCGCCGCATCGTCCGTGTAGACCATAGCGTCGGTGTCGGTGTGTTCACGGACGAATCCCTGCAACGTGCCTCTGTCTGTGGACGCTACGACTTCCGCGTCCACTCGGTTCGTGTCACGATCTCTGATGCCTACGACGGCGGTTTTGCCCACCGCGCCGCGTCCCGCGTGCAGTTTCTTGGACTCGTGCTTGTTGCGCTCTTTGCCGCCGATGTAAGTCTCATCGACTTCGACGGGGCCCAAGAACTTGGGCGAGTCTTCGTTCCAAATCTCTCGGATGCGGTGAGCCATGTGCCATGCGCTCGATTGCGTGATACCCAAGTCTCGATGCAGTTTGTTGGAACTCACGCCCTTGAGGTTCGTGCTGTAGAGATAGAACGCTATAGCCCACTTGGAGAGCGGGATGTTGGAATCCTGCATGGGAGTGCCGGTCTTGACGCTGAAATACTTGCGGCAAGGGTTGCAATAGAAGGGCATGGGTTTGCGCGTCTTCTGTCTGCGAACCCTGTCGGAATCGCAACGAGGGCAACGTAGTCCGTCCGACCATCTCTGCTTGACGAACCAGTCTTCCGCCTTGAGTTCGGTGCTGAACATCTTGACGGCTTCGACGAGTGTGATGCCTTGTCTCTGCGCTGTCTTCATAATTATTCAGTTTACTACGCACATCCGCGTTTGTCAACCCAATCGCGTAGCATTCCATATAGTTCCCCAAAAAAACACAGCCACCCACAAGTGGCCATACAAACACGCCTATTAATAGCACTTTTGAGTGTTGATAGACTGGATTGCCTGTCATGTAGCCGATCAACAGGTGAAGGAATTGGCATGAAACCGTTTTTGGTTGCGATCGATTCAGGGTTGCAGGAGGCCTTTGAGAAGTTGGAGAGGGCGTTGGACGGGTTGAGTGAGGATGAGTTGAATTGGCGTCCAACTTTGCAGTCGAACAGCATCGATTGGATGGTGTGGCACATGGCGCGGGTGGAGGACAATCTGATCAATGTCGTGCTTCAAAATCACGGAGCCATCTGGGAGCGCGACAACTGGAGTGGGCGTCTGGCGATCACATACGCAGGCGCCGGTGCGGGGATGACGATGCGTGAGATCGGCGAGATGGGCAGGATCGACGTGCCAAAGGTATTGGAATACTACCGTTCCGTGCGACAATCAACAGCGGATTACTTCGAAGATGGCATGAGCGAATCCGACCTGTCACGAACCATCGAGCATACCAACTTTCGAGGTTGGACCGGCGCTCAAATCTTGGGTCGCCTACTGTGCGAAGAGGCTGAACATCTCGGGCAGATCGAGTACCTCCGAGGCATGATGAGAGGACTGAACAAATGATGAGACCTTTCCTGATAGCGATAGATTCTGGTCTGAATGAGGCCTTTGAGAAGTTGAAGAGGGCGTTGGACGGGTTGAGTGAAGATGAGCTGCACTGGCGTCCCGCTCTGGAATCGAACACGATCGACTGGATGGTGTGGCACATGGCGCGGGTGGAGGACAACTGGGTGAATGTGCGGATGCGGGAGTCGGAGTCGATTTGGGACCGTGACGGCTGGGCGGAACAGACAGGAGTGGAGGAGCCGAGCAACGGATTCGGACTGACCGGCGAGGCGATACGTGCAATGCCTGCTTTTGACGTGCCGAAGGTGATGGAGTATTACTCTGCGGTTCGAGAAGGCACGCGGAGCTACTTCGCGAACGAGATGCAGGAGGAAGACCTCAAGAAAGAGATTACGCATCCTCGGTATGACCCGGTCAGCTACGCGTGGATTTTGGGACACCTGCTATGCGAGGAGGCGGAGCATCTAGGACAGATCGAGTATCTGCGAGGGATGATGAGGGGGTTGGACAAGTAATGGTAATGAAACCGTTCTTGGTTGCGATAGATTCGGGGTTGAATGAGGCTTTTGAGAAGCTGAAGAGGGCGTTAGATGGGTTGAGTGAGGATGAATTGCATTGGCGTCCAACGTTGGAGTCGAACACGATCGATTGGATGGTGATGCACATGGCACAGGTTGAGGATGGATGGGTGAATATCGGGTTGCGTCGGTCAGAGATGATTTGGGAGCAGGATGGATGGGCGGCACGGCTGCCGCAAGGTGCGGAGGTTGCGGAGCATGGCGGGCAGACGCGTGAAGAGATACTTGCGATGCCAGCGTTTGATGTGGCGATGGTGGTGGAGTATTACGAGGCGGTCAGGCACGGGACGCGGGAGTATTTTTCGAATGAGATGCGAGAGGAGGATCTGTCGAAGGGAGTTGAAGATACGGGGGACCCGCCGTTGACGTATGCGTGGGTGCTTGGGCATTTGCTATGTGAGGAGGCGGAGCATCTTGGTCAGATCGAGTATCTGCGGGGGATGATGAGGGGGTTGGATGGGCAACACAAGAGTGAAGTAATTGTGATAAAATGAAGCTAACGCCCCCTGATCTTCGGTGATGGGGTTAAGACCGCCGCGAAAGCGGCGGTCGCTTTTTGTGGTGATAGCGAATGTCGATGAAGGTTTACATAGATGGGCTCAATCTGTATTACGGGGCGTTAGAAGGATCCGAATACAAATGGCTTGATATTCGGTGCCTTGCACAGGAGTTGTTCCAGGGAGATGACGTTGGGGACATATGTTATTTCACGGCGAAAATGAGGACGAAACGCGGCGACGGCGGACAGCGTCAACGTCAAGACATATATTTACGTGCGTTGTCGGCTTTGCCTAATGTCACAGTTGTCTACGGTACGCACAAAAAACGCGGCAAGTCTTGGGAAGAGAAGCAGACCGATGTAAACATCGCTACGGAAATGGTCTTTGACGCGTTCTTGAATCGATGTACGCATGCAGTGCTGATATCGAACGATACCGATCTTGTCAGTCCTGTTCGAAGGATCAGTGATGAATTGGGTCTACGAGTGACGGTTGTTAATCCAGTTTTGGGTCAAACTACCCATAATGACCTTGAAGCCGTGGCGACCGACGTTATTGAGATCGAAACAAAACACCTGATCGCCAGCCAACTCCCACCTCGAATCCAAGATGCTTCCGGTAGGTGGGTCACAAAACCGGTTAACTGGTGAACAAACTGCGCATCGGATATGTGGCAACCCGAGGCGCTAAAATCGCGTCAATGATGCAAAAGTATCTAGTTCAACTCCCCTAACACCATGTCCAACCCCAGAATGTCCCAACTGCAAGGCAACCCGATCTGGTTCGATCTGGTCACTCCTGATCCGGATGGCGCTAAAGAGTTCTATACCGGCCTCTTTGGCTGGGAGTGGGCTGATGTTCCGATGTCTGGTGGCAACACGTATCACATGGCGATTAAGGGTGATGCGAATATCGCGGGGATGTCTGCGGATGATGATGCCAATGGGATTGCGGGTGTGTGGATCAACAGCGTTTATGTCGAGGATGCAGAGTACGTCGCCAAGCGCATTGAGGCGAACGGGGGTAGCGTGCTTTCCGCGCCGCACAATGCCGACGGATGGGGTGTGACGGCTAGGGTGGCGACGCCGGAGGGTGCGGTGTTCGGTCTGTGGCAGAGCTTGATGGGGCACGGTGCCGACGTGTTTGCGGAGACTGGTTCGGTGTGTTGGATCGAGTATCACAGCGGCGACCTTGAGGCCGCAAAGCGGTTCTATTCTGAGACTTTCGGCGCAGGTTTCGACACGGTAACGATTTCGATGGATGATGACGCTGGATCGGACTACACGGTGACGATGCTTTCCATCGGCGGTGAGCAGATGTCATGTGCGTTTTTCGAGTTGATGGAGGGGGAATCTACGGCGCGATGGGCGACGTATTTCATGGTTGAAGATGTGCGCGCATCGGTGGCAAAGGCCGAATCGCTTGGAGCCAAGGTAGTGTTTCCGGTGATGGATGTCCCGCCGGGGTCACTGGCGTCGCTCACCGATCCTCAAGGAGTGCGGTTCAACTTATGGCAGCCTGCGGGTTGGTAAGTGCGTTGGATTTTCGGGGTTGTTGAGTTGGTGTATCACGGTTCGACATTAGATAATTTCGTTTGACAGTTACCGTTGGAAACTGGTCGAGAGTGATTTTCGCTTGACCTATCAGCAAGTCAGGAGTTGATATTGGGTAGTTCATCTGTGCATGTGCAGGGGACGCCGGTGTGGTGGGATTTGGCGTCGAGAGATGTGGATGCGACCAGGGCGTTTTATTCGGGGTTGCTTGGTTGGGAGTGGGAGGATTTAATGTCGAGTTCGGAGGGCGTCTATTCGGTGGCGACGGTTGGAGGGAAGACGGTGGGTGGTGTCTACACGTATCAAGAGGGGATGCCTTTGCCGGATGGACCGCTGAACTGGGTGAACGCGTTTTGGGTGGATGATGCTGAGGCGGCGATGAACCGTGCAGTTGCGAAGGGCGGGAAGGTGATTATGCCTGCTTGTGATGATCCTGCGAGTGGGGGAAAGAAGTCGTTGTTGTTGACGCCGGAGGGTGCGCCGTTTGTGGTCTGGAGCGGGGATAAGGGTCTTGAGAATGAGGCGTTTTGGGAGACTGGCGGTGTTTGTTGGGTGGAGTACTACACTAGTGATGTGAAGGGGTTGAATGAGTTTATCGGGCATGTGTTTGGGTCTAGGTATCAGCGTGTGGACTTGACTCGACCGCCGACTGATTTTGAGGATGCAGAGGGTGATATCGAGTATGAGTATCACTGGTTGAAGGTGCCGGGTTTGGAGCCGGATCGTGGCGGGATGATGGATATGGATGAGAGTTGGGGCGATATGCCGTCGCACTTCATGACGTATTTCCGGGTCGAGGACTGCGATGCATCGGCGGCCAAGGCGGCCGAGCTTGGCGGGGTTGTTTGTGTTCCGCCGACTGAGATACCGCCGGGGAAGTTCTCGGTTATTGACGATCCTCAAGGTGCGACGTTTAGCATCATGTCGTTGCGACCGATGGAGTAATCACAATCTGGCGATAGGGCGATAGGGCGATAGGATGCGTCGCAGCTCATTTCGACGCATCCAAAGCGAAAAAACACTAAGGCGAGAAAGGCCAAAAACACATGCCGAAAGTTGAAAGTTACGCTCAGGGGACACCGTCGTGGGTCGACCTATCCACCTCCAACCAATCAGCGGCAAAGGATTTTTACGCCACGCTGTTCGGGTGGAAGTACGAAGACAACGATGCGGGTAACGGGATGATCTATTCCATGGCCCAAATCGATGATTCTCCTGCAGGGGCCATCGCTCCTCAGCAGCCAGAAGAGGCTCAGCAGGGTGTACCGCCTCATTGGAACGTTTACATCACAGTAGATGATGTGGACGCAGTTGCTGAACGAGTGCCTTCGTTGGGCGGTAATGTGCTCATGGCTCCGATGGACGTGTTCGATGCCGGGCGCATGATCGTCGCACAGGATTCGGTTGGCGCTGTAGTCATGTTTTGGCAGCCGAAGCAACACATCGGAGCAGAAGTCCGTGACGAGCATGGAGCGCTGACTTGGACTCTGGTGCTGACCACTGACAAAGATGCGACTGCCAACTTCTACTCGGAGTTGCTTGATATCGAGGTTGCAAGAGACGCAATGTCGTCGCCGGACGATGGAACTGTTCATCAGTTGCTTGTCAATGGCCAACCCGTGGCGAGCATCATGAACATGCCGCAGCAGCTAGTCGACATGGGCGTCCCGTCTCACTGGGAGGTCTACTTCCGAGTCGATGACGCGCAGGCAGTCTGCGACAAGACCACGGCGAATGGTGGGCAGGTCTTCATGGGGCCGGCGGATTTGGGACCGATGGGAACGATTGGCTGCATGCAGGACCCGCAAGGCGCGCAGTTCGGAGTGCAGTCTCCGCCAGCCGGGTAGTGAAACAGCGAAAGGAAACTCGCCATGAAAGTTGAGAGTTACAAGCAGGGGATGCCGTGTTGGGTCGATCTGTCGACGACGGATCAGGACGCGGCAAAGGAGTTTTACTCGCAGATATTCGGTTGGGAATATCAGGACATCCCCATGGGCGAGGGTCAGGTCTACTCCATAGCGCGGATCGACGGCTCAGATGCAGGAGCGATCTTCACGCAGGTGTCTCAAGAGGCTGAGGCTGGGGTCCCGCCACACTGGAACGTTTACTTGGCGGTTGATGACATTGATGCGATCGCTTCCAAAGTGTCTGATCTTGGTGGAACGGTGATGGTTGATGAGTTGGATGAGGACGATTCTGGACGGATGCTGGTAGCGCAAGACCCGTATGGTGCGTTTATCTCGTTCTGGCAGGCCAAAGAAAACATCGGTGCCGAGGTGCGAGATGAACATGGAGCGTTGACCTGGGCGGAGTTGCTGACATCGGATCAAGAAGGCTCGGAGAAGTTTTACTCCGAACTGCTCGGGATAGATGTCGACAAAGAGACGATGCCGACGCCCGAAGGCGGGGACTATCACATGTTGACGGTGGACGGAATGCCAGCAGCCGGAATCATGGTTTCACCGCCTCACCTAGTCGAGATGGGCGTCCCTCCGCACTGGGAGGTCTACTTCAACGTCGATGACGCCGACGCGGTAGTAGAGAATGCGAAGTCGATGGGTGCTCAGGTGATGTTCGGTCCTGAGGTGTTGCCCATGGTTGGCACGTTCGCGGTAGTGCAAGATCCGCAAGGCGCGGTGTTCGGGATTCAGCAAGCCCCGGCTGGTTGATTCGAAATCGGGCCACCTGATGCCGTTGCTTGACCGATATGAACACGGAACGCCGTGTTGGGTTGATCTCGCAACGTCTGATCTCGACGCTGCCAAAAAGTTCTACTCGGGGCTGTTCGGCTGGAGCTACATCGACGAGGAGATGGGGGAGATGGGCATCGACACGTATTCGATGGCGATGGTCGACGACATCGCAACAGCGACGATCTACGAGCTAGGCCCGGACCAGCTGCGGCCTGTAGCCAAACCCGCGTGGAATGTCTACGTTGTGGTGAATGACATTGAAGCAGCCGTCAAAAGCGTTCAGGAGAACAGCGGCACCGTTGTAGTCGATGCGACCGATGTCGATCGCGCTGGGCGTGTTGCAGTGGTCGAAGATCCGAGCGGCTGCCAGACCACCCTTTGGCAACCGGAAGAGTTTCAAGGCAGCCTTATCCGCGCGGAGCCGGGCGCGTTGACCTGGCTCGAACACGTGAGCACCGATCTCAAACGATCGAAGGGCTTCTACGAAGATGTGCTCGGAGTTGAGACTGTAACGGCTCCTCAAGGCGATCTGGACGAATACACGATGTGGATTGTGGGCGATATACTGGTGGCAGGCATGTTTCAGTGGCCTGATGAGATGATCGCGGATGGTGTGCCGTCCATGTGGTTCGTCTACTTTCAGGTGAGCGATCTCGATGCGGCGGTGGACTACGTGGAATCCAATGGCGGTAAGGCTATGGCCGAGGCTCCGGTAGTCAACGCGGTCGGTCGCTTCATCGTGTTACGCGATCCACAAGGTGCCGACTTCTGTGCAATCGAGCCGCATCGGCAAAGGGAATAATCGAGTTAGTCATGCCTCAGTACACCGATTTCAGTCAAGGAAGGCCGTTTTGGGTAGAGCTGGGTTCTCCGGAAATTGATGCTTCGATAGCGTTTTACGGGCATCTGTTCGGTTGGAGCTACGAAGAGGAGCCGCCGGGAGACGATGGTGGAGGGCGTAATGTCTGGGCGAAGAACTCATCTGGGTATTCAGCGAGCATTTCGGAGCAGGATGCAGGCGAGATGGCTTCAGGGACGCGACCGCGATGGAAGGTCTATCTTTCGGTTGACGACTTGGACGAAGTTGAGGGGCGTGTCAGCGACTATGGTGGAAAAGTTGCGATTGAACCGTTCGATGTGGCGGATGCTGGTAGAAGCGCTGAGGTAGTTGAACCTGGTGGAGGGAGGTTGGCGCTTTGGCAGTCTAATGGATCGACTCCGGTCGTTCAACACGAGCATGGATCGTTGCAATGGGCGGAGTTGATGACGAATGATCCTGTAGCCACGGCGGCGTTTTTTCGGGGTGTTTTGAAGGTGAAGACGGAGCCGATGGAGATGGGAGATGGTTCGGTCAATTCGCTTGTGATGGTCGAGGAGGCACCGGTAGCGAGCATCTCAGCGTTGAGTGGTCTGTCGGCGGAGTTGATTGAACGTGCTGGTGGTCCGATGTGGGTGACGTATTTCAATGTGGATGATGTCGACGCGGCGGTGGAACGTGGGATCGAGCATGGCGGCGAGTTGCCGGATCCGCCTTGGGATGTGCCGGGAGTCGGACGGATGGCTTGGATTTATGGTCCTCAAGGCGCTCTGTTGGGTTTGATCACTCCTGTCAGTTGATGACGCTATGGTAGAGAGAGATTTGTGTGTAAGATTTCATGCGGAACACACAGTCTCAGCTAGAGGGTTCACAATGACGGCGAATTTCGGTCCGCGACTTGAGGGGAAAGTTGCAATTGTCACCGGTGGTGGTGGTGCTATGGGAGGTGCGCAGTGCCGATTGTTTGCCGCGCATGGTGCGGCGGTGTGTGTGGCCGACTTTAGGATGGATGCAGCTGAGGCGGTGGTTGCCGAGATCGGTGAGGATGGTGGTAAGGCGATCCCTTATGAGTTGGATGTGCGAGATGAGGATGCTTGGGCGGATTGTGTGAGCACTACAGAGGATGCGTTTGGGCCAGTGAGTATTTTGTGCAACAACGCTGGAGCTAATTTCCGAGTGAGTTTTGATGACCAGTCGTTGGATATGTGGAACATCATCATGGAGACGGGTCTGACGGGTGCGTTTTTGGGGATCAAGGCGGTTGTGCCGTCGATGCGCAAGGCAGGCGGCGGAGCGATTCTGAATATCGGATCGTTGGCTTCTATACGGCCGGGTCGCGGATCGCCGGGTTATGCCGCTCAGAAGATGGGGATGGTGGGACTGAACCGTGCGGCTGCTGCAAGTTACGCGAAAGAAAACATCCGCTCGGTGATCATCTCGCCGGGGCATGTGGATACGCCGTTCATCCGAGGGAACAACGAATACAGCCCCAACGATGAGTCGACGAGTATCGACAATCCAGAAAACCTCGCAAAACGAGTGTCTGGTACCCCGATGGGTCGCATGATGATGCCGGAGGACTTAGCGAACGCGTTTTTGTTTGCGGCGTCGGATGAAGCGAGCGGAGTTACGGGTTCGATGATTACAGTGGATGGTGGCGCGGCTTTATGATGAGGGTATGAGAGCCCTCATATCAGGCGCGAGCGGGTACATCGGTCAGGCACTGACCAAAAGCTTGCTCGAACGTGGGGACGAAGTGGTCCATCTGGTTCGTCGTGAAGCCGATTCAGATGTTGATGTCACCGAGGTTCGATGGGATGCTTCCGATCCCGATTCTGTAGATGTTGAGGATATTGGTGTTGTAGATGCAGTATTCAACTTTTCCGGTGCAACGGTTGCGAAGCGGTGGAATAGCGACTATCTGAAGGTAATCGCCGACAGCCGGATCGTGACGACTGAGACGCTGGTGGAGATATGTCGGCGTCTGGAATCACCCCCGTCTGTGTTGGTTACCGCTTCCGGCGTCGCCGTTTACGGTGATCGTGGTGACGAGCAACTGACCGAAGCGAGCAAACGAGGAGAAGGAATCCTTGCGGAGATAGCGGTGCCTTGGGAGGCGGCAACGGCAAAGGCCTTAGAGTTTGGCGTTCGAACCGCTACTGCGCGTTTCGGGATAGTGATGAGTGCCGATGACGGTGCATTGCCGGTGTTGGTCAGACCTTTCAAATGGGGTCTCGGAGGCAGGCTTGGAGATGGTCGTCAATGGACGCCGTGGATTCATCTCGACGATGCAGTGTCGGCATTGCTGTTCATCACTGAGGATGAACGATTGGACGGGCCGGTGAACGTCGTATCTCCCGGACTGGTGCGAAACCGCGATCTGACGCAGGCGATCGGGGAGGTTTTAGGCAAACCCAGTTTCGGTTGGATGCCGGCGACAGTGGCGCGGATCGTGATTGGCAACTACATCCAAGAGTTGGCGATTGACAGCAAGTTAGTGATACCCGAGAAATTGATGGATGCAGGGTTCGAATTCAGATATCGTGATCTGCGCGAATGTTTGCGCAACGAGTTAGGCGATCAAACAGCGGAAGCCGCTTAGCTGATCCTAGATGTTTTGTGTGATCATCTGGCGGAGGACGTAGGGGAGTAGTCCGCCGTGCTCGTAGTATTCGGCTTCTATGGCGGTATCGACTCGGCAGAGGACGTTGAAGGTCTTGGTTGAGCCGTCTTCCGATCTGGCGGTGACGGTCAGGGTTGCTCCGGGTTTGACGGTTCCGGTTACGCCTTCGATGGTGTAGGTTTCGGTGCCGTCCAATCCGAGAGATTGTGCGGATTCGCCGTTTGTGAATTGGAGAGGGATTACGCCCATGCCAATGAGATTGGATCGATGGATGCGTTCGAATGATTCGGCGATGACGGCTCGGACTCCGAGTAGCATGGGGCCTTTGGCGGCCCAGTCTCGGGAGGAGCCGGTACCGTATTCTTTGCCGGCGATGACGATTAGCGGAGTGCCGTCTTCGCGGTAGCGTTCGGCGGCGTTGAAGATGCGCATGGTTTCGCCGGTAGGGTGGTAGATGGTGAAGTCGCCTTCGTAGTCCGGGGTGAGTGTGTTGCGGAGTCGGATGTTCCCGAATGTGCCGCGCATCATGACGTTGTGGTTTCCGCGTCGGGAGCCGTAAGAGTTGAAGGCTCGTCGCGGGACGTCGTTGCCGATGAGGTGCTGTCCGGAGGGTGCGGATGGCGGGATACTGCCAGCAGGGGAGATGTGGTCGGTGGTGACGGAGTCGCCAACGCTTACTAGCACTCGGGCGTTTTCGATGCTCTCACGGGCGTCGGGCTCCAGTTCAAATCCTTCGAAGTAAGGCGGAGGTTGGATGTAGGTGCTGCCCGGGTCCCATTGGAAGAGCTCGCCGGTTGCAGCTTCTAGCTCTTGCCACTGTTCGGGGCCTTCGTAGACGGCGCCATAGCGGTCGTTGAACTGGTCGACGCCAACGGCTGACGCTACGGTCTGGGCGATTTCGTTTTGGCTGGGCCAGATGTCGGAGAGGAATATGTCGTTTCCGTCGGGGTCCGAGCCTAGTGGGTCTGAGGTTAGATCGATGTCGATGTGTCCGGCTAGGGCATAGGCGACTACCAGCATGGGGGAAGCGAGGTAGTTGGCTTTGACTTGGGGGTGGACTCGGCCTTCGAAGTTACGGTTTCCGCTGAGAACGGCTACAGCGGCGAGGTCGTGGTCGGTTACAGTGTCGGAGACTTCCTGAGGTAGAGGGCCGGAGTTGCCGATGCAGGTTGTGCATCCGTAACCTACGGTCTGGAAGCCAAGAGTTTCGAGCGATTCGGTTAGTCCAGCGCGGTCTAGGTAGTCGGAGACGACCTTGGATCCGGGGGCCAAGCTGCTCTTGACCCACCATTTGCGGTCAAGTCCACGTTCTACGGCGTTGCGAGCGAGAAGTCCAGCGCCGACCATTACGGATGGGTTTGAGGTGTTGGTGCAGCTCGTGATGGCGGCGATGACTACTGATCCGTCCTTCACATCGGCACCGTTGGAGGAAGTAGTTGATGTTTCTTTGGGAAAGGCGTCGCGGAAGTTGCCGGCTACGTTGTTGAGGGTTACGCGGTCTTGCGGACGTTTGGGTCCGGCCATGCTGGGCTCTACGTCGCCGAGGTCGAACTCAAGGGCGATTGTGTATTGAGGGTTGTCGGTTTCGGATGGGGTGAGATAGTTGGCTTTGGCGTAGGCTTCGACTAGTGCGACGGTTTCTTCTGAGCGACCGGTGCGACGGAGATAGTCGAGAGTCTGGTCGTCGATGGGGAAGAAGCCGCATGTTGCGCCGTATTCGGGGGACATGTTGCCGATGGTTGCGCGGTCGGCGACAGGGAGGTTTGCTAGTCCGGGGCCGTAGAACTCGACGAATTTCTCGACGACCCCAACGTTGCGGAGCATTTCGGTCACGGCGAGAACAAGGTCGGTGGCTGTTGCGCCTTCGGCGAGTCTGCCGGTTAGTTTTACGCCTACGACTTCGGGTACGAGCATGTAGTAGGGCTGACCGAGCATTACTGCTTCTGCTTCGATGCCGCCGACGCCCCAACCTAGGACACCAAGGCCATTGATCATGGTCGTGTGGGAGTCGGTGCCTACGCAGGTGTCGGGATAGGCGATGGATTCGCCTTCGACCTCGGTTGTGAGAACGGTGGACGCGAGGAACTCGAGGTTCACTTGGTGGACGATTCCGGTTCCGGGAGGTACAACGAGCATGTTGTTGAAGGCGGACTGAGACCATTTCAACAGCTTGTAACGCTCGACGTTGCGTTCGAATTCCAGGTCGATATTTCGTGCAAGTGCGCCTTCGGATGCGAAGTAGTCGACTTGAACGGAGTGATCGATGACTAGATCGGAGTGGACTACGGGGTTGATGACGCCTGGGTCAACGCCTTTTTCGGCGACGGCGTCACGCATCGAAGCAAGGTCGACTACGACGGGGACGCCGGTGAAGTCTTGTAAGGTGACGCGCCCCGGCATGTATGGGAACTCTTTGGCAGGAGCTTGGTCGGGTGACCATGACGCAACGAGTCGAACATCATCTTCAGTTGCGGGGCCGATGTGAGCGTTACGCAGTGCGTTTTCCAGCAGAACGCGAATCGAGAATGGCAAGTTGGCGATGGTGCCGAGGCCGGCGTCTTCGAGTGTTGCCAAGTCGTAATATGAGTAGCTTCGCCCTTGGACTTCGAGCTTCTTGACGGCGTTGAATGGTGCTGGTTTCATGCGCTACTCTTGAGTGTTTGTCGAGGATTCTGAGCGTTTAAGACACTGACTTCTAATTTACCAGTGAACCTGAGATGGAGATTGTCGCATATCATTTTCAAGCGCATAGCGTGTAGCAATTGAACTGAGATCGAAAGGCGGATCGCAAGCATGGGGCATCCCAAAGACCAGCTAATCTTCGTAGGGACGTACACCAATCTGGGCGCGAAGGGGATCTACACGTGTAGGTTAAACGGTGCTACAGGTCGATTGACCGAGTTGTCGGTGGCGACGGACAGCGGGCCGAATCCTTCATTCGTGACGATTCACCCGAATGGGAAGTATCTCTATTCGGTTGCTGAGATCAACGATTTCGAAGGCGATGATGCAGGTGGTGTCCACGCTTACAGCATCGGTGAGAATGGGAAGTTGTCGCTGATCAACAAGCAGTCGACCAAGGGGACGGGTCCGTGCCACTTGGTTGTCGAGGCGAATGGAAAGTACCTGTTCGTTGCGAATTATGCCGGCGGTTCGGTGGCGATGTTTGAGGTGAACGATGACGGGAGTTTGAACGAGGCTTGTGATTTTCATCAGCATGTCGGTGGGAGCATGGTGGAGCCAAGCCGTCAGAATGAGCCTCATGCGCACTCGGTGACGGTGTCGCCGGGGAACAATCAGCTGATCGTGTGCGACTTGGGTTTGGACAAGGTATTGGTGTACGACATCGACCACGACGGCGGGAAGCTGGTCTTGAACGAGGGCGCGTCTGTCGATTCGCCTCCTGGGGGAGGTCCGCGCCATTTCGCATTCCACCCAAATGGCGAGAATGCTTTCGCGATCAACGAAATCGGATTGACGATCAGTTGCTATGACGTTGATCAGGAGACGGGCGGATTGACGGAGACGCATTGGGTCGGGACGGTGCGGCCTGATGTGACGTATGAGGATGGGAACAGCACGGCGGATATTCATGTTTCGCCCGACGGGAAGCATGTTTACGGGTCTAATCGCGGTCATGACACGCTAGCGATTTATGGGTGGGATGAGTACGCGAGGATGCTCTACTACATCGGGAACGAGTCGACGCGTGGCAACACGCCTAGGAACTTTGCTATTGATCCGACGGGGACTTGGGTGCTTGCTGAGAATCAGGATTCGGGAACGATTCACACGTTCAGACGGGATGCCGAGACGGGCAAGCTGTCGCACACCGGGCACATGATCTCGATACCGGGGCCAGTGTGTATTCAGATGATGGATGCATAGGCATCGATCTCGTTTAATCGGAAAGGTAAATGACCAATGACTACTGGTTTTAATGGAACGCGTCCCTCAGTCGAGGCGAGATCGATTGAGCTTCTGTACAACGAAGGGTTGCCGTTTCGGGACCTGAATAAAAACGGCCGAATCGATGTCTACGAGGACTGGCGACGACCAGTTGAGGCTCGGGTCGCAGATCTGCTTTCTCAAATGACGCTTGAGGAGAAGGCGGGTATGTTGATGATCGATCAGTTGAACGCTGATAGTGGTGGTCAAGTTCCTGAACTCGCGGGCACGTTGATCAATGGAGCGCAGATGAGGCGTTTCATCTTTCGGAATACCATCACGAATACTCCGAGTGAGGCAGCGGGTAATCCGTTTTTCGGCGCGCAGATCACGCCGTACGAAACCGCGCAGTTCACGAACGCGATCCAAGAGCTTTGCGAGTCGACACGGCTAGGGATACCTGCGTTGTTCAAGTCGAACCCTCGCAACCACTTTGAGGAAGGTTGGATGGGTGGATTGGATGCGACCGTCGGTGCGTTTTCGGCTTGGCCGAAGGAAGCGGGGCTGGCGGCGACGCGGGACTTGGACTTGATCGGCGAGTTTGCTCGTGCCGTAGCTAGGGAGTGGGTTGCAGTAGGCATCAGGGGCATGTACGGGTATTGCCTCGATCTTTCGACGGAACCGCGGTGGTTCCGGATCACCGAGACGTTTGCGGAAGACGCGGGATTGGTTAGCGAGATTGCGACTGTGTTGGTGAAGGGCATTCAGGGCGATGAACTCGATCATCGTAGCGTGGCGGTGACGATGAAGCATTTCCCGGGCGGCGGGCCGCAGGAGGGCGGATCAGACCCGCACTTCCCATTCGGCAAGCACCAAACTTATCCGTCGGACAATTTCGAGTATCACCTAAGGCCGTTTATCGCGGCGATCGAGGCGGGAGTGTCATCGATCATGCCGTATTACGGCGTGCCGGTAGGGCAGCGGTATCTTCCGAACGATGTGGGAATGTCGTTCTCGAAGGGGATCGTGACCGAGTTGCTGAGAGAGAGGCTGGGATTTGAGGGGAACGTGAACTCGGATACGGCGATCGCGACGACGATGCCTTGGGGAGTCGAGGACAAGAGCGTAGGCGAACGCGTGGCGATGGCTATCAATGCAGGTGTAGACGTGCTTTCCGGCTTCAGCGATCACCTTCAGATGCTGGAGAACATTAATGAGGGATTGATTTCAGAGGAACGTGTCGATGAGGCGGTAACGCGGTTGTTGACTGAGCAGTTCAAGTTGGGTCTTTTCGAGAACCCGTTCGTAGATTCGAACCGGGCAGGCTATATTCTCGGTGATCGGATCACGCAGTTGAAGGCAGAAGCGGCTCAGCGCCGGGCGGTGGTGGTGCTTCAAAATTCGGACGAATTGTTGCCGTTGGAGATGCCATCTCCGAAACCGCAGCCCAACATGTTCGCGGCTTTGGGTATGCACACCGATGGTAAGGTCGACGAACCAGTCAGCGATCCAATCAGTAAGCAGATCTACGTCATGGGTTTGGATGCCGATGTGGTCAGCGGACCAGCTTGGAACGAGTTCGAAGTCGTGTCGGGCGATTACGATGCGGAGAATGGTGAGACTCGCCCGCCAGTCCCTGAAGGAACCGACTATGCGGTAATTCGGGTCGTTGTTGGGAATAGCAGCAAGGTTGGCGGCGGGTTTTTGCCGGTTCCTGACCCTGAAGAGCTTGACTTGATAGCGTTTTCCGACATGGAGGCGTCGGATTCTTGGGTAGTTCGCCCGTCGTTGGCGGACATAGAGGGTGTGATGTCGGAGATTGGGGCAGAGCGGACGGTATTGGCAGTTCGATTCCGACAGCCGTTTGTGTTGGATGCGGAGAGCGGGTTCAGAGATGCAGGTGCGATATTGTCAACGTTCGGGGTTAGCGACGCGGCTTTGATGGACGTGTTGACAGGCAAGGTCAAGCCCGAAGCGAAGTTGCCGTTTGCGTTGGCTGAGAGTGCCGAGGCGATACTGCGGCAGGATTCGGATGCTCCAGGGTATGCGGAGGAGGACTTGTTGTATCCGTTCGGGTTTGGGTTGGAGTATTGAGGCCGAACAGCGGCTAGTTACTGCAATGGCAACCATGGTTGGAGCCATGCAGGCGAGTCGGTCAGGCGGATTTCGTCTATCCATTTGACCCAGTCATAGCCGCGTCTTCCGGGGGCAACTAGGCGTAGTGGGGCACCGTGGCCGTGCCAGAGGGGATCGCCGCCGACGCGGGTGGCGAGCATGAGGTTGTCGAAGTCTTTCGACGCGTAACGTCGCGTGTATCCAGTTACGGAGTGGAAGATGCAGGTCTTTCCATCGGCGTCTATCTCGAGGTTTTCTAGGAGATCGGACAGCATCACGCCACTCCAGATTTGATGGGAGTACCAGCCGCCAGTACAGTCGAGCGTGGCTTCGATCTCGGAGTAGGGTAGGTCAGTGCCGTCGTTTTCGATGTCCAAAAGTGAGAGTTTGTGGGTTTTGCCGTCGTTTTCGATGATTTTGAGTCGCCATTCAGCAATGTCGATTTGTGCAGGTTTGTCATTCAGCCAGGATGTCGTAGGAAAGCGATTGCCTTCGTAGGATCGTCGTTCGTGCGAACCTGTGAAGCGACGGTCAGCCCCGGCGGTTGGGATTGCGCGGATGAGGTTCTCTGCGATGAGCCACACACCGGCGCCTACGGCAAGGGTAGAGCCGAATCTCAGGGCATCTCGACGTTCGGTGCTGTAACCGACTCGAAAGCGAGATGTGTATGCCCATGCGTGCCAGACGATGAATGGGAGGATTGCGGCTCCTGCGTAGATGTGGAGGCTCATGCCGGTGATGCCTTCTACCGCCCAGAAACCACCTGTGCTCCAGACGACACCGATGCTGAGCGCGGTCAGCAGAAGGATGGAGAGAACGATGGCGACGTTTCGTGGTCGTCCGCGGGCTGGTCGTTTGAGGGAGTAGAGGGCGAGTGCGGATTTCCACGCTAGGACGGCGATGATGCTGTAGCCGAGGATGCTGTGGATCTGTAGGACGATCTCGTTGCGTGCGTTGCCGCTCATGAGACCGTATGCACCAGTCACCAGCTCGCCGGCGACGAGCGTGAGGAGGATGAGATTTACCCACTTGTGCCGCATGTCAAGACCGAAAGTGGGGAGTCCAGACGGAGAGTTGTCTAGACTTTGTCCATTTTTTCGGGAGTCATGAGTTCCCAGAACTCGATGTGTTGGCTTTCGATGTGTTCACGGACTTGTGCGCCTACTTGCAATGCTTCTGCTGGGATACCACCGCTCGACACATACGGTGAGCCGAGGGTGTCTTGCGTCCACTCGAGGACCACCGTGTCGGGTTCGCCGGGGACCGTTCCAGCGTTGAAGTAGACCGTTCCTTTTGATCGCCCTGCGGACTCGTAGATGTCCTGTTGCTTGCGGACTAGGGATGCCACAAGTTTGCCTTCGCGGTAATTGGCTTTGTAGACCCTTCGGAGCATGTACATTCGGGTTCCTCGATTCTCGATCAACTCAACTCGAAAGCTGGAGGTTGGTTCGTGAAAAACGCTGGTTAGGCATTGCGGGTACCATAATATTCGGAATTCGCCGACTTACCCGTCTGACCCAGTTGAAGATAGGCATAAATCGAGAGAACGCGCCCGGCGAAAATCGGGTTGCGGCAACGCCCGACTTGGCGTCAAAATTGGTTTCGGCAGGGCATGAGGTGCTCGTTGAGGGTGGTGCGGGTGTGAAAGCTGGATTTCCTGACGATACCTACACGGATGTCGGTGCGTCTATCGTCGGATCGGCCAAGGAAGTGGCTACATCGTCTGATTTGCTGTTGCACGTCGGGAAACCGAGTGTCGAAGAGTTGGGGGCTATGCGCGTGGGGACGACGGTGGCAGGCACGTTGGACGCCAGACGCGATATTGAGGTGATAGAGGCGTTGGCAAAGGCTGGTGTGACGGCTTTCGCGATGGATCTGGTGCCCCGCATAGCTCGAGCACAGAGCATGGACGTGTTGTCTTCCCAGGCCTCGATTGCGGGGTATAAATGCGCGTTGATGGCGGCCGACTCGCTGAGTCGTTTCTTTCCGATGATGATGACGGCAGCTGGAACGATTCCGCCGGCTAGAGTGCTGGTGTTGGGCGCTGGTGTTGCTGGATTGCAGGCGATAGCGACGGCGAAGAGGCTGGGAGCGGATGTCTACGCTTTTGATGTTCGTGCAGCAGCAGGTGAGCAGGTCGAAAGTCTGGGCGCTCGGTTCATTGCGCCGCGGGATGCGGATGATGCGGAGGCTACGGGGGGATATGCAAGAGCGCAGACTGAGGATGAAAATGAACGGCAGCGTGAGTTTCTCGCAGAGCATATCGTCAGGGCAGACGCGGTGATTACCACCGCGGCTATACCTGGTCGACAGGCACCATTGTTGATCAACACGGAAACGGTTGGAAGGATGAGGTCAGGGAGTATCGTGATTGATCTGGCGGCGGAGACGGGAGGGAATGTGGAGGCGACTGTTGCGGGCGAGGATGTTGTGGTGAACGGCGTCACTGTGAAGGGACCTGTGAATGTGCCATCATCGATGCCTTACCATGCGTCGGTTACGTACGCGCGGAATTTGGAATCGTTGCTGGATTTGATCATTGGCGATGATCTGGGTTTGGTGTTGGATTTCGAGGATGAGGTGGTTGATGCGATGTGTGTGACATATAACGGCGAGATTCGGGGGAATACGATAGGGCGATGATCTCAGGAGGCGGACATGTCGATTGAGGAGCTGCTGGTAGCCGTCACAGTATTCGTGTTGGCGATTTTCGTCGGGTATCTGACGATTACGCGAGTGCCGCCTACGTTGCATACGCCTTTGATGTCGGGGTCGAATGCGATTTCGGGGATTGTGATCGTAGGCGCGATCATCGTCGCCGGGACGGTCGGCGGTCTGTTGGGAGCGATATTGGGGGTAGTCGCTGTGACACTGGCGACGATCAACGTCGTGGGGGGATATCTAGTGACGGATCGGATGTTGCGAATGTTCCACCGCAGCGATGATGAGCGACGTTAGGCATGGATAGCGAATCATTAGACAACCTGACGCTGGCTGCGTATATCGTGGCTTCGGTCATGTTCATCACTGGGTTGTTGTGGTTGCGTTCTCCTGAGACGGCTAGGGCAGGGAACAGATTGTCTGCCTTGGGGATGTTGATTGCTGTTGTCTTTACAGTGATTGACCGCGATATCGTGAGCTACGAGTGGATCATCATTGGGTTAGTGGTTGGTGCGTTGATTGGAGCGATAGCTGCCCGACAGGTGCAATTGACGGCGATGCCACAGATGGTGGCGATCTTCAACGGATTTGGTGGAGCGGCGTCGGCGGTTGTTGCGGCGGCACAGATACTTCATCAGAACGACAGCGGAGATGTCGATCCGGTCGTAAGCGTGACGGTTGCGCTCTCGGTGTTAATCGGGTCGTTGACGCTTACAGGCAGTTTGATCGCATTTGGGAAGTTGCAGGGCATCGTTGCGACGCAGCCGGTCTTGATACCGCTACGGCACGTGGTCAATGTGGTTTTAGGGGTTGGCGCCGTGGCGATGGCGGCATTGATGATCTTCGATCCTTCGCTGGAGTGGGCATTGGTCGCGATGGCAGTGATCGCGTTGATCATCGGAGTGTTGATCGTGATCCCGATTGGCGGGGCGGATATGCCGGTAGTGATTGCGCTGTTGAACTCTTACTCAGGGCTTGCGGCTGCTGCGACGGGATTTGTGATTGACAATCCGATGTTGATTATTGCGGGATCGCTTGTTGGCGCGTCGGGGTTGATTTTGACGCGGATCATGACGCGGGCGATGAATCGGTCGTTGGGGAATGTGATGTTCGGTGGATTTGGAGTGGCAGACTCGACTGGTGTCGCAGCTCCGGGAGCATCCGCGGCTGATCGGCCTGTTCGCTCGGTTAACGCCACTGAAGCGGCGATCGTGTTGGGATATGCCAACTCAGTGATATTTGTTCCGGGTTACGGTTTGGCTGTTGCCCAGGCTCAGCATCAGGTGAGGGATTTGGCAGACATGTTGAAGGAGCGCGGTGCAGAGGTCCGATATGCGATTCATCCAGTTGCGGGTCGGATGCCGGGGCATATGAATGTGCTGCTTGCGGAGGCGGATGTGCCGTATGACGAGTTGAAGGATCTGGATGAGATCAACGACGATTTCAGGCGTGCGGACGTGGCGGTTGTTGTGGGCGCGAACGACGTGACCAACCCGGCGGCGAGAACGGATCGAAGCAGTCCGATCTACGGGATGCCGATCTTGAATGTGGATCAGGCGCGTTCGACGATCGTAATGAAAAGGTCGATGGCGTCAGGATTCGCTGGCGTGGAGAATGAACTTTTCCATCTGGAGAACACAATGATGCTTTTCGGTGATGCCAGGGCGTCGGTGGAGGACCTAATTACGGAGATGAAGGAGCTTTAGCTGAAAGGAGTGGAGGTTTGTCATGCAGATAGATGGAGTAGGACAGATATCGATATCGGTTTCTGACGTTAGCAGGGCGGTCGAGTTTTATCGAGACGTGCTGGAGATTCCCTTCCTGTTTCAGGTTCCGGGCAGTCCTGGGATGGCGTTCTTCGACTGCGATGGTACGCGGCTCTATATCGTGCAGCCTGAAAACCCTGACAATGTCGGTTCTTCAGTGATCTATTTCACGGTGGAATCAGCGCATGAAGCAGCCGAGGAGTTGAAATCGAGGGGCGTCGCGTTGGAGTCCGAGCCACACATCATCCATCAAACTGAGAATTACACGCTGTGGATGGCGTTTTTCAGGGATCCCGATGACAATCTGATGGCGGTGATGAGCGAAGAGGGAGATTTGATGGGGTGATGCGTCCGCCGCGCCGCATTGTCACTTCCGGTCGACGAGCAGCAAACGTACGCCGACGGCTGCGAGAACTACTGCGATCGGGATCCAAACGTAGCGGGGAGAGAACGGAATGATGTCAAGGGCCCAAAGGAGTATCCACACCCCAAGGCCGAGAAAGATCATTCCACATCCGAGTCTTGCCATACGATAGTTTCTGTTCGCTCCGAAGCTGAATTGGGAGTGGTAGACGCGGAATGGGCGAACGGGACGTTCAGACCGTCTGCGATCGTTGTCGGGTTGGTTCCGACCAAGGTTAGTGTTCAATCGATTCTAGTCCGTTTAGATGCGGACGATCGGTGGAATGTTCACCAAGCGCCGTGCAGGTGGTCGGGAGGCGTCATCGGTGGTTTGTTCCAGAGGGTTTCGAGGGTGTATCGTGGTTCCCAACCTAGGATGCGCCGGGTTTTTTCGCTGTTGAATTTGTGGTGCGGAGCGGCGTCTGGGAATGTGAAGAAGTTTTCGCAACGAGAGGGCAGACGTTCCAATGGCACTTCCAGCGCGGCTCGGATGGCGGTGCCACAGTCGGTCCAAGCGGTAGTGAATGGAGTCATGTCTTCGTGGTGATCTGCTTCGGGGATGCCGCGGCCGAGGCCCCAGTTCCAGGTGTGGCGCATGTTGTAGTAGAGCATCGTTATGACGTAGATGCCGTACTGCTCGCTGAAGACGCGGCAGATCTCTTGTCCCAAGCCTTTGCTGTGGGCGTAAAGGCGAGTTCCGAACTGAGGCGGCATGTCGGGGTTGAGGTCGAAATCCCAGTTCTCGTATGTCTCCCCGACGAGTTGGAAGTGCGGGCCGGTGTTGATTACCCTTTCGATGTTGTGTTCGACGGCCGCGATCATCATGTTGTAGTTGCCGCGAGTGCTGACGTCGAACGCTAATTTACGGTCTTCTCGGAGAACGGAAAGGTTGATGATCGCGTCGCAACCTTCTGCCGCCGCGACGACTGCGTCGATGTCGTCAGAACTGATTTGGCGGAAGTCGCCTTTGAACCCGTCGCTCGGGGGATTGATGTCAGTGAGGATGATGTCGTGCCGGTGTTTCAGCGCCTTGACGACCCAAGGTCCCAACATTCCGCATCCGCCTAGTATGAGAACTTTCATTTGATGTTTCCTTCGATTCGAAGCTTGGGTTAGAAGCCCAGCAGTTCGGCAGCCTTCGCCGTCGTATAGCGCTGGTTAGGGACGTCCGATTGGATGTGGATGTCTTGCCACTGTTCAAGGTCGGCTCCGAGGGCTGAGAGCACGGCGCGCCCCAAATCTTCCGAACACAATGCTGAGTCGCCTGCATTAGCACCAAGAGAGTCACTCCCCCCTTCGATCAACGGCCAACCAAGTCGCAGATTTGCGACCTCGAATTTGCGATCTCGTGCGAACTCTTTGCAGATGATCTCGACGAGATGGGCGCAGAGGAGGTTGATATCGCTGGCCAATGGCTTGCTGCGCCAGTTTTCGGTCACTACCAGGTTCTCTTCATATTCGGCCATCAGACGGAGTGTGCTCAGATTGATGACGCGCTTGACGCCAGCATTGGTCGCTGCCCAGAAGAGGTTGTAGGTGCGGCGCGTGTAGTAGTCGAGGTGAAACGTGGGGGGCATCTCGACCTCGTCTTGGTAACCGACATTGATAATTGCGTCGATTCCCGATACGAGTTCGTCGGTGGCGTCGTCGTGTTCCAAGGCGCATACGACTACGTCTTGTGGCTCGTAGGGGGCCATCGCCGTCAAGCGCAGTTGGTGCCCTGATTCGGCAAGTTGCGCGAGTACGGCCCTTCCTGTTTCAGTGGGTGATCCGTTGATTAGCAGGTTCATGGGCAGTAGCGTTTCAGTCCAGTTTTACGTTCTCGGATGATGATATCGCGTGGATGTCAAGGGATGCTACTCTGTAACCGTTTGGGGCAGGGCGTACGGAAGAGATCGAGAGAAGGTTGATTCGCAATGTGTGGCCGTTTCGGGTTGTTCACAGATCTATCGGAGTTGGCTGAGCTTCTTGGCTTTGAGATTGGCATGACGGCGGATGGTTACGAACCGCGATGGAACATCGCGCCCACTTCGGATGTTTTGGTGATCACAGACACAGATGATAGGCGCGTCGGCTCAATGATGCGTTGGGGATTGATACCCCGATGGGCCAAGCAAGAGAACGCTTTCAAACGTCCGATGTTTAACGCTAGATCCGAGACGGTGGCGGAGCGTCCGATGTTTCAAGATTCGTTTGCGAGCAGGCGGTGTTTGATACCGGCTAATGGATTCTTCGAGTGGAGTTCTGGTTCGTCGGATAAGAAGAAGCCGTGGTGGATACGCGCAGTCGATTCCAGGGTGATCACGCTTGCGGGGATCTGGAGCGTTTGGCTCAGTCCAAATGGGCCGGTTGAGTCGTGTGCGATCTTGACGACCGCTTCCAACTCTCTGATGGATCGAATCCACAACCGTATGCCGGTGATTGTGGACCGAGACTGGGCTGAGATCTGGTTGGACGATTCTGCTGACCGGGATGCATTGATAGAAGCATGCAAACCGCGGGAGTGGCCCATGATGGAAGCGCGTGAGGCGAACCCGGCGGTGGGTTCGACGCGGAACGATGGGCCTTATCTGATAGAGCCTCAGTTAACTCTGTTCACAAACACATGAATGAATGTCTCGTCCAAAAAAGCTTCACGCAAGGAATTTTGCAGAGACGCTTTCATTGATATCTCAATTGACCTCGAAACAACTCGCAGCGGATCAGTTCAAAACCATTCAGCGAAACGTGGTACAATTTCAGGCACGCTAAACGGCGATCGAATCGGAACCATCTGGAGAAAAAGCGATGGCAATGATCACTGTGCCTAGGGTGGGTGGTTTGGCGCTGATAATCGGTGCGGCGCTTTACATCATTTCGACATTTATGTCACCCGGAATCGTGGTTGACGGGGCTGACGCATCAGATCTTTACGGGTATGTCGACGCAATTGCCGATGCTCCGCTGTTAGCGGGTTTCTCGGCAATGCTGGGCGCTGTGGCGTCGTTGATATTGCTATGGGGACTGATTGTGATGTGGCAGACCGCGCAGAGCAAGTGTGCTTTGGACACGTTCGTGAAGTTCGGATTGGCGGGTGTGATGTTGGCCGTGATCTCTTTGTTGATGGCCCATGCATTTACTTACGCGACTTCGCACGTGGTTGAACACGGCATTGGTGCCGGTGCCGGTCCAGATCAGTCGGACTCCCTTAGAACCATAGGCGTACACATGCAGTCGGTTGCTGGGGCCGCACGGGCGATGGCTTCGGTTGCAGGCCTGCTGGGATATTTGGTGCTTGGATTCGCGTTGGCTAGGAAGTTCCAGCCGGGCGGGTACAGGATTTTGGCGCTGATTGTTGGCATCGGTGCGATCGTCTCATTGATCGGCTTTGCCCTGACGGAGCCTTTCCACGAACTCATCAATACCTTGGGGCCGATTTTCACTGCTTTGTCGTTGCTCTACTTGGTCTGGTGGATAGTTATAGGGATCGGGGTCTATCAGGAACGCTTCGGCCTCCAAATCGGTGTAACTCCCGAACACTAAACGTTGAAAAGGGCCGGAAGGCTCTATGGTCGCTGCATCGAATACGCGTGCGCGTCATGTGACTTTTCATCGAGGCAGTTCGTAGATTTGGGCTTTTCCTGGTCCGGCAAGGCTCTCCAAAAGAGTTTTCATTTGCCTTAATTCACAGGTACGCGGGGAAATTTCGGCGCGGTTGCCTGCGATAACCTGTGGGCATCAGTCCCAAGCCATTAGATCGGGAGCACAATCATGGGCAACGCGCCAATAATCACCCGGATCGAACTATCGAGGTACCGCATACCCACGTTCGACTTGGCTACCGACGTCGGCTTCGCCATGGGGCAGTTTTACCAGCCCGGCGCTAACGGTGTGCGATCAAGAGTAGGCATCAAGATCTACACCGACATCGGAGTGATCGGCGAGTATATGAGCGGTGCACCGGCCGCGTATGAGCAGATGTTGATGTTCGTCAACTTTCTGATCGGCAAAAGCGCTTTGGAGCGCGAGCGGTTTTACAACCAAGCAAAATCGATCCTGAGAAAAAACGACAGGATGGGTGTCGGTCCGATTGATATTACGCTGTGGGATCTTGCCGGAAAATTCCACAACGCGCCGATCTATCAATTACTCGGTGGTCATCGTAAGAAGCTGCCGTGCTACGCCAGCACGTATCACGCCGATCGCGAACCGGACGGGTTGAGCAGCCCCGACGCGTATGCCGATTTCGCCGAACAGTGTTTGGAGATGGGCTATCCGGGTTTCAAGATTCATTCGTGGGGAGAGGTCGACATCGACCGGGAGATTGCGACGGTGCTTGCGGTAGGGGAGAGAGTGGGCGGCAAGATGGCCTTGATGACCGACCCGTGTTGCGTCTACGACACCTTCGCAGACACGCTCGCGGTGGGCAGAGCTTGCGACGAATACGACTATTTCTGGTACGAGGACCCGATGCGGGATGGTGGCGTTTCGCTTTATGCGCACAAGCAGCTCAAAAAGATGATCAAAACGCCGTTGCTTCAAGGCGAGCATCTGCACATGGTCGAGGCGCACACCGATATGGCAATCGCCGAAGCGACCGATTTCTGGCGTGCAGACGTTGAATACGACGGCGGAATAACCGGAGTGATGAAGATCGCCCACGCCGCAGAGGGATTCGGCCAGGACCTTGAACTCCATATCTCGAGCCCGCCGCATCGCCACTGCATGGCCGCCATCCGCAACTCCAACTTCAACGAGATTGGCCTCGTCCATCCCAAGATCGTGGAGACCGGACCTAGCCTCTACAGATCCGACTACGCCGACCAGATCGACTCAATTGACAAGGATGGGAACGTGTCAGTGCCCGAGGGTCCAGGACTAGGAGTCGAGTACGACTGGGACGGATTGGAACAGTATCGGTTGGATACCGTTGTGGTTGATTGAGCCAGTTTCGCTCAGCGATGCCACTCGGCGATGTTCCAAAGTTCGCTGTCCCACGCGTTCATCTTTACGCTTCTAAGTGAGTCAAGGTTCGCTGAGACAAAGCCGCGATTGATCAGCGGGATTTCGAAGTAACTCTACTGGATATACAGCTGGCAACTCAACAACGTCGTTGATATGACGGCGGTCACGATGATTTTGAGGAGAAGATGTTGCACTGGGTTGGCCCCGTCACTCAATTGCCTCGGAATCGAATTGCGACTCTATATCAGACGTGTTTTCTTCAGCGCCATCGGTCGGGTTCAAGATGTTCGGCGGTCGGTCCCATTCGTCTGCCAAGTAGCGAACGACATCCTTGCCCATCGAAACCAGTGGCGCCCCGAATACTATTCCCCAAATCCCAAAGAAATGACCGCCGAGAATGATCACGAGTATCACGACAATGGGATGAAGATTCAGAACGTTCGCCTGCACTCGCGGCGCGAGAAACGTGTTTTCAACTAACTGCACGAACAAATAGAGACCCGCAACCCAAAGCAGCTTTTCAGGTGCTGTCGCCAAAGTCACCAATATCGCTGCCGCAGCTCCGATGAACGGACCGACGATCGGGATCAAGGCGGTTAACGCAGCTACGACCCCGAGCAAGAATGCGAACGGCACACCCATAGCCAGCAACCCGACGGTTACGGCTATACCGATTGTCAACGCCAAGATGAGTTGTCCACGCAAGTAACCGCCGATGGTTCGATCAGCTATCTTGGCTAGGTCTACGAGATATGTCCTCATAGCCTTCGGAAATGGCGCGGGGAGAGCAGAGCCGATCTGTCTGGAATCCTTCGCCATGTAGAAGATCAATAACGGCATCGTCGCAAATCCGATGACCAACGCAAAGGTGCTCGAAATAATCCCGAGCGTCCTCGGAAGAACACCCCATGCCGCTTCCACAACGATCCTGCCCATGTTTGCCAGAATCTCCTCGATCTGCGCTCGCAAGTCATCTGAAACCAGCTCTCGATGGTCCCCAATCCACTCTTCAATCGTCCCGCGGGCCGCGTTGAAGAAAGTCGGAAATTCTTCGATGAACTTTTCACCTTGTTCGATTGTTGGTGGAATCACAATCGCCATCGAACCGATGAATATTCCAACCGATACCGCGAATATCAAACCTACGGCGATCCCGCGACTCAGCCCCGGACGACTTTCGCGCCACGGCATCGGCCTAACGATCAAGGTCGTCAATGGAATCAAAACATACGCGATCAACGCGCTGAAGAGCACCGTGATCAACGTTGTCCTCAACACGTAAAGCACTAAGAGCGCCACCACGAAAACAGCAACCGCGCTCAGCATGAGAAAGCGCTTG
The DNA here is from genome assembly GCA_022819585.1 of Dehalococcoidia bacterium. Lineage (GTDB taxonomy): Bacteria > Chloroflexota > Dehalococcoidia > Lucifugimonadales > Lucifugimonadaceae > Bin127. The sequence goes on along the minus strand of JAJEGY010000009.1, from coordinate 71,158 downwards.
CGCTTTAGTTCTTGGTTCAATGGCAAGACTCGGATCAGAGTTGATTATCGGACTTGGGATGCAAAAGTTGCCTTAAGCCGCTGCTGGTATAGCCAGATCGGGTAAGGGCAGGGGAGGACGTTGCGACTCCTCAACAATTCGCATCTGCTCTCCAGATAGAGGTGCGAAACGTTCCGCAGCGTCCAAGACCTTCGGCAACAGGCTGATCTCACCGCAACTCGGCGCCGTGTGCACGGCATGAGAAAGCACCCACCACAGCGAAGCGTCGATATCTGACTGCTCACGGTGCGGGTCGTACCAAGTGTTCATCTGCTTTTCGCCGTCGCCCCAACCGCCGCGCGCGATCATCTTTATCGTCTGCACGCCGATATCGCGCTCTTCACACTCCGCAAGAAGGCGGGTCGTTACCTCGCGATACGCCGCATCTCTTGCCGCCGCAGGATTCAACGGGAACATGATCGTGTCAAAGTCGAAGCGATTCAACGCCTCGAGGATCGTCGCGGGGGCATGCGGTCCATGCCCCGTGATTCCGAGCCACTTTGTCATGCCTTGTTCCCGCATCTCGACGAGGGTTTCCAGAGAACCGCCCGGTGCGGCCGCCAGATCCAATTGCTCCATTGTGCCGACGGAATGGAGCTGGAACAGGTCGAAATCCTCGACATTCATTCTCTTCAAGATGCTTTCGACGTCTCGCCATGCGCCTTCGCGGTCTCTCACCGCCGTCTTGGCACCCAAGAAGATGCGATCTCGAATTTCAGGCATCCAAGGAGCGACGCGTTCCATGGCGTGGCCGTAGGTCGGCGCGATGTCGAAATGGTTCACGTTATGGTCGAGCACCAGTTGGATGGCACGGTCCGCTTTGTCTTGTTCGACGTAACCGACGGCGTAAGTGCCGAACGTGACCACGGTGCTTTGGTGACCGGTTCGTCCTAAGGTTCGTTTTTGCATGGATTTACTCTGTGTAGTTTGAGTCGGGGCAGTTTGGGAGCATTTTCCTAGAGTAGCGAACTTTCTCGTGTGCTAGGTTACACCGTTCTACTGGCATGATCTGCGCTACGACCTTGGACATCCGGCAAAGAGGCATTAACGCCTGGATCGTCACGTGCGCGCGGCTCGTTCAACATCGTTCCGATCCATGTGTATCGAACAGCAAAGTGCTGATCATCTTGTCGCCACGGGGCGACGAAGCGAACTACCTGATCGACGAAGTGTCAGAGGAGTATAAGCGACAGTTCGATCAGGAATCGGTGTTGAAAGTCGTCAGCAACGCCTGCGTCGGTTTCTAGGCGCGTCGGCGCACTGCGCTGGGTCCCCGGATAGGTGGACCGATGGTGCGAACACATGCAAATCGTGGTGGGCCCGGTGGGATTCGAACCCACGACCTTCGGATTAAAAGTCCGCTGCTCTGCCGAACTGAGCTACAGGCCCGCGCTGCACTTCGATTCTAACCGTAGGGTTCTCCGTCATCGGCCAGCACGGATGCCGAAGACGGATTGAATGAGACTTGTGAACTCCTGCCCGCGACGGTTGCCTGCAGCCGCAAACCCAACGCACGGATCACCTTCAAAATCGTCGCGAATTCGGGATTCCCATCGGCCGAAAGCGATTTGTAAAGACTCTCACGCCCGAGCCCCGTTTCGCGTGACATCCAAGTCATCCCCTTGGCGCGTGCAATATCCCCGAGCACCGCGGCAATGACGCGATGATCGCCATCTTCGAGCGCCGCTTCGAGGTAGGCCGCCACATCTTCATCGCTTTCGAGATGATCGGCTGCATCCCATAATGTTGTCTTTGCTTTCGTCATCTTTTCACTGTCTCAGACATCTTTCGCCAAATCCTGCGCGAGCCGGATATCCCGCCGTTGCGATCCTTTGTCGCCTCCAGCAAGCAGGATCATCAACTCGCTTCCGCGTTCGCAGAAGTAGACCCGGTATCCAGGACCGTACGGTATCCGCAGTTCTGAGACTCCTCGGCCCCACCGACTTGGCATCTCCCCGATTGCCTATCGACAATCTCCGTATCCGAACGTTGATCCTCGCTTTGGCTTGCCGATCGCGCAGCCTCCTGAACCAACGAGCGTAACTCTCCGTCTGTCTAATCTCAATCATAACACAATCGTATCCTATGGAATACATTCGCCCCGGCGGATTTGGCCATGTGTCGGATGTGCCCCTTTTCTTAGAATTGATTCGTAGACCGTCTCCATTCTGCCTTGCCGATGCCTGATCGAACATTCACCGCCGACGAAATCCGAGAACAATTCCTCAAGTTCTACGAGGAAAGAGCGCACCTGCGCCTACCATCCGCATCTCTAATTCCCGCCGGCGACCCCACTCTGCTTCTCACCACCGCGGGCATGGTGCCGTTCAAAGCCTACTTCTCGGGAGAGTTGACCCCACCATCGCCGCGCATCACGACGGCGCAGAAGAGTTTCCGCACGACCGACATCGAGGAGGTCGGAGACGTCTCACACCTGACGCTCTTCGAGATGCTCGGCAACTTCTCATTCGGCGACTACTTCAAGGCCGAATCCTGCAAATGGGCCCTTGAGCTTTGTGTCGGCGTCTACGGCATCGAATTCGAGCGGATTTACCCCACGATCTACACAAACGACGATGAGGCATACGAGATTTGGCGGGATCTAGGCTTCCCGGCCGAGCGGATCTCGCGGCTCGGAGACGAAGACAACTGGTGGGGACCTGCTGGAGACGAAGGCGCATGCGGGCCGTGCAGCGAACTCAACTACTACTTGGGCGACTTTGACGACCTGCCGCCCATCGATTCCCCTGCACGTGGCACCACTTGGGGACCAGGCATCAGCGACGACTTCCTCGAGTTCTACAACCTCGTATTTACCCAGTACTACCGAGATCGAGACGGCAACGACGAACTCTTGCCCAACAAGAACATCGACACAGGCATGGGCTTCGAGCGGACATGCCAGATACTCCAAGGTAAGAGTAATGTCTACGAGACCGATGTCTTTTCCCCGCTGATTGAATTAGTGGCCAACCGCGCTGGATTGCGTTACGGGGACGACGAGGAAGCCGACCGAGCAATCCGCGTCGTGGCAGAACATGGCCGATCGGCGTCCTTCCTCATCTCAGATGGCGTCGTGCCAGGAAACACGGGCAGGGGCTACGTTCTCCGCCGGGTCATCCGCCGGGGAATGCTTTTCGGACGCGAACTAGGTCTATCAGGCCCCATCCTTCCCAATATCGCCGAGGCGACATCCTCCCAGATGTCCCACGTCTACCCGGAACTGGGTAACAATCTTTCCTTCACTCAGCACGTCCTGCAACGCGAAGAGGAATCTTTTGAAACCACCTTGGATCAAGGCTCTCGGATGCTCGACGAGGTAATCGCCGAAGCAAAGGCGGCTGGCGAAGATACCGTCCCCAGCGCGTCGGTGGTACGGCTCTACGACACATTCGGATTTCCAACCGAGATGACCGCGGAAGTCGCAGTTGAACGAGGCATCAACGTCGACGACGATGCCGTTGAGGCAGAGCTGGAAAGTCTTCGAGAACAGTCGCGGTCCTCCGCGAGCATGTTCTCTTCTGATGCCGACACCGAATCGCTCTACCGATCATTTGGCATTGAGGAAGTCCCTTTTCTCGGCTATAGGACTCTGACCGCCGATGCCGAGATCCTCGGCATCGTCAAAGATGGCGAACTGGTTGAAAAGGCTTCCCGAGATGACAAGGTCGAAATCCTACTCGCCGAGACACCGTTCTATGCGGCCCGCGGCGGACAGATAGGCGATACCGGTTGGATGCGAAGCGGGGACACCGTGGTTCGCGTCGACGATTGTCAAGCTCCGTACGGACACCTCAACATCCACTCCTCCGAAATAGTCCAAGGCACAGCCTCCGTCGGTGATATTTTGACGGTGGAAGTCGACGGCGATCGCCGGGAAAAGTTACGCCGCAATCACACCGCGACACATCTCGTTCACGCGGCGCTGAGGGAAGTTCTCGGCTCACACGTCCGTCAATCCGGATCGCTTGTCGCCCCCGATTACCTACGCTTCGACTTCACCCACATGGATGCCCTCACTCCTGAAGAGATCGTCAAGCTCCAAGACCGCGTTAACCTCGCCATCCGCGAGAATCTACCTGTCGAAGTCCACTGGACCACCTACGGCAAGGCGGTCGAAGAAGGCGCGTTGGCGTTCTTCGGCGACACCTACGAGCATGACGTCCGCACGATCAAGATCGATGCGCCGTGGAGCTACGAGCTTTGCGGCGGCACCCATATGGACGCCACCGGCGGTATCGGCCTCTTCGTTATCGTCTCGCAATCGGGCATCGGTTCGGGGATACGACGTATCGAGGCCCTGACAGGCATCGGTGCCGAATTGGAAGTGCAACGACGTTTCGGCATAGTCGACGACGTGGCAGCCGCGCTCCGAGTAGACAACGACAGAGTGTTGGACCGAACCCAAGCATTGCTTGCCGAGTTGGAGCAGTCCCGACGTCGTGCAACTCAACTTGAAGAACAGCTCCTACGACGGTCTGTGGACGGTTCATCCACGACTGCCGACGCGCTCGATTTTCAGCTCGACGTGAATGGCCGCAACTTCCCCATCCAAGTTCGTAATATCCCTGCATCGAATGTCGACGCGATGCGACGCACGGGAGACCACATGCGCGATCGGCTGAAAAGCGGCGTTGTGGTTCTGGGTAGCGTGATCGACGAGCGCCCCGTGATCATAGTCATGGCCACTCGGGACATCGCGGGCAAAGTCGTCCACGCCGGCGATATCGCCAAAGGCATCAGCGCCACTATCGGAGGCGGAGGAGGCGGAAGACCAGACTCCGCACAAGCCGGAGCTCGCGACGCATCACGAATTGACGAAGCGCTTGGCAACGCCCAGACTGTCGTCGAATCTCTTGTCAAAACAGCTTTAGAAACGGCAGGTTGATCATGACCAGTATTGACCGAAAGCGCCGCACCGGCAGGTGCATGGGCGTCGATTATGGACTAGCTCGAGTCGGACTCGCCATCTCCGACCCTTCCCGCACCATCGCTTCGCCTTCGAAGGCAGTCGCGACGGAAGACGCTCTCATCCGCGTCAAATCGCTTGTTGATGAACGCGGAATCACCGAGATCGTGGTCGGGATACCCCTGAATATGGACGGCAGCATGTCTGAGATGGGCGAAGAGGTGATGGCGTTCGTGGTTCAACTCAGGGCCGTTGTCGGCGTACCAGTCGTGACCCGGGACGAACGCCTGAGCACCGTTGAAGCTGAAAGAGCGCTGAACTCGGTAGATTCAGCCGCACGCAGACGCAGTAGACCAAAGGGCAGAGTCGACTCCGCTGCAGCCGCGATTATCCTGCAGTCGTATCTCGACGGCGATTAACCACCGTCGCCAAAGTCGATCCAAACGGCGATCGCGCCGCATCGAACTGAGACACGACTAGGTCTTATCTACAGACCAAGTCGCCAAGAGCCGCATTGCAGCGATATAGCATTTATCTTGACGCGACGCACCTACAAACTATCCCTGTTAACAACTAATGACCACCAGCAACTTCGGCATCATCGGTTACCCGTTGGGACACACCCTGTCCCCCGTATTCCAAAATGCGGCCTTGCAGTACCACGGAATCGACGAGGTCTTCGAGGCCTGGCCAACGCATCCAGACGATCTGGTTGCCAAGGTTGAATCGTTCCGAGCCGAGGGCTTTCTCGCAAGTTGCGTGACATTGCCCCACAAGCAGGCAGTGATCCCCTTGATCGATGAACTCGCCGATACCGCGGTTGCAGTCGGCGCGGTCAACTGGATCATCAACGACAACGGACGTTTGACAGGACACAACACCGACTCGCCCGGTTTCCTGCGTGCGCTCACCGAACTCGGAGAATTCGATCCTGCTGGCAAATCGTCGGTCGTATTCGGTGCCGGAGGAGCGGCCCGTGCAATCGTTCACGCGTTGAAATCTGCAGGCATTCGCTCCATTACCATCGCCAACCGCACTCTCTCACGAGCGCACGAACTCGCAAACCACTTCTCAGACAGCTCGCTGAAAATCGAATCCTGCGAATTGGCGTCACATCAAATGAACAAAGCCGTCGAGTACGCTGATCTCCTCGTCAACACCTCATCAATGGGAATGGACGGCGGCCCCGCACCCGACGCGACCCCGGTCAACGCCAAAATGATCCGTTCCAACGTGGTCGCATACGATGCGGTATACGCCCCTCCAATGACTCCCTTCCTCAAAGAGGTCGAAAAAGCAGGCGGCAAAACCCTCGGCGGTTCAACGATGCTCCTCCTCCAAGGCGCTGTCGGTTTCGAGTTGGCAACTGGCAAACCAGCGCCGGTCGGCGAAATGTTCGCAGCCGTGAAACGGGCCACTTCCTGACATGACACACTTCCGATACCTCACCGCGGGAGAATCTCACGGCCCTGGCTTGACCGTGATAGTGGAGGGCGTACCCGCTGGGCTCCCAATCGACGAGGACTACGTCGAAGAGCAGATGGCTCGGCGTCAACAGGGATACGGCTCCGGTGGCCGCATGAAGATCGAAAAGGATCGCGCCGTCATCCGAGGAGGAGTGCGTCACGGCATGGCCCTCGGCTCTCCCATCGCCATGTGGATCGAAAACAAGGACTTCGCCAACTGGACCGATGCCATGTCAGTCGCGGCAGTCGGCGACGATGTCGACAAGAAGACCCATACGCGTATCGTCCCGGGTCACGCCGACTTCCCAGGCGCGCTCAAATATCTGCATCACGACGTCAGAAATGTGTTGGAACGCGCCTCGGCGCGGGAAACTGCAGCTCGTGTAGCAGCGTCCGCGGTGGCACGCTGCATTCTTGAACAATTTGGCATCGAGATCCGGGCACACGTGATCAGCTGCGGCGCTGAGAAGGCCCCAGTCATCGATCCTTCGGATATCGACTGGACCGCCGTAGAGGCATCAGAGGTACGTGCTTGGGACGCCGATGCAGACGAACGCTTCAGAGCTGCGATTGACACCGCCAAGAAGGAACGCACAACAATCGGCGGTGTGATGGAGATCGTCGCCTTCGGTGTGCCTGTCGGCCTTGGAAGCCATGTCATGTGGGACCGCAAACTCGACGGGCGCCTCGCTCAAGCCATGATGAGCATCAACGCCGTGAAAGGCGTCGAAATCGGGTTCGGGTTCGATAACACTGCCAAATTGGGCAGGGACGTTCACGATGTCATCGTCCCCGACCCGTCAGATCGCCGTCGCTTCCGGCAGTTGACCAACCACGCCGGCGGGATTGAAGGCGGGATGTCGAACGGCAATCCTGTCATTGCCCACGTAGCGGTCAAACCGATCGCAACCATGACACGTCCTTTGCCGAGCATCGATATCAACACGGGCGAAGTCATTGAAGCGGCTTACAACCGGTCCGACATCTGCCAGATCGCACGAGCCTGTCCAATCGGCGAAGCGATGATGGCACTCGTCCTCGCTGATGCCTTCTTGGAGAAGTTTGGCGGCGACTCGATCGCCGAAACCCGACGCAACTACGATGCCTACATAGCATCCCACCAAGAGTTCGGCGTGAAAGCAGCCGTATAGGCGTGGAACCGTCCGGAAACATCTACCTCATCGGGTTCTCGGGCACTGGAAAGTCACTCAGTGGAATCAGGGCCGCAGAACTGCTGCGTCTGCCGTTTGTGGACATGGACGACCTCATCGAGTACCGAATGAAGAAATCGATCCCAGAGATATTCGAGCAGGACGGCGAAGACGAGTTCAGAAGGATCGAGACCAACATCCTCCGTGAACTCTCCCAAAAACCGAGCCGAGTAGTATCCACTGGTGGAGGAGTGCCGGTACAAGAAGAAAACCGCCGAATCATGCGATCTAGCGGCATCATCCTCCTTCTCACGGCAACACCTGAGACGATCCACCAACGCTTGACCACTAGGCGGAGCCGAAACCGAACTTTGCGTCCGTTGCTGGGAGACGATGCGCCTGAAAAACGAGTCGCTGACTTGCTCGCCAGGAGAAGCGAGGCCTACGCCTGTGCAGATCGATCTATAGACACCGAGGGCTTGACCCATCGCCAAGTCGCAGCCGCGATCGAAAGCGCATGGCGTGAACTGTCATCTGAGGCTTGTCGGGCCAACGAGACCGCAAATGCTTAACTACAGACCGGCAGCCAACGAACCCGCGGCTACCGTGCGGACCTCCCAAGGCGACTATCGCGTCATGGTTTCGCGCGGCGCTATCGAAAACATCGGACCTGAGATGCGCCAAGCTGGCATCACTGGACGAGCATTCCTGATCGCCGACTACTCAATGTTCCCACTCTTGGTTCGGCGCGCGCACGAAGCCTTGGAACGCGGTGGTTACGAGACACACGCGCTCATCCTAGAACTCGGCGAAGCGGCAAAATCGATCGAAACCGCAACCAGAATCTACGAATGGCTAGGAGAGCAGCGTGCCGAACGCATCGACTGCTTAGTCGGTATGGGTGGTGGCGTCACAACCGACTTGGTCGGATTCGTAGCAGGGACTTGGCTTCGCGGCGTTCCAGTCGTCCACGTCCCAACATCTTTAGCAGCCATGGTCGATGCATCCATCGGAGGCAAAGCGGCAGTCAACCTTCCTATCGGCAAAAACCTAGTCGGATCATTCAAACAACCACGCTTGGTTGTCCACGACATCAACTTCCTCGACACGTTGCCACGTCGCGAACTCGCAGCCGGTTGGGCAGAAGCGATCAAGAAAGCCCTGATTCTCGACGACGACCTGTTGGAGGTCTTTGAAGCCAACGCCGAAGACCTAGCCGCACTATCCGGCGATTTGGTAGAACCTGTAATCCGCCGCTCTGTCGAGATAAAAGCGGAGATCGTCTCAGCCGACGAGTTCGAAACCGGCAACGAAAGGGTGTTGCTCAACTACGGCCACACAATCGGCCACGCCATCGAAGCCGTCACCGAATACGGCACCTATCTGCACGGCGAAGCGGTCAGCATCGGAATGATGGTAGCCGCCGGGATCTCACACAGGATGGGCTTGATCTCCGAGGAACTGGTTGACCGACAACGCGCCCTGTTGAAGCGTTTTGAACTGCCCGTAACCTTGAGCGGAATAGATGCCGACACCTTGATACAGGCCACCACTTCCGACAAGAAATCACGCGGCGGCAAAATCCGTTGGGTCTTGCTACGAGGCCCCGGACGCTCAGCTACAAGCAGGGAAGTCTCGACCAAGATCGTCCGAGCCGCCCTAGCCGACGTTCTAGTCGATTAGCTTCAACCGCCAGCGACCGCAGGAACGATACTCACCTCATCACCGTCATTCAGCGAGGTCACAATCCCGTCAAGGTACCGAATATCCTCGCCGTTGATGTAGATATTCACGAAGTGGCGAAGCTCCCCGTCATCGTCGCACAACCGCGCCTTGATCCCCGGGAACGATCCATCCAGCGACTCGATCATCGCCGCCACGTCGCCACCTTCGGCGCTTACCGTCGACTCCTGGTTCGTCAGCCGTCGCAACGGCGTCGGTATCTTGACTGAAACTGCCATTCCTCGTTAACTCCCTCAATCACCGCTGCAACAAACGGCGCTCTCATTCGGTACTCGGTGCTGACTGATGATTTTAGATGATGATAGATGGATGTCCGCCTGCTGCTGACAAGATGCTCGTACCAGTACCTGTCAACACGCCGCCACTCCTGAATTGCAGTCGTACGGCAATGACGAGGCACAGTCGCAGTTCATTTCGCGGCATCTGCTTCGTGACCGTTCGAAGAACGGTCGTCACGCCTCATTTCTTGGCGTTACCCACTTCACTATGGGGCAGATTAAACCTGCCACGAAGAAAGCGACTACTATCGCCAATGAGCAACTTGCACCTAGCAAGCATGTGTTAACATAACTATGCAGAGGGCACCAGCGAATGGTCCAAACAAGAAAAAAACAAGACGACGCCTTCGAACAGGCTAAGAACCTTTACGAAGACGTGATCAAACACCAGTTGACCGACGACCAACTTGGCATGTATCTAGCTATCGATGTCGACTCTGGAGACTATGAAATCGGCGCAACCAGGTTCGAAACAGCCCAAACACTTCGCAAACGTCGCCCGTCAGGTCGTCTATTCGGCATGCTTCACGGATCTTACTCAGTCGGTTCAATCGGATTTGCACCTCCTTCAATCGGATCATGGTCACTGGAAGAGTAGACGCCCGAGGCGAAATCCTCCAACCCTTTGTTGAATTAGCGGTTTACGGATCAAGCGATAGGATGGCTCGCGTCCAAGCCATCATTGACACCGGGTTTACCGAGTATCTGACCTTGCCGCCACACGCAATTGATGCCCTCGGTTTAACCAAGATTATGGAAGAACCGATGACTCTGGCCAACGGCGTTCCGTTCACCTTTGAGGTTTACTCGGGCGAGATTGACTGGGACAACCAAAAACGCCGGGTGGACGTACATCAAAAAGAAGGTGATCCGTTGATCGGAATGGCCATGCTACGCGACCACGATTTACGCATCCGCGTAGTTCCGAACGGACCGGTCGGTATCGATCCGATCGACTAACTGACTTCGTTCAGCAATCGGACTACTAAGCCACCGCCCCCATAAGCATCTCATCGAACGAGGAAACAGTCGCATCGATCGTAGTCACCCGGATCGAATCCGCAACCGCATCCATCGTCTTCAACCCGCTACCCGTAATCAGCGCAACCGTCTCCTCGTCACGCCGAATCGCTCCGCTCTCAGCCAGCTGTTTCAGCGAAGAAATCACCACTCCGCCAGCCGTCTCAGCAAAGATACCCTCAGTCTCGGCCAAAAGACGAATGCCGGCCGCCACATCCTCCTCAGGAACAATGCAGCCTTTACCGCCGCTCTCCGTCGTAATCTTCGCTGAGTAGTATCCGTCGGCTGGATTCCCAATAGCAAGCGACTTGGCAATCGTGTCGGGGATGACAGGACGCGGATGAGACTGACCCTCTTGGACAGCAGTTGCAACAGGTGCACACCCTTCCGCCTGAGCCACATGCATAGAAGTAGGCACATCCTCGATCAAGCCAAGCTCTGTAAACTCCCTCAACCCCTTCCAAACCTTTGTAAGCAAAGACCCCGAAGCCACCGGCACAACGACGTGCCGAGGAGCGCGCCAACCAAGCTGCTCCGCAACCTCAAAACCGAGAGACTTGCTGCCCTCGGAGTAGTACGGCCGCATATTCACATTCACAAACGCCCAACGACGCTCATCCGCAAGCTCGCTGCAGAGCCGGTTCACGTCGTCGTAATTCCCACGAACCAATATCACCGATCCGAATATCGCAGCCATATTGATCTTCGCCCGCTCAAGGTCGTGCGGCACAAAAACCATTGTGTTCAAGCGCGCCTTCCGACCATGTGCTGCCGTCGCACCCGCCAAGTTGCCAGTCGAAGGACAAGCCAAAGTGTCGAACCCAAACTCCACCGTCTTAGTCGCCGCCACCGAAACCACGCGATCCTTGAACGAGTGTGTCGGATTGGCGGTATCGTTCTTGATCCAAAGATTGTCCAGTCCCAACACTTCACCAAGATTGTCAGCCTTGATCAAAGGCGTCAATCCCGCACCGATGTCAACCGCATTCGCCGAGTCAGCCGGAAGTAGATCCGCGTAACGCCAGAGCGTCATCGGACCCCGCTCAATAGACTCGCGACTGATCGAACGACTTACAGCCTCGTAATCGTAGGTAACCTCAAGCGGCCCGAAACAAAAGTCGCAGACGTAGAGCGGCTCGATAGGGTAGTCAGTGCCGCATTCCTTGCAGCGTAGACCGTTGACGTGTGGCACGGGGTTCGTTCCTCAATTGCGCTGATGCCTGACACACCTGCGCATGGGAACCTTGGCGGTTAAACCCGTGCCGGGAGTGACAGCAGCAACTCTGTGATCCTAAGCTCGCTGATTCACCGACTGTTCCGAGCGCCACATTGGGATCGACGCACCAGAACAAGGTATCAACCTAATCTTATGCGGAATTAGGGCTGAAAGTCAATTTACGAGGCAATTATGTCCTTTGCTTTGCGCGTCTAACGGCGATCGTATAAGGTATGTGATTGCTAGAGAGACATCCGATGCTATGTGCAACCGTGCTTCGGCATTTCGGACAAGGGCGCATCGCGCCCCCTCGTCGGTTCATACGGTTGGATGGTCTCTCTAGCAAGTCGACCACTGTCCTTTGCCAAGAGGGGGTACCTCAGATGCAGTCCAACCCGAAACCTGTCAACATTCAGCACCGCGTGGAGTCAAGAGCCGGGTGGATAGCGTGGTTTAGTGGCGAGAGCCAAGGCAGAGCTTTGGAGCGCGCATTGCCAGAATTGAACGCCTTGGGATACAAGGTGGCGTTCGTGATCCCCGACAGATGGAATCCGTTCAGGTTCCTACTGAACTCGTTGCTCTTCATAGTCACATTGGGGTTCTATGCAAAGTCGCAGAACTTGCTCATAATCGGCGAACTGATGTCTGAAGATGGAGGGGATGGACAATGAGAGTCGAATATGACGACGCAACCATGAAACCTGCGCTTCGTGCCATCAAATTGGGAGTTTTCGGAGGATGGATAGGGGTTGTGGCAGGCGCAATCGCAAGTCTCCCATTCGCAGGTATAACGGCAATGATTATTCAGTTGGCTGTGGATGACCGAAGAGATACCGACGAGATATTGTCTGCTTTTGCCGTGATGGGTTGGATGGCGTTCGGCGCGCTGTGCGGTGGAATAGCAGGGCCGATTATCGCAGTGAAGACGATGGATCGTGGAGATGACTCAGGCCATGCGGATGATTCGGACGGCTAACCTAATTCTCAATTAACACAGAGTGTGTAAAAGGCATAATCGCCATCCACGCATCTCGCTGTTTAACCGACTTGAGGAAAAAACTCCGCATTCTCACCCATAGTCGGATGATTCCGCTTAGGCACCAACACAGTCCTACGCACCGACAACACACGCTCGTTCCGCTGGTTGTAACCAAAGCAATCCAAACGTATCACGCCACGATCACCCTTAGATGTCTCCCACTTGTCCAAAACCACCGCCTCCGAATAGATCGTATCCCCGTGGAACGTCGGTCCTTCGTGAGTAACCTTCTCATACTCCAGAGCCGCAATCGCACGACCCGAAACGCTAGGCACACACTGACCGATCACAATAGCGAACACCAATATCCCGTTCACCAGACACTGCCCATGCGCCGTGTGATTCTCCGCGTAGTTGGCGTCGATATGGATCGGATTCTGGTTCTGCGTCAATAACGAGAACCAAGTATCGTCAGCCTCCGAGATCGTCCGCCCAGGCCAGTTCCGATAAACATCCCCGACCTCGAAATCCTCGAAGAATCTCCCGAAAGTCTGATCACTCCTCTCACTCACGATTACCTCCTGCACATCGTTGATTGAGCGTCCTAGTCGCTCGTCTAAACCTATTCGTCAATGCCAGCCCGCGCAAGAACGTTCTTAGCCCGCGCCACTACCGGCGCATCAACCATCTCGCCATCAAGCGACAAACTCCCACGCCCCTCAATCTCCGCAGCACGCGCCGCATCAAGGACCCGCCTCGCACGTTCGATCTCTTGCTCAGTAGGGGAGAACACGCTATCGATAATCTTGATCTGCGCCGGATGAATCGCAAACTTCCCTCGATAGCCCAACCTGCGAGCCAGACCAGCCTCACGCCGCAATCCTTCTTCATCTCTGAACTTCACGTAGGGCGTATCCAACGCTTCAACATCTGCAGCCCGAGCCGCCACTGCGACCGCCGACCGCGCATACAACAGCGACGCCTCGCCATATTCTTCCGCAGTCTCAGTGTCACCGCTAACAACATCGACTGATCGACTTATCCCCATATCCGCGCTGTAGTCCTCCGCGCCAAATGCAACCCAACGCACACGATCAGACGAAACACAGATTTCGTAGGCGTTGACGATCGCACTCGCCATCTCCAACCAAGGCAAAATACCGACCGACCCTACCTCCAAGCCCGTAGACCTCTCCAAGCCCGTGAGCATTTCGTCGACAACCGATATGTCACCTCCTCCATTCACCTTGCCGATACTGATTCCAGCAATGAACTTACCAACCACCGCCTCCAAGTCGTCCTCCGTCAGTCCGGTAGACAACGAATTTACGCGTGGCACAACCGGCTTCCCGATCGTGCTCAAAGAGGGCAGAGCATCGGCCGTAACTTCCCGAGCCTCCTCTTTGTTGGCAAGCGGCACCGAATCTTCAAGATCCGGGATATACGCTGATGGCGAGTATCTCCCGGCCTTCGCAAGCATCTCCGACCGGTTTCCCGGAATGAACAACGGACAAAGCATGTTGATGTGAGAGAATTGTGATGGTGGCAACGAGAACTCCTGAGCCGTTAGTTTAGAACCAAGTAATGCAAGAACGACAAAAAATCCATGTCGCATTGCCGCGCCGTCCCGCAATCCGTTCGGCGCTCGAAAGCGCGATACAAGCCGCTATCGACCTTGAACTCGGCAATTACGACTTGACCGACGACATCTCCGAAGCAGCGGTCGTTGTCACTGACAATGAGACACTCGACAACGAAATCGGACAAGTGCCAAGTTCAGTCAGATTCCTCCAACTCACCGGTTGCGGGTCCGGCGCTCCAAACATCACCGACGACAATCTCACCGTGGCCAACGCCTCCACACTGTTGGTCGAAAACCCCGCAGACTGGGCAATCGACCAGTGGCAAGACATCGAACGACGCTTTACAAGACCCCGGAGGGAAAAGCTCAGCACCGCCGGAATCATCGGTTTCGGGAATTTGGGACACGAACTCGGCAAACGGCTAAACCAGTTGGGCGCGACGATCTGGGTAAACGACATCCGCACCCCTCGACAGATGTCATTCCAGGAAGTGGGCGGACGCCGTTCATCGCTCGACATGCTGCTGTCGCGAAGCGACGTGGTATTCGTCGCAGTTCATCACGGACCTACTTCCGACCCGTTGCTTTCCTCGCGAGAATTGCGTCTCCTCAACGTTGGCGCAACCATCATCAACATGTCCGGCGAAAAAGTAGTCGATCAAGGCGCAATCGATGAACTCAACAGCCAACAGCAACGCCAGATCGATTACCGCAGGATGCCATCAGACCTCAGCCGCGCATCCGCCTCACGACGCCCCCAAAGCACCACGGGATGGATCTTGAACAACCTCGGCCACTGGGGACTCGGCCACCAACCACGCTCCATCGTCGAACAAGTCTCCCACCCCTCCGCCGGCGACCCCGCATTCTGGGCATCAAGAATGGCACCAAAGCAAACGCCCGGTTAACGATTACGGCTACTTATCCCCACGCCCATCAGCCGGCATCAACTCCGTAGGCTGCTTAACCTCCCCAGCCAGTCGTATCCGACGTTGTGCAACCCGCACATCCTCGTCCTGATACTCCGACTTCGAAATCTTCACTGCGCAGGCCTTGAACTCCGGCGTCTCCGTGATGAAGTCGTAAGCATCTGAAGTCACATCATTCGTCCGCGTTATCTCAGGAAACGCGAACGACATGAACACCAAACCCCGCGGCGACCGCTCAGTCACCCGTGCCGAAACCGTGACCTTTCCCCGACGCGATGACACATCCAACAAATCTCCATCCATAAGACCCATATCCGCCGCATCCAACGGATTGATCTCCAACATCTCATGCGGCACTAACAGTTGGAAGCCAGATGCCTGACCCGTCTGCGTACCAGTGTGATACGTCGACCTGCGTCGACCCGTCGTCAACAACCACGGATACTCGTCATCCGGCTCTTCTGCAGGTGGAATATGATCGACCGGCGCAAAGAATCCCGGGAAGCCCGACTCAAACTCATCCCCATGCAAATACTCAGTCCCTGGATCATCCTCATCACCGCAAGGCCACTGAATCCCGCCTTCCCTGTCGAGTCGCTCATGCGATAACCCGCCGTAGATCGGGGAGACGCTCGCCATCTCAGTAAACACGTCCTTAGACGTCTTCAACTTCTGCGGCTTGCCCATCCGCGCAAACATCTCGAGCAAGATATCCACATCAGACCTAGCCTCGCCAGGAGGCGAAACAGCAGGGCGTACCCTTTGTATCCGACGCTCGCTATTGCCAAAAGTCCCGTCCGATTCGGCGAAAGATGCCGCCGGCAACACAACATCGGCCAGCTGCGCCGTCTCGGTCAGAAAAATGTCCTGAACAACTAGGAAATCTACCGATCGCAGAGCATGTTCAGCATGATTCGCGTGAGGGTCCGAAACAACGGTGTTCTCACCCATTACATAAACCGCTTTCACCCGACCCTTGATCATCTGCTCCATTGCAGTGATCTTCGTGATCCCACGACGCTTGGGCAGCGGTGCATCCCAAGCCTTCTCAAACATTGCGCGTATCCCCGGACGCTCGACCTTCTGATACCCCGGCAAATCGGTAGGGATGCAACCGGCATCACCCGCACCCTGAACATTGTTCTGTCCACGCAACGGATTCACACCACCATTCGGCACTCCCAACGTCCCGCACAACAACCCCAAGTTCCCCAGCGATTGCACATTGTGAGACCCGCAACTGTGCTCAGTGATCCCCAGCGTGTAGCAGATCGCGGCCTTCGGTGCCGCCGCCGCAAACTCACGAGCCGTCTCAATAATTTCCTCAGGTGTTATTCCACAGATTTCAGCCGAATACTCCGGCGTGTACATCTGAACATGCCGCGCAAACGCCTCAAACCCTTCCGTCCGATCCCGGATGAACCTGGAATCCTGCAACTCCTCATTGAGGATCACATTCGCAACCGCGTTGAAGAAGGGGATATCCGTCCCGACCTTGATCTGAACATGCCGCGTCGCCCACTTCGTCAACTCGATCTTCCGAGGATCCACCACCACCAGCTTCGCACCATTCTTAACCGCACGCTTCATACGCAACGAAATAACCGGATGCGCCTCAGTCGTATTCGATCCCGCAACCAACAAAAAGTCGGTCCCTGCCAACTCCTCGATCGAGTTCGACATCGCTCCTCTTCCTACCATGACCGCCAGACCGGCGACCGATGGAGCGTGTCAAGTACGGGAACAGTTGTCGATGTTGTTCGTCCCAATCGCCACCCGGGCGAACTTCTGCATCAGATAGTTCGCCTCAGTCACTACCCGAGCCGACGCCCAGCAAACAATCGAGTCCGGCCCCTCAGTCGCAATCGCATCCTTGAACTTGCTCGACACCAGATCCAACGCCTCATCCCACGTAACCTTTCGGAACGTCCCATCCGCCTGCTTAACCAACGGATGCCGCAACCTATCCTCGCTCCGCACAAACTCCCAAGACGCGAATTGACCCTTCACGCACAGCGAACCACGACTCGGCGCGGTGAAATCTGGCTCCGCACCAATGATCTCATCTTCATGCGTCAGCAACTCGATCCCACATCCAACACCGCAATACGGACAAATCGTCTGCGTCCGATCAACCTCCTCCGCAGATATCTCCTGACTAACAACCTTCCGATCCGTCAATGCCCCGGTAGGGCAGGTGTTGATGCACTGACCGCAGAAAGTGCAAGGCGAATCCATCAACTCATTCCCGAAAAACGTGAAGATGCTCGATTCCTGCCCTCGCCCATCTACCGTGATCGCCGCCGCCTGCTCCCACTCGTTGCAGATATTCGTGCACCGATAGCACGCGATGCAATAGTCGTAGTCCCGCTGGATAAACGGATTCTCATCATGCACCGCCTTATCCCGGACTCGCAACCTCGGAAAAGCATCCCATCTCGCCTCATACTCCTCCACCGCACGATCAAACTCCGTCGGCCCAACCTTGTTCGAGTATGGATTCGCATTCGGCGACGACATCTCCGACAGCAGCATCTCCAACAACGTCTTCCGATAGTCCTTGATCTCTTCTGTATGCGTCGCCACCGACATCCCTTCTTCCGCAAACGCAGTGCAAGACGCCACCTGCTCCGTACGACCATTCACCTCCACCTCGACCAGACACATCCGACACGTACCTTGAGCCCCTACGCGCTCGTCATAGCAAAGTGTCGGTACCTCGAAGCCAGCTTCGTCCATCGCATCCAACACCCGCGATCCCTCCTCACACCTTACCGCCACACTATTCACATACAGGTCCAACCACTTAGTAGTGCCCTGCGCTCTGCCGTTGACCGAAACAGTAGTCATGGTTCATACCCGCATCAAGAGTTACCCAATTTTAGCCAATCACCCCCGAATCGCAACAGCAGGGCAGGGCGTACCTCCAAAACCCCGTTCACACCGAACTGAAGGCAAAAGCAACTTCAAACCCTCCCTATGCACCTTCAAGTCAAACTTCCAATAACACCCCCAGTTCACACAACGCCATAGAAGGCGCTCTCCGTCCGCAAGGCATGCAAACCCCATCTCCCCCTTTTCGACGCCCAGTTTTGCGCCGGACTCTCGTCGTCGTCTCCTCGCCCCCCGAAAAATTCCTGCCGCAACTTGCCGTTCTTGCTAGCTAAGCCATTCTATAACAAGTTCAAACAAAGTTGAACACAAATCCGAACCCGAATCGACCACTCTTCAAAGCAAAATACGACGTAATATAATACTTCGTCAAAACTATCGCGATAAAATGATAAGTCCGTATCGATCAAGTTCAATCGAAATCTGAACTACGCTCGAAATTGTCCCAAAAATCGTTGAAACGCACTCAAAACTTGCTCTAAACTAGTTCAAATACAGTTGCAGAACCAAGCTGATCCAAACCGAAATCGGACCAACGCATCAAGCCCACGAGGGCTCACGACATGACCACCTACAACTACCTCCGAGCAACAAAAGCCGTCACCGAGGCCGAAGAAACCCTTGGTGGACCGCTTCGTGAGGTTCTTCGATACAAACTCAACGAACCTGGCGTAAACGTCAGCAGCATCGCCAAAGAAGTCAATGTCCAAAAGGCAACCATCAACTACTGGATGGCAAGACTCGGCATTAACTACGGACGCGTCGCACACTACTTCGATGAAGTCGTCCGCATCCTTTCCCAAGAAGAAGCCGAACTCCTAGACCTCGTTCTCGAAAAAGGCCTGACTCCCGAAGACCTCGCCGAAACCGACCCCGAAGCAGCGAAATCGCTCCAACGCCTCCAAGAACTCGGCATCCCCGTCGAAGAACTCGCTTCGATGAACGCCACTCAGATCGTCGCTCTCCGACGCCTATCCCGCATGGGCCTCTCCGACGAGCAAATCGACCTCATCGACGCCGGAACATTGGAAACCATCGCCAAACTAAACACCGCGGGCATCACCACTGACGACATAGCATCTCTCACCAGAGACGAAATCAACTTCGTCAACAGAGCAAGAGAAGAGGGCATCGATACAGAAGCCCTCACCGAGGTAGGCAACGACTGGCTGAACCTCATCCGCAACTCAAAGCAACGAGGCACTAACCCTGAGCAACTTGAGCAACTGACTCCTGACGAACTCGCCTTAATCGAGAAAATCCGCGAAAAACAACGATCCAACCCCGATCAAACCCGCGCTACCCTCGGAATGCTTGACTACATCTAAACCCTTACTGTCACAACGCCGCGCTATCGTAGAATTGTTTGAGTCGGTAGAGTAGAGCCAGAACTACGGAGAGCACGGCATTGCGCATCGCTCGTAACTCGTTTCAACGTGTCCAATCCAAACGCAACCTCATCTCGGTTGCCAGCCTAACCCTCCTGCTACTAGCCTCCGTGCTGCTAACCGCATGCACCGAGGTCTTCAACCCAACCGCAACGCCGGTAATCTTCGATCCAACTCCCGCGCCACCAGGCACCCGCGAACTCGTCCTAGCCGGATCAGCAATCGACATCGCAGCCCTATCCCAGCCCCGAGAACTCCCCGAAGGCAACGCCGCTGGCGGCGAAGCACTCCACACGACCCTCGGATGCGCCGCATGCCACTCCACTGGCGACGACACCATCGTAGGTCCCGGCTGGAAAGGCCTCTACACCCGAGCTGGCGAACGGACCGATCTCGAAGCCGATGACTATCTCATCCAGTCCATAACCAAACCCTCCGCCTTCATCGCCGAAGGCTTTACCAACGTAATGCCCGCATTCGACTACCTCTCAGACCAAGAGCTAGCCGATCTCCTAGCCTTCGTAAAAGCCAACAACTAAACGGCTCTGGGACAGGGCATACCCTAGAACTCCTTAGCTGGCATCTCCAGCATCCCCCGCACCACAAATCAACGCGCCCTGATAACCCGCGGAAAAACCGCCATCGATATTCACCACCGACACCCCCGCGGCGCAAGAATTCAACATCGTCAGCATCGCCGCATATCCATCCAACCCAGTTCCAAAACCATTACTCGTAGGCACCGCAATCACCGGAGCCGAAACCAACCCGCCAACAACACTCGGCAAAGCGCCATCCATCCCCGCTACCACAATAACCACTCTGGAGGCGTGCAACACCTCCTCATGCGCCAGCAACCGATGGATCCCCGCCACTCCAACATCATTCACCCGCGTAACCTCGCACAACATCAACCGAGCCGTCAACTCCGCCTCATCCGCAACCGCTAGATCCGCAGTGCCAGCACAAACCACCGTCAATCCCGAGTGCCTGGCATCCAAACCCCGATCGTCAGCCCAAATCGCACCACAAGACTCGACATACCGAGCCGAAGGTATCAGAGCCCTAACCTCATCCGCCGCAACCTCGTCTGATCGGGTAACCAACACCAGACCCGAAGCATCATAAATCCGCTTCGCAATCCTAGCCACCTGCCCCGGCGTCTTGCCCTCACCCATAACCACCTCCGGAAACCCCGTCCGTCGCTCCCGGTCCAAGTCCAAAGTAGCGAATCCCATATCCGCAACAGCACCGTCACTCCGGCGCAGGCCGGAATCCACAACACCCTCAGATTGGGAAATTTCGCTCGATTCTTCGACCATCTAACTACGTTCCGCTTTGAACTGACAACCAACTAGGAGCAAACTCGCCTTCGCTATATCATTACACCGAAGAAACGGAGGATCGCGTAAAGGCGTCTAAACGGCCTCACAATCGCGATTCTAGAATCTGCAATCCTAAGCAGATCCATTAGCGCAACACTAACCCTCACAAGGTACGCCGCATGAAGATCACTTCCATACAGGACAATCTAGCTCGTGGCCTGCGTGTCGTTCGACGCGCCGTCCCTTCCAGGGCCACTCTACCCATCACCCAAAACATCCTCATCGAAACCGAAGACGCTAGGCTGAAACTAGCCGCAACCGACCTCGAACTCTCGATCACCACTTGGGTCAGTGCACAAATCGAACAGACCGGAGCCATAACCCTCCCCGCCCGCCCTCTCCTCGACACCATCAGCAGCTTCAACATGGGACGCGTCGAGATCGAAGTCACCGACGAACCATACGGCGCAAAAATCACCACAACCACCGAACGCAGCGGAAATCCCCTCACCATCGACACCGACCTACGAGGCGCACCTAAAGACGATTTCCCACCTTTCCCCGAAGTCTCTCCTAAACACCGCGTACGCGTCGACTCCGGCATCCTCCGAAACGCCCTCGAGCGAGTAGTATTCTCTGCCGCCACCGACGACGCACGCCCCGTTCTAACCGGCGTCAAGATGGAAGTCGCGGGCGACAAAGCAACCTTCGCCGCCGCCGACGGATTCCGCCTCTCCATAGAGACCGCACAACTCATGGAAGCTCCCGAAGAACCCTTCGATGCCCTCATTCCTGCCCGAGCCCTCCGAGAACTGGGCTCCCTTATGGCCGGCACCGTCGCAACCGTCGAAATCATGGTCTCCGAAAGCGGCGGAGAAGCTATGTTCCGCATCGGCGACGAAGTCGAAATGATCACCCAGCTCATAGCCGGGACATACCCCGACTACAAGAGCCTCGTCCCCCAAAACGCCGACACAACCATGTCCATCCCCTTGGAGAGCGCCGAGCAAGTCGCACGTTCAATGCAGGTCATCGCACGCGAAGGCAGCGCAATCGTCCGCATGGTCGCACAAAACACCGACGGACAAGGACGCCTAACCGTATCCTCCAACGCCGAAGACCTCGGAAATAGCGAAGGCAGCCTCGACGTCGACATCGAAGGCGAAGACGGCAAGATCGCATTCAACGTCCGCTTCCTATCCGACCTCGTCAGCAACGCGCAAGGCGGCACATCCAACCCCGTCGAAACCGACGACGGCGCAGCAGGCCCCGAAAAACTCATCCTAGCCATCACAACCCCATCCAGCCCAGCGGTATTCCGCCTCTCAAGCCACCCAGGCTTCACACACGTCGTGATGCCAATGTACGTTCAGTGGTAGGGACCACTTCTTACCCCCTACTGAAGGAGGGGGCAGGGGGAGGCCCGCCGCAAGGTGGAGAAAGGTCGCAGGGGGTGCCCGGCCATGCGCGGTACCCATCTCTAACCGCTCTCTTCCTCGCTATCCTTTGCCTAGCAATCCTCACCAGCTGCACCAACGAACCTGCAGCACTAACCATCACACCCACATCCGACGCCGCCGCAAGAGTCTCACCCCCACCAACCGCCGCTCTCCCGCCAACTCCAGCCAGAACCTTCGACCGCTACGACTTCCAATTCGTCGAAGCCTTCGGAGGACACGTCTGGGAACGCCCCATCGACATCGCATTCCTCCCAGACGGCGAGTCAGCCCTCGTCGCCGAACAGATCGGACAAGTCCACCGCGTATTCTTCGATGCACGACGTGACCCCATCCTAACCTTCTCCATCCGCGAACGCGTCAGCCGAAACTCCAACGAAGAGGGCCTGCTATCCCTAGCACTAGACCCCAAATTCGAGGAAAACGGCCGAATCTGGATGTACTACTCCGTCCAAGGCGGCATCCGACGCACCCGCCTCTCATGGTTCACAGTCGACGAATACATCGCAGACTGGACCAGCGAGCACCACGTATACGAACTCATCCAACCCTACGGAAACCACAACGGCGGCAAAATCCTCTTCGACAACAACGGATACCTATACCTCGGACTAGGCGACGGTGGATCTCTCGGCGACCCCCAGAGCAACGGCCAAGACCTCTCAAACGTCTACGGCACCATCATCCGCCTAGACATCTCCCAATCCTCCGACGAAGAACCATACCGTATCCCTCCAGACAACCCCTTCCTAGACGACCCAGACATCCCCGACGAGATCTGGGCCTACGGCCTCCGAAACCCTTGGCGCATGACCTTCGACCCCGAAACCGACCTTCTATGGATCGGAGATGTAGGGCAGAGCTACCGAGACGAAATCAACGTCGTCAACACCCTCACAGACGGCGGTACAAACTTCGGATGGAGCACCATGGAAGGCACCGCATGTTTCCGCCCACGCCGTGACTGCAACCAGACCGGCATGGCCCTCCCAATCGAAGACTACCCGCCACGCTCCGGCCACTGCTCCGTAATTGCCGGCCCCGTATACCGAGGCTCCGCAATCCCATCACTCAACAACGCCTTCCTATACTCCGACCACTGCAAAGGCGAAATCCGAATCATGGACGCCACCAACTGGACCGCGGGTAGCACAGCCCTAAAACCAATCGCCCCTGAAAACACCCAATACGACGAACCCGGCATAACATCCTTCGGCACAGACCTAAACGGCGAAATCTACATCCTCCGCTTCAACGGCCCCATCCTAAAAATGGTGCCGCACCAAAACAAATAGTCGCCGGATGCAATGAATGCCCTTTCGCTGATGGGCGGCAGCACCCTTGCGGTTTTGGTCATTCGTCGAAAATCCCCGTGTTTCGTGCTCTAAGCCACAATCCAGCGGCATACGCGGCACCGAAAATGATGCCAATCAACAGCGTTTGAGCGACGAATGAACTGAACCAATATGCGCTTGCTACGGTGAAAACTACAGCCCAAAATCCGATTGCAATTGGAAGTGCTCTCATCACTCTCTGACCAGGTGTCAGATATCGGTTTCGGTTGGCTTCTTGGACTCCCTCATGTGCATCGGTCGAACGCATTATTTCGTCGAAATACCGTTGCGGGATGGTGCTTGCGGGTGGTTCCATGTAATCTCCAACCAACTCGTAGTATCGTTCTCTGAATTCTTCGTCGGTGTGGTTACCCTTGCGGATGTTGCAACGACGGCATAAAGCTTGCAAGTTGTCATCGTCGTTGGATCCACCTCTGGACACAGGGTACATGTGGTCGATTTGCAGGTTGTCTGTTCTCAGTCTGACACCGCAATACATGCAACGGTATTTTTGACTGCGTGCTATCGCGGCCCTCTCTTCCTTGGAGAAGGTCACTCTAATCGTGGGTCTGACACTGCGGGTATTTTCGGTAACACTGAGGATCAGCCATAGGCTGATATCCATGGCCATGATCGAAGTCCATCGAGTGCCTACCCACAGCCATTGAAGGACGGTCACGAGGTAACTGACAACGGTTGTCCATCCACTGTCGCGGCGCTGCGGGACAGGATCTATCTCATGTGCATCGCGTTCGTCCAAGTTCTTTCCATCACCTGTCGGCTCAGGTTCAGAATGTTCAGTTTTGGACACACGAACTCTCCAGTTTCTATCTTCATTGGTATGCGCTGATTCCAGATTCGACTGGTATCCGCAACATATCATTCCGGCGCGACCAGCAAATAGCGCACTCCGACTGAATCTTCGATCATAGCGCTAGAATTCTCGACGTTTGAATCGCGAGCCTTTTTGCGATTTTCGGCGATCATGTCTTCAGCCATCACTTCAAGAAAAACTTCAATAGCTTCCTTGATGTTGGCCCGCGCCTCAGCAATACCCTTGCCTTGCGAAACGCAACCCGGAAGGTCTGGACAATATGCCGTTATCCACCCGTTTTCGTCATCGGCGAAAACAATCTTCAATTCCATCAATCCACCCCACTCCGCCGCGGCCGATACCGATAATTCCGTATCCCTGGCACCAACCGCCAGATCGCAACTAATACGATCAACGAGATAAATCCACCCAAAACCATCACATTCCCCGCACCGATAATCCCGCCCACAAACGACACCTCCATCTGACCGAGATGGTTCGCCCCCATCGCCGAGAACGAGTGCGCGCTGCTCGCACGACCAAGCATATTGTCAGGCGCGGTCAACTGCACCAACGCTTGCCGCATCGTCATACCCACAGCATCCGTCCCTCCCAGCAACGCCACGATCACCAACCCAATCGCAAAGATGTAGTTCAACGTCCACGAAAAACCGCCCAACGCCAATGTCACGAACGGATTATCCACCAAATCGACACGGTTGAATCCCCAGACAAACAACAACAACGCATAGATCAACGTCGCCACAAGCACAATCATCCCCTTCCTACGCCATCTCTCCGTGATAAACACCACCATACTCCCACACACACCTCCCAAAGCATTCGCCGACGTCAGCAACGCCGTCCCTTGCGCTCCCATGCCGTAAAGCTCGTGCGAGAAGAACGGGAACAGCATCCGGTAGAAACTCACGATCGTCACCCCGATATCGAGCAGATACAGACCCGGCAGTATCGGGTGCGTCCGCACAAAATGGAACCCTTCAACGATCGTCTTCCACTTCACACCGCCTCCGCTGCCTTGCTCCGGCGCTCCCGACGCCCTGATCAATAGCGGCGAAATCACGCTCAACCCAGCTATGCCAGTCGTCACCAGCAGGGTAGGGGCGATCCCCCAAGCAAGATACAGCGGCGCAAAGATAAACGGCACCGTAATCGCCGCCACCTGCATCGTCGACGTCGATATCGTCACCGCATTCGTCAAATGCGAACGTGGCACAACCCTCGGCAGCATCGCCGGACGCGCCGAACTCCCCAACATATTCACCATCCCGGTCAATCCCGTCACCACCCAGATATGCCACGGTGCCAAAACATCCGCATACGCCAGGATCGTCAACGTCGCCAAAGAACCGAAAGACACGCACTGCGTCAGCGACATCAACACTTTCCGGTTCATCACATCCGCAAGCGCACCGCCGTAGATCACAACCGGCATCTGCAAAAGCTGCACCGCACCCAAGATCCCCAGCTGCGCCGCCGATCCCGTCACATCGAAAATCCACTGACTCGTCGACAACAACCGCAACGTCATCGCCATCGTCATCGTCACCTGCGCCGCCCAAAGCACCGAAAAGTCGTAATGCTTGAATGAAGACCAAGGCTTCACACGCTCGGTCCGGGAATGAGATATACGAGTTTGAGAGGCCAACCAGCGTCAACGCCCAGGGCGAACCCAACGGCCCGACCCCACATCTTAACGATTCATTGCATGATACACCCCAAACAAGCCCCTTTCGCACAGCGGAATGACGAGATTGTAGGGCAGGTTTCAAATCTGCCCGCCTAAGCGAGTGCGCAGGCTATGCCTGACGAGACGGGAGAAGTAGGGTGTGAATTCCGTGCCGATTAGATGATGGGTGGCCGGAGGTCGCCTGACAAGCGTAATCGGCGGCGTAGCTAGGCCACTCAAAGACATACAGCTACGTCGCGCATACCTCCAGCCTGAGTTGCAGCCTACTAACGTAACGACTGTTTCTCAGCCCCAATCGTACACCCTTTGGCGCGAGCTCAGCGAGCGGGGTATGCCCGCCGAGACGGGAAACCCCGAACAACCAAAACCGCCATCTGCAAACCACTAAGAAATCCCGACACATCCCCATCAGTCTTCCCAGAAATCGTCGAGAAGCCAAGCCGGAAGCTCCACCTCATCATCCTCCTTAATCGCCTCAACACCACCGACCGGAAACTCCCCCAACACCCGCACCCGATACGCCGGTGACTCCAAACCACGTGTCTTCGCCATCCGTTGTGCCCAGTAGGGCGTAGTTATGCCCCCAGGACCAGCCTCGATCTCCGACAACTCACCCTTAGCCTTCAGCAAATCAACCGATTCCCCAAGCACCGACTCCGAATCCAGCTTCTCAAACGCCGGCGTGTCGAACGCCGAGATATGGATCCTCTTCCAGACCTCCCGGTCCTTGTGAAACGCGTCGTAGAACGTTCCCCAAAGCTTCATCGGGTTGCCCAGCATCAGCATCTTCGAGTTTGACGACGTCAGACAACCGAATATCGCATCGAAGATGTAATCCCTCACTCCCGACGCCTCATCCACGATCGCCAAGATGTTCTCGCTGTGAAACCCTTGGAACCGGTCCTCTATGTTCGTCGTAAATCCGAACGCGAAACGTTTGTCCGATAGTTCCAGACGCGTCAAACTCATCTTCCCCCTCACAATATGCCGCGCTTTCCTGTGCAGACCTCTGATCTCCCGCCAAAGCACCTCTTTCACTTGCCGCTCCGTCGGTGCAGTAGTAATCACCACCGCCTCATCATGCACCATCAACCACCAGATCGCCGCCAACGCACCCGTAAAAGTCTTGCCCGAACCATTGCAGGAACGCACCGCAACATAATCATGGTCCCGCACCGCATTCAGAATCTCCCCCTGCTTCGCCCAAGGCTTCACACCCAAAACCCTAGTCACAAACCAAACCGGAGCCATCCTCCCAACAACCCGATCACTCTCCAACAACCGCTCCGCCGGACCCTCCCTCTTCTTCATCAAAACAACACCTCCAAAACCAACTCTAAACAACCATCATAGCACACAAGTGACATACAATGCAACACGTCACTCCTGAATTCATACGTCATTCCTGCGAAAGCAGGAACCCAAGGGTGGCGCGTGGCAGGGTGGCCCTTCGCTTTACCGTAAGGATGCGCGATGCGAAGCGAGGGGGATGCCCTAGGCAGGGGAAGAAGGAGACTCCCCTCTCCCGCTCGGCGGGAGAGGGTCAGGGTGAGGGTGACCGGGGGGACAAAGGGGTGGGGGTACCCCAAACAACCAAATCCCAAGAACCCGCCAAAAATCCCAAGAATCCCAATTCAGACAAAACAACCCCATCCTCACCGATAATCTATCCCAGTAAAACCCCCAACATCGGAGACCAAACAATGACCCAGTTCGACGGCAAATCCGTAATCGTCACCGGCGGAGCGCTAGGCATCGGAGGCGGATGCTCAAAAGCCTTCGCTGCTGCAGGCGCTTCCGTAACCATCATGGACATCGACGACGAAGCAGGCGAATCCCTAGCCGCCGAACTGACAGGGCAGGGCGCAACTGCCCAATACATCTCCGCCGACGCCGGAACCATCGAGGGATGCCGAGACACCGTCGACGCCGCAATCGATGCCTATGGTGGCGTCGACATCATCATCAACAACGTCGGCATCCAACCCCCATCCTCCTACGTCGACGCCGTTGACCTCCCAGAAGAAGCCTGGGAAGACATCATCAACATAAACCTCCGAAGCCGCTTCCTCATGGCCAAATACGCCGTCCCCTCAATGCGAGAACGTGGCGGAGGCGTCATCATCTCAGTCGCCAGCGTCCAGGGCCTCGCATCCATGCCCTTCGTATCCGCATATGCTGCCAGCAAAGGCGGCGACCTCTCATTGACTCGCCAAATGTCCATCGACTTCGCCAAAGACAATATCCGAGTCCTCTCCGTAAACCCCGGAACTATCAACACACCAATGGTCTGGAAAGCCCTCGAAGGCACCGGCGATGACATCGAACAGGGCCTAATCGACTCCGCCAAGACTCACCCTTTGGGCCGCATCGGAGAACCCGAAGACATCGCCAACGTAATGCTCTTCCTAGCCTCCGACAAAGCCTCATTCATGACCGGATCGTATGTAAACGTAGACGGCGGAATGATGGCCGTAGGAGCATGGGCAGGAACCGTAGGAGCCGCCGGCAGCGACTAAACCGATACGCCCCTTTCGCGAAGCGAAGGGGGCGCGCAAGCAAAGCGAGAGCGGGGGATGCCCCCGAGGTGGCACACCTCCAAACAAAAATGACCACATCGCCAACAGATCGCCACAATACCGCACGTGCTGAAGCATATGGGGTGGAGCGGGGTCCCCTCTCCCCATCGGGGGAGAGGGCCAGGGTGAGGGGGATCGGGGTGGACAAATGGGTGGGGTACGGCAAACCATCACCACGCATCAACCGCATCAAACCTTCCTTATCTTGGCGACACCTCCGCCTAGCAATCTACATAACCCTCCTCCTCGTAGGCCTCCACACCCTAACAATCCTCGATCAAACCACCTCTGCCCAAACAAACACCCCCCGCGGCACCTACCTAATCCAACTCGACCGCGCCATCGACCCCGTTTCCCAGCGCTACCTCATCAACAACCTCGATCAGGCCCAAGGCCAATACGCCCTCGTAGTTATCCAGCTCGACACCCCCGGCGGACTCCTCGACAGCACCCGCAAGATGGTCAATGCCATCCTTGAATCAAGGGTCCCAACCGCCGTCTACGTCGCACCATCGGGCGCTCGCGCCGCCAGCGCCGGAACCTTCATCAGTGCCGCCGCAAACATCCTCGCAATGGCACCAGTCACCGAGATCGGCGCAGCAGCCGTCGTCGGAGGGCAGGGCGAAGACCTCGGCGAGACCCTACAAGTCAAAGCCAACGAAGACGCAGCAGCACTCATCAGAGGCATCGCCGAAAAACGAAACCGCAACGTCGAAGCCCTTGAAGCAACCGTCTTCGAAGCCAAAGCATACTCCGCCGAAGAAGCCGTCGAAATCGGCATCGCCGACGTTCTAGCCGCCGACCTCGACGAACTGCTCCACTGGGCCGAAGGACGAACCGTAGAAACCGCAGCAGGCGAAATCGTCCTCGAAAACCTCACCAGTTCCCGCATCGTCGAAAGCGAATACACCATCTGGGACCGCTTCCTCAGCGCCCTCGCCAACCCCAACCTCGCTTTCCTATTCATCTCGCTAGGCGGACTCGGACTCATCGTTGAACTCTGGAACTTCGGAACCTTCATCCCCGGCACCATCGGCGTCGTCCTCCTCGTCCTAGGATTCGCCGGTATTGGCCAACTCCCATTCCAATGGGCCGGAGTCATCCTAATCGCCGTCGCTCTAGCCCTCTTGGCCGCCGAAATCTTCGTCACTCCAGGATTCGGATTCTTCGGCATCGCCGGAGTAATCGCTCTCGTCCTAGGCGGAATCTTTCTCTTCCCGTTCCCATCGATCGACGCACCAGAACTCCCCGGCGGTCAAATCCAAGTAAGCCGTTGGCTCCTAGGAGGTGTCGGTGCCGTCCTCCTAGCCTTCGTAATCTGGATGATCTACGAGCTCCGCAGAGTATCGAAACCAGAGTCATACATCCCCGCAGGCACCTCTGACACCCTCATCGGCACCTCAGTCCTCGTCACTAAAGCCTTAGACCCCGAAGGCGAAGTCTACGCAGCAGGGGAGCACTGGACAGCCCACACACCTAATCGTTCCAACATCGAAGTAGGGCAGAGCGTAAAAATCACCAAAATCGATGGCATAACTCTGATCGTCGAACCTGATACGGAAGATGCCTCCAACACCGATCATCAACCGAGTTAAACCAACCCAAGGTAACATCAGCCACAAGCAATAACGACCTTTCGAATTGCAACTGACGGAATGGTCGTCAAAAGGAGACCAATATGGGAATCATCAACTTTATCCGTGACTACGAACGTGTAGCACGGTTTCGTCTCGGCAAGTTCGAGGGTATGAAAGGACCGGGAATCGTCTTTTCCATCCCCATCGTCCACCAGATCCAAAAGGTCGACACCCGGACCGCGGTCCTCGAAATCCCTCGCCAGACCAACATCACCAAAGACAACGCTCCGATTGATATCGACTTCCTCGTCTACATGAGGGTAGATATCAACCAGTCCCATCTAGCCGTCCTCGAAGTCGAACACTACACATCAGCCGTAGTCGGTCTAGCAACCACCACGCTCCGAGCCGTAGTGGGCGACATCAGCCTAGACGAAGTCCTCTCCCAAAGAGAGCGCATCAACGAACTCATCCGAACTCGTCTCGACCAAGAGACCGGACGCTGGGGCATCAAAGTCACCAACGTCGAAATCCGAGAAATTGAACCGCCCACCGACATCCAGGCCGCAATGACGCGCCAAATGTCTGCAGAACGTATGCGCCGATCAATGGTCCTCGAAGCCGACGGTGAACGCGAAGCAGCCATCACCGTCGCGGAAGGGCAGAAGCAGTCCGAGATCCTCAAAGCCGAAGGTGCCAAACAGGCCGAGATCCTCAAAGCCGAGGGCGACCAACAAGCAGCCGTCCTCAGAGCCTCCGGCTACGCAGACGCCCTCCAACGCATACAAGACACCGCTCACGGCGTTGGAGGCAACACCATGACTCTCCAGTACATGGACGCCCTCAAAGAGATGGCCGCAGGCCCCGCCACCAAATTCGTCCTTCCCATGGAAATGACGCAGTTGATGGGAGGTATCGGCAACATGATGGGCGTCGCCAGCGGCGGAGACGACCAAAACTAGAGTTTCTGAACATACGAATCTTTTTCACGGCGGGACTACATGTAGTCCCGCCAAATTTTTGCGTTCAAGTTCGGGCATAAACTTGATTAGCTCCTGTTCAGGCGTAATCTCACAAAGCAGTTGCTATCTTGACATGTCAAAATATGAGAGTTTTATAACAAACATAAGAATAAATTCTGCATTCCCGTCATCATCCCGATGTAGATACAGATTTCAAACCCACCCGCACGCCATCCCCGCGAAATCTGGAATCCACAAGGACAGGGCAGCGACCCATCCCAGATTCTGCCTCTCAGATCAACACTCAACCACATTGTCCGAGATCGGCTCACACGCGCAACCGCTGTCACTGCGGTGAAACTCACTGTCATTCCAGTGGAGGCCGGAATCCACGCGCACAGGGCAGCGGAGTACGCACGTTTTCGACACCACTCAGTCAGTCCGCCACCAGATCCCGGAACGTCCAAGGAGAGGCAGCCAGTCGGGTCGAGACCTACCTGATTCATGGCCCGAGAGTCGGCTTTCGATCCCGTGAAATTGCGACGATACCCCGCGAAAACAACAATTGCCGCAAAATTGCCGATTGCGCGGCAAAAACGAGGCTAGAGCCCCAAATCATGCCGTGTTATGCTGTTTCGAGAAGCAATTAGCGGCAGAAACAGCAAGATATGGCTAAATTAGGCGATTTCGAATTTCCCGAAGTCGGACTCCTAGATTCCATCGAATTGGCCCGACGGATACACCTCGAATTAGGCGGAGAGGTCCGTAGAGACGGCTTGGCCATGATTTTGGACATGTCCCCTATCGGAGGGGCCTACGGCGCCCGAATCGGCGCACTCAGAATGTGGGGACTAGCCACCGGAAGAAGCGTAATCAGGCTAACCAGAGATGCAGAACGCTTGGTTTCATCACCAAATCCCATCGAAGAATCAGCCTTAACGCGCAAATTGGCACGATCTGTGCCCTTATTCAACGAGTTGAACGACCGAATCGGGGATACAAGCCTCGACCAACGGGTTCTATCGGTGATGATGCAAGAGATTACAGGAGCAGAGATAGAGGACGTTGCACGTCGTGTAGCTATGGTCGAGCGGATCTACGGCGGGATTCAAGGAGTTTTCGATGCGAATTTCGATGAGGAATGGACAAGCAAAGACCACAATCTCGCAACCTCCGAAACCAACCAGGATATGACGCTACCGAAGGGCTGGATAGAGTTCAAATACGATGACGGAACTCTGAGATTAAGAGAATCAAGTGAGAATCTGGACGTTCTGATCGGGGTCTTAGAGGCGCGAAAAGACCAAATCAGGGGGCATTAACCGGGATCAGAGGTAATCCTTGACCTTCGCTGCCAAGCGTTGAGTCATACCAGGGGTAGAGGCCAGTTCCAGTTCAGAAGCTTCACGGATGGCTTTGACAGAGCCGAATCGTCGCATCAGAGCCCGTTTGCGGGACGGACCGATACCGGGAACGAGATCCAAAGCAGATTTCAGCGATGTACGGCCTCTAGTTTTGCGGTGATAAGTGATAGCGAACCGGTGCGCTTCATCTCGAACCTGTTGAAGAACGAAGAGAGAAGGTGCATTGCGGGGCAGAATGATGGGTTCTGAACTATCTGGAACGAAGATCTCCTCTTCTTTTTTGGCGATGGATGCCAGTGGGATATCAGCAACGCCGAGATGAAGCATAGTTGCTAGGGCTGCAGACAACTGCCCTTTACCCCCATCGATAAGGACTAGATCGGGAGTGATGCCAAAGGAGTCTGCTTCACGTTCGGGCTTTTCACCGTTAGATCGCTTTTCTTGGGCAGTGTTCAGGCGTTTGAAGCGCCGGGTAAGTACCTCTCGCATGGATGCGAAGTCGTCGTTTCCTTCGACGGTGTTGATCTTGAATCTTCGGTATTGCGAAGTTGCAGGCGAACCGTTTTCAAAGACGGACATTGCGGCAACAGAGGAGGTGCCTTGGATGTGGGAGATGTCGTAGCACTCGATGCGGTGAGGCGGCGCAGGTAAACTGAGGGCCTCTTGAAGATCCTCGAGGGCACGTGCCATGAGATCGGAGTTGGACTGCCACTTAAGTTTGAGCTGAGAGAGACCCTGAACAGCGTTTTCCCGGGCCATGTCGACGAGTTTCCGCTTGGGACCTCGTTTGGGGATGTTGATCTCCATCCTTGCACCGCGTCGCTCGGTTAGGAGTTCTTCGAGGACTCCGGTGTCTTCAACCTCAGTTTGAGTCAAGATACGACGAGGCATGTGGGGATTGGAGTCGATGTAGAACTGTTCGATGAATTTACCGATGATGTGTGAATCTGGATCGTCGAACGTGCCCGTCATGATGAAGTTGTCGCGTCCGACCATGCTGCCCCGTCGAATGAAGAAGACATCAATCCATGCTTCGTCACTGCCTTTCTCGCAGGCGATCACGTCCATGTCCTCTTGAGTGATGCCAACAACCTTCTGGTCTTCGTAGACGATGCGCATGGCGTTGAGACGATCGCGGAGAGCGGCGGCACGCTCGAACTCGAGGTTTTCCGCAGCTTCGGTCATCGCTTCTTGTAGTTCGACGACTACTTTGTCGGTGTCGCCTTGGAGGAATGAGATGACTTGGTCGATGACTTTGCCGTATTCGGCTTTGTCGGCGTAGCCTGTGCAGGGGGCGACGCAGCGCTTGATGTGATATTCGAGGCAGGGACGCTCTTCTTCGCCCGTGATCTTCATTGTGCAGGAGCGGTATGGGAAGAGCTTTTTGAGCAGATCGAGGGTGGTCCTGACGGAGTATGCCGAGGCGTAGGGTCCGAAGTATCGTGCGCCATCGCGTTTTGAGTGTCGTCGGGTGAAGTAGACGCGGGGGAAGTCGTCTTCGAGATCGACTTTGATGTAGGGGTAGGTCTTGTCGTCTTTGAGACGGGCGTTGAAGCGTGGTTTGTGCTGTTTGATGAGCGAATTCTCGAGGAGAAGGGCTTCGCGCTCCGATTCGGCGACGATGTAGTCGAAGTCGTGAATGAGTTTGACCAGACGCTTGGTCTTGCCGGTAAGTCTGGTTTCGTTGGAGAAGTAGGAACGGAGCCGATTTCGTAGACTGACGGATTTTCCGACGTAGAGGATCTGTCCGTTTTTGTCTCGCATGGTGTAGACGCCGGGCTCACGGGGTACGGCGGCGAGGCGATCAGCGAAGAGTTCGGCGTGAGAGGGGGATTCTGTAGGAGTGGGGGAGGGCATGGAGGCTGTAAGTTGATTTTGATTGTACGGGGTTGAGGGGATTTGAACCATGATGGGAATGATCGGGGTTAAGCGCGTTCAATTACGAGGGTCGCCCCGATGCGGTGTCCCTTGCGTTTAGCGAAGGGGACGGGCGTAGTCTGGCTGGGAACCAATGCCTTGGCGCGACGAGGAGCGCGCTGTTGGCTAGAGAGACTGTCTTTGGGTGCGCGTCTTTTGGCGCGGTTGAGTGCTCTACAGAACTAATGTGAAGACAGTGAGGGCGACTATGATACCTGCTGCCAGGATGCCCATTTTGCGGATTTCACGGGGGAAAGTGCGGGCATAGACTTCGGATCGGGTTCGTTGAGTGCGGCGTGGCGCTCGAGCTGTTTGTTGGGGCGCCTCTGATGCGGATATGGCCGGCGATAGTGCGGCGGCTATAGACGGAGTGGCATCTGACGCGTCTTGCTCTGCGGGTTGGGCGCGTCCTGAAGGTTGTTCTGTCTGGACGAATACGTTGGGGCGCCGTCCGCTTCGTCGTCGATTTCGGTTGCGTGGTGGCATGGGATGTGGCGTTCTGCGATGGGTTAGTTGTTTGTGTTGATTCTAGACGATGGCCAGTTTTGAGACGGCCCATTAGCCCCGGACATCCCCTGCGAACATCGCTTCCCCTTCACGAAGTGAAAGGGGGCGGTGGTTAAAGCACGCCGTCGTCATCTAGCGAATTGGCGGCGATTGCGGTTGCTCGCGCTGCGTATTCGATGGTGACGTCGGAGGTGTTGAACATGAAGTGGTACAGGAAGGGATCTATGGGGCTGGTTCCGAATGCTTTTTCGAAGTAGCGGTGTTGTGCGGCGTCGGAGTGAGCGATGAAGTCGCGGGCTTCGTCCATCGAGATGCTCTCACGTTCCGCGACTCTCGCAGCGCGGTCATCCATTCGGCCGACGACACCGACGCGCAGGACGTCGGTGCGATCTCTGAGGATAGCGGCACCGCCACGGGATAGGATGACGATGTTTCCCTGTTCTGCGACGTCTTCGATGACTTCGCGAGTTGTTGCAATGAAGCGGTCATCGTCGACCTCTTCGGCGGTGGTGTGCGGTTCCTCTTCGTATTCGCTATATTGGCGCGAAATAAGGTCTTCAACGCCGGGACCGAAGTACGGATCTCCGCCCATGCCAGCAACGGCGGAGCGTTCGAGGACGCGTTGAACGCGGAGTGCTAAGCGATTAACCAACGAAGGCACGCGGCGCTCTTGGTCGACTAGGGCGCGCATCGTGGCGTTGACGCGTCGCGCGATCTGAGCGAGGATGAGGCGGTCGACGAAGTCGATCTCAAGCTCGCGTGCGACGTGTCTTCCGAGGTCAGGTGCACCAGCACCAACTCTGCCTTCGACGGTGATAATCGGCATGTTCGCTCCTTTACTGAACCGTTGGAAGTGTGTTTCAGGTTAAGGGAATGGTTGTTGGGTTAAGTACATTATCGCTTGAGATTGTGAACGTGGTGATTCGAACTGTGATTTCGATGATTTGAATGATGGGGGCGTTGTTGGTGGAGGTGTTGGTATTGGGCTGGTTCTCCTCCCTGGGCATCCTCTGTGAACATCGCAGAGCAGGTTTGAAACCTGACCCTAACGTGAGTGGGTTCTAAAATTGCGGTGATGCTTGAGAAGCGACAAGGTGGTTAGATTCATATGCCAGCAGGTGCGTTGACGTCTCAGCGATGGCGAGAGAATTCGGCTGTTACGTTCAGTCCGTCGAATCGTCCCGCAGTGGGGTACGACGGTGTTGTGGGCTCGACTCATGCGTTGGGTTCGGCGGCTGGAGCTGAGATTTTGACGGCGGGAGGAAATTCGATAGACGCTGCGGTTGCTACGCTTTTCGCGCTATCGGTCGTAGAACCGATGAAGATGGGGATCTACGGCGCTGGTTTCATGAACATCCGCTTGGCGAACGGCGAACGGTTTGTTATCGACAACTACTCGCAAGCTCCGATGGCGGCAACCATGGATATGTTTACTCCGTTGTCCGACGAGTGGCCGAACTACATGCGTGCACGAGGCGACCTTAATCAGACTGGAGTGTTGGCGTCGGGAGTCCCTGGGGCGCTTAAGGCTTGGTGCGAGGTGCAGGCGGAGTATGGGGGGCTATCGTTGGCGGAGGTGATGCAGCCGGCGATCAGGTACGCGGAGCATGGTTTCAGAGCGACGGCGCATCACTGCAAGTTTGTGACGGATACGCAGGATTTGTTGCAGCGTTTCAGCGCCACAAGCAGCATTTTCATGCCTGGTGGACGAGTGCCGAATGCGGGGGATTTGGTTGTGCAGCGTGATCTTGCGAGCACGTTGAAGCGGATAGCGATTGAAGGGTCGGATTATCTGTATGACGGGGAATTGGGGCAAGAGATAGTGCGTTATTTGCAGTCGCAGGGCGGCATATTGACGATGGGTGATCTGCGGAACTACCAGCTTCGGCGAAGTGATCCGGTGACGGGTGTATATCGTGGCTTCACGATCACGGGTCCGCCTCCGGCATCAGCAGGCGGGTTGCATCTGATGGAATTCTTGAACGTTTTAGCGTTGCGGGATGTTCGCGGAATGGGTTTTGGTCGGAGTGCGACGATCCACTTGATGGCGGAGGCGATGCAGTTGGTATTTGCGGACCGGAATCGATATCTTTCGGATCCAGTGTTTTACGAAATACCGTTTGACCGCTTGATGTCGGAATTTCACGCTCGGGAGTTGTTGAGTCAGATATTGCCGAATACGGTGTTGCCAGAGTTGGCGACGCCCGCGTTGGCGGAGTCGGACAGCACGTCGCATATGACCACTGCGGATCGGGAAGGGAATATCGTTTCGGCGACGCAGACAGTGAATCACATATTTGGATCGAAGGTGGTTGTACCAGGAACTGGAGTGTTGCTGGACAATACAATGGCGAATTTCGATCCGCATCCGAACCTAGCCAATTCGGTTGAGCCCATGAAACGAGTGGCGAGCAGTATGGCGCCGGTGATTGCGTATCGTGGCGATCGACCCGCGTTCGCGCTGGGATTGCCCGGAGGATTGCGGATTTGGCCTTCGGTGGCGCAGGCGATTGTGAATATCGCAGATCATGGCATGACTCCGCAGGAGGCGATTGAGGCGCCTCGAATGTTCACACAGGGGCAGGCAGTGGAGTTGGAGAAGGAACTCGGGACTACAGTTGAGGACTCGTTGCGGAGCATGGGCCACGAGGTAGAGATGGTGAGTAACGTGGCTGGTGGAATGAACATCATCGAGTTTGGCGATGACGGGTCGCTGGCGGCGTCGTCTTGCTGGCGCTCGGATGGTGGTGCAGTAGCGGTTAGTCGTGGGATGGCGCGTGAAGGAGTTGGATTGACAGTGGTCGAGCCGGTCACGGATTGATGGAAGGCGTGGGATTATCGGAGGTTCTTGAGGCGCGTTCGACGCGGTTCGAGTTGGTTTGTGCAGCGTGTTCGAAGGTTGCAGATGTTCCGTCGGTGAGAAATGTGTATTGCGGGTGTGGCGGGATTTACGACATCCGGTATTTTGATGCAAAAGATGCCGTAGAGGGCTTGCCGTTGGGAAGTACGGAGTTGTGTGTGGATTTGGGGCAGGGAGGCACTCCGTTGGTTTGGCTGGATGAGTTGGCCAGGGAGTTTGGTGTGGGTGAGTTGGTGGCGAAGTTGGAGTTTTGTTCGCCTACAGGGTCGTTTAAGGACCGTGGGAGTGCGGTTTTGATGTCTGCTGCCAAAGAGGAGGGTATTGAGGAGTTTGTGGAGGATTCGTCGGGTAATGCAGGCGCTTCGATGTCTGCGTATGCCGCGCGTGCCGGGATTCGGGCGCATATCTTTGCTCCTTCGAGCGCGGCTCAAGGGAAGTTGGACCAAATACGGGTTTTCGGTGCAGAGCTGCATCTGATCGATGGTCCTAGGCAGGCGGCAACGGATGCAGCGGCGAAGTTTGCGGATTCAAAGAGAATACCGTATCTTTCACACGCGCTCAGCCCTTGGTTCGCGGAGGGTGTGAAGGCGATGATTACGGAAGTGAGGGACGCGGGATTTGCGGCGACAGATATTATTGCGCCAGCGGGTAATGGTGCGTTGTTGATAGGGAGTTTTGCGGGCTATGCGGAGGGAAAACGGCCCCGAGTGCATTGTGTGCAGTCGAAGGCGGTCCAGCCGTTGATACGAGCGATACGGGGCGAGGAATGGGATGCTCGCGAGGCGAGGTCCACGATTGCTTCGGGAATATCGGTGAGTTTGCCGCCGCGTGCTAGGCAGGCAGCGAAAGCGGTGGTTGCGTCGGGAGGAGAGGGGGTTGCGGTCTCTGACGAAGCGATGTTGGCGTGGCGCGACCAGTTGGCATCGGAGGTTGGGATTTTCTGCGAGGTGACTTCGGCGGCGGCGTTTGCGGGTTTGGAGGAGTTGGGGAGGATGGGAGTAATCGGGGGCAAGTCCCGCGTTGTTGTTGTGGTTACGGGTTCGGGGTTGAAGGAGCCGTTAGGCTAATCTACGACTGAGGCAAATTGCCCCGCCGTCATCCTAGTTGGATTGCGTGGTCGCCCGTTGAGAACGCAGAAAGCTAGTTTTCGGGCTGTCTAGCCGTCGACGGAAGGCGGGATGTCCAGATGGGTGAGGTCCGGAAGGTTTCCACAGGTTGCGACTTGAGAGAATGTGCCGCCAGGGATTGAGACGGCGATAGCGTGGTTGCCGTCGAGGATTGTACTGACGTGAAGTTCGGTGAGATCGGTTTCGGAGACTCCCCCGATGGCGTGGTCTAGGGTTTCGACCCATTTGAATTTTGATAAATCGCCGGCATTTTCGCATAGGCCTTCGCGGATGCTGATCTGTTGGATGACACCAGGCGCGGGACGGACGGTGATTTTGATGCGTGTGCCGCGATCGAGCTGAGTGACGACACCAGCGCCTTGTTGTGGGTAGTCTTGTAGGCCGAGGTTGAACCCGACTTGGACTTTGCCGTCGTCTTCGTCTTGGTAGACGGTAGGAGTCGGTGTAGTCGACATTGCGCCGGGCGTTGCCGTGGGAAGGGGTGTTGTCGTGGGTTCGGTGTCATCGCCACAAGCGATAGCGGATGTTGAGGCGAACACCACAAAGGACACAGCGACAAGGAGTTTGGCGATTCGGATGCGGTTCTTTGCAAGCATGGGAGTCGATTCTATTTCGCAGTTGTGGCCTCTTTGAAGGCTTCTGCGAAGCCATCGATAGAGCCGTGGAGGACTTCATCGGGTACGCAGTAGGAG
Source organism: Dehalococcoidia bacterium (assembly GCA_022819585.1). Classification (GTDB taxonomy): domain Bacteria; phylum Chloroflexota; class Dehalococcoidia; order Lucifugimonadales; family Lucifugimonadaceae; genus Bin127. The sequence continues at coordinate 31,340 of JAJEGY010000009.1, read as the reverse complement.
GCTCGGAAGTATCCGCTCATGCCAAAGCCGATGCCGGGGACGACAAGAACGAGTTTAGATTTGAGGAGTTCTACGAAGGCGGTATCGTCGGGGATTGGGGATTGAGGAAAGAGATAGAAGCCGCCGCCTGGGAGATTTGAATCGTATCCGATGTCGGCGAGCGCGGAGTGGATGATGTCTCGCTTGCGTCGGTATTCGGAAATATCAACGGTGGAAAGTTGAAGGTTAGCGACGACGCGTTGCATAATGGCTGGTGCATTGACGAAGCCGAGGGTGCGGAGCATGAAGACAGAGGCGTCTAGGAGGTCGGTTTTTCCGGGATCGCCGGGATTGACGGCAAGATATCCGATGCGTTCACCGGCTAGGCCGAGGTCTTTGGAGTGAGAGGTTGCGACGATGGTACGAGGATGATGCTCGAAGACGAAGGGGTATGTAGCATCGGTGTAGATGAGTTTTCGGTACGGTTCGTCGGTAATGATGTAGATTTCGGTTCCGTGTTTGGCTTCGATAGTTTGGATGAGTTCGGCGAGTTGGGCAATGGTTTCTGCGGGGTAGATAACACCTGAAGGGTTGTTAGGAGAGTTGATGATGATGGCCCGGGTTCGCTCGTTCATCAGAGATGCGAGGGATTCAAAGTCGGGCATGAAATCTGGAGTCGATTGGGCTTCTCGGTATACGCCGTGGGCGTGTTGGACGTAGAAGATGTATTCGGCGAAGTAAGGGGCAATGATGATGACTTCGTCACCGGGGTCCAGCAGGGCGCGGAGCGCGACGTTGATGGCACCAGCGGCACCGACAGTCATGATGATGTCAGAGGGTGCGAATTGGGTGCCTGATTCTTGAGTCAGGGCGTCGGCGACAGCGGCTCGGGTTTCAATGAAGCCCGGGTTAGGCATATAGCGATGTTGACCGTTGTCTGGTTCGTTGGCAATGTCGGCTAGGGCTTTTTTGAATTCGGGCGGCGGTTCGAGGAGGGGATTGCCCAAGGAGAGATCAAAGACGTTTTCGGGACCGTGGATAGCTTTGAGTTCTATGCCCTCTTCGAACATGCGACGGATCCATGAGGATGCCTGCATTTGCTCTCTTGCGAGTTTGGAGATTGCCATTTCACAGGGCCTTTCGGATGAGATTAGTTTCGGCGTCGGTTGCGTCTCCGGCGGCGGGTAGTTGGTCTGCCGACGCGTTGTTGGCGTGTTTGGTCGGGTTTTTCTTCGTCTTGGGTTGTGAACATTCGGGCGAGGAAGCCTGGGCCGCCGCTGTTGGGGATGACGACGACGTAGGTTCCTGCGATTTTGTCATGCCAACCTTGGCGTTTTTCGTCGAATAGGACCCATATCATTCCTAGACCGAAGGTGATTATGGATACGAAGCGTCCGACGGCTTCGCGGGGGATGGCGATTGCGACACCAGGTTTATTGCCTTCTTCATCGACTACAGATATGCCGGCGACCCATTTTCCGATGGTGCGTCCGAAAATGCCGGTAGGGATGATGAAGTATGCGAGGAAGATGAAGACGTCGATGTATCCAGGTCGAATAATGCCGAAATCGAAGACACCTTCACTGCTGCGAGTAAGTGATCCGACCACGTACACCACCATCAACAAGATTCCGATGTCGACGGCGAAAGCGTAGGAGCGACGTAGAGGACTCGCGAATTCGAGGTCTAAGGCCTCAACTGGTTTGGTTGTCGGTTCAGATTGGTGTGTTGGTTCGTTGTCTTGGGTTGGAAGGGGGGTAGAAAGAGTCGTATCTTCGGTCTGAACCGGACGTGAACGGTGTCTTCGACGGGAAGTAGTCATTGTTGGCGATTGAGATTCTATCGTTCGAGGAGTAATGGACTTACACTTACTAACGCTGATCGTAAATCTGAGATTGGAGCGAACATGGGCAGGCTTGAAGGCAGGACGGCTTTGATAACGGGCGCCGGATCGGGTATCGGTGCGGCGTGCGCTGAATTGTTTAGTGCCGAGGGTGCCAATGTGTTTTGCGCGGATTTGGATGTTGATTCGGCGCAGGCGGTTGCGGATCGGATCAAGGGGCGAAGTAGAAACGCAGCTGCGGGTTCGGTGGATGTGACGAAGCGTGGTCAGTGTGAGGAGTTGGTGTCGAGGGTGGTCAAGGAGTTTGGGGGGGTGGATGTGTTAGTGAACAGTGCTGGTGTGACACCTCGGAAGGCGCCGTTGGATTGGGACTTCGAGGCGAAATGGGATTGGGTGATAGACATCAATTTGAAAGGGACGTTGTTGATGTCACATGCGGCAACGGAGGTGATGCTTGAGAAAGAGTATGGATCGATAGTCAATCTGGCTTCGATAATCGGTTTAGTGGGTTACACCGCCGGTTTGAGTGACGGGTTTAATCCGTATCCGCATTCAAAGGGTGGTGTGGTGCAGATGACGCGTGATATGGGGGTTGCTTTTGCGAGCAGAGGGGTGCGGGTGAATGCGCTGTGTCCGGGGTTCACGTATACGAACTTGACGAAGTCATTGACTGATGATGCAGATATGCGAGTGCAGTTGGAGTCTTTGCATCCGATGGGTCGGCTGGGAGAACCGATTGAGATAGCGTATGCGGCGTTGTATCTGGCATCAGATGAGTCGTCGTTTGTGACGGGATCATGCTTGCCGGTTGACGGCGGTTACACGGCCCAATAGCAGAGGACAGAGAGGGTTAGATGACAACTAGGACTGAACCGGTGAATGCGACGGGTCTAGGGCGATTGAACGGCAAAGCCGCACTCGTTACTGGCGGGGGATCTGGTATTGGCGAAGCTAGCGCGAGACTGTTCGCGGTGGAGGGCGCGAAGGTGGTTGTTGCGGATTTGAACATAGAAGCTGCGAAACGCGTTGCGTCTCAGATCAATGATGAAGGTGGAGTGGCGGAAGCGTTTCATCTGGATGTGTTGAATGAAGACAGTTGCGTTGAGGCAGTTGATTCGACGGTGGACCGTTTCGGTAGTTTGGATGTGTTGGTCAACAGTGCGGGTGTGGGCTATAGAAACATGCCGGACATCAGCTATGAAGAGCGTTGGGACTTGGTGATCGGTGTGAATCTGAAGGGAACGGTGATGATGGCCCGTAGCGTATCTGAGCAGATGAAAGAGCAGGGGAATGGTTCGATAGTGAATATTGCTTCGATTCGAGGGTTGGTTGGGTATCCGGCATTCATAACGGACGGATTCAATCCTTATCCCCATTCGAAGGGAGGTGTGGTGAATGCGACACGGGATATGGCAGTGGGATTGGCGAGGTCGGGAGTTCGGGTGAACGCGGTTTGTCCCGCATTCACGGTTACGGAGATGACGCGTGGGACACGGGAGAATCAGGAGATGTACGAAAAAGTGGTGGCGTTGCACCCGATTGGTCGTTTCGCGGAGCCTATCGAGATCGCACGTGCAATCCTGTTTCTGGCATCGGACGAGGCGTCATTTGTTACGGGGGCGTGCCTAGTAATTGACGGTGGCTTTACGGCGCAGTAAAGTCAGATCGGAGAATGTTGCCCGAGCACGTTCCGGGACGTTAGGTTAGTCGGCGACCGCGGCTAGTTCGCGTCCGATGGGCAGGCCGTTCGACGAAATGTTTTGCTCTGAGCGGTCGGCGATTTCCCATACTTCGTCGGCTTTGGCGATGATCCATGAGTCGGATTCGTACACGACGTTCGGGTCTTTGCCTTCGTATGGGATGCAGTTTAGGACGTGTCGTATGGCGTTGATGCGTGCGCGCATCTTGTCGTCGGATTTGATGACGTACCAGGGAGCGAGTTCGGAGTGGGTGTGGTAGAACATCACTTCTTTAGCTTCGGTGTATTCGTCCCACCGGTTTCGAGAAGCAAGGTCGACAGGGCTGAGCTTCCACTGTTTCAACGGGTCTTTCTCCCGCCTCTTGAAGCGTCGTTTCTGTTCGGTGCGGCTCACAGAGAAGTAGAGTTTGATGATCCGGATGCCTGCGCTGGCCCACATTTGCTCAATGAGCGGCGTGACCCGCAGGAATTCTTGGTACTCCTCATCAGTGCAGAAGCCCATCACTCTTTCTACGCCTGCTCGGTTGTACCAGGAGCGGTCGAAGAGAGCGATTTCACCTCGCGTTGGGAGATGTCGGACGTAGCGTTGGAAGTACCACTGGCCGGCTTCTTCTTCAGTTGGTTTTTCGAGCGCGATCACCTTGGCGCCACGTGGGTTGAGATGCTCCATGAATCGCCGGATAGTGCCGCCTTTTCCTGCGGCGTCTCGGCCCTCGAAGACGATTAGGAGTCGTTGTCCGGTATCCCGCACCCAGTTCTGCATCTTGACGAGTTCGATCTGGAGCGGGAATTTGTGCTCGTAATAGCTCTCAAGGCTGATCTTGCGCGGGTAGGGATATGTACCTTCGCGGAAGAATTCACGACGCTCGTCTGAGTCCAAGATCTCTGGATGTTTGGGCGCCTTGTACTTACGGATGCGGCCTCGAGTCATGAAATCTTCGAACGCATCGCCGTATTTTGTGGAGAAGTAGCCATGTGCTCGTTCGTGGTCGCTACTCTTGTATCCAGTCTCTTTTTCGTGCGTCATGGGGATTGCTTGGAGTTTGGCGGTGATATGCAGTTTGAGTTTGTACCAATATACCAGCAAACGGGATTTTGATACTCAACTGGGAAATACAGACGGACGTGGATTTGGCAATAGGGGAAGGATCTGCGCGCTAAATATCGAGGAATCGCGTTGCCGAGACGATTTTTGGAGCAGAGATCTCGTCGTGAATCAGGTCTGCAATCCAGTCTGCGATCAAGGGTGATAGCAGGATGCCCTTTTTGCCGGCGCCGTTTGCGTAGAAGATGCCTTGGGCGACGGATGAAGGGCCGACTATCGGAAGGCCGTCGGTAGCCACGGGGCGGAGACATGCCGTTGAGGTAGTGATTACCGCCTCTTTGAGTGAAGGGATGTAGCCAGTGATGCCGTTGAAGATGTGTTGTCGGCCTTCTTCGGTGACTTTGCGGTTGAACCCTCGGTCCCACTCGTAGGTTCCTGCCCATACGGAACCGTCTGGTTTGCGGCCAACATTGAATCCGTCGAATCCAACTCGTTTCTGGAGGTCGTTTCCGGCTCGAGACAGTCTGAGGATTTCGCCTTTGATCGGTTTGATGGGTAGAGCGGTTATTCCTTGGATCTCGCTTGTCCAAGGGCCAGTTGCCAAGATGGCTATCGGAGTGCTGATGGTTGATCCGTCTGCGAGAGCGACTCCTGTGAGTATGTCGCTCTTTGTATGTATTGCAACCACGTTGCCATCGGTGAAAGTGGTGCCGCGACGCTCTGCTTCGGTTGCGATGGACTTGGTGTAGGAGTAGCTGTCGAGTTCCCATCCGGCGTTTACCACCGATGCAGCGACTATGCCTTCACGGATAGCGGGTTCGAGTCTGTAGACATCGTTGCCGTCGATGACCTCGGCGACAAAGCCTTCGGATCGCATCCATTCAACATCTTTTGCCAGTTCAGCGGCAGTGTTTTCGTCGTCGGCTAAGGAGAGGGACGTAACTTTCTGCAGTTGCCAGTCGATTGCCGCGGTCTCTGCGAACTCGTCATAAAGTTCGATATGTTTGGCAATGGAAGTGCGATAGTGCTCGGTCATAGGGCCGGGCACACCGCTGCCGAAGTGAGCTGATAGGCCGCCCCAAGCATATCCAGACGCGTTGAAGGCAATGTCATCGCGTTCAATGACGATTGGGGAGATGCCGTTTCGAGCGAGTCGTAGCGCGACTGCGCATCCAACGGCCCCAGCGCCGATGACGACTGCGTCTGCCGTTAAACGAGAGTGCAATTGGCGATTCCTTTGTGCATTCGTTGGTTCGAGTCAATCGAATCATAATCGGTTGGGATTCCCACGAAAGCATTGACTGATTGTCGGACGATACCAGCAGTCGTGACTTCTCGTGAGGAAGGCGATGCAGATTAGAATCTCCAAGTAGCGGCAATGGCGATTTTTGCCATGACCGTCGATCTTGAGTGTGGATTAATAAGATCGGTCTGCCAATTTCCGTTGTTACGAGCGTCGAAAGCAGGTCAAATAAATGTTGGGCCGTAACGGCAGGATTTTGCGCGCCCCTGGGTTCGACGATCGCTCAGGCAGGCAGTTTGAGCGGATCGACGAAGCGATCCGCATTACACGGGACGTTCTCTACGCCAGGGGCTACCAAGCTGTTGAAACGCCGCTAATTGAGCAAACCGAACTGTTTCTACGTCGCTCTGGCGGATTATTGTCTAGCCAACTTTTCGACTTCGTGGCGCCTGATGGGAGCGACATCAGTTTGCGTCCCGAACTTACTGCGCCGGTAGTGAGGCACGCGTTGGAACAGCAAGATGCTGTGTTGCCGATGCGGTTTCAGTATGCGTCACCGATATTCCGATATACCGAACGGCCTTACGATGCGCCCGCGAACGCGGTGCCAAACAAGAGGCAGTTTATCCAGATCGGTGCCGAGTTGGTGGGCACGTCGCATCCGCAAGCCGACGGCGAGATAATCGGCGCGGCCTACGAATTGGCACGACGTCTCGGAGTTGAGCACGTCTCGATTCGGATCGGGCACGTGGGATTGATTCGTGAGCTGTTGGGCCGATTCAATCTGTCTGAGCGAGCACGCCTGTTCCTCGCGAACCACGTTTCGGCTTTGGCTATGTGTGAAGACGAGGGCAAGTCGGTGGAGGAAGAGGCGGTTCGATTAGGCATGATGCCGCTGATGGGACAGCAGAGGATCGAGACACAAGCATCTGCTGCCGATCTGCTTTCTAGATTGGCTTCAGGCTCGGTGATGTTACCCGCCGAATCTGAGCTTACGTCGCGGAGCGCCGCAGACATCGTTGCCGGCTTACGCAGAAAGGTCGAGTGGGACTCTGCGAACGAAGATTTTCCAATGGCGCTGGATTTGATGCGTCAACTTTCGAAAGTGCGCAGCTTGGCGACGATACCCGAAAACAATCCTGTTGAGAAGCACGACCGGTCTAGGTGCGGTAAAAGCACGGTTCGCCACGGTGATACGATCTCCGCCGCTCGAACGCTGATCGGGGAGTTGGACGGTTTGGATGACCTTGCATCCGTAGTTGATGCGGCCGACTCAAACGGCGTCGACCATTTGGATCTGTCCGTCGATTTTGGCTTCGCAGCGTCTATTGCGTACTACTCGGGGATGATATTTGAGGTTAATGGATGGATTGAAGACGAACAGGTGATTCTCGGCGGGGGCGGACGATACGACGGATTGGCATCGGCGCTCGGATCAGACACAGATTTGCCGGCGCTTGGGTTCGCGTTGAATCTCGACACGGTCTTGGAAGTTACATCCGACTCCAATTGGGCGTCATCTGATCGACGCTATATCGTTGTGGCGCCTGCTTATGAAGGAAATGTCGATGAGGTCGTTGAGAGGGCAGAAGCGTTGCGAAGCGAGGAGCACAATGTGGTGACGGTGTTCGATCCGGGTGATGACGTTAAGAGATTGGCGAAATCGCTGGGCGATGCTGAGGTGATGCGGGTTGAATTGACGGATGAAGACGAGGAGGTAGTTGAATGAACGACGCGTTGCGTCTTGCGATTCCTTCAACCGGCGCGCTGGAGCAAGGCGCGGTCCGTCTGCTTGCGGAGTCGGATGCGGCGGTGAGCCGGATCAATTCGCGGCGTTACACGGCAAAAGTCCCATCGATTCCCGGTGTAGAGGTGATCTACCAACGACAATCGGACATCACAACGATTGTGGATTCCGGGAATGCTGATCTCGGCATTGTTGGTCTCGATCGATATCTTGAGGCTAGGTTGGAGGACGGGGATACGCTGGTTGTCGCGCCGGATCTGGAGTACGGGAGATCACGCTTGGTGATAGCAGTACCGGATTCTTGGCTCGACATCACGTCGATGTACGACCTGTCGGATCTGAGTCTGGAGTTTCACGAACGGGGACGTGACCTGCGAGTTGCGACCAAATACCCTCGATTGGTGAAGCGATTTCTGAATCGTCGGGGCATCAACTACTTTTCGATGGTGTCGATCAACGGCGCACTGGAGGCGGCACCGAGAATCGGATACGCCGACATCATCGCGGATATCTCTGATACCGGCAATACGCTACGAGAAAACAACCTGCGCACGTTGGTGGATGGCGTAGCGATCGAGTCGCAGGCGATCATGATTGGAAATGCCAAGTTGCTTGCTTCATCTGAATCTAAGTTGAATTTGGCCCGTCTGCTGTTGGAACGCATCGAAGCTAGGCTACGATCTAGGTCTTATCGACGTGTGACTGCGAATGTCAAGGGCAAGTCTGAAGGGGAGATCGCGGAGTTGGTACTTGCATCGCCGGAGCTTTCGGGGATTCGTGGGCCCACGGTTTCGAGAGTTTTCACTACGGACCGCAATTTGTGGTTTTCGGTGCAGATCGTTACACGCAAGAGAGATGTTTTGCGAGTGGTTGATCACTTGCGGAGCCTCGGCGGCACCGGCACGGCTGTAACTGATTTGCAGTTCCTTTATCAGCAGGAGTGTGAGTTGTACTCGGAACTCGTTAAAAAGCTGGAGCAGTTCTGCGGGATGGCCGTGGAGTGTTGAGACGGATTCACGGTTTGGACGCAGCGATTGCGCTGTTTAAGAACAGAGGCTCCGATAGCGACGACGAGATCGTTGCGACGGATGGAGGTGGCATTTACGCTACCCCGCTTTCTCTGGACGCGTTTGCCGACCAAGTGATTCGTGATGTGCGCAAACACGGGGATGATTTTCTCAGGCGAATAACTAGAGCGCTAGACGGAGTCGATATCGAGGATTTCAGGGTGCCGGTTGAAGTGGTTACAGGGGCCAGCAGTGGGTTGCAGCCGAGTGAGGTCGAAGGGCTGAAGTTGGCGGCTGAACGCGTGACGGCATTTCAGAAGAGAACGTTGCCGAAGTCGTGGCGCGACGTTGACGCTGGGTACGGTGAAGTGGTCCACTCGGTGCAACGCGTTGGTTGCTGCATACCAGGGGGAACAGCCCCGTTAGCATCTACCGTAATAATGACCGCTGTGCCAGCGAAGGTGGCGGGGGTGCCATACGTGAGTGTAGTTACGCCCGCGGGGAAGGATGGGCTTCCGCATCCTGCGGTGTTGGCGGCTTGCGACATTGCAGGTGTGGACGATGTTTTCACGGTGGGTGGTGCGCAAGCAGTTGCGGCACTGGCTGTCGGTACGGAGTCGATCCCAAAAGTGGACGTGATTTGTGGTCCAGGCAGTGTATGGGTTACAGCGGCGAAGCGTCGTGTCTTTGGGATGGTAGGAGTAGACGGGATTTATGGCCCTACCGAGACGATGGTGGTTTTGGATGAAAAATCATCCCCGACCGTTGCAGCCGCGGATATGTTGGCGCAAGCAGAGCACGATATATTGGCAGCTCCAGTGTTGGTGACCCTGTCTGATGACTTGGTTGACGCAGTTGAAGGGGAGTTGGCAACGCAGTTGGAGATGTTGCCTCGGGCAGGGATTGCCCGAGAGGCTTTGATGGGTCGAGGGGCGGCTGTTGTCGTAGACACGGTTGAGGAGGCGTTAAAGGTAGCGGAAGTTTATGCGCCGGAGCATTTGTGCCTCGGATTTGAAGGGGCAGATGAGTTGATTGCTGATGCTCGGCACGCGGGAGGTATCTTCGTTGGTGAACGTTCGGGCGAGGTTATGGCTGACTATGTTGCCGGGCCCAGCCATGTGATGCCTACCGGTGGATCGGCTAGATTCTCGTCGGCTTTGTCGGCGCGGGACTTTGTGCGGGTTACGCCGTATTTAGACATGGATGCTGAGACTTTTGAAGGCATATCTGGAGCAGCTTCGGATCTCGCTCGATTGGAGATGCTGGAAGGGCACGCGAGAGCGGCTGATATACGACGCGGACGATAGTATTGCGTTGTCAGAAATCGTTGGAAGGCAGGCGTTGATGCGCGACTTGAGAGAGATGATGCGGCCGCATCTTTACAACCCGCAAGGCTATGTTGGTGCTCAACATTCGGACCATTTGGCGATGTCGATGGGTCTCAATCCGGGCGACGTGATCCGATTAAACGCTAACGAGAATCCGTATGATCCTTTGCCTGAGATTACCGATGCCTTAGTTGGGCTACCTATACACGAGTATCCGGATCAAGATCTAGTCAGGATCAGATCGGTATTGAGCGATTACACGGGCCGTCCGTCTGAACAAATCATCGCTGGTTCAGGTGGGGATGAGATTATAGAGTTGTTGACCAAGTTGTTTGTGGCACCGGGAGAGTCGATGATCGATTGTCCACCGACGTTTGGGATGTACGAGTTCTGTGCTCGGATTTCGGAGGCGGAGCTTGTGCCAGTGGAGCGTCGCGATGACTGGGAACTCGACATCGAGGCGACAACGGATGCGATAGAACGAACTGGCGCGAAGCTGCTGTTTATCGCGTCACCGAATAATCCGACGGGCAATCTTTTGCCTGAGCGCGACGCCAGGGCACTTTTGGATACTGGAATTGTGCTGGTGGTTGACGAGACGTACTACGAGTTTTGCGGTGAAACGACTGCCGGGTTGTTGGACGAGTACGAGAATCTGGTTGTGATTCGATCCTTCAGCAAGTGGGCTGGAATAGCTGGGTTGCGGATCGGATACGCGATCGGCTCTGAGTTGATAGTTGACCACCTGATGACGATCAAGCAACCCTACAACTTGAACATAGCTGCAGAGTCGGCGGGTCTTGCCGCATTGGAGCACAAGGAAAAGTTATTGGCGCGTATCGATACGTTGACGAGTGAGCGCAAGCGGATCGAATCCGTGATTGATGAGCTGGAGGGTGTCAGCTATTCGCCTTCGACTGCCAATTTCCTGCTGCTGAAGTTCAAACGATTAAGCGGCGATGAGGCGTATGAGCTGCTGGCGCGAAAAGGCATATTTGCGAGAAAATTCAGCGGAAGGCGGTTGGAGAATTCGATACGCGTCAGCGTTGGGACACCTCCGCAGAATGATTTGGTAATCACCGCACTACAGGAGATCGCTTGACGCGGTTAGTTGCATTTGAATGCGGGGTTTGAGGTAGTGCGACATTCGATAATTGAAGGTTGAGGTGCTTTGATGAGTGATCGAACCGCAGAGATCAAGCGCGTAACGGGCGAGACGCAAATCTGCGTCAGCCTGAACATCGATGGGCAGGGCAGGGCAGAGATCGAGACGCCAATCGGCTTCATGAATCACATGCTTCACGCCTTGGCGAAGCATTCGATGATGGATCTCTCGGTTACGGCGACGGGAGATATCGAGACGGGTTCGCATCACACGGTTGAGGACACCGCTATCGTGATCGGACGATGCCTAGCGCAAGCGTTGGGCGATTGCTCGGGGATTGTTCGAATGTCGAGTAAGCACGTGCCGTTAGATGAAGCTTTATCTCATGCAGTGGTTGATTTGAGTGGACGCGGGTATCCTGTGGTTGACATTGGATCGACGTCGAATGCGGGCGAGTTCTCTCCGGATATGGCTAGACACTTCTTCGAGTCGATGGCGTACGAGGGTCGGTTTAATCTGCACCTGACAGTGTCACGGGGCACGAACGAACACCATATGATCGAGTCGGCATTCAAGGCATTTGCGCGAGCGTTTCGAGAAGCCGCGTCAGTTGACGAACGTGCCGGCGGTTCGGTACCAAGCACTAAAGGCACTCTTTCCGACTGACGGAGAGGCCTAGAAAGCCTCCCGATCCACTTGGCATCGCCCTCGTACGAGGCGATAAACACGCGTCTAACTCATCAGACAAACAGGAGGGCGATGATGATTGATCAGACCAGCTGGCGGAGCACCGTTTTTGAGTGGACCGCAATTGCAGTGATTTTGGCATCAGCGTTGGCGTCAACGGTCAATACCCAGATTCCGGCGCTGATTCACGCGAGTTGGGGGCCTGCAAATGGTTGGATTGATGACATCGCCTACGGGACGGTGATTTTCTTCGCTATCGAGTATGTAGTTAGGGTGGCCACCGCGCCGAATAAACGGGCATATGTTTTTTCGTTCTTCGGGATCATCGACTTGGTCGCGGTCTTAGTGGGATTGGCGGCGTTGCCGCAGTTCGCGTTCTTGCGACTGCTCAGGGTGTTGCAGATTGTGCGGCTGCTGAAGTTGGCTCGTTACAACACTGCCATGCAGACTCTTGCACGATCTTTTGGTTCGATGCGTGACGAGATTGTGATGTTTCTCAACGTCACGGGATTGTTAATCTTCATGGCGGCATTCGGAGCATATCATTTCGAACACGAGGTACAGCCCGAGCAGTTCAGCCACATGGGAGACGCGTTGTGGTGGGCCGTTGCGACGCTTACAACAGTTGGATATGGGGATATATATCCGATCACGGTTGGTGGCAAGATTATGACCGCGGTAGTGGTGCTTTGCGGATTAGGTATCGTCGCCGCACCAGCTGGCATAGTAGCGACAGCGATGGCTACAGCTTTGCGAGAGAAGAATGGAAACGGTGGTGCAGAAGAGGGCGAAAGCAGTGCTTAGTCGACGATTTCGACCGAATAGGTCTCGATTACGGGGTTTGCCAGTAATGTCTCGCACATCTTGCTGGCGGTCCGTTCCGCTTGGTCAGGGGTTTTCGCTTCGATGTGAATATCGAAGAACTTGCCGGATCGTAACGAAGCGATCTGGTCAAAACCTAGACGGGTGAGGGCCCGATCGATCGTTTCGGACTCGGGATCGTGGACACCGGGTTTAAACGAGACGCGGATGTGGGCTAGGTAGGTTCCGCTCATCGTCATTGATCACCTGACTGATGTCATACCAGCGACCTGCGGTTCGAATCCCCGGTCGAAATAGGCGTCGATGAATTCGAGGATTTTGGGTTCGTTGATCTCGTCGAGTCTTAAGTGGTGACGCCACGCGGTAAGGGTGATGACGGTGTCGGTGAAGGGGTAAGGGGAGATGACAAAACCAGTGTAAGTGTCGTCATCGTTCCAGTCCTTGGCGATACGTTTGAATGTTTCGGCAATTGCTGTGCATCCGTCGCCAGAGCATTTGGTCGTATCGTAGTGCATGCCGATGCCGCCGTGTTCGAGGTTGTGTATGAGCACTTGATCGGGAATCACGCGCTCATATGGGCCCCATGCAGTTGGCGCTCGTTCGAAGTTGTTTGCGGCACTGCCAAGGGAGTTCCAGTGGGGGCCAGAGGTTGGGGGATAGACGCTGTATCGCGTTTCAGGCACGACGGAGTCGGGAACGTGTGCTCGACCGTCGTCGGGGTCTTCGGGTACCGGCCCGCCACTGTTGTACGGCCCACGCTCGCCTCCAAGTTGTTGGTCTTGAGAGACGAATCCCTGTTGGAAGACAAGGGCGAAGATGATTAATACGGCGAAGACCGACCCGAGTGCGATAAGGACGGTGCGTTTGCGTTGTTTGCGGCGATTGCTCCGGGACCGTCGTTCTTCGCGGACCTGTGATCGGGTCATGCCGCGCCGGTGCTCGGGCCGAGTGGTTGCAATTCTGTTTCTAGACTGTGTCATGAACTTAAGATTCTATTTCAAGGATGCGGAACTAAATATCAGACGCTGAACACTGAACCCGTCAGTCGTTCATATGCGGAGATGTAGCGTTGCCGCGTCATGTCCATCACTTCGGCGGGGACCTTTGGTGGTGGTGGCTCGCGGTTCCAGCTGGTTGACAGCAGCCACTCTCGGAGATGCTGTTTGTCATACGCAAGTGGGAACGCTCCGGGTTGCCAATCATCGGCGTCCCAGAAGCGGCTGGAGTCGGGAGTCAAGACTTCATCGATCAGGGTCAGGGCACCGTCTACGAAGCCGAATTCGAATTTGGTGTCAACGAGAATCATGCCATGATCTTCGGCATGTTTTCGGGCGCGTTCGTAGATGGCGATGCTGGTTTCTTTCAATTCGTCGTGGAGTTCTGTGCCCACAAGGTTTTTGGCTTCGGCCTCGGTTAATGGGAGGTCGTGCCCCTCTTCTGGCTTCGTAGATGGTGTGAATAGGGGTTCGGGGAGACGTTCGGCGGCGCGTAAACCTTTAGGCAACGAGGCGCTGTTCAGAGTCCCGTTGCTTTCGTATTCGGCCCAGCCTGCACCCGCTAAGTATCCACGGACCACGCATTCCATGTCGATACGTTCGGCCTCTCGTATGAGCATTGCGCGGTCTCCCCACTCGCTCGGTAGGTTGGCGAGAGCACCGGTGTTGCCGACCATAGCAGCTATCTCCGGGTCGGATGCCATTCCGATCATGTGGTTGTCAACGATGTCGGCGATGACGTTTCGAAACCAGAAGGCGGACATTTTGGCCAGGAGGACGCCTTTTTGAGGAACGGGATCATTCATGATGACATCGAACGCGGAGATACGATCGGTGGCGATCATCATGAGGATACCGTCGGAGACGCGGTAGGTGTCCCGGACTTTTCCTCGGTGGACGAGGCCGGGCAAGTCGGTGGTCAGAACGGCATTTTGAGTGCTCAAACTACCTCCTCTATGCCTAGACGGTCGAAGATCGGGTCTACCTGTTCGATGAAGTAGTTGTAGTCAAAGAGATCGGTCAACGTGTCGTCGTCTAGATGGGTAGTGACGATTTCATCGGCGCCGATGATCGCCTGGAAGTCGGTTTGGTCGTCCAGCGCCTTCATTGCAGCGCCTTGAACTGCGTCGTATGCCACACCACGCTCGACGCCAGCTTCGACTAGAGCAAGCATTACGCGTGGTGAGAAGACCAAACCGTGGGTAAGGTCCATGTTGCGACGCATGCGGTCGGGTTTGACGGTCATGTTGGCGATGATGCCGGTCATAAGGTCGAGGGAATAGTCGAGGGCTAGGGACGAATCTGCAAGGACAACACGCTCGGCTGAGGAGTGAGAGATATCGCGCTCGTGCCACAAAGCCACGTTTTCAAGCCCAACAATGGAATTTGATCGGATAACTCTTGCCAAGCCGCAGATACGCTCGGAGAGTTCGGGATTTCGCTTGTGAGGCATCGAAGATGAGCCCTTACTCACATAACCCGGTTGACCGAATGGTTCTTCTACTTCGCCTATTTCCGTTCGTTGAAGAGAGCGTATTTCAGTTGCCATCTTGTCGAGAGTTGCAGCAATAAGCGCGAGGACTTGGAGGTATTCGGCATGGCGATCTCGCTGAATGACTTGGTTTGACACTTCGGCAGGTTTGAGGCCGAGTTCTGCGCAAACGTGCTGTTCGATCTCGATAGGAATCCCGGCGAACGTCCCCACTGGGCCGGAGAGCATTCCGACGGATACACGCTCCTTCATAGCGGTTGCCCGGTCACGGTTACGGCGCATTTCCGACCACCAGAGCGCTAGTTTCAGGCCGAAGGACATGGGTTCGGCATGGATGCCGTGGGAACGACCCATGCACAGGGTGTGTTTGAACTCGATCGCGCGTTTAGCCAGTGCGGACATTAAAGCGTCAATCCCGTCGATGAGGAGTGATGTCGCATCGGACATCTGCATCGCGAGTGCGGTGTCTTTGACGTCGTTTGATGTGAGCCCGTGGTGAATCCAACGGCCTTCTTCACCAAGGGTCGTTGCTACGGCGCGAGTGAACGAAACGAGATCGTGACGTGTCTCTTCGAACTGGTGGTCGTACTCTTCGCGGGAGAATTTCGCTTTGCGGATCTTCCGAATGTCGTCGTTGTTGATGACTCCCAATCGCGACCACGCTTCGCATGCTGCAATCTCCACCTTCAGCCAGAGGTCGAACTGGTGGTCCTCAGACCATATTCGACTCATGGCAAGTCTTGAGTAGCGGGGGATCATTTAGGGGTGCTCTGGCGAGATTGGTTGCTTCGAGATTGAAGAATACTAATTCACGGTTTGCCTAGACCGCGTTGGCGGCGATATCTGTCCTGTAACGAGCACCGTCAAATTGAATGTCCGATGCTAGAGTAAACGCCGCGGCACGAGCCTCAGCGATGGAATTGGGTGACGAAGCGGTTGCCACAAGAACTCTCCCGCCCGCGGTGACAAGCGAACCATTGTCGTCAGTGGCGGTTCCAGCGTGAAACACGATGGCGTCGCCATCGGAGGGCAATTGGCCTTCGATCGGATAACCGGTTTGGTATGAGGCAGGATAGCCGCCTGAGACGACCACGACCCCTACGGCGTAGTTATCGTTCCAAATCACTGGAGATTCTTCAAGCCGTCCTTCAGCTACTGCCATACATACCTCGGCCAGATCGGAATCTAGCCGCAGCATTAGGGGTTCACACTCAGGGTCTCCAAAACGGCAGTTGAACTCGATGACTTGGGGGCCAGCTTCCGTCAACATCAGGCCGGCATAAAGGACTCCACGGTAAAGGGACCCTTCTTTAACCAACGCAAGGGCTACAGGTTCGAGTATGGTTTCGCGGATATGTCGCAGATCAGACGGCGAGCACAGATTGGGGGACGTATAGGCTCCCATTCCTCCTGTGTTTGCGCCGAGGTCGCCGTCATAGGCCCGTTTGTAATCTCGTGCGGCCACGGGTTCGGACACAAACTCACCGTCCACGAAAGCGAAAACACTGAGTTCGGGGCCAGTAAGTCTTTCTTCGATCACGATCGTATTGCCAGCGTCCCCGAAAGCGTGCTGTTCCATAGCCTCGGATATGGCGGTAACAGTCTCTGCGACGGATTCAGGAACGGTCACGCCTTTGCCAGCGGCCAAGCCATCAGCTTTGACAACCACGGATCCTACAGGTTGTGATTCGACGTAGTTAATCGCCATCGCCGCGCTTTCGAAAGTTCGGCTTTGTGGACAGGGGATGTCATAGCGATACATCAGATCGTTGGCCCAGGATTTTGAGCCTTCGATTCTGGCCGCACATGCCGAAGGGCCGAATACGTGTATGTTCCGGTCATTGAGCCTATCCGCCAAACCGCCAACCAAAGGCGCTTCAGGACCTACGACGACGAGATCAGGCCCCTTCTCGGTTGCTAACTCGACTACTCCTTCGACGTCTTCAGCACTAACCTCGTCGGTATCGGCGAGTTGTGCAATACCGGGATTGTCCGGCGTGCAAATGATGTGGGAAACGAGCTCAGATTTGGCGAGTTTCCAAGTTAGGGCGTGCTCCCTGCCGCCGGATCCGATTACGAGTACCTTCATTGTGTCTCGGAGAGTTGAGTTATTCCCATTCGATAGTCCCAGGCGGTTTGCTTGTGATGTCGAGAACCACGCGATTGACCTCTGGGACCTCGTTGACGATGCGGTTGGACATTCGAGCGATCGTCTCATAGGGGAGGCGTGCCCAATCCGCGGTCATGGCGTCGGCGCTCACAACAGCACGAATGGCAACGACGTATTGATAGGTCCTAGCATCGCCCATCACGCCGACGCTTTGGGTATCGGTGAGCACGGCAAAGCTTTGCCAGAGCTGCTCGTAAAGTCCGGCGTCTTTTATCTCGTCAACTACGATCCAATCAGCGGCGCGAAGGATTTCGAGCTTTTCGTAGGTTACTTCGCCCATGATTCGGATAGCCAATCCCGGTCCCGGGAAAGGTTGACGGTTGACGGACTGTGGAGATAGACCTAACTCGCGACCAGCTTCACGGACCTCGTCTTTGAACATGTGGCGAAGCGGTTCGACGAGCTTGAGATCCATTTTCTCGGGCAGTCCGCCGACGTTATGATGGGTTTTGATTTTGTGTGCGGCTGAGCTTTCTGGAGAGACCGATTCGATAACGTCAGGGTAGAGCGTGCCTTGGGCGAGAAAATCGACCTCGCCGATGTCTCGAGCCTCTTCTTCGAAGATGCGGATGAAGGTCTCGCCGATCCGTCGGCGTTTTTCTTCGGGATCGACCACCTCTTTAAGTTCGCTGAGGAAACGTTCAGTACCGTCGACGAATCTGAGGTTGACGCCCAATTGGCTTGCGAAAACGGACTGGACACGCTCAGCTTCACCTCGGCGCATCAGGCCGTTGTCTACAAAGATGCATGTGAGCCGGTCGCCTATGGCGCGGTGGATCAGTGCGGCTGCAACCGACGAGTCAACGCCACCGGATAGGGCGCACACGACTTTTCCATCGCCGACTTGCTGCTTAATCCGCGAAATCGAGTCTCGTACGAAGTTTCGAGGTGTCCAGGACCCGGATGCACCGCAAATACCATGAACGAAGTTGCGGATAATCTGGTCGCCCTGTTGTGTATGAGTAACTTCGGGGTGGAATTGGATGCCGTAGGCACGCATCGTCTCGTTGCCCATGACGGCACAGGGCGAGTTCTCTGAAAATGCGAGCGAAAGGAACCCGGGCGGCATTTCAGAGATGCGGTCGCCGTGACTCATCCAAACCGGAACGGTGGTGTCGAGTCCTTGGAAGAGCGGGTGGATGGCACCGTTGAGGTGGAGCAGGGCGTGTCCGTATTCTCTCTCGATGCCGGCAACAACAGCACCGCCTAGCTGGTGCGCTAATGCCTGCATTCCATAGCAGATGCCCAAGATCGGCACACCAGAGTCGAATACCCAAGACGGAATCAATGGTGCACCGTTGTCGTACACGCTGTTCGGACCGCCGCTTAGGATGATGCCTTTGACGTCTTGAAGATGCAGGACGTCCGGTCCAGCGTCGAAAGGGATGATCTCGCAGTAGACGTTGGCCTCACGGACACGTCGAGCGATAAGCCGGCTGTATTGGGACCCGAAGTCCAGGATGACGATCGACTCGGTCCGGACGGGGACTGAAGGTGACTCCCCATGTAACCGATCGCGTTCAGCGATCTCAAGATACGTATTGAGTTCGATGTCGTCAGAAGTGGCGACGCGGTGGGAGGTGGTATCGGGTCTAACGGACGTCATATTGGAATGATGCTAATTCCAGATTCTAATCTCTCGACAGTGGTTCGCTTCCGTCAAGTGCTTGGGCGAGGTGCGGTTGTACGATAGTCAAAGTGCGTGTTGTCAATAGCGCTGGTCAGGTTTCGATGACGTTGGATCAGATCGATTTGAGCGAGGCCGTCGACGCGGTTAAGTCTGGCGGCGTAATTGCGTTTCCCACCGATACCTTTTACGCGCTAGGCGTGGATGCTATGAACGAATCGGCGATCAAGCGCGCGTTTGAGATCAAGAGACGTCCCGTCACAACTCCAATGCCAGTTTTGGTCTCCGAACGCTCACAGATTGATAGATTGTCTGGTGAATTTGGGAAATCTTCTGAGGTTATAACTGATCGGTTTTGGCCCGGCGCGTTGACCATCGTCGTCGCGGCGGCTAACGATGTGCCTGCGATATTGACAGCTGGTTTGGATACCGTAGGGTTGCGTAAACCCAATCACGACCTCGCGCTCAAACTCATATCAGAGGCAGGGATGGGCCTGACGGGTACGAGTGCCAATATCTCAGGTGAACCGCCCAGTAAAGATTGGCGCGTGATTGCCGATGCCATGGGCGATGAACTTGACGCGATAGTTGTCGGCGAGTGTGGTCAGGAATCAGCGGCATCGACCGTAGTTGAGGTAGTCGACGGGAGTGTGCGCGTGTTGCGGGAAGGGCCAATATCCCAGAAGGAAATCGAAACCACATTGAAGGTGCACGCATGACCGAGATGGTGAGCGCATTGCTTCCGGCTGAGGCAGAAGACCAACTTGAGGATGCTATCCGTACATTCTTCGAAGGTAGAGAATTAGAGATTTATCAGATGATGTCGTGGCAATTGGGCCACACTGATGAGCCCAGCACGGAAACAATAGGACCGACTGAACGTCGGCTACATGGTTCTTTGCTGTTGGCGGTTGCTCAGGTTTTGCACGGTGATTACACCGCGGCCTTGAAATACGCCATCTCAGTTGAGTTGATGTACAACTTTGCGCTGATCCACGGTGATGTGCAGGATGGGAATACTGAGCGGTTGGGCAGAGCGTCGGTCTGGTGGAAGTGGGGACCTTCTCAAGCGATCAACACGGGCGATGGAATGCACGCTTTGGCGAGATTATCGTTGTTTGAGCTTTGCGACGTTGGAGAGTCGCTTGAACGCGTTAGCAAGGCGTTGGAGATCGTCGACGATGCAGTTCTGCGGAGATGCGAAGGGGAGTTTCTCGACGTTGCGTTTCAAGAGCGCACATCGGTTTCCGTGTCGGAGTACCTCGACATGGTCGCAATGCGTGTGGGTTCGCTCTATGGGGCATCTGCTGAACTGGCCTCCATATTCGACGATGACTTCGGTATGGAAAGACGATTGGCGTTGCGGAAGTATGGCGAGAACATAGGAATAGTCAGGCAGCTTTCGGCCGACTGGGCAGCATTTTTCGGCGGAACAGAGCGAAACCCTGTGGAGCAGGGAAGGGTTATTTCGAAGAAGAAGACCTTGCCGGTCTCGTATTTGTTTGACAGTGTGAAGGACCCTTCGGTCCTGCGTAAGGCCGGAGAGATGTACATGCAGCGCGTGATCGATCCTTCTCGGATTTCGGAATTGACCCAGTTGGTGGTTGACGCTGGTGCACGGGAGTTCACTGTTGAGCAGATCGAGTCTCATCTTGCTAATGCCGAAGCCGCGTTGTCGGAGGCAGGCGTAGGTGCTAGCGATGCGGCCAGACTGATGGTGTTGGCTCGGGATATTGGCGATATCGACCAAATCCACGACATGGTCGGTTCCGCAGATCGAGATTAAGCAGGATGCCTGCAGTGTCGGTCTCGTTGCCTAAGATCGAGGAAGCCTCCCTACGTGGCAAGCGAGTGTTGTTGCGCGCCGACCTGAATGTGACATTTCGGCCCGGGACGACGGAAATTTCAGATGACAGCCGGATACATTCGACCATCCCGACGATTGAACTGTTACGGATCAAAGGCGCGAAGGTCGTTTTGTGTTCGCACCTCGGTCGCCCACAAGGCAAAGTGGTGCCGGAGATGCGTATCGAACCCGTCAGGACGCGGATATCGGAGGCGCTTGGCATCGATGTGAGACCCGCAGATGGACCAATTGGTCAAGATGCGCGCCATGCAGTTGACAGGTTGGATGATGGAGAGGTCGCGATACTTGAGAACCTGCGATTTGATCCGGGCGAGGAGGCGAATGATGCGGAGTTTTCGCGGTCGTTGGCATCGATCGCTGATGTGTACGTGAACGATGCGTTTGGTGCGTCGCACCGAGCCCATGCTTCGATAGTCGGGGTTGCTGAGATCTTGCCTACCTATGCAGGTTTGTTGATGCGAACGGAGATTGAGGCGCTGGATCGCGCTTTGGTGTCTGATGAACGGCCGGCCGTTGCGCTACTTGGCGGGGCTAAGGTAGCTGACAAACTTGGTGTAGTCGAGAACTTGGTTCCCAATGTTGACGCGATCCTGATTGGTGGAGGGATGGTTTCTGCAATGCTGGCCGCGCAGGGCAGAGGGATTGGGTCAACTGAATTGAGTGAAGAAGAGTTGACTGCTGCGGAGGTGTTGCTAACGGATTCTTCGATCAAGGCGAAGTTGCGTTTGCCTTCGGATGTCGTAGTTGCGGAGAAATTCGACGCGAATTCAAGCTCTGTTGAGATAGACGTTGATTCGATACCGAATTCCGGCTACGTCCTCGACATTGGACGGAAAACAGTCACAGAATTCGTCGGGATCATCACCTCCGCGAAAAAGGTGATTTGGAATGGGCCGATGGGGTTGTTCGAGTGGAAACCCTTCGCTCGGGGCACCGAAAAGGTCGCCGCCGCGATAGCAGCAAATGACTACGCTTTCAAGTTGGCAGGTGGCGGTTCAACTGTCGAAGCCATAAACGCGCTGGGAATCGGCGACAAGTTGACACACGTCTCAACTGGTGGAGGCGCGTCTCTTGAATATCTGGAAGGCAAGACGTTGCCGGGAATCGCCGCGTTGATGCAGGGATGAACGAGAGACGGTTGCGACGATCGTAGACGTGATTCGTAACACAGCTGGATTTTGGTGGTTGACGATTTGATGAAGTGGCGTTATCTTTAACTTGCGCGTGAGGAATTGCCGTTAATCGATTGGTATGCCGCAACGGGTGAAAAGGCCCGAAGTTACATTTGACAACTCGCAAGCCGTTAATCGCGGGTAACTGGAAAATGAACACCACGCCGCAAGAAGGCGTGGCGTTATCGCAATCTATCTGCCGATCCGTTGGAGATTCGGAAGTTGTAGATGTTGTACTCTGTCCGCCATTTACGTCGTTGATCGCGGTTTTTGGGGTACTGCATCACACGCCAGTCATGCTTGGGGCGCAGAACGTCAACCAGCATCCCAATGGAGCGTACACGGGTGAAGTTTCAGCGGCGATGTTGGAGGGGTTGGTGAGTCATGTGATCGTGGGGCACTCCGAAAGAAGGCAAACATTCGGTGAGACGGACCAGATCGTGGCAGCAAAGGTTGCGGCAGTAGTGGATGCAGGGATGATAGCGATACTGTGCGTAGGTGAGGACGACGTGGAGCGACAACGTCGGCGTGCGGAGCGGTTTGTGAGGCGTCAGGTGCGGCTCGGGCTTGCAGGAGCGAGTGATTCGTCTCGGGTGGTAATCGCGTATGAACCGATCTGGGCGATTGGCACCGGCGTTGCGGCCACCCTTGGTCAGATCGAATATATGGCTGCGTCGATTCGGGAAGAGGTCAGTGAGGTTTACGACCAAGACGCTTCTGCCGAGATGAGAGTGCTTTATGGGGGCAGTACCAATTCGCAAAACATCGGACAAATCGTTGGAAGCGACACTGTCGATGGGGCGTTGGTTGGCGGTGCGAGTTTGAGCGGTGATGAATTCTCGTCGATGATCTCGACGATGGCTGAGACTGTGAACGTTGCGTGATGCCGAATTGGTGTGACCGTTAAGGATTTGCGGGATCAACACCCCCGAGTAGTCGCCGTTGTTGGTGCTACGGCTACTGGCAAGACTGCATTAGGTGTTGAGTTGGCGATACGTTTTGGCGGCGAGGTGGTGAATGGGGATTCGAGGCTCTTTTACAAGGACATGGACATCGGGACTGCCAAACCAACTCTGGAAGAACGTCGGGACGTCAAGCACCATTTGATAGATATCTTGGATCCTCGAGATGGTTACAGTTTGAGTGATTTTCTGCGCGCGGCACCTGCTGCGGTTGCCGATATCGACCAGCGAGAGAAGCTGCCGATCATCGTAGGTGGGTCAGGACAGTATGTCTGGGCGCTCTTAGAAGGGTGGGAGGTGCCTGAGATCCCGCCGAACCCGGAACTGCGAGATGAGTTGGAAATGCAGCTTGTAGAGGAAGGTATCGAGTCTCTGCAACGACGGCTGAAAGAGATGGACGCAAGGAATACCGACCGAGTCGAGGTGTTGAACCCCAGGAGGCTGGTTAGGGCGATCGAGAGGGCAGTAGCTACGGGCGATGCTATGGGTGGCGCGAGTAAAAGCGACACACCTCCGTACGATGCTTTGGTTTTCGGGCTCAATGCTCCCAGAGATGTTTTGCACGATCGAGTTGCAGTCCGCTTTGAAGAAATGGTGGCAGCTGGATGGCTCGACGAAATTAGAGCGTTGTTGAGCGCCGGGATCGATGCGGAGATGCCTTCGATGTCGGCGATAGGGTATCGGCAATTGATCGATCACATCGATGGTCGGAAAACGTGGGAAGCGACGCGCGAGGAGATTTTGATCGGGAACCACCGTTTGATCGGTGCCCAACAGAACTGGTTCAAGCCTAGGGACCCGCGCATACAGTGGCTTGACATAACCGATGAGGGTTACGTTGAAGCCGCGATTGCGATGGTCGAGGCATGGTTGTGTGAGGCGGGGTGAAACATGCAAGGGATAGAATCGCTTGGTAATCGACTCGTTTGGGTCAAGGAGGACTGATTGGCGATTGAGTTTGCAAAGCTGCATGGTTGCGGCAACGACTACATAGCTGTCGACGGTAGGTCGATAGATCGCGATTGGGCTGCTCTGACAGCGGAGATGAGTAGACCTGCTTTCGGTGTCGGCTCTGACGGGATCGTGTTATTGCAGGAATCTGAAGTTGCTCAGGTTAGGATGCGAGTGTTCAATCCTGATGGCTCTGAGGCTGAGATGAGCGGGAATGGGATCAGGTTGTTCGCTAAGTTTGTGTTGGATCGGCAGTTGGCAGAGCCTGTTAACGGCGAGTTGACGGTTGAGACTTTGGGTGGAGTGAGGATAGTTTGGCCGGAGATGGTTGATGGTCGTATGAAGTCCGCCCGTGTTGCGATGGGTCCGGCGACGTTCATTGCTTCTGAAGTACCTGTGGACACGACGAATCTGGGAGGAATTGCGGAGGTTGTTGCTGAAGAGGTTGAGATCGGCGGTGCTGAATTGAAGATTACTTGCTTGGGGATCGGCAATCCCCATGCGGTAGCAATCATGGATGAATCGGTTGAAGATTTCCCCTTGGTCGAAGTCGGCCCGTACGTCGAGAACCATCCGATGTTTCCACAGCGGATCAATTTCGAGATCGTGAATGTTCATGCGCGGAAACGGATAAGGGCACGGATTTTTGAGCGAGGCGCGGGGGAGACGTTGTCATCTGGCACGGGGAGCACGGCTTCGGCGTTCGCTTGTCGGAGGCTTGGTTTGGTGGATGATGCTGTTGATGTAGTGGTGGATGGAGGTGTTTTGCGGATATCTTGGGACGAAAACGACGAGGCGTTTCTGGAAGGACCTGCAGTTGAGGTCTTTGCAGGTGTTTGGAACGAATAACAACCAATCATTGGGAACATCAGGGTTTCAGGTCGAGGGACAATGCCAGAACTAGCGAAACGAGTACAGCAACTACCTCCGTATCTGTTCGTGAATATCTCGCGGGCGATAGCGGCAAAGAAGGCTCAAGGCATCGATGTGGTGTCGTTTGGTATCGGAGACCCCGACATACCGACGCCTGACGTCGTGCTTGATGCGTTGGATCGTGGTGCTCGGAAGGCGCCGAACCATCGGTATCCAGAGAGTGAGGGCTTGCCGGAATTTCGGCAGGCGGTGTGTGATTTCTATGCGCGGCGGTTTGGAGTCGAGTTGGATCCTGGCACTGAGGCGATCAACCTGATCGGGGCCAAAGAGGGGATCGCGCACGCAGCATTGTGCTTCATTGACCCGGGTGATGTTTCGATCTCGCCTGATCCCGCGTATCCGGTTTATGAGATTGGAACCATGTTCGCCGGCGGTGAGACGCACTTTGTGCCGTTGCGTGAGAACAATGGGTATTTGCTCGATTTCACGGAGATACCCTCTGACGTTGCAAAGAACGCAAAAACGTTGTGGTTGAACTATCCGAACAATCCGACTGGCGCAGTAGCTGATTTGGCATATTTTGAGGAGGCTGTGGCGTATGCGAAGGAGTTTGATCTGTATCTCTTGCACGATGCCTGTTACACGGAAGTGACGTTTGATGGGTATGTGGCTCCGAGCATCTTGCAGGTAGCCGGGGCTCGAGATGTGGCGATGGAGTTTCATTCGTTGTCGAAGACGGCGAATATGACTGGTTGGCGTGTTGGAGCGGCTGTTGGCAACTCTGAGATGGTCGATGCGTTGATGCGGGTGAAGTCGAACATTGACTCGGGGCTTTCGCAGGCGATACAGGAGATGGGTATCGAGGCGTTGAATCTGCCGCAGGAGTGGATTGATGGGAATAACGAGATCTATCGTCGACGTCGTGACAAGGTTGTTGCCGCGTTGAATGAGATCGGATTGGAGGCTTCTACGCCGAGGGCTACGCTGTACATCTGGACGCGGGTGCCTGAGGGTTATACGTCGGCGAGTTTCGCGGAGAAGATGCTTGAGGAGCGTGATGTAGTGGTGACGCCAGGAGCTTCGTATGGACCGTCTGGAGAGGGATACATTCGGTTGTCGCTCACGATCCCTGACGATCAGATTGATGAGGGTATTCGTCGCATATCTGGTTGGCGGGTTTAGTCTGGGAATAGGACGGACAATACCTTGCCTAGGCGCAAAAGAATGTACAACACTGCTGCGAGGCGTGAACGTGCTTGCCTTGTGGGTGTGCGTGTTCGGCGCGGTCGCAATGGCTGGTCGTTGGACGATTCTGTGTCTGAACTGGGTGCTTTGGCGCAGGCTGCAGGAGCGAATCCAGTCGCTACAGTGACGCAGAATCTGAACGCTCCGTCGCCGACTTATGTGGGTAGCGGCAAGCTTGAGGAGTTGGAGGATACGGTCAAGGAACTTCATGTCGAGACGGTGATATTCGATGACGAGTTGACCCCAGCGCAGCAACGGGTTCTTGAAGATCGGTTGCAGGTGAAGGTGATTGATCGGACGGCGCTGATCTTGGACATATTTGCCGGTCGTGCAAGGACACGTGAGGGCAAGTTGCAGGTGGAATTGGCGCAGGTCGAGTATTTGATGCCTCGGCTTGCCGGGCAATGGTCGCACTTGGAGCGTCTGGGAGGTGGTATCGGGACGCGAGGGCCTGGTGAGTCGCAGATCGAGACTGACAGACGGTTGATGCGGTTGAAGGCTAGGGATTTGCGTCGAGCGATATCTAACGTCCGGGACCAACGTGGTTCGCAGAGACGTCGACGATTGCGAGGTGACGTGCGGACGGTTTCATTGGTCGGATACACGAACGCTGGCAAGTCGGCATTGTTCAATACTCTGACGGGATCGGATATTCGGTCGGTTGATCGACCGTTCGAGACGCTGGATACGACGACACGTCGTTTGTATCTTCCGTCGGGTATGCAGGCGACGTTGAGCGATACGGTGGGGTTCATCAACAAGCTACCGCCGATATTGATCGACGCTTTCAACGCGACGTTGGAAGAGGCGATGTTTGCGGATCTGCTAGTCCATGTGACGGATATTTCGAATCCGCTGGCTGCTGAGTCTGCCGAGGTTGTTGATGGCGTGTTGGAGGATCTGGGTCTCGGCGAGACACCGAGAGTGTTGGTTTTGAACAAACTTGACTTGGTGATGGACGCACCGCCAAGTCGGGAAGAGATTTGGGACGATGGCTCGGTGATGACTTCGGCCGTCAAGCGTTGGGGGATTGAGGAGTTGAGGTTGGCGATCGATGCGGCGCTAGGTAACAGCGATGTCGAGGAAGCGACCGAGGAGTTGGTAGAGCCCAGCGTAGTCTGAAACCGTGGAGAGATGAGAGTTGCAGGGATTTGGTTTGGGAAGGCGCATGAAGACGGTGGTGCAGGTCATTTCGCACTAGACGTGTTATGTAAAGTCGGAAGTGGTTTGGAAGCGGGTAAGGTTGGTCGGCAATCGGTTTTGGGTTCGGTGTCGTATACCCTGATATCAATGTGAATGATGATTGAATGTGCAGGGATGGACGGATCCAGATGAAACGAATAACGGTCTTTGAACGCCTCCCGTTGTTGTCGGTGACGGCTATGTCGGTCGCCCTTCTGTTTGCGTTTGCTTGCGATGCTGAGCAGGAGCCGGCAGCTGAGGTCGTCGCTGAGGATAGTGTTGCAGTTACCGAGGTCGTTGAGGTGGCAGTTGCGGAGGAGCCTGCAGCGGTTGTCGAGGATGTGGTCGAGGTCGAGGTCGAGTCGCCAGAGATCGAGATAGAGGCCGTTGGTTCTGAGGATTTGGGAGATCAGACAGCCGAGGTGGTCGGTGCCGAACAGGATGCGGTGCCTCGTGTAATCGAGTCTCCGAAGACTAGACAGTTGCCGGATGCGGTGCCTGAGGATGTTGCGGTTATCTGGGAGGCATTTCAGTTCATCAACGACGAGTATGTGGATTACACGCTGGTTGACCATGCAGAGATGTCGGAGCAGGCGGTCTTGGGTTTCATCGAGGCTTTGGGCGATCCTCACATGACTTATATCTCGCCGGATCAGATGCGGATGAGTCGGGATGATTTGGCGGGATCGTTCTTTGGGATTGGCGCTACTGTGGCTCAAGCGCCCGATGGTAAGGGGGTGATTATTCAGGCACCGATGGAGGGTTCGCCGGCAATGCGGGCAGGGATCAAGCCTGGTGATCGGATTTTGAAGGTGGATGGTGTGGATGCGACGAGTTGGAGCGTGAGCGAAGCCGTGTTGATTATCCGAGGTGAGGAAGGTGTGCCGGTGATATTGACAGTGTTGCATGTTGGTGAGACGGATCCGGTGGATATTGAGATCATCAGGGGGCGTGTGGAGCTGGAGTCGGTGAATTCGAGGATGATCCCGGACACTCCGTTCGCAGAGATGGATATTCGGCAGTTCACGGATGAGACTCCTAGAGAGATCCGTGAGCATATGTCGGAGCTGATGTCGCAAGGCGCCGAGGGTGTGGTGATTGATTTGAGGAACAACCCGGGCGGGTTGTTGCATGCGACGCTGGACGCGGCGAGCGAGTTTATCCCTGAAGGTCGGTTGGCGTATGAGCAGGATCGCAATGGTGCCCGTAGGGACTTCTTTGCCCATGGTGAGGCGAACTTTGCGAATGTGCCGATCGTGGTACTGGTGAATGAGTGGTCTGGGAGTGGTGCTGAGCTTTTTGCCGGGGCGATCCAGGATCATGGTCGTGCGGTGTTGATAGGTGTAAAGACGTTTGGGAAAGGGAGTGTGAATATCACTCGGACGCTCTCGAATGGGGCTGGTTTGAATATCACGATCAGGCGTTGGTATACGCCGAATGGGAATGTGATTGAGGGTGTCGGGTTGACGCCTGATGTGATTGTTGAGACGGAGCCGGTTCCTGGGCAGCGGGATGTGGATTGGGTTGAGCCGCAGATGGATGCTGCGATCAAGCAGTTGAATTTCCAGACGCAGGTTACGACGGCGGTTGGACAGTAGTTTGCCTTTGGATGAGCAGGGTCGCCCGTGAGGGCCGCTCCTGCGGATTTTCCGGATTTTCGGTTTGGGGTACGCCCCGTTATGGCTCGTAGGAAACGCAAGAAGAAGGTTGATGGCAACGGTTCAGCGTCGTCTGGGACGATGGCTACTAACCGGCGCGTTCGGTTTGATTACAACTTGATGGATGAGTTCGAGGCTGGGTTGGTGTTGCAGGGTTCGGAGATCAAGTCGATTCGGGATGGGAAGGTTGATATTTCGAATGCTTATGTTCGGATCACTGATGGTGAGGCCTGGTTGATGAATATGTATGTTGCTCCGTACGATGCGGCGGGTCTGTGGGGTCAGCATGAGCCTTTGCGGGAGCGTAAGTTGCTGCTGCATCGCAGGGAGATCGAGTTTTTGCAGGGTCGGGTCGAGCAGCAAGGGTTGACGATCGTTGTTCAACGGATCTACATCGTTCGTGGGGTTGCAAAGGCTTCGATTTCATTGGCGAGGGGCAAGACGCATGGGGATCGTCGAGACACAATCCGCCGCCGCGATCAGGAGCGTGATATTGCTCGTGCTATGCGGAGGTAGGTGGGCAATGGTGGTCACGCCGGTTGTTTTTGTTTGGTGAAGTTGCTTGAGGGGGCGTATCTGATGGGTCTGCGGTTTGATCCTGGGTGTCCGGGGGTGTTGTAGAGGGCGCATCCGTCGCAGCTGGATCGGATTCCGCATGGTGTGGGAGCGAGGGTTGCTTGGGTGCCGAACGGTTCGCCGGGGTCGGCCAAGATGGATGCATTCGCTTCGCGTTTGACCTCTGCCCTGTTTTTCGTGAGATGCTCGGTTCCGCCGTCGGTGCGGCTTTTGCGCTCTTGGCTGAGGAGGGAGTCGAGGCGAAGCTGCTTTGCGGGTTCGGGTCGGTGTCCGGGAAATGTGATGAATGGCCATGCCCATTTCTGGACCACTCCCATAAGGGTGAGTTCCTGCCAGCGAGTTATCTTTGCACGGCGTCGGTTTTGTAGGATGCGTTGGACGCTGATGGGGCCGAGTCCGGGGGTTCGCATGAGCTGGTCGCGGGTTGCGTTGTTTATGTCGACGGGGAATGCGTCGAGGTTTTCGAGTGCGATGGTCTGTTTGGGGTCGAGTTCCAATGGCAGGAAACCTCCTTTGTCGAATCCGAGTTTGATTTCGTTGTCGGAGAATTTGTAGACGCGTTTGAGCCAGTCGAGCTGGTAGAGCCGGTTGGTTCGTTGCATGGGAGTTGCGGGGTGCTCTTCGAGGGGCGTGTATCGAACGGGTCGGAATGGCGAGTAGTAGACTCGCTTGAGTTCCCAATCGGCGTAGAGTTGGGAGATGCGGTTGAGGATGTCGAGGTCGGTCTCGTCGGCAGCACCGACGACGAGTTGTGTTGCTTGTCCGATGGCTCCGTTGGTGGGACCGCGTTTGAGTTCGTCGATCCATGCCATGGGATCCATGATGTCGCGTTGGTAGTGCTTCATCTTGGAGAGCTTGTTCATGTGGTCGACGGTTGTGGTTTCAAGGTTTACGGATAGGCGTGTGCCTAGGAGGTGCGCGGCTTCGACGATGTGTTTTTCGGTGCCGGGCATGACTTTGAGGTGGATGTATCCGTTGAACTTGTATTTGTTGCGTATGAGGTCGACAACTTTGACCATTCGCTCAGTTGTTTTGGAACCGGTGCCGGCGACTCCGGAGCTTAGGAAGAGACCTTCGACGGTCTGGCGTTCGAGGAGTTCGTTAAAGGTTTTTGCGAGTTCGTCGGGTTTGAAACCGTATCGTTTTCGTGGTACCCAGTGGCTGTTCGGGCAGAAATGGCAGTCCATCTTGCAGAAGTCGGTGAACATGACCTGCATGAGGTTTGTGAACTTGCCGTTTGGGAGACGTGATCGGTAGACGCCGGGTCCTGGGTTGTTGCGAGGAATGGAGTACGGGGCTCGCTCCTTGACGGGCATCGGGTTCTGCCCTGCTTGTGCAGAGGGCAGAATGATGTCGTCGGTGGCCATTTTGCCGAGGTGGTACATCTTGGTCCAGCGGTCGGGTTTTTGTTTGATGAGCATGGTTTTGGGCTGTTTGTCTGAACTGGGATTTTTGGGATTGGACGGATTTTTGGGATTTTGTTGTTGGTTGTTGGTTGTTGGGGTTTTGGTTTGTTGTTTGGGTGTGTTTGTATGTCCACTCCCATGTGGCTGTTTTTCGATGGGTATCCTCCCCCTGCGCCTTTTCAGGGGCGCAGGGTCGCCTTCGCCCTCACCCTAGCCCTCTCCCGTCGAACGGGAGAGGGGAATGACGGGCTCGGCCAGGAGGTCGGGTCATGGGGCCGAATGTACTGCCCTGGTCCTTGAGCTTCGGTCTCAGCGCCGAGACCTCGGCTCCTTCCCTCTCCATCGCCTCTTCCTTGTGGGGAAGAGGACGACCCCGGAGAGGGGTCAGATGCTGCGCAGAACGGTGTGTCAGACCGCTAGCTTCCATATCCAGACGCGGCACGCGTCGCCAGACCGCGTGCTTGGTCGGCGGCGCGGTGCTTGGGGACACCGTTCGGAGTACGCCGCCTTCCTTCGATTCACCCTCGCGGGATCCTCTCGCGCTGTAGCCTCGCTCCTGTGATGGGCAGGAGTAGACGTCCGTCGGCTCCACGTGCGGTCTCCCGGCCCTTGGCTGGGCATCCCCCGCGGACTCGCTTCGCTCGTCCGCGCCCCCTTCG
>JAJEGY010000018.1 GCA_022819585.1 Dehalococcoidia bacterium | reverse complement strand
TAAGCGGTTCAGATTGCGACTCAAGATAAACGCTTGGAGGGATGCCGGTGCGCGTTGGTGGCATCTGCATTGTGCCTGCGCTTCCGTGGATGGTGTTGATGCCCGCACCGTAACCGATCGATGCGTTGGTAATTGTCAACTGTCCGATCGCCCCTGACGCGAAGCGCAAAGTGCTAACCGCAGTATCCTCTTGGTCAATTTCAACGACCTCTTGGTTGGCGAACGCATCCTCGACTCTGTGCGAGTAGAACTGTGCGATTTGACCGCTCATTCCTTCGCGGACGCGCACGGGAGCGAAAAGTCCTGTGTGGGCGCTGAGCGATTCGATGTCTCCCAAGAAGTAAATCAAGAGGTCGGCCTCGTGTACCCCCTGCTCGATTATGATGCTGCCCGCACGGGACTTGAGGGCCCGCCAGCCGGTATCGTGCATCAGGGCAGAACCGCCGCCAAGGGACACCTTCATTGCGAAACTCGGTTCGCCGATCGCTCCAGCATTTAGCAATGCTTTGGCAAGACGGTTCATGGGGTCACGGCGGTACTGCTCCCCTATCGAGAGCACCATACCGTTTTCCTCAGCGGCATCACGCATCAGTCGACATGCCTTCATCGTTAGAGCCATCGGTTTTTCTGTGAGGATGTGGACGCCAGCGTCAAACGCTTGCAACGCGAAGACATGGTGCATCCTCGTGTCGGTCACGATGTCTACCGCGTCTACACCTGATGCGAGCATGGCGTCGTAGTCAGTGAAGACTTGAGGCCGATGACCAGTCGCGTCCTCAACTGCCGACGCAACACCGTTTGCCGCTTCTTCGTGCCGGTCGCATACCGCGGTCAAGGTAAACGAATCGAAGTGTTTTCGCAGTTCGATGTATCCATGGGCGTGACGCATGCCCATGCCACCACAACCGACCAATCCCAGTTTGAGACTCAATCTCTGATTCCTTTCTACGACGCTTCAACCACTTTCGGCGTCACGATTTACCTCAAAGCAACGGAGCCGTCATCGCGAAGCGCACCGCCGATCGGGCCAAATTCATAGGGGTGCTTTGCGATTCCCTCTTCATCCAGTTCGACACCGATGCCGGGAACTTCGGGGATCTGCAACCATCCCGAATCCAGCTTGATGATCTGCTTCACTACGTCGGAATACGGCGAGGACTCCTCATAGACGTGCTCTTGAACTTCGTAGTTGGGAACACAAGCGCCGAGTTGAACGTGGGCCGCAGTGGCGACAGGGCCCGAAGGGACGGCGTGTGGAATGATGCCTTGATGATGCGATTCGGCGATTGCACAGATCTTCTTGCAATGAGTAAAGCCGCCAGCGACACCGATGTCGGGTCGAACGTGGTGGACTCCCGCCGCCTCTATGTACTCTCTGAACTCCCAGATCGTCAGGTTACGTTCTCCCGCAGCCATCGGTATCTTCGTCTTTTCAGATACTTCGCCGAAGGACAAGATCGAGTCTGGTGCTACCGGGTCTTCGAAGAAGTACGGCCTAAACTTCTCTAGCTCTTGGGCCAATACGATCGCTTCGCCCGGAATCATGTTTCGGTGAATTTCGACGCCGATGTCCATGTCCCAACCAACTGCATCCCTGACCGCAGCCATCCGATCCACAAGATCTTGAATTCGCTCGCTGTGTCGCATAGGGGCGTGGTCATGTTGGTATAGGAGGCACTTTACCGCCGTGAACCCGTCTGCTTTCGCGGCCGCGGCCGCGTTTGCCACCTCTTCGAGCGTTCCCGTCGGTAATACCAGCATCGCCCTGACAGCATCGCGAGCTTTGCCGCCCAAAAGCTGCCACACCGGGGCTTCAAAGTACTTGCCTTTGATGTCCCAAAGGGCTTGATCAATCGCGCTTATTCCTCCGCCTATAGCGCCTCCTCTCATCGACTTAGCACGGTACATGAAGTTCCAGTGATGCTCGTTGCGGAGAGGGTCCTGACCGATCAGGTACGGTTCAAAGGATAGGACCACATTCTCAGAAGCGCCCGGCCATCCAAAGAACGTCGATTCTCCGACGCCCTGAATGCCGTTGTCAGTGGTTATGCGCACCATCATCCAGTTGACGGCGATGAATGTCTCGATTTGTTCAATCTTCATGGGCTATACGCAGGTTCTTGGTTTCTGCGGCAATTATATGCACCTGATATACGCTAATCGGTTGTGAATGTTGCAGGCCTCTCTATCAAGAAAAGCCGCGGCGAATCGATGTTCCTTATCATCGCCTCTTTGAGCGCGTTATTGTCGGTTACCGTCATCTCCGCCGTCCCGCTTTACTTCGATTCCATCGAGAGATTGGGTCTCAGTCGAACTCTAGAACGCTTCACCCCTTCCCAGATGGGAGCGTGGGCCCACATCAGCGAGATGACGTTTAACTCAGCGACCATCAAATCAACGCGGACGACGGCCATCCAGTCAGGATCCCATCTCGGGGATGCCGTTCAGAGCACTTCAACGTTTGTAAGATCAGGCAACTTGAATCTGAGCCAGATAAACGATAGATTTGCGCCCCCGGGTTCGATCCTCGTTTATCAAGCAGTACAGAGTGCCGCCGTCCCGTTATCACTCGTATCCGGCGCTTTTCCGTCAGATGCGAACTCGGAAGGTCAAGTAGAAATCGCCCTGCTAGAGGAAGTCGCGGTCGAATATGGGATCAGTGTGGGCGACGTTCTAAGGTTGACGGTTCCGCCAACCGAGATCGTGCATACCACGCCTCGTGTAACAGGTATTTTCCGGATCGATGATCCCAATCACGAATCATGGCAGGGCCTATCATCAACTCTCCTCGACCCCGAGCAGGGCCCTACAGGCGGCAGAGCAGCGATCATCGCGTTGACTTCCAACACCATGATGGATCGAGTGGCAAACAGGGGGATAGCCGACATCGGACAGATGTGGGTGATGTTTTATACGGATCCGACCGAACTCAGTCGTATAGGAGCAAGCAAATACCTCACAGACATCGATCAGTTCAGGACCGAGATCGCTAAGTCTCTACCTTCATCGTCATCATTTGTGGGTCTCGATTCGGCTTTGCGCACGCTCAAACGGCAACTGACATTTACGAACACTACAACTGTTATCAGCGGCGCGTTGTTTGCCGCGTTCGCCATCTTCGTTCTGACGCTAAATGCAAGCGTAATCTCGAGAAGGTGGATATCCGAAGAGCTGACATTGAAAGTCCGAGGTGCCGACCGGAATCAACTCTTGAGTGCAATCCTCTTTTATGCTTCGGCGTTGTTTTTGATACCCGCAGTCGTCGGGCCGATATTAGCGTCAGTAACCGTCCCCCTTCTCGGCCTGCTGGGTTCATTCGAAGCCTTGACCGGCGGGCGAACCTTTCCCTACCGCATCCTGCCTGAGCAGTTCCTATGGTCCGCGATCGTCGTGCTCATACTGCTCATCATCTATCTAGCACCAAGAGCAATTGCGCGGCCCGACCCAATCGTGCGAACGTTTACTCGGCTGCGTGACTCGCAGTCGCCTTGGTTTTGGCGTGCAAACCTCGATCTCGGTATAGTCATCGCCGCGTGTGCGGTGATTTTCGAGTTGAATGGCAGGGGTTCATTGTTCGTTCAGCGAGACGATGGTCTTACTGGTCTAAGCGTTCTGGCCGCTTCGCTACCCATCGTCGCAGCGGTTGCTGCTTCTTTGATTGCTTTGCGATTGTTTCGCTTCACCGGGGTTGTGTTCGAACGACTTGCCCAATTCAACTTTCATTCAATGCTCGCCCTCGCGTTGAAAATCTTCTCGCGTTCCACTATGCGACACGCGGTTCTGATGCTGTTAGCTGCGGGAACGATGATCGTCGTCATAAACGCCAACGGACTGTCGGCCACTCTCGGCAAAAACACGCAAGACCGTATCGAGTTCATCACTGCTTCGGATATGCGGATATCTGGCATCGACGCATTCAACGCAACAGCAAATCCGGTTGTGTCCAAAATCTCCGACATCGATTGGGTGTCAGATTTCACATGGGCCGCACGTACCGAGGCACGCACTGGCGGCTCCGAATCTTCGACCAGTTTCACGATGCTGTCTGTCAAAGCTGATGAGTTCGCAGATGTCGCTCAGATCCGTCCCGATTTCGCAGACCGGTCGCTTTCCGAATTAATGGGCGAGATTGCCCACTACTCTCCCACTGAATCGTTGCCATTACCAGACAGCACGATTAGCCTTCAGGCCTCGGTCAGATTGAAACGTGCCAGCAAAGGACGCATCGATATCTGGACTCGTTTCATCGATGGGAACGGGACGACCCATACTATCCGATTAACGCAATACGATGGTTCTCAATCGGGGGGGGGCTGGCACGTCGTGAAGGGTGATGTCCGCCAGGATCTGCCTCGTCCATTGAGACTGCTAGCGGTGGAAATATATGAACCACCGACATCTCCAATCGGTAGTGCGGCAACGTTGACAATCGATTCAATCCACGCGGTTGACGATGCCGGAAACGCGACGCTGATCTCAGATTTCAACGAAGTTGCCAATTGGCACGCAATGGTCACGTCGTTAGGGGAGGATACGGACATCGCTGTTGTAAACGATGGCATCGATGCGAGTATGGACGAACGAGCATTACAGATTTCGATGGGGCGCGGCACCGACGACGGTGTCCGAGGCGTTTACTACTCCCCTTCAGGTCCAATCACTGTCCCGCTTCTTGTGAATCCTGAACTCCTAGAGTTCGCGAGTTTGTCGGTAGGTGATCAATTCGTCGGTCAAGCGTACGGGCGTTTCGTCCCATTCGAGATTCGGGGAACATTCGATCTCTTCCCTACGATGACAGACGCCTCCCGGCCCTTTGGGGTAGCGAATGTGGATGCGTTGTTGTCATATCTGACGCCAGTAAGCGAACCGTTTCTATCAAATACCGCTGAGGTGTTTCTCACCATCAACGATCTTGTGTCGTATGTAGACCGGATCGCCATG
Organism: Dehalococcoidia bacterium; assembly: GCA_022819585.1. Classification (GTDB taxonomy): domain Bacteria; phylum Chloroflexota; class Dehalococcoidia; order Lucifugimonadales; family Lucifugimonadaceae; genus Bin127. The sequence continues at coordinate 25,886 of JAJEGY010000018.1, read as the reverse complement.
GTCAAAGACATCGAGCCAGCACTGCGGGTTTCAGACCGCGAGGCGCTACAAGCGGAATCGTTCACGCGGTTGGGCGACGCTGCTGGTTGGAGAATAGTTGGGATCCTCATCTCTGGATCCGCCTTAGTGATCGCTCTCATCACCGTGTTTGCTATCACGATCCATCACCAGGACCTGACTAGGCTGGACGCTGCACTTGTCGAGTCTCTTGGCGGCAGCAGGCTCGGCGTAACGATGGAATCCGTGACCCGCATATTCGTATCTATATTTATCGGGTACGGTTTGGGCGTTTTGGGAGGTGTCTACGGTGTGAGATTCATCGCTGACAGAATGACTCGAACCGCGACTGGTGAGAGTACCCTGCCTCCGATGCTCGTGCAGATCGATTGGGTATTGGTGATTGCCGCCGCGGTCCTATTGGCCGCCGTAGCCATCGTCCCGGTGGTATGGAGCGGACTCAAGCCTCATGACACCGTGGCCAGCAGAATCAGGGCATCATCAGTGGCGTGAATCGAGAGTTCGTGTCATCACGCCGCGCGGCGATCGCCGCGTTGCCGAAATTGGTGCTCAGGCGCGCCTCTTCCGAGAAGGTCTTTGTTGGGTTGCGTCTGATTGGATTGACTATTGCCATCGCTGTGTCCGCAGGCGTTTTCATTTACCTTGACGCATTGGGGCAATCCGCGTTGTCTCAGAGCTTGGAAGGCCACAGCAGCTCAGATCTGAACATATTCGTTCGCGCCCGTCTAGATGCGATTTCTAGTTCCAAACACCGTGAACTCGTCAGCACTGTTGCCGATTCTCGGACGCGAGAACTCGCGAAGGTGCTTGAACCGCCTGTTTTGGCCGCTAAGTCTGTAACACTTGTTTTCGACGAAGAGTTCGTGCCGTGGAAAAACGCCCGAACATTTTTGGCTCATGTCAACGGAATTGAGAACGTCGCCAACATCGTCGCGGGACGATGGCCGATCCCATCAAGAAATGGGGGCATCGTCGAAGTAGCTATCTCCACCGAAGACGCAAAGTATCTCGGTGCCGAGCTGGGAGAAAAGGTCCATCTGAGTTCGCCCACCTCTGACGAAATCTCCTTTAATGCCCAGATCATCGGGATCTACGAACGTTCGAAGCGTGATGCCCTGCAATGGGTCACTATGGACGAAGGTCTCGGGGCTGAAAGCACGGCCTTCCAGTTCGCACCATTCGTGGTGGCTGAACCCGCGCTGGTAGATACCGTCGGTGCTCATCTGCCGGATACCGAAGTGCGCTATTTTTGGGCTTTCGAAACTTTGATCGACAAGATCCATTCGCGGGATGCTGAACGAATCTTGAGTGAACTCGAAGGTCAGCAGAACATCCTCAAGCAGGAGTTGCAGGGATATCAACGGATTACCACGCTTGACGACGCGCTATCCGAGTTCTTGACGAGTTCCGAGATTTCCCGCGGCTTGATGATGTCCGTTGGCGCAGTGATCGCGGTCTCCGCCCTGACATTCGCTGCCTTGGTTGCGGCTCAAGCTCGTGACATTCGTTTCAGCGAAACAGGCATGGTCCGTGCACGCGGTGCGACCACGACCCAAGAGATCGCCTTGATGACTGGCGAGACGTTGCTCATTGCCGTGATCTCGCTGGGTGCAGGTACAGCAATTGCGTTTGCGGGCGTGACTCTTGCCGGAAAGTTGCCGATTCTTGCCGATTTAACCCGCGGCGAATTGTTGCCAGCGAGCCTCTCGGTTCAGTCGGTAGGAGCGGCGGTAGGCGCGGCGTTGATCGGTCTAATCGCTCTGCTGGTGCCGTCAATTCGCCGCAACACTTCGACCTCCACTGAACTAACTGACCGTCTCACCCGTCCGCCCACACGTAATCTCGTGCAACGCTACTACCTCGATGTGGTCCTGCTGTGCATCGGTGTGGCGGCTTTGTGGCAGCTGTCTCAAGAGGATCTTTACATTTCGAGCAGCGCTCTCGGCGAAGGCTTCAGCAATCGTCTGGCGTTAGCAATGCCTGCGGCGACTGCGGCGGGTGGTGCGATTGTGTTGCTCAGGTTTTTGCCGTTTCTGCTAGGCGGCATTGCCGAGATTATCGCTCGTTTGCCATCGGCACTTCGTCTGTCTCCAGCGATCCCGCTCGCGCTTTGGTCGCTCGCGCGCAATCCGCGGTCAAGCATGGGTTTGATGTTGCTCATAATGCTCGCCGCCACAATCGGTGTGCTGCTCTCGATTCTTTCTCCCTCGATCGACCAATACGCGGTCGATGATGCTCGATATCGTGTTGGGGCCGACCTGCGTCTCTCGGGCATGATCGTCAGAAACCGTAGCAACTTGCACCGGTCTATCGATCAACTATCCGGCAGATTAGGTGAAATGGTCATGGCTCCTGTGGCCCGTGCCGCCGGCACGGTTGGATCAGCCAGCGGTAATGAACCCGTCACGGTTCTCGGCATCGACACAGCAGAGGTGCCCAACGCGATTTGGTGGCGTTCGGATTTGGCTTCAGAATCTCCGATCGAAATTGCCGCACTCGTCAAATCCAATATCACCAATGGATACTTGATCTCCCCAGATGCTGAATGGCTTACCGCCCTCGTCAAACCGGACACGCAGCGCAACGACACTGGATTGGTCGCCCGTGTTCGTGACGAAACAGGTCTTTACCACTCCTTGACCATCGGGAACCTTGTGCCACGCTCCGTGACTGTGAGCAACCCGTTCAGCTGTCCTGATCCGGTGCCACTAGAAGATGACGAAGGATTTGAACCGCCTGACTGGTGTCGGATCGGGATCCCGCTGGCTCCGATTCGACGCGATACGTCGGAAGGCGGAAATCTCTGGCTTGAGTTCATCGGAATTTCTCGACGGCCGATCGAGGAAGCCCCCCAACCGACGATCGGTTCTGTCCGCATCAAAGATATTTCGACAGCCACAGCCGATGGACGCCTCACTCTGTTGACGGATTTTGGAGACATCGCGGAGAGCCGGACAACGGGCTCAGGATTCGGCGATCTAGGCGCTCGCATAGACCCGGTATCAGAATCGGCCGGAGAAGGCGCAGTCATCACATGGTCTGTCCCGCGCTTCGGGCAACTGAAAGGCGTCAGGATCGGAACTGCCGAAAACGCTCTTCAAGTCGTCGGTGGTAGTTGGTTCAAAGACGAACTGGAACTTGAAATCGGCGACACAACACAGCTTTTTCTGGGCAACCGGAGCACAACTGTGGAGTTCGTTTCGTTCACCGATTTCTTCCCCACATTCCCTTCGGCATCGTCGCCCTACTTGATCGCGGACTTGCGGGAAATCCAACGTATCCTATCCATCGACCAGACCCGCGGTGCCGACGCAACGAACGAGCTTTGGGTTTCAGCCCCTGACGCGATAGCCAGTGATCTTGACGAGATCGAAGATGTGCTTGCACTCAACAATGTCTCGGTTCGTTTGATGCAACATGCCGATTCTGAAGTTTCCCGCTCGGGAAGCGACGCGTTGACTGCTGCGGGATGGAATGGCTATTTGGCGTTCGGTTTTATCGCCGTCACGACCGTTTCAGTGCTAGCGTTCCTCGTGACAGCATGGACCACATATCGGCTCCGTCGCCTTGAAATGGCCGTATTGAAGTCCATGGGGCTCACGATGCGTCAGATGCTCACCATGATCGGCTTGGAGCAGGCGATCATAGCTACGATATCAATCGTGATTGGAGCCAGCATAGGGTTGATGCTTAGTGCCGTCCTCCTGCCATACCTCGCTGGCGAAGACGCCTCCACATTGGCGCCGCCTATGGCGGTAAAGATCGGGACTCAGATGCTCTTCATCTTGCTAGGAATGATCGCTGCCGCCCTTGTCGCATCCGTCATCTGGATATTCCTATGGGTCCGAAGACAACACGCTACGACGGTCATACGTGCAGGGCAAGCGGGGGTTTAGAGGCAGATGGTGAGCCACTGTTGCCTCCGGACAGAAGTCGGTCAGACCAGCACCGCTGCTTCAACGCGGCTGTAGATTTGGACCCGGTGGCGACAGCTGTCGGCTATGCATACCAGTCCATCTGAATTCGTGTCGATACCCGCGGGACGCCAGAACAACTTCTCCTGCTCTTCCATGCCGGAATTGGCACGCCAACTGGCCTGTTCGGGATTCACGTCGAGGAATTCCTGGCACCACTTGGACAACGTGGCGTGACCGACGAGGGTCTCGCGATGCTCTCCGTCCATGTCGAACACCTGAACGCGATCGTTGCGCCAGTCAGAAACGTACACAGTGCCATCGCTGCTGACGTGGACGCTAGAGGGCCGGTCGAACTCACCATCACGGGTACCGTTTGATCCGAAGGCGAAGATAAACTCGCCATCGGGGGTGAAACGCTGGACGCGGTCGTTGCGCCAGTCGACAATCCAGATGCAGTCTTCGGCATCGATCGAGATTCCCCATGGGTAGTTGAATTCGCCCGGACTGGTGCCGAAAGTGCCGAATGAAGAGATATATCGCCCATCCTCGGTGTACTTCTGGACTCGGGCGTTGAGGTGATCGACAACATGCAGGTAACCTTGCGAGTCGAAGGCCAAGCCCGATGGACGGTTCCACTGGCCTTCCGATGAACCAGCCTCACCCCACTGGTGCGAAAAGGTTCCGTCCTTCTCGAACACGGACAGAAGCTGCGTGTATTCGTCGGTCAGGTAGACACGCTCGTCGGGACCGATGGTGATGGCGGTTGGGTGGGTCGACTTCCCTGGTTCAGTCCCCCAGTTGGCGAACTCGAACAGGAACTCGGAGTCGAGGGTAACCGCGCTCACCCTCACGTTTCTGTTTGCGGCGTTGGACCGGCTCAAGACGTATAAAAAACCGTCCGGCGAAAAACGGACGTCGACGGGGTTCATGAATCCCCGGCCTTCGAACGAGGCGATCCCCAGAGTGTGGCTATACGAGTAGTCGCTCATCTTGTTTCGCGCGGGTTTAGGAGCGCCGCATCCTCCTCCATCTGCTGGGTTCTAGTTTTCGTCAAGTAGACGCGTTGCTAGTTCGCAACCAGTTCGGGCAAACGATCGAACTTCTTGTTCAGCACCCACTCGGAATCTACATGCATGAATTCGTCGAGGATGGTTGCATAGACATCACGGTAGTCCGTGTTGTAGTGGACGTCTCCTTCCAGTTGGTCGGCTGGCTTGAGGCTCGGGTATTCACCGTAGAGTCCACCGTTAACCGGGTTGCCGATCATAAACGCGACCCCTCCGGAACCATGGTCGGTACCTGCGCCGTTGTCCTCGATCCGTCTGCCAAACTCGGAGAACATCCATATGACCGTGTCATCCGCTAGGCCGAGTTCGTTCAGGTCGGCCCAGAAGCACTCGACCGCCTCCGACACCTCATCCCATAGCTTGGCGTGGTTTACCAATTCGTTGGTGTGCGTGTCGAAGCTGCCGTGTTGGGTATAGAAGATTCGTGTGCCGAGGTCGGCTGACATCACTTGGGCGACGCCTTTGAGGCTCTGCGCGATCGGGTTCTCAGCGTTGTACTCGACTGTCGAGGAGTATTTTTCGGGAGCCGAGCGAAGAGTGTCGGCGCCGTCGAGCATACCGCGCCCGGTCTGGAGCAGGCGCAATGACGGGAGGCCATCATCCGACATCGGCTGGAAGATGCGGCTGACGGTATCAAGTAAGGCGTCGCGGTTCGAAGCTCCTGCTAGTCCGGTGTATAGGCCGTATGACTCGAGAGCTCCGACCGATGCGACGGAGACGTCCGGGTATGCGAGTGCTCTCGGCAGACCGCGGCCAAAGTTGACGGCTGTCACGGGGTTTTTGCCCTCGGGGTCGATGGATTTTGTTGTCTTTCCGAGCCAACCCTCGGAGGACGCTACCGCAGGCTCGGCGGTATGCCAAATGTCCATCGAGCGGAAGTGGGACCGGTTCGGCTCGGGGTATCCGATGCCCATGAGGACGGCCATCTTGCCTTGGTCGAAGAGGTTTTTGAACGGCCCCATATGGGAGTTGAATGCAACTCGGTCGTCGACCGGGATCACGTTCTCGCCGCTCAGGCCCATGCTCGGGCGATAGTCGTAGTAGAGGCCATCCTGGTATGGCACGACGGTATTCAGGTAGTCGTTGCCGCCAGAGAGCTGGATGACGACGAGATTCTTGGCTCTGCCGTTCCCGTTGTGGCCATTCGTTGCCATTTCTTAATCTCCTGAGTATCTGTATGCCGATAACCGTATCAGCAGTACTGGTAGTCGGGTGTCGAGGCGATCAACTGGAACATCTCGATGGCCCGATCCGTTTCTTCGTCTTCGTTTGCTGGTTCCAATTGACCTGATGCGTGTTCCGCAATCAGTCCGAACGTTCGGTCGGAGACGTCGATGCAGCCCATCGCGTCGAGACACGCCGCCACGTACCCCTTTGAACTCAGGTCGCTCCCTGCCTCGCGCACACGGTTCACCATTCGCTGAATGCCGGGCGCGTCTCTGCGTTCCAGTTCGGTTGAGGCGAAGTTGATTCGCTCGACCAACGCGCCGCTGTCGATCCACTCTTCGCCCTCGTGCCAACCTTCAACGCTGGGTGGATTGAGCAGAAATTGTCCCATGAACATGGTGTGTGATGCCAGCTGAGAGGCATCGAGATCTGGCAGATCGAAACGATCGGTGAGGCGTGCAACGCCGAATACCAACTCGGCGGGGCTCTTGACCTTCCGATAGCGGATCGCTTCGGACTTGAAGTGATCGGAGTTGAAGATTTCTCTTAGAACGGCGCGTATCTCGCCGTCGTTCGCTTCAAATACATCAGCCAGCCGCTTGACTTCATCCTCGTCCGCATCGTCTGCCACGAAGAATTGGTAGAGCCTTCTGGAGATGAACTCTGCGGTTGCCCGTTGCCGGACGGTAATTTCTACGATGTCGTCGCCGTTCCAGTTGCCGACCTCGCCCAAAAACTCCTTCTCGCCGTCATCGTGATCATTCGGGTCGAACTGGAACTCCATCGGGAACGGTCCGAGGAAGAATGGTGGCATGGTCGGCTTGGAGGCCCACCCGGTGAAGGCCCGGGCAGCGGCCTTTACATCGTCTTCGGTGTACGCGCCCTCCCCCATCTCGTCGATGCCCATCGAGAATAGTTCGAGCAGCTCGCGGCCATAGTTTTCGTTTGGCGCGTCCTTGTGGCTGTTCTGGTTATCCAGCCAGTACATCATTCCCGGATTGCGGGAGATTTCGAGCAGGAGGTCACCGAACTTGCCTAGTCCGTAGCGTCGGAATAGATCGATCTCCGTGAGCATCTCGAGACCGTGGTCAAGTTTGATGCCGCCGACTGCCAGAAGGCTGTGCCAAAAGAGGGCGATTTTTTCTTCGAGGTGTTTATTGCTAGTTGCCATTCGCCACGCCCACTGTGGGTCGGCGTGACCGACGGATCTCGCTTCGACAGAAGCAATGAAGTAGCGGTCGAGCAAGTCCTGGTCGTGTGGATCAGAGTATTCCGGATGTAGAAGCTCTTCGACGGTTTCGTCGTAGCCTTTGGCTACGTACTCTTCTATCTGGTCCCTTGTCGCCCCAAAGCCTGCTCGGCGCAGAAGGTGGGCCATAAGTGCAGTGTCGGTATCTCTGCTAACAGCGGTAGTCATCGAAAGCCTCGCAGGTACGTGGTGCCCGGCAGTAACGGATAGCAACTGCGTCGCCTATAAATTTAGCATGACTGCAGAAATAACGCGAGAGCGTATGGAAGTGCCGTGAACGCCATGCGACATCGGGTTGAATCGCAGTCAGGGCGAGGCGCGAGACACTGGAACGGTCTTCATGTAGGGCATGGTTTTGACCGTATCCCGGCTGCTCAAATCCGGAAGATGTATTCACTATCCGGAAGGAGGCCAACATGCAAACAATAGGGTTCATAGGACTTGGCAACCTGGGCATCCCGATGGCGCAGAATATCCAGAGGGCGGGATACCCTATGGCTGTATACGATGCGCGGGAGAGTGCGACGCGCGCCCTTTTGGAAGGTGGTGCCCGGTTGGCGGCATCCCCGGGCGAGGTCGCCGCCGTAAGCGACGTGATCATGAGCTGCGTTCCGGGACCCGCTGAAGTGGAGGAGATCACCCTCGGTCGCGACGGAATTCTCAACGGGTTGAATCCGGGTGACGTGTATGTGGATCTATCCACCAGTCGACCATCTTTGATCCGCAGGATAGGTAGTGCGTTTATGGAAAAGGGAGCCCAAGTGCTAGATGCCCCGGTGTTGACAAGCCCTTCCACTGCGGCGGATCGGCAGGTCATCGTGATGCCCAGCGGTGATATGGACGTTTACAAGCAACTTCTTCCTGTGTTCGAGGCTTTCGCCGATAAGGTCGTCTACCAAGGCGACCTTGGTAATGGGAGTGCGTGTAAGTTGGTCAACAACATGATCACGCTGGCCGTAAGACAGGTCGTAGCGGAGGGGCTCACCCTAGGTATGAAGGCAGGGCTTGACCTCGATGCCCTGATGGAGGCCGGTAGCAGAGGGGTGCTCGGTACTCAAAGAGAGGGCTTGGAGAGGACCGTCTTCCCCGGCAAGTTCGAGCCGCCATCATTTCGACAGGCACTCGCACGCAAAGACATATCACTGGCAAACGAGTTGGGCCGGGAACTAAACGTCCCGATGCCAGTGGCAAACATTGTGGAGCAGATCTCCATTCAGTGCAGCAACCGCGGCTGGGGAGACATGGATACGCACGTGATATATCGCCTCCAAGAGGAGGCAGCAGACGTGGAGATCAGGTCGTGCTAGGCAATCACGACTATCCATGGCGGGTTAAACCAGAGTAGGGTTCATAGCGCGCGTGATCAGAGAGCAGATTTAAAATCTACGGCTTGCGACGCGGCCCATATTTAAATCTCGCGGTGGTTTTCGGGCGTCTCAAGAAGACCGATATGGCCGATGTCGCAATACCGAAGATCACTTTAGGCGCAAGATTAGGGGCATTTCGGATGAGTGTGCATATGAACCGAGAAATTAAAGCTTTTTGCCCGGACTTCGTTCCGGTACGGCGGATTCTAAGAGAAAGCGGGGCCTCCTTTATCGAAACCAAGAGACAACTCGACTGTTATTACCGTCTCCCTGATCTTGAAAGCGAAGCCGGAACACGGAGGTTCAAGCTCCGTTCCGAAAATGAGAAAACCGAGCTTATCTACTACCGGGACCACCATGAGACAGGCACTCGCATCAGCGAGTTTCAACTTTGGCAGATGCCAAACCGAGAGATTTTAGAGGTTTTGGACGCCGTTCTCGGCGTTCGCGTCGTGGTCCGGAAGAAACGGGAGTTGTGGCATCTGGACAACATCAAATTCAATCTTGATTGTGTGGAGGGCGTAGGCCAGATATTCGAGCTTGAGGCGCAGCAGATGGACGGACGCGACATTGTCGGCCAGGTCGAGGAGTACCGGTCTCGACTGTCGCCCTATTTGGGTGCATACATTACTTGCTCAAACGAAAACCTGGTTGAGAGCGGGCCATCATCGTCGATGACTGCCCCGTAGCTAGGAAGCGGGTACTGGGTGACGCTGCGGACGACGCTCGCGGGCGCTATCGAAGACCAAGTCACGATTTGCCGGTGACAAATTCGCCGCTTCGTTGGCCGAAGAAGATGAGAGTCGGCGCAGAGACCCGCTCTTTCCACGGTAGGCCATGGTGAACCATCGCTTACTTTGTGTGGAACTGTTTTCGAATCGGTTTTCAAGCTTTGAGTAGCTGAATGGTTAAATTGCCAAACTAACCCAATGTGCAGGGCTGTGACCACCCGGTGCAGGGGAGAATCGCACAACTTGAGAGGCTTTGACGGCTCACTCCGCGTCAATGTTTCCTTTTGCCCGGCAGCGAGTTGAGCAGAGTCTGGAGATCTGATTTGGGTTCTCAAATTGCGGATCAAATTGACGTTGAGTCGATATACGGGTTTGCTAGTCGAGGGACGCGTCGCCCCGGAAACATCGGGTGGTCGATCCTAGACCGTCACCCTGATCGGGGCCGGATCAACGATGTGGGGTGTAAACCTATCGTAGATCAATCACGTTGATGTCAGAGTTGGATTGCTCATACGGATTTGATCCGCGGTTCGAATCTCTTAAGGCGGGCCAAAGTTGACGATATTTGGAACCGTCTTCGAGTTCGCGTTCCCTATGTAAACCGTTTTCACGCTGTTGTTTAGCGTTCGGGCCTTTGCGTCGATTGGCGTCAATTCGGAATATACCAGTGAACAACCGTGTTCAAGGCGAAACATCGACCGCGGATCCACGCTTTACGGTGATTCGCAGTCCTTCAGCCCAAGGCTGTCAAGGTCGTGGTCGTATACGTTGCGGAGGGCTGGGGAGATGCAGCCAGTGAATTCGTTGTTGCCTAGGGTCAAGATATGCAGATTAGCCAGTCTGCTCAACTCGGCCGGTATTTCGCCAGTAAGTTGGTTGTGGTCGAGGGTCAGGGTTCGCAGATCGGTCAAGCTTCGGCCCAGATCTGCCGGTATTTCGCCGGTCAACTGGTTATCGGAAAGCCACAGATGCTCCAAACCGTCGAGCCATACCAGTTTCCACGGCAACATGCCGGATAGACCTCGGGATTCCAGAATGAGTTGGGTCACCCGAGCGGGAGATCCTCGCACCTGCACGCCGTTCCAGCTTGAGAGTGGGACATCGAGACTCCAGTTGAGGATGGCGGTGCCTGACAAGGTGTCCTTCAACTCGAGTAGGTAGATGCAGTCACGCATGAGGTCGAGGTTTTCGGCTTCGTCCGGCGCTGCTCTGGCGCATGGTGCCTCGATGATGTTCGGCTCGCCGTAGCCAGAGTAGGTGAACTCCACGACACCGACCTCAGCGTTGGTCACTTCGTCGTAATCCGGCGGCAAAAATGTCCTTCGTGACCGTGTCGGGCGCCCTGTGGAATCGGCCCAGAATTCGTTCCGCATGGTCCCCTCTCGCTCCGACAGGAACGTCTCGGCTGTCAAGTGCGGCTCGTCTGCAAATGCGGAGGCGTTGGCATCGAAGGTGCTGGGATCCAGACATGGCAGTAGTACAGATCCGTGAAGATCGGTGCCAACGATGCGCCATTCGCCATAGACTTCAGGCTTATCCGGCGTGCTTTCCCGGGAGTACCTCGTCCCGTCCTTGGTTATCGCTTCAGACTTGCCGATGAACTTGCCGTCAGGTGCAGTTACGGTAAGCATGTCGTGGCGATCCGGTCCCGAATGGCGCATTTCGTATCTCCATTCTTCTTCCGGGCTCGATATCGTGGCGAAAGTATCGTACGGCGTGTTCTGCAGATCGCAGGTGTGCATAGAACCCGGCGAGGTGGCGGTCGGTCCGGACGCGCTTGTCGGCGCTTCCGTTGGTTCCGGAGTGGGCTCGCTCGTCGGCGTCGGCGTTGCCATTGACGCAGACTCCGAGAGAGCAGTTGGCGCGGGGGTTGAGGTTAGCGCGGGTGGCGGTTGTCCGTTGTTGCAGGCGACGGATATGAGGACGGTGACGGCGAGCGCGACGGTGGACTTTAATGCATCGGAAAACACGGGTTATCTTCTCATAGGGGTGTCAAGCACTTCGTTGACGAAGGAGGCGGTGATGCGATCGGAGCCGCAATTGCTGTCCCCTTCGCTTCGGGCTGCCGCCGAGGATCGAGAACCTGCGAGATCGAAGCTCTCCTCGAGTACCCGGCGTCACGGGTCAACCGACTCCTCGCAATGCATCAGACCGGTAGCCTCAACCCACATCTCCGGCAGCTCCGCAGCGATGCAACCTGAGAATTGGTTCCCAGTGAGCAATATCGGTTCGAGCTTGGTAAGTTGTGCGAGCTCGGGCGGTATCTCTCCGGTCAGATGATTTCGAAACAGGTCCATCGACCGCAGGTTGGTGAGGTTGCCAAGCTCGGCTGGTATCTTCCCGGTCAGCTGGTTCCACTGAAGCTGCAATTGATCGAGATGGATGAGTTCGCCAAGCTCAGGAGGTATTTCTCCAGTCAGACTGTTTTCCGCTAGGGACAGTCCTATCAAGTTGTTGAGTCTGCCCAACTCAGACGGTATCTCGCCGACGAGGCCATTCCCGTCGAGGTCCAATCCTGTAACCTCGCCTTGGGGGTTGGTGTAGACACCGTACCATGCCCCCAACGGGGCGTCGCTTAGCCAGTTCGTGTTGTTTACCCAGTGTTCACCGTCCGTCGCGTGGTACAGCGCGACTAATGGTTGCAGATCCGGAGAGTCTGCGTGTACACAGTCGATGACGGGGCTGCCATGATAGCGGAACCAGGCTGTCTGGAACGCCTCCTCCTTCCCCGGGGGCACGTTCGACTGAAACGCGTAGTAGATGTTGTCGTGATTGAGATTCTCGAATATCAGCGTTCGAGTGTATAGCTCCCTCAGGGCCACCGAAACGGCGTCGTGCCCCAAGGCGGCGTACATACCCAGCAGGAACTTTTCGCCAAGCTCATAATCGCACCTTCCGACTGTATAAGGGTTGACGTGGTCCCAGATGTTCTCGGCGCATCTTTCGGATCGTTCCAAGTGCGCCAATCGCTCCGCCAGCCCCTCACCGCCGGTGCGGGCCACAGTGTAGGCTTCCAAGAAATTGGCTAAGCCTTCATGGAGCCATCGTGGTGCTGACAGGAGGAAATGATGGCCTAGTTCGTGATAGAGGGTCCGAATCGGAGGACCGGTTTGCGGGTTGACTGCTCCGACGATTGCTCGAACATATGCCGGATCCGAAGGACCACCTCCTTGAGCGAATCGAAAAAGCTGCGCCCGTGCTTCCGAAGTCCAGAACTCCGGTTCGACGAGGAGTAGCGTGACGTCACCAACGGGGAAAGGCGCGCCCATGAAGTCCTCAATTATTCGCACGCCTTCTTCCAAGGTTTGCAGAGTCTGATCGTCGGGCGGGAAGGGGGTGTGACTTACGACGGCGAGTCCCATCTTGCCGGTCCAGGGAAGGTCGACGAATGTCGACGCTACGAAATTGGTCTCGATCAGGGCTTGTAGAAAGTCACCTTGGGCATAGGCGATGCCATGCAGGAGTGCTGCTTCGTCATCGTCCAAACCGTCGCTGAACCACGATTGTCCAGCGAGTTCCGCTAACAGGTCCGAACTGCCTTCGTCCAAGCCGACACTCATGCCGGAACCGATGTCCGCGTCGGGACCGGATTGGACTATGCCCGGAGGCGGCCCGTGTGAAGAGAACGAATTTAGGGCCTGCAGGGCATACGCGTCCCTTTGTAAGAACGGCGGGTCCATGAACGGCGACTCGAGGGCGTGCCAAGCCAGTTCCAAGTCTTTTCTGGCTAAGAAGAGAATCGTTGAAAGGGCGCGCCGCTCCGTCCGCGTCAAGTCGTCGTGCACCCACGGGTATCCGAGCACCTCCTCGGCCACGGCAGGGAACTCTTGCAACAATTGGAGTATCGTACCCGTGCCCGGCGATTGGTACCATGAGGAGTCTTCCGCGTCGACCCATGGGAAACTCCAGACTAGCGCATCCGCCGACTTGTCGACTGGGAAGAAGGTTGTCTGCTCGGCGGTGCCGTATCTCACCTGTTTCAGCAACACGACGCGTTGGAAGGCGTCTCCTTCTGCGAACCACGGCGACTCGACGATGGAGGCGGCCGCTCGGGCGTCCTCATGTGCGAGTTCCGCCAATTCCACAAGGGCTCCCCACTCGTCGATTGTGATGTCGTCGCCGAACCACGGCATCCCTACAATTGCGGCAGCCAATTGGGCGTCCACAGATGCGAGAAGGTCCAAGGTACCGAGGATACCGCGCTCCTGAATTTCGAGACTGTCGGCGAACCAAGGGAGCCCTGCGACGAACATGACTAGCTCGGCATCCTCGTGTGCAAGTCTGCTCAACGATTCAATGACGACTTGCAATTGAATTGGGTTTTTGTCGGCGAACCAGGGTAGCCCTACGACGTAGGTGGCCAACCTGTCGACCTTCGATGCAAGATAGCGCAGTCTTCGGAGAGTTGTGACCTCGACAGGGTTGATACCGTCGTCGAACCATGGCAACGCTGCCACGGTTTTGGCTGCATCGAGATCAAGGGACGCGAAACTGTCCAAGCGTCCGAGGGCACTCACCTCGTCTAGATTAACGTCGTCGGCAAACCACGACAGGTCTGCCACAGTCTGGGCAAGATCGTGGTTTTGGGAAGCGATACTGCCCAGCCTCAGGATGGCAAGTCCCTCGTGTTCTGTGATATCGTCCGTCAACCAGGGCAACGCGGCCACGGTTTTGGCTTGACCAATGCCGAGGAATGCGATGATGCTCAACCCGTGAATGACGTTACCCTCATGGGGATTGATACCGTCTGGGAACCACGGTGACGCTACCACAGTCTTGGCTAGACCAAGGTCTAGGGACGAAATCTCGGTCAGACCTAGCAGGGCCCACAGTTCATCATCGTCGACATCGTCCGCTAACCACGGAATCTGGGCGACCGAGTCGCCAAGACCAGGTTCTCGGATCCACAGATCGATGAGCCATTCGGCAACTTCGTCGTGAGCAGCGTCCGGTGGACTCGCGAACCAGGGTATGCTCCGGGTCAAACGCGCGATGGCGGTCTCCCTTGCCGTCGGCGTGGGCGAAGGCGGCGGAGTCGGGGTGACTGTTGGCGTTCGGGTCGGTGCCAGCGTCGGAGTGGGTCCGGGTGTGCTAGTCGATGTCGGGATGCTTGTTGGCGTGGGTGAATCTGCCGGAGTTGGTGAGGTGGTCGGGGTGTGGGTCGGGGTGTGGGTCGGGGGTAACGTTGGAGCGGGTTTGGGTGTGCTGGTCGATGTCGGAGTGCTTGTTGACGTGGGCGAAGGTATCGGAGTTGGCGTGTTCGTCTGCGTGTGGGTCGGGGTGGGTGTAGGTGTAGCCGCAGGCGTCGGCGTCGATGAATCGACCGGTTCTGCCGCTACGGATCCCACGGCAAGCGCGATAGGAGACGGCGTCGGCGTGTATGTTGGAATCGGCGACCTAGAAGCTGTTGTCGCCGTCGGGCTTGGCGTCTCATCCTTCGGACCGGCGACTGTTGCCCCTTCATCTTGATCGCAACCAGCTGTCACGAGCGACAATGCGATCAGTCCCGCTAACGCCCGCAAGAACGGGAAAACTCTTTCGGAGCCGAATATGCTTCCGAGGCGTTGGTTGATCGCGCTCATGGATGCGTTCGACAGGTGCGAACGGGGTTTTGACGGGGGAGGCTTCAACTTTCTACACCTGCGAACACTCTGAACCAGTTCGGTTCGTGGTTCGCTTGCCCGCAATCAACAAAGTCTCCGCTCCGATCCTCGTCGCGCAGTGGCGGTTATTGCTCATCTTCATCTACCTTAGGACTGGGTGTTCCGTCGCCGGTAACATCGATGTGGTCGGTCCGGTTCGGGATAGAACCATCTGGCGCTTGGTGGACGGTCGATTGCCCGTATGGGTATGCATGAGACCGTTTCGAACGGTATCTCTTAACGGCGAATACGTTTCGGCTCCGACTCGATCGATTCGGAGCGCACGCCGGCGTAGGTTTTGCCGTCGCCCGGCGTTGAGTGCGGTGCCGATGTGTACGTGAGTTCAATCTCTGAAAAAGGTTGCGCTTGAGTCGGAGTCATTAATGCAACCGACCATTCAAAAACAATCGTGGGCAAAATCATAAGCAACCGTAGATAAAGACAGTTTAGGCAGCGGGAGAACCAGAAGCACATTTGCCAGTTGTCGCACGCTCAATCGGAACTTGCCTCGAAGGTCAACAAAACGGATCTGGCGATTGGGATCGGGATGGGGAGGCGCGTTCAACGAAAGCGTAGGATCCGTCAAACAAGTTTGGTGGGCCAAAGTTGACTGTAGGTAGAACCATCTTCGAACTCGCGATTCCGATCTGAATCGCCTTTACTTGATTGACTAGCCTACAGTTAATGGGCCCGAGGGTGTGAAACTGCGAAAGTTCGTCATGCTGGTTTCGCTGTGAATTCACGAGCGATCTGCTGATCGCCTTGCGACTCGCCTGATACCGACCCAGCACCATAACGGACAGTGTTGGTTCACCTGCCATTCCTCCGATCCGCCTGGTGACCGTGTTGATGCCCTGCAACGGTTCGTCGCTCGCAATGATCTTCACATCTCTGTCGTGATCTTGTACATGGGCTTCCAATCCTCTCCGCATCTGCAGATCTGGAATGGATCCTCTGGGTGTGAATCCAATTGCACGGTGTCCAGGTTCGCTAAGCCTTCAAAGATCCTGGAGGACGCCATCATCAGACCGTTGCCCTCTATGAGCGACTGCCTCAGCGAGCCCAGATCGCCGAAGACTCTTTCGGACAGTTCGTCCAATTGACTCTCCGCGCCAGACCGTGCCCAAACGATCTTGTAATTGTCTGGTTCCGTTTGAGAATCTCTTCGATTCCGAGTAATCTACCCGATCGGTCGTGGCGCTTTGTTTTCCCGACCGGGATTCGGCTAGCGGTAACGATAGCGCCAAATCGACGACGAGAATGGTCAGAACGCTGCTGATATCGCCGCGGACAGATGTACCGCTGACGCCGATAATGCTGTTCACGTTGTTCCCTGAGCGCCATGGCGACCATCAGACGTTCCACGGTCGATCTACACGTTTCAGGGAGGATGTCGGGTGGGACTTCGGATGACGGCTTCCGCTTCGGTTGAGGGCGTCCCAAAACTCCTGCTCCCACATCGACAGGGAGCCGAGTTGCCTCGCGGCTCGCCTGAGTCGCGTGGCGTGATCCGAGCCTTGGTTGTGAGTGGCGTGTGCGGACCGATATTCGCGTCGCTCGAACACGTTCCGACGCTGTATGTCGATGGGATCGGAAATCCATTTTGCCGGTCGCCTCGTCGTTTCGCATCGTCAGCTTTTCGCTGGAACCGATTGGTCGGCGCCGACGCGCCCGGCTTGCGCCGACCAATCAAATCCGCTTAGCGCGTCGTTCAAGTGCGGTTCAAATTCGCAACAAATGCGCTCTCAATTCACAAGAGCATGATAAAAGTGCAAATCATCTGGCGGTGAAAAGACAAATGTCGTGCTTTTCCAATTGCTCTAGCGGACACTCGGGCTGCGGTCTCAGACTTTGAAATCAGTCATGTCGCGTTGATTGAACCGCGTCGAATTTCGACGCGGTCATATTCACATACGCGCGAGGAACCAACATATGCGCATGAATATCAAGTTCGAGACAAACGATGTGCCAGCGTTCGCAATTGTCCAGCAGGCGAACCTCAGCACCCGATGCCGCGTCCACGGCCCTACGCATCGAATTCTCAACGTACGTCGGTGGGCACTGCCGACTCCGACTCGCGGATTGAAATCGATTGTTCAATCTGCATTCCGATGCATCCAGTCGCCGACTCGATTCACGGATCCCTTATTCGAACAATTCCGACATTCGAACGTCGATCAGTCGGCGGGTTCGATTTTCTCGGTGCATCGCCCGTGCTAAAGGGAACGCGCCACAAACGTGTCAGGCCTGTCGGTTCAGATTCACGTTCTTGTGGTCAACTGCACCTCCTTCACGAGGGCTTCGAAGTGACCACCCTCACACGTCATCCGGACCTGCGCAACGAGTTCCAAGGCATCGCGTCCTCGGCCACCGTCAGGACAATCGCGATCGCTCTAATTGCGCTCGTACCTATTTTCCTCGCTGCGTATCTGGTGATGCCATCGATGGAAAACGTCGCGGCGCAGGACGGCGGGACGGCGACCGCCACCGGAAATCTGGTAGTGGTGCCCGGGGTCGTGGAGATCGGCCAGACCATCCTCGCGGTGGGTTTCCATGTGGAGCCTGCCGACATCGAGGTGAAAATCGAATACAGCGAACACTTCACGACCGAGGACGAGACCTGCGACACCGCCGGGACGGCCGGTTCCACCGAGGTCGCCGTCGCTCCCACATGGATCACGCTCAACGCCTGTACCGTCGGAGAAGGCTACGTGCGGCTCGTAGAATCGACGTCCGGGAACCTCATCGAAGAATCTAGCGTAACCGTCACCGAACCGCTGGCGACCGGCCAGCAATCACCGTCGGTACGAATTGGCGGGCTCACTTCGTCTGAGTTGGTGCCAGGCGGTTCAGAAGACGAGTTCTGGGTAAGCGCCGCGGGACTTGACAGCGGCGAAGACTACGAATTGCATACGGTCGTGCTGAACAGCCTCAGCGCGGCGTTCAACGAGGAATGCACCACGTTCAGGGAATCGGATTCCATCACGGGCTTGACCTCGGCCATCGAATACTACGACGTGTACGGATGTGTCGCGCCGGGGAACCGGATCTGGTCATATGTGGATGACGAAGACGGAAGAGCCGTCACCTCGACCAGCATTCGGGACAACGAGGTGAACGTCGCGGATCCGACTGTCAGCTTCAGCCAATCTTCGTACGAAACTGTGGAAGGGTCGGACATCGAGATCACCGTCGAACTCAGCCACCCGAGCAGCCACGTCATCCGCATTCCCATTTCGGTCACCAGGGGCACCGCCGAAACGTCCGACTATACCGTCGACGGTCTGTCTTCCACCGGCAGCATCTTTTTCAGGAATCGAAGCACCAGCGAGTCGTTCACCATCGAGACCACTGATGACGATGAAGATGAAGATGACGAGACGGTGAATCTGAGATTCGGCACTCTGCCGTCCAACGTTTCAGGCACTGGAGATCACCGGCGAGCGACCCTCACCATCGAAGACAACGACGAGAACCAGGATCCGTACATCACCACACGCATAACCCCGTTGAGCTTTGATGAGTGCGGTGAGGGTACGGTGGCGATCTACAGCGCCACCGACCCAGACGGCGATCCCATAACGTGGTCTCTGCAGTCCTCGAGGTCATACCCCGACCGAGGCGACTTCGACATAGAAGACGACGAACTGTCCGATGACGGAATACTCACCTTCGATGACGTGCCCAACTTCGAGGACCCCGACGATTCCGACAAAAACAACGAATACAAAATCATGATCAGGGCCAGGGACGGCAAGGGCGGTTCTGACGAGAGGAACGTCACTGTCACGGTCAGGAACCTCCGACCGACGATCGCTCCGGTACAGGGATCACTGCCCTACGCCGAGGGACGAACAAACAGAGTGGCGAGATTCAGCGCCGCGGATCCTTGCGGCGGGGACATCACCTGGTCGCTGCCAGCGACTAGCCACGCGACTGACGCGGCCGATTTCGCGATTGACCGACACGGTGACCTCACCTTCAGAGTCACGCCCGACTTCGAGAATCCGCACGATTCGAACCGGCGCAACGACTACAAGGTCACGATCAGGGCAAGCGACGGAGAACTCGCAGTCGACAAGAACGTGACCGTCAATGTCACCGACGTCAACGAGATCCCCGACATCGAAGGCCCGGATTCGCCGAGTTGGGACGAAGGCGATACCGGCGTCGTGGCGACGTACATGGCGGAAGACCCGGAAGACGACGACATATCCTGGACGCTGGGCGGAACCGACGCGAGCCGCTTCAGAATCAGCGAGAACGACGACGGCGACGGCGAGCTCCGTTTCCGGCTGACTCCCGACTTCGAGAATCCGCGCGACGCCAGCACGCCCCCGGACAACGATTACGAAATCACGGTCATCGCAAACGACGGGAGGGGCGGCTCCGGCGAAATCGACGTCACCGTCACCGTCGACAACCTGGCCCCGACGATCCCCGCGGGCCCGCATTGGCTGGATTACGACGAGGGAGGAACAGCCCCGGTTGCGACTTACGAAGCCTCGGATCCCGGCGGCGGCGACATAAGCTGGTCGCTGGAAGGGGCGGACGCGCGTGCCTTCACCATCGACGAAGATGACGGCGAGCTCGAGTTCGCGTCGACGCCCGATCACGAAAATCCAGGCGACTCCGGCCCGAACCCGGACAACGAATACGAGGTGACGGTCATCGCCAGCGACGCTGGCGACGAGACCAGCGAGAAGGCTGTCACCATCCGAGTCATGAACCTGCCCCCGACGATAACGTCGAGCGACGGACGGGTGGAGTACGACGAGAACGGAACAGACGCGGTGAAGCAGTTCGAGGCCTCGGACCCCGGCGGGGGCGATGTAAGCTGGTCGCTGCGCGGCGCCGACGCGGGCGCCTTCAGCATCGACGAAGACGACGGCGAGCTGGAGTTCGCGTCGACGCCTGATTACGAAAATCCAGGCGACACGGGCCCGAACCCGGACAACGACTACGACATCACGATCAGGGCCAGCGACGCGAGCGGCGAAACAAACGAGATCGAAGTCACGATCAGAGTGAACGACGTCAACGAGGCACCGGGCGTGCCCTCGCCTCCGTCCGTCACCTCCGACGGACAGACAAGCCTGAATGTCACTTGGTCAGAACCTACAAACACCGGGCCGCCTATCAACGACTACGACGTTCAGTACCGAGTCGGCAGTAGCGGACCATTCACAAGCGCCGCTCATGCGGGCACCGCTACGCAGACGACGATCTCCGACCTCGATCCGGGCACTTCCTACCAAGTTCAGGTGCGCGCGAAGAACCCCGAGGGGACCGGCGGCTGGTCGGATTCGGGAACCGGCTCCACGGACGCGCCATCAATCGAGGTCACGATTACGGCCTCGACACCTTCAGTAGGCGAAGGTCAACTCGTGCCGTTCACCCTGACCGCGGACCCTGCGCCAACTACGAACCTCACGGTGGACGTGAGCGTGACCGAATCAGGCTCATTCCTCACTGGCGCGATACCGACCGATGTAACCATCGCAGCCGGGAACGATACTGCGTCATTCACGCTTCGGACGAGCGATGACATGATTGCCGAAGTTAACGGAACCGTGACGGTTACCATCCAATCGGGCACTGGCTACATCGTCGGTAGTCCGAAGTTCGCCAACGTGACCGTCCGTGACGACGACCCGCCGCCCGTTCCCACTGGCTTACGCGCCAACGGTGACTTGGATGGCCGCGGCAATGTCACACTCCGATGGAATGCGGTGTCTGGTGCAACCGGCTACAACGTGCGGTACACCGAAGAGACGTGCAACTCGGATGGCGTATGCGATCCTGACGAAGAAAACTGGACGATTCTGCCCTACACTGCAGGAACCACAGCCACGGTGAATCAAGCGAACCTCGGCGGGTTGACCGAGGCGCAACTGTACCGCGTTGAGGTGCAAGCGGAAATCGCGGTCGCCTCTGACTGGTCGGAATTCGCCCTCGTCTTTCCCACCGATTCTCCGCTGCGAGGCGCAAACGTCGTCGCGACGGCGCCATTTCACGGCTACCATGCTAAGAACGCGCGAGGTAGTCACGAATTCCGGTACGTGTTGTGCGAAGAAACCATACCTGGCGGCCTCACCATGACCGCTCGGGACATGAAGAACGCCATAGACGAGTGGGAGGACACGGTCACCTGGGATCGGAGCGGTGCCAACATCATTTCGACGAGTTCATACGAACTGCCTGCAGGAGAGCAATGCACCACCGGTCCGTCGCATCCTTTTCAGGATCCATATGGTGAGGGACTTTTCCAGGTGAGGTTCGTGTCAAATGCAGACATCAACAATGCGTTGTGTGTTGACATTTTCAAAATCTTTGAACGCCAGACTCCCGGGTGTTGGCGGTCACCCAGTTGGACAACCCCAGGCATTGGTCCAATTGAAGAGGGTTCGGTCCTCTTGAACGCCGGCCTTGGATCAGCCACCTGGAACTTAATCCCTCCTGGCGGCGGTTGCACACAACTCCACGAGTTGATCGTACACGAAATCGGGCACGCGCTCGGCATCGGAAGTGGCTTGGGATGGGATTACAACCATCACCCCATCAACACGGAACACTCGGTCATGAGCTATGACGATAGCGACAGAGACTGTGAACCTCAAGCTTACGACATTGTCGCTTTGATGGCGCTCTATCAATCAAGATGAGAAAGAACATGCTACCCCGAATCACAACAACCGCCGTACTGCTCGCCGCCTTCACACTTGCATCCTTAGCCTGCAACGATGGACAGACAGTCCCCGCTCGGACTTCAACGCCGGCACCAGCCGTAATCTCCGCGGAGGCGTCAGTCCCAGCACAGACTCAGACCTCCGTTCCCGCGCAATCTTCGGCACCGACACCGGCGCCCGTTTACCTAAACCGGGAGATACTCCCCTGCACGCCAGTTTCCAGAACCAACGTTGATCCGTGCGAACCGGACGCACCGCCGTTCGAGATGGGAGGGGCAAATTCCGTCCCTCTGTTGGGCGATGAACCCGCGAGCATCCGCGAGATGTTAGACGACGATTCCCCGCTCCCGGCCTGGGTGACCCACTTCGTGTTGCGTGGCACTTATCTCCCTGGCACGGTGCGGTGCACCGTCGGTGATCGCTTCCGTCCTCCTCCCTATTTGCTGGATGAGTTTGTGTACACGGCTAACTCGCGCTCCTTCAAGTGCTATGTTGATGTTCGTGCAAATGCCTATGTGATAGGCAGCGGACCTCCCAATTTGACGGTCTTGGCTTTCAGGTACGCATACTTCGACGGTCAGTATGCCTCGCTGGTAGGGGAGGGGCGAACAGAGCAAGAAGTGATCGAGGAGCTGAGGCACCAATTCGAGACCGCCATCAACAGCTATTTCCCAGGCCGAGAGCATGTCATTTTCCTCGGACCATCAGTCGATATTTCGTCCGAGGCTTGGCGGTTCATGGGGTATTGGGACATTCAACAGACGAATGGTGATGCCGCGATTGCCGTGCATCCTCGCCGGGACCTCTGGGCGAGTACTAGACCAGTTGATTACCGGACCCATCTCTCCACGCTCGAGATGCCGCTGCCCGCATTCACACAAGCGGTGACGGCGGCGCACCAGGCGCGCGTCGCCGAGTACGACGGACGCATCGGCGCCGACGCCGATCTGCCCGATCTGCTAACCAACGCGAACGATCTGCGCGAATACTACATCGACGTAGGCGCCTACGACCACCCGGACGGACCTCCCACTCAACCACCGCCGCCCTGCGGCCTTGCCGTGTCGAACCAGTCCGACAACCCCGGCCTGATGCGCGACTGCATCAACCTCCTAGGCCTGAAGGACTCACTCCGAGGAACCGGGACGCTGAACTGGAGCGTCGACACCGCGATCTCCGAGTGGGACGGCGTGAGGGTCGAGGGCTCCCCCGGCCGTGTGACGCGGCTCACGTTGGGAGAAAAGAGCCTCACCGGCACGATACCGCCGGAGCTGGCACGGCTCGACGGTCTGGAGTATCTGTGGCTCAGCTACAACCAGCTGACCGGCGAGATACCCGCGGCGCTGGGCGGCCTCGCCAGCCTGCGAAGCCTCGTCCTCAACGACAATCTGCTGACGGGCGGCATTCCGACGGAACTCGGGGATCTGTCCAGCCTGGAGGCGCTCTGGCTCAACCGGAACCAGCTGAGCGGCGAGATACCGTCGGAACTGGGCGACCTCTCCAACCTGGACCAGCTGCTGCTCGCCGGCAACCGGATCACCGGGGCGATGCCGACCGAGATCGGGGACCTCTCCAACCTCGAATCGCTGTCGCTGAGCGGCAACCGGCTGACGGGCACGATCCCTGCCGAGCTCGGCAGGCTCTCGAACCTGCAACGGCTCGAACTCGCGAACAACCAGTTCACCGGGACGATACCGACGGTGCTCGGCGGCCTCACGGACCTCGA
The DNA here is from genome assembly GCA_022819585.1 of Dehalococcoidia bacterium. GTDB lineage: Bacteria > Chloroflexota > Dehalococcoidia > Lucifugimonadales > Lucifugimonadaceae > Bin127. Next base: position 2,313 of record JAJEGY010000018.1, on the reverse strand, counting down.
CGAGCTCGACCTCTCCAGCAATCAGCTCTCCGGGACGATACCGACGGCCCTCGGCGACCTCGCAAAGCTGAAGCAGCTCAGCCTGTCCCACAACCGGCTGACCGGTGCGATACCCGCCGAGATCGGGAGCCTCGCCGAACTCGTCGAACTGAGGCTCTCCGGCAACAGCCTCGCCGGGGCGATACCGGTGCAGCTCGGCAGCCTCTCGAACCTCGAGGAGATCAGACTCGGCAGCAACCGGCTCACTGGCTGCATCCCCCCATCCCTTCGCAGCATCGAAAACAGCGACCTAGACTCCCTGGACCTCCAAAACTGCCCGACGCCCTAGCGAGCGCGTCCGTCGCGCAAATCCGCGATTCCCAATCGGGGCATCGGTGAATCGGCCTCGGTCCGGACCCTCGCGGAAACGCGCGGTTTGAACTCGGACACGTACTGTAGGGGTGGAACCAGCACTGGATTCGTTTGCTCGCGGGCATGTGGCAGTAATCGCTTTTTGCTCCCTTTTCCGAACCGGATTCCGCTTTGGAACGGACAGTCGCGCGTTTCCGCGCAGACACCCGATTCCCTGTACACGGCAATGACATCACACGACGACCTGGGCGTGCAACGCTCTAAAAAGGATGACGCGCTTGTTCCTGACCAGCTAGTGTTTACGACGCGACCTATCGGCCGTTGGCCGATCGTCGAAGACGATCAAGCCGGTGGTCGATCAGAGCTACGCGTATCGAAGAGCGATCCGGACGCGGAATGATCCCCGCGATTGCGCTTGATCAAAGTAGAACGGGCAGGGTCGCCCAACAAGCAGCTTCACAGCGGCGTGAGCGCGCGAGAACTCCGCAGGCCCGGACTGTATCCCTTCCTCGAAATCGTTCGTAAAGATCGGCGCTCGACCAGTTTTGCGGATGCTCTCGGCGCGATCACGGTGGGGGCTGCGGTTCGCGTTCTCTGAAGCTGTTTCTCCTTAGCATCTCGTAGCGGAGGATTTCCAACACATGCTTGGTCGCCGCCGCTGTCGCCACGCGCCGTAGTGACGGGCGGATGAACACGCACTAGATCAGCCGGAACCAGGCGAAGTACTCCAACCTGCTGCGCCGCTACGACGGCAGGCTCAACGAGGCAATCCCGGCAGCTCAGCCTAGCCCCTGCCCTGATCCCTAGGAGCAAGGTCGGGGCGGCTGGACGCTCTTTTTACAGGGCCAATGTGAACGTCAAACTGAACGTTCTTGATTTCATCAAGTCTGGTGGCCCAAGGGTGCGAAACTGCGAAAGTTTGCCATGCTGGTTTCGCTGTGAATTCACGGACGATCCGCCGATCGCCTTGGGACTCGCCTAGAACCGGCCCAGCGCCAGCCAATCCAGGCTTACGCGTAGCTCCCGCGGAAGATGCACGCAGACTCTAACCGGGGGGCCGAGGCGGTAGGTCGACACGGTTTTGCATGAGCCGTCGACCACCGTGCGCTGTAGCCGTAAGTGCCGATCTGGAATGGAGCGTCAGTGTGTGAACCCAACTGCACGATTTTCAGGTTCGCCAAGCCTTCGAAGATCCTGTCGAGTACTGTCACGAGATCGTTGCCGTCTTTGAGCAACTGCCTCAGTGAGTCCAGATCGCCGAAGACTCCTTCGGATAGTTCTGCCAGTTGACTCTCCGCGAGAGAATATGCCCATACGATCTTGTAGATATCCGCTTCCGCTCGAGAGCACCTTCAATTCGGAGCAATCGATCAAGTCGGTCGTTGCGCTTTGTGTTTCGCGGCCGGGATTCGGCTACCGATAACGATAGCGCCAAATCGGCCGACGGCGAGTGTGGGCAGAACCCTGCTGATGTTGCCCCGGACAGATGTACCGTCGACGCCGATCCTGCTATTCGCGGCGTTCCATACACTCCATGGCGACCACTAGGCGCTCAACGGTCAAACCGCCGGTTTCAGGGAGGATGTCGGACGGCACCTCGGGAGACGGTGTCGACACTGGATTAATCCCTCATTGACAGGCGGCCGAGGTGCCTCGCCGTGCGCCCTCGCCGCATGGCGTGATCTGGACCTCGGTTGCGAGTAGCGTGTGCGAATCCATGCTCGCGTCGCCGCGATGACCAACGCGTCGATCGCGCTGCTCGTTCACGTTCCGACACGGTCAGTCGATGAGTCGGGATGTCCATGTTGAAGATCGTCGCGTCGTTTCGCTCCGTCAGCTTTTCGCTGGAACTGGATGGGGTGCCGTTTCAATCGAGGCTTTGCCCGTTGTCTCCCAAGCACTCAATTCCACATAGCGCGTCCTTCAAATACGCGTTCGATACATGCGGGGGGGGGGGGGGGG
>JAJEGY010000013.1 GCA_022819585.1 Dehalococcoidia bacterium | reverse complement strand
AACGAACCATGACGGTCGGCACGCCCTGAAAACTATATGATACCGAATATATGCCAGTATGTGTGGCGTGTCAACGTTTTTTTGGGGAACTATGATTGCCATCACGCGGAATGATGGGGAGAACCATGATTGCCATCATGGGGAATGATTGGAATGATGGGTTTTGGTTGTTTGGGGTGTTGCGCTGGGGGAGTCCTTCTGGCCCCGCCCGTCCTCTCGCCCTCACCCTAGCCCTCTCCCGCCCAGCGGGAGAGGGGATTTGTGCATAGTCGGAGGGGGTGCGGCGCTTTGTTTAGGGGGAGTGCGTTTGATGCTGGTTCCCGGTACAACCTGTTGATGTGCTTTGAGTTTGATGGTGGGTTGGGATGTTTTGCTGGGGGAGTCCTTCTGGCACCTCCCGTCTCCTAACCCTCACCCCGGCCCTCTCCCGCTGTTGGTGGGTGTGTGGGGGAGAGGGGAAGAAAGCGCCTGTGGCGCTTTGTTTAGGGAGAGAGTGTCCTACTGCTGGTTCCCGGTACAACCTGTTGATGTGCTTTGAGTTTGATGGTGGGTTGGGATGTTTTGCTGGGGGAGTCCTTCTGGCACCTCCCGTCCCCTCGCCCTCACCCCGGCCCTCTCCCGCCCAGCGGGAGAGGGGGAACGTTCTAGTGGGAAAGTGTCTTGTTGCTGGTTCCCGGTACAACCTGTTGTTGGGGATCCGTCTCTAGGAGCACATTGGGTTTCGGAAAGGAGAACGTTCGAGAGTGCTGCCGTGACGGATGAATCGTCTTCCTTATTAATAAGGGGGGGGGGGAACTGCTGGCATCGAGCAAGATCCGACATGGAGCGCCGGAGGCGCTCTCCCCCTCTCCCGCTGGGCGGGAGAGGGTTGGGGTGAGGGTTCGGGGAAGGGTGGGGTGTTATCGGCGGAGTTTGTTGGATTCGAGCAGGATCATCTCTAGCACGCTGTCCATTGTTTGGATCACGTCGTGGTTCCAGAAGCGCAGCACTCTGAAACCTTTTGACTCGAACCATGCCGTGCGGACCGCATCATCCTCTAATCTTTCGTCCTGCCCGTGCTGCCCGCCGTCGAGTTCGATCACCAATTTGGGGTCGTAGCATGCGAAATCGGCGATGTAAGGGCCAATGGGGTGTTGCCGCCTAAATTTCAGTCCGGCAAGCCTGCTCCCTCTCAACTCGGCCCATAGCTTCTTCTCAGCGTCGGGCATGTTTCGTCGCAACTGTCGGGCACGTGACACCATCCCGAGTTCTTGGCGGTCGTTCATGCTTAGGATCCTAGCGTAGTTCAAAAAAACGCCCCCGTGTTTTCGCACGGGGGCGTTTCCCTTATTGCCTTTCCCGTCGGGCGGGAGAGGGGCGAGCCTCTTTATGGGGCGATCGTGTTGTCGTCCGGGAAGAAGACCCAGATGCCTTGACCGATCTCCATTCCGGCGTCGCCGTCTAGGATGCGGTAGCCGTTGGCTATGGCATCCCATGTGTAGGCGCGGGTGTAGCCGGGCATGTAGTCGTCAGCCGTCACGTCAGCATCTTCGCTATCTTGCAGCGTGTCGCCGAAGTTGTCTTCCGTCTGGTCGCCGTCTTGGTCGACAACGCCGACGAAGTTCCAACCTGGGACGGTGATGATGCCGATGGCTGCCGGGGCGTCGCCGGTTTCTCGGTTGATCTGACCTTGGAGGTCAACTGACTGCTCTACGAACGCCGCAGAGTGTACCCAGTAACCGTAGCGGACCACGACATCGGTCAGCGGTGCGAAGTTCGCACTTGTCTCCCATACGCCGTCCACGCGTGTTGCGATGCTCCACGGGCCGTTCGAGCTAAGCGGGTTCCAACCGACCACACGGTCGACTGCTTCCTCGGTGAATACGGCGCCAAGCGCGGTGTCGACCGGGTTGGCGGGGAACGATATGGCGTTCCAGCCAGCCGTCAGGTCGATCACGAACGGGTCTCGCGCCGTGACATCGAACTCGAAGGAGGTGTTGCCATCTGGTTCGTTGTTGGCGGCGTCACGGGCATCGAACGACACCTTGTGAGTGCCGAATACCAGACTCTCAGGCCAGTACAGGAACCGGTTGTCGCCAACGCTGTCCAGATCGGCCAGAACGTCCTCGCCATCGACTTGGAACTCGGTGACGGTGACCGAGGTGCCTTCGCCTGCGAAGTCGAGGTAGATGAACGGTCGGTTCTCCTTGACCTCGGTTTCGGCTTCAGGTTGGACACTTCCGCCGGATCCGTCGGCCTTCAACGGGCTGTTGAAGGTGTCGTCAAGCGTGAACTCGACGGTCTGCGAACCCCAGTTCTGGCATTCGCCCACGGTATCAGGGTTATCGTCCTTCCTGCAGAAATTGTCCTTGTGTTCGTCATACGTCGAACGGTCACGGGCCCAGACGACGACGGTAAGTTTGCCATCGTTAAGGTGCCTTGCCAACTGGGCTGGTGCGGCGTTGCGCCAAGCGTAGACCCAGTTGTTGCCCGGGCGCGCAAGCGATGCGTTCCTCGGGAAGTCGTTCGGCATTGGTGAACCTTCGTCTGGCGGAGCTCCACAACTCAGCGTGTCGCCCGTGTTGTCGCCTTCGCTGTAACCGGTACGGATGCCAACGTAGTTGCTGAGCTTCTTGGTCGTGTCGTCCTCGGTCCATTGGATGTTGTTGCAAACCACCGACACGGTGGGTGAACCGTTGATGTCCTCATCGGACTCGATGTCGATATCCATGGCGTTCTCTGTGAGTCTCGAGGGACTCTCAGATCCGACGCCGGTACCCGAGCCGCCACTGAGAGTGACGGTGAAGACCGGCAAGATACCGTCGTTGACTTCGATCTCTTTATCTCCGCCATCTTGACCGTCGATCGGCTCTTGCCAAGTGAGGAGGTTGCCGGCAAGGTCTTCGACTTCACGGCCTTCGGTGATCGACAGGGTGGGAGTAGCGTCGGACGCTAGCTCTTCGCCCAGTTTCAGGAAGACGAGTTTGCCATCGACCTTGACATCGACAACTTCGATCGCATCGGCCTCGCCCTTTTGCAACTGGAAGGTACCAGTGTCAATGAGGTCGCCGTTGACCGAGCTGTCGAAGACAACCATGACCGCAGATCGGTCACGGACCGGGATATCGTCGTCGTTGAGACCGTAGAAGCCTGTGACGGACGAGTCGGTCATGACGTAGGGGTCGATTTCGTCGATGTGGACGATGTGAGCGGAGAAGACACCGATCACGTTAGGTGTTTTGCGGTCGGTTTCCTTCTCGCCAAGGTCGTTGATAAACCGAGGTCCGGCAGGATCGCTGTCGGAGAAACCGACGTTTCCTGCGAGGTCACGCACGAGAGCCTGGAAGTCGACGGCGTTGTTGAAGCCATCAAAGTCGTCGTTATCGATAAACTCGTCGAAATTGACCTCGATTTCACCGTTGAATTCGCCGTCTGGAGCACCATCGTCGAAGTCATCGGCCTCAAGCGAGAAGTGCACTGGAGCCGTGTCATCGTTTGCAGGCACGTCTTCCATCTTGTAGATGTCACCACCGACGGTGATAACGCCGTACAGTCCGTCCCCGTTTGCGAATCCGAGGTAGTCCTGCCTGCGGCGCGCTGCCTCACCTTCGACGGAGACGTCCGCTGCAATGTTAATCACGAATTGGGGATCTTCTCTGTCGTCGGTATTGTCAACGTCGAGTTGGAAGGAGTCCGCCGCGAGACCGGAGTCGCTGTCATTGAATGTCCCGATGAAGGACGGCTTCTCGTCGTCGCTCCGAGCGTTGTGCGCGGGGGAGTCGATCGAGATGGTCGGTGCTGTGATGTCGATCTCGATCTGGTATTCCCTGTTCTGACCGTCGGTGTCCTTGTAATGGATGGTCACAGGACCGTTTCCGACACCGATTACCGCTTCAGTCGGGTTGGCGTCAGTGGAGTCAGCTGCGGGTGCGTGGTTGTAACTACCGTCACCTTTCATTCGTCCCCAGTTGATGCGCGGGTCACCACCGTCGCCATCGGCGTCGGTAAGCCGTACTAGGCCTTGGAATACGCCTGTGAAGCGACCAGTCTCGACCAACGCCAAGTTCCTGATGGCGTCGCCGGCATCTTCGTCGGAGGCGGCATAGAGGGAGTAGGTGGCCCCGTCTTTGATCTCATCGCTGGTGCAGGCTGCTTGTGCCTGAATGCGCGGGTCATCGTCAAGATGGGGATTCTCGGTACATACCGCGGTAGTGTCACCGCCTTGGATGAATTCGATACCGCTGGTCTGGTAGTAAATCAGCTGGATTTGGACGGCTTCGCCAGTTGCCCCCGCGGGATCTGGAACGCTGACGTTGAGCGTCATGACAGGCGGCTCGTCAGGCTCACCGGAGATTACGTCTTCGTCAAGGGTGATGAAGGCGCTCAGGTCTCGGAATGGGCCGTAGCCTTCAATATCGTCACCCCCGGCGGTAGCCCCTAGCCCGTCATTAACACGTCCGAAGAATTTCACTACTCCATCTTTAGCGATGGGTTTGAATTCGTCAGTCTCGCCATCTTCGCGTTCCCAGATGATTTCGTAGGTACCTGATTGTTCGAAAGTCGTGTCACCGGTAGCGCCACCTGTGGGCTGATCGAATTGAACTTGTTGCTCAGGTTCCGGGAGGTCTCCTGAGGCATCGAACCCGGCTTCCTCAGCGACGAGCGCTCGGGAGTCGAGTGCTTGGGTTGGTGGGGTCGCGGTGTCATCAAGTTCTTCATCGATGTATGCGTGAATTGTGGCTCCAGCATCGGGATCATCGTCGGGATCATCAAAGGTGAAGGTGACACCGCTTCGGTATCCACTCGTGTTATCGGCCAATGTCTCCATCCCGGTTGCGATCACTACCGGGTCCCTGCGGTCCCTTCCCTTGTCGGTGACGCTGACGCGAACGAGGTCGCCGTCTTGCAAGATGGCCCGAGGCGCTTCGGCAGCAGTGGCAGGATCGTGAGAGTAGGTCGCGTAGAGCGTGTCGACCTCGATCAAGTCCTCAAGCTCGTCTTGCTGGTAGAAGGCGTCCTTCTGGCTGCAGTTGCTAAGGAGAAACACATCTGCTTTGGTGGTCACACACGTCCCGACGTTCAAGGCATGGATCGTTCCGGTAGCTGCGCTGACTTGGTCGTTCGCGTTCTGTGCGCCGACAACTACGCCGACGACGAATGCGAGCACTGCCAGTGCTGTCAAGATTCTCGCTGAAAGCTGCACGCTTCAGTCCTCCTGCTTACTTTCCCGGCACGATCGTGAGCGAACGGTGTCGGCTCCAAACGCCGACCTTGGTCCGCAACGCCCTCTGTCCGGATCTGTGCGATGTTTGCATAATACTTGCAAGCGCGCCAACGCGCAACGCGGTTGGCGTGCCATGAAAAGTATATGATACCGAATTCTCTCTGCGCGCGTAAACCCCCAATTATTCGATTCATCCGAATTTCTGAGGAAGTATGGCGCGAACAGTGGTGAAAAGGGGAATGAGGGGCGATATCACCTCTCTTCTGCATCATTCGCATCCTAGCCCTATGTACATAAAGGAGTACGCCTTAAGCATGTAGTACCCTGTTCAACAAATGGTCAGCCTCACCTTCGACACTCACAAAGTCGTCAAAGATCTCCAAGATGCGGGCTTCGACGAAGCGCAGGCGGAAGCCGTGGTAAATGCACTCGGCAACGCCATAGATCGCGACGTCGTCAAACCAGAAGACCTCAAAGAGTTTGCGACGAAAGCCGACATCGTTGGAGTGCGACAAGAAATCGCAGAACTGCGCGCCGAGATGCATACCGAACTGAAAGCTCTCGAACTGCGCCTCACCGTCAGGCTCACCGGCGTGATGATCGCAACCGCCGGTCTCACAGTCGCCATCCTCAAACTCTTTCCATAATGAATGGGCGCCAGCACCCATACTCACGAAGAACTCGCCACCAAGGCAGATGTCGACGCGCGTTTCGACCGCATAGATGAGCGCCTCCGGAACATAGACTGCGCCTTGGCGAACCTCGCCATGTCACTCTCATCGACGATGACGAGACTGGAAGAGATACTCGCCAAGATCGAAGAAAATCAGCGTACGATGATCCAAATCCTCCTACGCATCGAGAACAACACCAACCGCCAGATCGGTTTCTAACCACCTTCCATTCCCCGAAAACGGGAACCCAACAAGGTTAGACAAGCACTGCCGATAGGCAACATCCCCTCTCCCGCTTGGCGGGAGAGGGCCAGGGTGAGGGCAACCGGGGCGGACAAAAGGGAGGGGCACCCCAATCCTTCAAATCCTTCCCACTCCTTCGCATCCTAGCCTAGTTCACAAAAAAACACCCCCGTGTCTCCACGGGGGCGCTTTGGTTGTTTCGCTGTTTCCCCATCTCCCCTCTCCCGCTTGGCGGGAGAGGGGGCGGGGGGTGAGGGCGAAGGTCAGGGGTCTTACGGTGCGATGCCGCCTTCGTAGTAGACCCACACGCCTTGGCCGATCGTCATTGTGTCGTCCTTGGCGATGTTGTCGAACCGGCTGAAGGTCGGGTCCCAGCTGTAGGCTCGGATGTAGTCGGACCTCAGGTAGTCGGCCGCGCTCACTGGCTTGTTGTCGGCCATTAGCGTCTCGCCGAAGGCGTTGGACTCGGTCTGATCGCCGTCCTGATCGATCACGCCCACGAAGTTCCAGCCTGCGATCGTGTCGATGCCGATCAGTGTCGGCTGGCCGCCTTGGCTCCGTGAGATCGGACCCTTCAGCGCCACCGGCTGATCGATGAACTTGTCAGACTTCACCCAGTAGCCGTACTTGGCCTGGATATCGTTCAGAGGGGCGTATTGCTGGTTCGATTCCCAGACGCCGTCGCGTCGCACTGCGATGCGCCAGCTTTGCGTGTCCCAACCGATGACCGTGGTTATCGCCGGGTCGGTGAAGACCGAACCGATAGCCGTGTCGACCGGGGTCGCGGGTACCGAGACGGCGTTCCAACCAGCCTGAAGCTCGAGCAGGAACTTGCCGCGCGCCTCGACCGTGAAGCTGTACTCGAACGCGGTATCGTTGCCCGCGGCGTCAGAGGCTTCAACCTCTACCTCGTGCTCGCCCCTTGAGAGGCTCTGCGGCCAGTAGACGAAGCGGTTATCCTGCGGATTCTCGAACTGGTCCGCGATCTCAACATCGTCGAGTTGGACCGAATCGAGCGTGACTGTGTGACTGTCGTTGAACTCGATCAGCACGAACGGACGATCCTCTTTAGAGACTCCGCCATCCTCGGGTTGAAGATCGAAAGCCTCCGGTGCCGCGTCGTCGAATGCGAACTCGGCGGATGCCGAACCCCAGTTCTGCGAGTCGTAGGTCGAGCGGTCACGGGCAAATGCCACCGCAGTAACCAATCCGTCTTGCAGCTCTTGAGTACCGCTCCGGTTCTGCCAGGTGTAATCCCAGTTCTCGCCCGGGCGGGACAGCGATGAAACGTCCAATCCCATCAGAGAGAAGTCGTCTTCAAAGTTGTCATCGTCTGCGTCGTAGCCGCAGGTGTATTTGTACGTAGCGTCTCCGTTGCCCCTCGGCGAGGTCGTGTTCGGATCTATAAGATCGAGCGGCTTGCCGGGGAACGAACCGTTTAGGGCCGCCATGAAGTCATCGATATCGTGTCCCATGACTCCGGAAGCGTTTTCTTTGACTTTGTCACCGCTAGGCGTTCCGCCTGTCTTCCAAGCCAGGCTGCTGCAAACCACGATGATGCGCGGTGAGCCTTGCAATGCCTCGTCGGACGACACATGGACCGTCATCTTGTCGCGGGTCAGCTTCTCAGGACCTTCATTACCGGTGCCGGTGCCGGAACCGCCGCTAAGCGTTACCGTCAGCCTCGGTGAGATACCGTCCTTAGCGTCGAATGCATCCGCCTCGCGTCCGACTTTGTCGTTGCCTGCCAAGTCCTCGACCGCTTCGCCGACGGCGATGCCGATCTTCGGAGTGGCGTCTGACGCCAGCTCGGAGCCGAGTTTCAAGAAGACGTAGTTCTTAGCGACGTTGACATCCACAACGCTCGCGTCCGTCCCATCGTCAAGCTCGACAGAGAATGTGTTGGTGCCCACTGAACTCGATGCCAATGCTCCGTCAAACGCGACTGCGATGCCGGTGCGATCCGGGATCATCTTACCGTCAGCGTTCAAACCGTAGAAACCGGTGGCCGACGCATCTTTCATGATCACAGGATCCTTGTCATCGAGTTTGATGATGTGCGCTGAGTAGTAGCCGAGGACGTTGTGCTTCGCGCCCTTGTTGTCGGGGCCGCGGTCGGCGGCTTTGTCCTCACCCCAAGCGTTGATGTAGCGCGGGTTGGCACGGTCTGAGTCGGAGAAACCGATGTTCCCCGCCATGTCCAGCACGAACGCCTGGAAGTCGATATCGAACTCCCTGTCGCGGGTGTCCGCATTGTCGTTACCTTCTTGCAAGTTGAGCCGAACCGAATCATCGAACGTTCCACGAATGGCACCGTCGTCGTGCTCTTCCGCTTCGATGTAGCAAGTCGCGTCCTCACAGGAATCGTCGCCCAAGTTGTAGAGGGCACTTGCAGACGTGACACCTAACGTCGGGTTGGCGTCATCGAATCCGGTGTATTCGCCGATGTGAGTAACCTTGCCCATGCCATCCGTGCCGGATCCATCGACCTCGCCAGCGCTAGGGGCGGATGGCGACAAGTTATGTCCTTGACTCAATGCAAAGTCGCTGTTGGTGCCGTCGTTGCCGTCAACATGGTTGTCGACCACCAGCCGGAATGACCTGTCAACGAGCCCAGAGTCAGGGTCTTCGAAGCTCCCAGCGAAGTCTGGCGACCTATCGTTGCTGGAAGAACCGTCTGCCGGTGAAGTGATGTTGATCGAAGGCGCACGGTTGTCGATCTGGATGCGAAGCGTCTGCGTGTTGCCATCAGAGTCGCGATACGTGATCGTGACCGGACCGCTCTCGACACCGAGGACTACGGGATTATCCTTCGTTCCATCCTCGCTTTGGGCGCCGATTTCGAGTCCCCAGTTGTCGCGCTCTACGCCATTCGTATGGACTTTCCCATCACCGTCCGAGTCGGTCAAGCGCAGATAACCCTGGTACACACCGTTGAAGCGCTCCGTCTCTTTCAACTGCAGGTGCACTGATCGAGTGTCACCATCGGCGCTCGCCTCGACTTTCAACGACGTATTGTTGGTCCTCTCGTTACCTGTGTAGATTACGTCGGTTGCGTCATTTCTGGTACTTGTGGCGTCAGTCGGGCACATACCGGCATCGTCAACACCTTCGCAGTACTTCTGCCCGCCGACCAAGTTTTCTCTGTCGCTCGTTTCGTAGTAGATGGCATAAATCACTAAGTCACCAGTTGAAGGAACACTCGCGTTAACAGAAACCCAAGGAGCTGTATTACCGTTGTCGCCGGTGCTACCTGATGATCCGTCCTCATCGATTTCCAGATATGACGTTATGTCTGTCAAGTTATCGGATGGCTCGACAGGGTCGTCGGTTTCTGTTGCCTCGCAATTGTCTTCGGTGGTCACACAACCGAAAAACCTGATTGTTCCACCGACATCCATCGGCTCGAATGTATAGGTCGAGCCAGAGGGAGTTGTGAAATTCAATGTCTGGTTGCCTGATCTACCGATTTCTGCCTCATTCGCAACTGCAGGATCCTCCACAGTCAATTCAACACCGTTGGAACCATCCGCTGCAATCGTCGTCTCAAATACCACGCTTTCGCTTGCGATATCTTCGTCATCCAACAACTCTTTGACCTTGGTGAGGCCATCTGCTTCGTCCGTACCTAATACGGTGTGAGCTTGCCCCTTGATCAACACCCCCGTCCGTTTGTCTCTTCCGGTGTCCGTAATGCTGATATTGAGCAAGTCCGAATCCATAAGAATGGCTCGTGGCTCTTCAGAAGCAGTCTTGGGATCAAAGGCGTAGGTCGCATACAGGGTCGAAACCTCGGTGTTCTTTGTCCGGATATCCTCACCGTTCGCGCCTGTACCATCTGCACCTTCTGACAACGCATCGCAGTCGCCCTTGAAGACCGTAGCGTCGGTGGTAAGACATGTGCCCACGTTGAGGGCTGCGATGCTGCCATGCGCGGCATCTGCCGTCGGCGTGTTCTGGTCTGCGGACTGTATGACGAACAGCGCGCCGATTAGTGTTAGGAGTGCCAATGCACCCAGCATCTTCGATTTCATGCTCATTCTCTCTCTCATGCGGATCTCACTCACTGTTGTCTCGTGGGTCACCGTATTGTCGATAGAACCTTGCCTAAAGCCGCCTTCGTCAAGGCGAGTTCAAACTCGCTCACATACACAAAAGCGCGCCATTTGGCGTTCATGCTCACGAATATACGAACCACAGCGAATCCGATTCAATGCACCACAACGCGTTTACTAGCCGTTTTGGGATGGGGAACTAGGAAGCGAAGCAGGGGGAAGGATGGAAGCCCGCCCCCTTCGCAAAGCGTAAGGGGGCGCGAATGGAGCGCAGCAACATTCGCGGGGGATGCCCGGGGATGGGGAGACATCCCCTCTCCCCCAAAACGCCCATCAACAGCGGGAGAGGGCCAGGGTGAGGGCGACGGGGACAGATGAGGGGGGTATACCCGGAGACGGGCGAAACTACACACAACACAGCGCAAATCCTTGCCTTATATATAGGCGCGCATACAGCCCCCGTCATCCGTCTATGCAGAAGGAACGCAATGCATGCAGAATCACATCCCATGACAGGTCATCGAACGTAACAAGTTATTGTTATTAGGCTGGTAATATAAGCCTGCCACGCAGGATGTGCAGTAAAACTCAGCAACAGCGGTAGACAGAGATGCCTGTAGAGATAACAGAGGTAACGAAAGCTAATCTCGTCCTGGTCAATTTCGAAGCCTTGAATACAGAACCGGGAATCCTCCGGTTCCTTGAGGAAGTCAAGGGCTTTGTGTCAATTGGACAAAGACTGGATATGGCGCTGAGCTTGGACATCCAATCAGAGCGCATCAGCGTTGTTCGCACTCCGGACGGACGCGCCATAATAAATAGAGACTACCCCGCCTTTCTAAACGATCTGAACCGGCTCGCGGAAGTTGCGGAACTAGTCATTGCCAATTCCGATATGCCGCAAGATCGGTACGCGTTCGGATTCAATGTGGAAGCGGCTTGTACACAACGTTCGGAAATGCCATCTTCGCGTTACCTAGCGCAACGTTTCTTTGACCTCAGCGGTTTGTCAAACGACGGAATGCATGATTTTGTGTCCTCATCGTGGGACATGGAGTTTTCGGACGATGAGGCAAGATGGCGGATCAGCATACGAGGGTTGGAGACTCCGTTCGCCTCCCCGAATCTGTACGTAACCCTGAATCGTCACTACCAAAACCAACCGCTACCTGATAAGCGCACGATAAGAAACATGTTGCGCGAAACATGGAACAGGATACCGAAGTTCATTGAGAAGCTGGAGCATGCATCATGACCATGGAAGCGACTCGCACTGACACACCTATGAAGGCTGAACCTCAACATCAATGGAAGGCTTGGGGTTTGGTGTCACGAACTGAAATCGGCTCAAGCCATTCGCCGGAAATGGCTTGGCCGTCAGGTTCAATGTTCGGCGCAGCCAGAAGCGATGATGAGACATCTAATAGTTCATATCTTGAGTCGGCCGTGGAGAGATGGCTGACCAACTACACGCCTTCGGCAGTTACAACAACTAGCGAAACGGATCCTAGAACGTTCGGATTCGGCGAAGAGTGGCTGGCAGCCAACAACATAGCCGAAGCCAAACGCCGTTTCAAAGATGCGCTTGAGGATGCCGAGGAAGAGGAGATACCAACTCCAAGCGATTCGGTCCTATTGAACGCGCTACGAGCCGTGCAGATGATCGATGATCATTGCCCACAAGGCCTATCGAGCGTTGCCGTATCGGAGACTGGTATCGAGGCGACGGCACGCGGTTCCAATCGCAACTACATCTCGGTGGAGTGTGAAGAGAGTGGTGAGGTGCTTGTGATGTTCAACGTCAGGTCATACGCGCGTTATGAGGATATGGACGCAGCCGAGAGAACCGGTTTTTTGAAGAATCTGCTAGGTACTCTTCGATATTGAACAGCGATATTTCACTAGGCCCCGTCGCACTGGATGAAGATGTAGGGCATGATGTTGCGCGCACGTCTGAAGACAAGGCTCGTAGGCCAGAGGCGATCGAGCAATCGATGCGTAAGAACGTCAGGGACGGGCGCGAACTATCGGTCAACCGTGTCAGCGAAGCGGAGCGCAGGGGCGAAATCGCCGATCTTGTAAGCATCATACTTACGCGCGGCACGGCAGGGACAAGGAGATTTCAAGGTTGGGGAATGCTCGCGGTTCAGGAGATAACAAACGAGGGGTTTGAAGTGTGCGCCGATCCCGCGCCGCCAATTAACCAAATGCCCGAAAACCCATACCATGCGCTGATCTTTTTGCCGGAAACATCGATTGAAGACAGAGACGAACGATACCAGCACATCAGGTATCTTTCCGAGGTGGCTGCTGAGAATTGGAAATCTCGCCCGGAGATTTGAGCCTACGCGCTTATAGTTCCACCGCCATCTACCATCAGATGCTATGACTACTACTGATGCGACGCTGTTCGATCAAGCACACGTCGAGTTGGAAGCTGGCGACCTTGTGCAGGCCTCGGAGAAGTTTTGGGGATCAGCGGCACAGGCGCTTAAAGCGACTGCACAAGACAGAGGCTGGGAACACGACTCTCACGCTCACTTCTACCGAATAGTTCGTAATCTGGTCAACGAGACCGGAGACAAAGAGATCGTCGACCTCTTCAACGCTGCGAACCTCTTGCACATCAATTTCTACGAGCACTGGCTGGAGATACACGAGATACGACGCCTAGCCGATCAAGTCCGCGAACTCCTAGAGCGCATAGACGACTAACTCAAAACATTCGATTTTGAGAACTAGGATGGGGTTGGTTGTTTTGGGGGGTGGGCCCCCTTTGTCCTTCGGACATATCCCCTGAGTTCTTGGTCTCTTTGGCGGGAGAAACTAAGGCGTACGAACTATCACCGCGCCAGTCGGACCGTTGTACTCAAGAATGATTCGGCTGAGCAACGTCCGGCCGATTAGCGCCCGGTACGGCGGGCGGATGTGGACGGCAGCAAATTGGCCGTAAGCGATCAATCCCAAATCTGGGAGGGCAATTTGCGCCAAATAAAAATCGAACTGGTCAACACCGCCAACACCGCTCAACATTCGACGGTCCGAAACCCGGGGGAGATTCAGTTCATTAGCCAGATCCGCGTCAACGCAACAATCGTCGGCACCAGTGTCGATCAAAGCTGGGAAATGCCTTGCCGGTAAGTCCGCAATTCCGCCGCTACGATAGTCAGGATCGAATCCGATGCGAACATCAATACGAGGTCCGTGTTCGAGGAGACTAAAGGGGTCACCGTCGTAGCCACAGTCAACTACAGGCATCAATTCACTCGAAAAACAGAAGGCACGTGGGAAACTTTACTCCGGCCCACTTGCCGTATCAGGAAAACATCTCGACCGAACTTATCTAGCGCATCATCCGCAGCGTCATCGAGCGAAGGATAGGCACCAATCAATTCCTCGCCGTGGAACACGACCCATTCGCCCAAGTGATTGGATTCCAAAGATACGCGCGCTCGTTCAAACGCCGCGATTTCTCTATCTAGTTGATCCATGGTCAATCAAGCGTAACACTGGCCACCGCACTCTTGTTTTACACCCCCTACGGCGCAATCCCTCTACCATCGCTGTAATACACCCACACACCCTGCCCTATCGTCATGGCATCGCTCGGACGAAGCGTTATGAAGCGGTTGAAGGTAGCGTCCCATGTGTAGGCGCGGATGAATCCGTCGCCTAGGTAATCGCGGGCAGTCACAGGGACGTCTTGACTATCCAACAGATTCACACCGAAATGGTCCTCAGTCTGATCACCGTCGGCATCGATCACTCCTACGAAGTTCCATCCAAATTCGGTCGGGATGTCGGTGAGCGTCGGTACTGCACCATCGGAACGTCGGACAGTACCGCGCAAGGCCACGGGTTGCCGGACAAAGCCGTTGGACTTGACCCAGTACCCGTAACGCGCTCGGATGTCGTGAAGCACGCCAAAGCTCTGGCTAGATTCCCAGATGCCGTCTCTGCGCACCGCCACACGCCATCCTTCTGTATCCCAACCGATGACGGCCTGAATCTCCGGGTCCGTGAAGACTGTGTCGATGTTGGCGTCTATCGGGTCTGACGGGAACGAGATGGCGTTCCATCCGGTGACGAGATCGAGAACGAAGTCACCTCGAGCCACCGAAGTGAACTCGAAATCGAACTCCACCTCGTTGCCAGCAGCATCCGTCGCTTCAACCTCTACCTCGTGCTCTCCACGTGACATGCTGAACGGCCAGTAGACGAACCGATTGAGATCACGGCTCGTGAACTCATCCGCGATCTCAACCCCGTCCAACGTCACCGAATCCAGCGTCACTGATGTCGGCTCATTGAACTCGATATAGATGAACGGGCGAATCTCGGAAGTTTCCGACTTGTCTCTGGGCTGGACCTCCCCGCCTTGTGGTTCCAGCGGCGATTCAAACTCGGTGTCGAGCGCGAAGGTTGTAGATGCCGCTCCCCAGCTCTGGACGAACTGCCCTTGGCGCACGTGTCGCGACCGATCGCGAGCAAATGCCACAACTCGTAGCCGTCCGTCGTTGAGTGATGCGGAGCCGCTGCGGATATTGCGCCATTCAGTTTCCCAGTTCTCCCCGGGACGTGCGTTGGTGCTGTACTCAGTCGGATCGAAGGGATCATCTTCATCGTCGTCGTTGATGTCATGTCCGCATGTGTAGTCGGTGCCAGACGATTCGCCTGGTTTGACGTTGAAGGCCCCATGTCGGTTCGCGATGAAGTCGTCCAAGTCGTACTCCACCTTGCGACCTTGGACGGTCTCTTCCCAACTCAGACTCTCGCAGACAACGATGACCGTCGGCGAACCCTGAATCGGCTCGTCAGATGAGACGTGGATATTGATGATCCCGTTCGTGAGTTGATCTGGACCCTCAGCACCTTCGCCGGTACCCGATCCGTTGCTCAACGTCACTGTCAACTGAGGCGAGATGCCGTCGTTGGCCTCGAAACGCTTGAGTTCCCTGCCAGACGTGATGTTGCCGGCCATGTCGCGGACGCTCTCTCCAGAGTTGATGCCCACCCACGGCGTCTCGTCAGATTCCAAATCGTCGGCGAGTCTCAGGAAAACGTACTCCTCGTCAACGTCAACATCCACCACCTCGGCATTCGAGCCGTCGTCAAACTCAACATAGAAGGTTTCAAGTCCCACAGACGCGGGAGCGATGGGACCATCGAACACCAGCATCACACCGCGCCTATCGACGACCGGTTCGTCGTCCCGGTCGCGTCCGTAGTAACCAGTAGCTGATCGCGTGGTGCTGATCTCGGGGTCCTTCTCGTCCAGACCGATGATGTGAGCGGAGCGATATCCCAAAACGTTCGGCATCACGCGAACGCGTGAATCCTCTTGCCCAAGGTCGTCGATGAAGTAGGGATTTTCTGGATCGGAGTCTGAGAATCCGACATTGCCTGCCAAGTCGACAACGAACGCTTGGAAATCAACGCCGAACTCAAGATCGTCCCCTTGTAGACGCAATCGGACAGAATCGTCGAAACGCCCTCGGCTGTCGCCATCGTCATAGCTGTCAGCTTCGATGAAGCATCTGTCTTGGTTCCGGCTGCACGAGTCGTCACCGAGGTCGAAGAGTCGGCCCGGATCTATCACTCCAAACGGATCATCGCCCGAAGTGCTGTATCCCACATAGTCCGCCTGACGCTGAACACTCCCGCCCGGTCCGCTGCCCCGCACTGCAAATCTCGGCACTATCCCGTCAAGAGCGAAATCGGAGTTGCGGGACGCGTCGGGATCGTTATCGACCACGAGACGGAAGGAGTCTTGCGCCAATCCAGAGTCGTTGTCTTCAAACGAGCCGATGAAGTCTGGCGAATGATCATCGCTCGACGATAGATGTCGTGGCGAATCGATCTGAATGCGCGGAGGTTCATTGTCCACTTCGATCCTTAGCGACCGTCGTCGACCATTGGTGTCACGGTATTCGATCGTCACAGGGCCGTTGCCCACGCCTACCACCGCAGCGTCGCGTTCGCTACTGCCCGAACCATCACGCACCATCAGCCCCCAGTCTGTGGCGGTACTGCTACCGCCGGAAAATCGACCATCGCCATTCGGGTCAGTCAGACGAAGATAGCCTTCGTACCTTCCAGTGAATAGACCTGTCTCCGTCAGGTAGAGATTCACGGAATCATGGTCGCCGTCGGAACGCGCGCGCAGGAGCAACTCGTCGTTACCGTCGATTTCGCTGCGGGTGAACTCGACATCTCCAACACCGTCACGCTCTCTCGCCGGGCTGCTGCCGCATCGCCAACCGCCGTTCCGCTCGTAATCGGGATCATCACCATTAGAGCAATAGTAGTGGGCTTGGCCGCCAACCATCGTTTCCCGGTCACTGGTCTCGTAGTAGATGGCGTAGATATGGACTTGCTTGCCTGATGGAATGCCGGCGTTTACCGCGAGCCAAGGAGCGACACTAGGGTTGATACTTCCAGAAACCCTGTCTTCATCTACCGGCAAATAGCTGCTGACATCCACCAACTTGTCGTCCCCGCTACCCCCGAGAACACAGACGGTCTGATCCGTTACGCATCCGAAGAAGCGGATATTGCCGTCGCCATCCATCGGTTTGTACGATGTACCACCCTCGAAGTTGAGGGTCCGACTTCCAGAGGTAGGGACAGTTGCAATGCTGGCATTGTCGCGGACGATCAATCTAGTACCAGACTCAAACGCCAGATTCTCATCGGTGCCTAAGAGGTCGCGGTCCCTTAGCAGGTCTTCGATCTCGGCGAGACCACCAACGATTTCGTCGTGACCTTGACCGCGCACCAGGACCCCGCTTCGTCTGTCTCGATCAGGATCGTAGATGCTGATCTTGATGAGGTCAGTGTCTTGGAGGATCGCCCTTGGTTCGTCCCAAGCGGTCTTCGGATCATGCGCGTAGGTCGCGTACAGCGTAGAGACGCGTTCAACCTCGTCGCGGATTTCCCAACCATCGGAGCGGTTGGAGAGATGACATCCCTCTTCCTCGAATATCGACGCATCGGTTGCTAAGCAGGTCCCGACATTGAGCGCGTCGATGACGCCGGTTGCCGCGTCGACACGTTCCGAGTCGTCGGGAAAAACCTGCAACGCGAAAATGCCGACCGCGATCGCTGCCAGTGAGAAGCAAGCGAGGAGTTTCTTGTTTATGTATTTAGCAGCATTCATAGCGCCGTTGCCGTGATAGCCCGTCACTCGGAGGGGCACTGAACGAAGGGATAACATATTGTCCCTTCGAAACCAAATTGCGTCCTTATCATGTAAGACGCACGAAGGGGCAATAAGGTTCCATCTGGGAGACCCACGTCGCCCCGCCCCTATGGATGGGCGTTCCGCCCGCTGAAGCGCCCGCCTTCGCGGGAATGACGGTCACTGATGCCGCGGCATGGCGAAGGCTACTTCTCGGTGATGCTTCGCAGGAACGACGTGTTGTCTTTGGACCGTTGCAAACGCTCCAAGATGCGTTCAGTCGCTTCGGTCGGGTTGTGTTCGTTCTGGGCTTGCAGCAATGCGAGCATCCGACGTAGGAGCCAGACTTGCCGGAGCGTGTCTGGAGCTTGCAGAAGTTCCTCGTGGCGAGTGCCGCTCTTGTCCATGGCGACGGCCGGGAAGATTCTGCGCTCGGCCATCGTGCGGTCGAGGTGCAGCTCCATGTTGCCAGTGCCCTTGAACTCCTCGTAGATGAGGTCGTCCAATCGGCTGCCGGTGTCGATGAGCGCGGTCGCTACGATGGTCAGGCTTCCGCCCTCCTCGCAGTTGCGGGCAGCGCCGAAGAACTGCTTGGGCGGATAGAGCGCCAACGGGTCCATACCGCCGGAAAGCGTCTTGCCGCTGCTGGGGAGCTTCACGTTGAAGGCTCGGGCCAAACGGGTCAGGCTGTCGAGAACTAGTAGCACGTCTTCGCCAGATTCAACTAATCGCTTGGCGCGGTCGAGGGCCCGATCAGAGGTCTCGCACTGGTGCTCGACCTGTTCATCGAATGTCGAGGAATAGACCTCGCCCTTGACGGTGCGGCGCATGTCCGTCACTTCTTCGGGGCGCTCGCCGATGAGCGCTACGACGATGTGGATCGCGGGATAGTTTTCGGCGACGGCGTGGGCGATGTCTTTAAGAATCACCGTCTTACCAGCTTTGGGGGGAGCGACGATGAGAGCGCGCTGTCCCTTGCCGATGGGCGCGATGATATCGATCACCCGGGTGTTCATCTTTGTTGCCGATGTCTCAAGTGTGAGCTGCTTGTCGGGGTAGACGACGGTAAGGTGCTCGAAACGCGGTCGACGCCGCGCAAACTCAGAGTCTCTACCATTTATGAGCTCTGGCCAAAGCAGCGGGTTGTTGCCGCGTCCTCGTGTGCGTTCGCCTTGCGAGCGGACCGGACCTGCCACAAAGTCACCCTGCCGGAGACCGCTCTTGCGGATCAGTCCGTTGGGAACGTAGATGTCGCCATCGCTTCCACTGCCTCCCGGTGGCCGCAAGAAACCGTAACCCTTGTCATGGACATCGAGGATGCCGGCGCCGATAGCAATGCCGGTCTCTTCGGACTTTGCGAGTAGGACCTGAAGCGCCAACTCGGTGCGGCGCTCAGGAATATCCACGAGGCCGATGCGTCGTGCTTCGACCATCAACTCCGCGTTTGTCAGAGTGCCTAGATTACCAAGGGCATCTGGGCTTAACCGTTCTGGTTGTCTTTGGACGGGAGGCCTGGACGCTGTGACCGCGACCTGTCGCCGCTGGCCGTTCTGGTCAATAGGAACTGACGTATCGATAGGGGTACGTGCCATGAAACACCTTCGTGCTGAGGCTTAGCAAGTTGCTGAAGTGAGTATCGCTTCTCCGCGATCTATCTCCGAGTGGATACGGATACATGCCCGCCACACACTCCCACCATCCAGTAGATTCACACCATCTCCATGCACGCAATCCGCGTATCTGGGCGAAAGTTTATATGAATCAAGGATTGCGAGTCAAATCAACTATTCGGCGCATTTTTCGGAATTCTCTCGATCTACGTCGCAGCCATTCGAACGCGTTCGCAACAGCATCGAATGCATCAACTTCCCGCAGACATAACACCCGCGAATAGCTGCTGTTGCGTGCCTTCTGGTCGGAACTGACGCGCGTGCTGCACGAATAGGTCGAAGAGCGGATGCGGTCGTTCGGGTCGGGATCGGAATTCGGGATGGAACTGACTGCCAAGCATGAAGGGATGGTCGGATATCTCCGCGATCTCGACCAAAGACAGTTCCGGGTTCAATCCGCTGCTCAGAAGTCCCAACTCCTCCAAACGATCACGATAAGCGTTGTTGTACTCGTATCGATGGCGGTGACGTTCCATTATCTTTATGTCGCCGTTTTCCAACTCTTCCCCGTGTTCCGCCATCGCATAGGCTTCGTGTGCTGTAGTCCCTGCCTTGAGCACACACGTATACGCGCCGAGTCGCATAGTGCCGCCCAAGTCGGTGATGTTCTTCTGCTCTTCCATCAGCGCTATCACCGGCTCTGGCGCATCTTCGTCGAACTCCGTCGAATCTGCTTCCTCGATTCCAGCCACATGACGTGCGAACTCCAAGATCATCATCTGCAAACCCAGGCACAGCCCGAGATAAGGCACCTCCCGCTCGCGCGCGTATCGTGCAGCTTGGATCATGCCCTCCGTGCCCCGC
The DNA here is from genome assembly GCA_022819585.1 of Dehalococcoidia bacterium. Classification (GTDB taxonomy): domain Bacteria; phylum Chloroflexota; class Dehalococcoidia; order Lucifugimonadales; family Lucifugimonadaceae; genus Bin127. Next base: position 35,048 of record JAJEGY010000013.1, on the reverse strand, counting down.
TTATCGAAACCACCCGGAACCACGATCCCCTGCGCCTTTGAGAGATAACGCTCCGCTCCCTCTTCTTCAACCAGTTCTGACGGCGTCCATTCGAGATCTATACGTACACCTTGGTTCAACTCCGCATGGCGCAACGCCTCAACGACCGAAAGATACGAATCTTGAAGACTCGTGTACTTCCCCACGATGGAGATGGCGACTCGCTCAGTGTCATTGTCGTCGTGATACGCCTCGACACCATTGACCGCTAGATTGGGGCTGCGCGCCAAAGATCGCCATGCCGGAGGCTCTTCCGGTTCTCGTCGCTCAAACCCTAGTCGGTCCATGATCACATCCGCCAATCCCTGCTCCTCCAGCCAGCCGGGGACAGCGTAGACGTTGCCGAGGGTTGGCAGGTAGATGATGGCTTCGCTTGGAACTCCGCAGTGAACGCTGATCTTCTCCTTCAGGCTCACCGTCTCCTCGTCCGAATCTGTGGGATCGTTGAGACGGCAGAGGATCGCATCGGGCTGAATGCCCAATGCCCGCAACGCACGGACGCTGTGTTGCGTCGGCTTTGTTTTGAGTTCGTTAGTTGGTTTCAGAAATGGCACAAAGGTCAAGTGGATCGAAAACGAGTTTTGCCGCCCTTCCATATCCCGCATCCAGCGTACCGCCTCGATAAAAGCCTCCGCCTCCATATCCCCAACTGTTCCTCCGACCTCCACGATCACCACATCCGCGTCCTCACTCTCACCCAACTTCCGAATGCGACTCGCGACCGCCTCCACAAGGTGCGGCACAACCTGAACAGTCTGCCCTAAAAACTCCGATCCCAACCTCTCTTTGTCTAGAAGCTCGTTGTAGATCTGCCCTGCCGTGACGTTCGACAGTATCGTGAAGTCTTGGTTCAGGAAGCGTTCGTAATGCCCCAAATCGAGGTCGGTCTCGCTACCGTCCATCGTGACGAACACCTCGCCGTGTTCCAACGGGGACATCGTGCCGGGATCGACGTTCAGATACGGGTCAAGCTTGAGGATAGTGACCCTGAGACCCCGATTCTTGAGCATTCGCCCTATAGATGCACAGGCGATGCCCTTGCCTAGAGAGCTTGTCACGCCGCCGGTGACGAAGATGTATCGCCGGCGTTTGCTCAACGTGAACTAACGGCGCTGTTTTTGGGGTTCGGCACATAAAAAGTTTAAGCCAAACACATCCATCTTCGTGAGGCTATCGGCCCGAAACGACACAGAATCTCGCAGATATAGAATCTTCGGTTGCGACAACTGCCAAAACCTACTTCCAAATGGCCGACGAAATCCTCTCCTCAGAAGACATCCGACACGTAGCGCGCTTAGCCGCTCTACGTATCGATGACGACGAAGTTGAGATGATGCGCAGTCAGTTGTCCGACATCCTCAGTCACTTCCAGACCCTCGCCGAACTCGACACCGAGGGCGTTCCTCCGACGGGGCACACAACCGACGCGCACACGGTGATGCGCGATGACGACGAGATGCCCGCCCTCGAACGCGAGCAGACACTGGCCAATGCACCATTCGTAGACGGCGAGTTCGTGCGTGTGCGACCAGTTCTCGAATGACCGACTAGTCGAAGACGCATTCGCTCTCGAAATTACGTTTCCCACGATGACCGAACCGAGCCCAGAAACTCATGCGTCAGCGCGCGAGATGCGCGCAAAATTAGATTCCGGCGAAACAACTGCTCGTGAGATAGCACTCGCCCACCTCCAACGCATCCAAAAGGTAGAAAATCAAACCAACGCCTTCCTTACCGTGCTGGGCGAAGAAGACGTTGTCACTCAGGCCGACGCCGCCGATGCTCTGATCCAATCGGGAAACGCTTCCGCGCTAACTGGCATCCCTTTCCTCATCAAAGACAACATCTCCACCAACGGCATTCGCACCACGGCAGCCTCAAAAATCCTCGACGGCTACATCCCACCTTTCGATGCCACCGTCGTTGACCGACTGAAAGATGATGGAGCCATCATCCTCGGCAAGGGCAACCTCGACGAATTCGCAATGGGTTCGTCCAATGAAAACTCCGCATTCGGAGCGGTGGTCAACCCTTGGGGCAAGAACCGCGTGCCGGGCGGATCCAGCGGTGGTGCCGCGGCGGCAGTAGCTGCGGGTGAGGCCGTGATTGCGCTCGGATCAGACACCGGCGGATCCATCCGTCAACCCGCATCCCTCTGTGGCGTAGTCGGGTTCAAACCAACATATGGCACTGTCAGCCGGTACGGCCTAATCGCGTTCGGATCATCCCTCGATCAGATCGGTCCAATTGCAAGAACCGTTGCGGACTGCGCCGATACCGCGAACACAATCTCAGGCCGAGACCCACTCGACTCAACCTCGCTTGACCTCGAAATCGATTTCACCAAGTTCATAGACCGCGACATCAGTGACATGCGCATCGGCGTCCCCCGCGAATACCTCGTTGAAGGTATCGAGCCGGGCGTTCGCTCCGCGTTTGAAGCATCGCTGGCAGTTCTCGAAGGTCTAGGCGCAGTAATCGAAGAAACAAGCCTTCCCCTCACCGACCACGCCCTCGCCGTCTACTACATCATCGCCCCATCAGAAGCCTCCGCAAACCTTTCACGGTTCGATGGCGTCAAATACGGCATGTCGATTGAAGGCGAACCTAACGCACGGGAATCGATTGAAGCAACAAGAGGCAGCGGATTCGGCCCAGAAGTGAAACGCCGCATACTCATCGGAACGTATGCACTTTCAGCCGGATACTACGACGCCTACTACAAGAAAGCACAGCAAGTCAGGACTCTAATCCGGCGAGAGTTCCAAGACGCCTTCCAAAACTTCGATGCATTGGTAACGCCGACATCCCCAACCGTCGCCTTCGAGCTAGGCGAAAAAACGCAGGACCCATTCCAGATGTACCTCAGCGACGTCTGCACCATCCCGGTCAACATTGCTGGACTTCCCGGAATATCAGTCCCCTGCGGCCTATCCGATGGCCTCCCCGTTGGTCTGCAAATAATCGCACCCCAACTCGGCGACCAAGTCGCGATCCAAATCGCGCATGCCTACGAGCAATCGGCAAACTGGAAGCTGACACCACCAGAGCTATGAAAAACCTCACCGTTCTGAAACCGTCGCTCGCCAAATTCATCTTCGCGATCATGCTCCTCGTCCTCGTGACTACGATCGCTTGCGAATCCAGCGAAGAGCCTCAAACAAGCATTAGTACTGAAGATTTGCAGTGCCCGGCCCTGGAAGAGTCGCCACAAGTTGGCGACGCACCTCTCGGACCTCCTCCAGCCCTGCCAAACATCTTCACCGGCACCGCATACGTGAATGGCGAACCAGCACCGGAAGGCGAGCAACTATACGTGAAACTCGTCACATCCCGTTCGCATGCCGTAGAAATCGAACAAAACGGGAAGTTCATTAACATCATTCACGGGCCCGTCAGCGACCAAGACAAAGGCGTTCCCTTCCAGTTCTGTCTCGGCGATCCCGAAGGCGTCGCAGTCAAATCAGCCGAAACTTTCGAGTTCGACGGTAGCGAACCCTTCAAAACTTCCGACGTCGAACTCAATTTCCCAATGCTTCCCAGCGAGTTGAGCTCTCAATAATGCTCCTCGAACTCGACGGCATAAAACCACAAGTTCACGAGTCAGCCTTCGTCAGCCAACAAGCCACCGTCATCGGCGATGTCCGCATCGGCCCCAACTCCAGCATCTGGCCCGGTGCCGTCATCCGAGCCGACAGCGGAATCATCACCATCGGCAAAGGCTCAAACGTCCAAGACAACTCCGTTATCCACGCCGACGACGACGCCTCTATCGGTGACGGCGTAACCATCGGCCACGGCGTCGTCTGCCACGGGAAAACTATCGGCGACGGCTCCCTCCTAGGAAACGGCTCAGTCCTTAACGACGGCGTAGTGTTAGGAAAAGGATGCTTGGTAGCCGCAGGTTCCGTAATCCCAGAAAACTCCAACTTCGAGGACTACCAGCTAATCCGAGGCGTCCCCGGCAGAGCCATCGGCAGATTGCGCTCTCGACATCAACAACTTCAGCAACGCGCCGCACTCAGCTACGTCAAACGCATCGAACGTTACAAGCGAGCGTCTTCGTCAAACAACCCGCTCTAGTTGACTGGATTACATCCGCTCCGGCGCATTCATCCCCATGATGTTCAACGTGCCAGCCAGCACTATCCGCGCGGCATCTACCAACAGCAACCTCGCCTTAGTCAACTCCGCATCAGCAGGATCGCTCGAAATCACTCGACAAGCCTCGTAGAACCGCTGCAACTCCCGAGCAACCTCATACGCGAAATGCGGCATGTGATGCGGCTCCAGCATCTCCGCCGCACGCGCGATCATGTCCGGCAACTCGTTCAGCCGACGCATCAACGCCAATTCCCGATCCATCGTCAACAACGAAACATCCCCATCCTCAAACTCGATCTCCCGCTCCACCGCCGCACGCAGGATCGCGCACAACCTCGCGTGCGCGTACTGCACGTAAAACACCGGGTTGTCCGAAGACTCCGCCTTTGCCAAATCGATATCGAACTCCATATGCGTCCCAGGTGTCCGCTCCAAGAAGATGTAGTGACAAGCATCCGGCCCCACCGCATCCATCAACTCATCCGCTGCGATGAAGTTGTCCTCCCGCTTGCCGAAGCTCACCAACTCATCACCCGACTTGAAGTTCACGATTTGATTGAGGATGATCGTCAACCGCTCAGGAGCAACCCCCAAAGAATCGACAACCGCCTTCATCCGCGCGACGTGACCATGATGGTCAGCACCCCAGACATTGATGACACGATCAAAACCGCGCTTCAGGAACTTGTTGTAGTGATACGCGATATCCGTCCCGAAATAAGACGGACCACGCTCCTTCGACCGAATGATGACGCTGTCACTCTCCAAACCCATCTTCGTCCCAAGGAACCAAAGCGCACCCTCACGCTCCGCAATATATCCGCGTTCCTTCAGCAACTCCAACGACTCGTCGAAATCGTCGCCACTGACCAACGACTGCTCGCTGAACCACTTATCGTACTCAATCCCCATCCGCGACAAAGTCGCCCGGATATTCGCCAAAGTCTTGCTCAGCGCTTGAGGCCCGATCACACTCATCACTCCATCAGCGTCCATCCCGTCTAGATCGTTCCCAAACTCCTCATACAACTCCTTCCCTATCTCCACGACAAACTCACCGGGATACGACTCCGCCGGCAACTCTGCATCTTTGCCCTGTGCCTGCAAGAACCGGACATACGCCGACTCGATGAAGATACGCATCTGATTACCAGCGTCGTTCACGTAGTACTCACGCTGAACATCGAAACCAGCAGCATCCAAGATGTTCGCAATCCCATTCCCAATCACCGCACCGGGCACATGCCCGATATGCAACGGACCAGTCGGATTCACGCTGACGAACTCCACCTGCACCCTCTGACCCGCACCCATGTCCAAATGCGCAAACTCCACACCCGACTCGCGAATCACATGAATCTGCGACCGCAACCAATCATCATCCAACCGGAAGTTGATGAATCCCGGCCCGGCAATACTCACATCACATACCATCGACGACGGCGCAACCGCGTCAGTGATCTTCGACGCGATCTCTCGCGGCGCCATCCTCATGCTCGACGCCAAAGCCAAAGCCACGCTGGTGCTGTAGTCGCCATGCTCAGCGTTCTTCGGACGCTCCACAGTCGCCGTCACATCACCAACCTGCGGCAAAGCGTCGGCGGCAATTGCCGACTCTAGAGCCGAAACAACGATCTCTGCTATCTCTTTTTGCGGATGCATGCTATCCCAATCTGATACCCGAGCGCGCCACATGATAATCACGTCCGCGCATGTATCCTGCTATCACACCAACTTGCGTACATATATAAGGATAAGAAACCAAAATCGATGAGCATACATCCAACAGCACCAAAGCACGAAATGCCCGAACCAGAAGAACCCCAACGCGCCGAAGAAATCATCAAATCCGGCGAGCGTACCGCAATACCCATCTCCGAAGAGAACGCCCAACTGGCAGCCAAGTGGGGCGATCTGCTCGGACCAGCCGTTGACGTAGTTCGCGCCATCGACTACCAGGCCCACGAACCCGCCAACGTCTTCAACCCCGTCGTTCTTGACAAAGGGAGCAAGCAATGAGCAACGATCATGACGATCTGGCATTCAGCTCGATCCACGAACTAGCTCCCAAAATCAAAGACGGCACCGTCTCACCCGTCACCCTCACCGAAATCGCGCTGGAACGCGCCTCGAATCTAAACACCGCATTAAATGCCTTACTCGATGTCTGGCACGACGAAGCCATCGCCGCGGCTAACGAAGCTCAACGCCAAATCGAAAACGGCAACTACCTCGGACCGATGCACGGCATCCCCATCGGTCTCAAAGACCTCGTCGATGTCGCGGGAAAACCAACTACAGGCGGCTCCAAAGTCCTCGAAGCAAACATCGCTACTTCCAACGCCACCGTCACCGACCGCTTAAACAACGCCGGCGCTATCACCATCGGAAAAACCCACCTCGTAGAGTTCGCTTTCGGTTCCGCAGGCGTCAACGCATACATGGGCGATGTCCACAACCCTTGGGATCTTGACAAGATCACTGGCGGCTCCAGCAGCGGCTCCGGCGCCGCGGTCTCTGCCGGCCTCGTCTACGGAGCCCTCGGATCCGACACCGGCGGAAGCATCCGAATGCCCGCATCCCTATGCGGCATCGCCGGAATCAAACCCACCTACGGACGAGTCCCACGCACCGGCGTCCTCGACCTCTGCTGGAGCTGCGACCATGTCGGCCCCATGACGCGCCGCACTGTCGATTCCGCATACATGCTCAACGCAATCGCAGGACACGACCCTCAAGACTTCGCTTCCTCAAAACAACCCGTACCCGATTTCGCCGCAGACATCGACAAAGGTTTGGACGGACTACGCATAGGTGTCCCCCAACATTACTTCTTCGACTCCGAAATCGTTGATCCCGAAGTCAACAACGCCGTCAACAACGCCATCGAACTCTTGGCCAATAATGGAGCCGAGATCATTAGTATTCCAATGGAATGGGTCGGAGACGGCAGGTCGATCAACGTCATCATCACCCTTGCCGAAGCCACCGCAGTCCACGAAAATCTCCTCGCTGAACACGCAGACGACTACACACCCGCCGTCAGAAGCCGAATCCAATCCGCTCTCGACATGCCAGCCGTCGACTACATCCGAGCGCAAAGAGCACGTCAAGCCTTCTCCGTGAAAATGGCCGAAGCCACCAAGGACGTAGATATCCTCGTAACCCCTACGATCCCCGTCCTCGCGCACACTATCGAAGAGTGCACACCACCCCCAGGCGAAGTCCTCGCTCAAAAAAGCCACGAGATACCTCTATTCACCTCCATCTTCGACGTCACTGGCGAACCCTCCCTGTCCGTCCCATGCGGCTTCGACTCAACAAACATGCCCATCGGACTAATGATCACCGGCCACGCCTTCGACGAAACTACAGTCCTCCGAGTAGGCCACGCCTACGAAGAACTAGCCGGCTGGCACAAACAACGCCCTCCGATCGATTAACTGGTAGGGGTGGGTTCTGTGACTCGCCCTTCGCGTCAGGTCGTGCCGTTGAAGAATGTTGATCACGTTAACCAGAAGTGAACTCTCCCGCAACAACATGTCCCCTCTCTCGCTCGGCGGGAGAGGGTTAGGGTGAGGGCACACTCATGCACGCAGAAAAACAATCCCAAAACGAAAAGCGCCGCCCACGCTACGACCGCTACATCAATCGCCCCTCAATGCGCAAGGAACGCGGCTTCGCATGCATCGCCCTCGACCGACCCACCGATCCGGTTAACGTCGGCCACGCTCTCAGAGCCGCATTCTGCTTCGACGCACGATTCGTCATCATCGGCGGTGAAACCTCCGGCATCCGACTCCCCAAACTTCACACCGATCCGATGCGCTCCTTCCGTCACATCCCAGTCATCAGGTCCAAAAATCTCCTCGACGCCATCCCCGAAGGCACAACAATCGTCGGCATCGAACTTGCCGACGACGCCTCTACCCTCATGGACTTCAAACATCCCGAGCGCGCCTGCTATGTATTCGGACCCGAAAACGGCTCCATCTCTGACGAAATCCTCGCACGCTGCACCCACAAAATCATGATCCCAACGATGGCATCCCTGAACCTTGGCATGACCGTCAATATCGTGATGTACGACCGCCTAGCCAAAGCATGGCCCAAAATCCAATCCAGGCTTGACCGCATCGATCAAACTGACTCCCACACTACATTTGGAACCGACGAGTGACATTGGCACGTCCATCCAGCCGTTCTCTGTTTAGAGGCACTTATTACGGCTGGTACATGCTCGCCGGGGCCTCCGTCATGAACGCACTCGGCGGAACCATCGTATGGCAAGGATTCGCCGTATTCTTCATCCCCGTCGCCGAATCCCTCGGCATCGCATACTGGCAGACCTCACTCGCCTTCGCCCTCGCCAGAGCCGAAAACGGCGTCCTCGGTCCCATCACCGGATGGGCGCTCGACAAGTTCGGATACATCCCCCTCATCCTCAGTGGCACTCTCATCACTGGCTTCGGATACATCCTCCTCTCCCGACAAGACACCTACATCGCCTTCCTTCTCGTCTACCTCTGCGTCGTCTCCATCGGATCCTCTACCTCCTTCATGCAGGCCACCACCGCCGCTCTCAACACATGGTTCATCCGATACCGCGGGCTCGTCATGTCGATCAACAGCGCCGCATTCCGACTCGGCGGAGCCATCGTCATTCCTCTCCTATCCGTCGGCGTCATCAACCTCGGATGGCAGACCACATCGGTAATCGTTGGCATCATCCTCGTCGTCGCAATCGCCCCTATCTCACTCATCTTCCGACGCTCCCCCGAAAGCATGGGACTAAGACCCGACGGCGGTGTCTCCTACACACACATGCGAAGACGCATCCGCGAACGCGCAGCCGCTTCACAACCTCAAGCCACAACACCAGACAGCTCCGTCGGCATTTCCAACGTAGCCGCTGACGGAGACTTCACCACCAAACAAGCCCTCAAGACCCCGTCCTTCTGGATCCTCGTAACCGCTACCACCCTCCGAATATCCGTCCACGGAACCATCTTCCTACACTTCATACCCATCCTCGTCTCACGAGGTGAAGCCCAACAGACCGCCGCCAACCTCGTCGGCGCTATATCACTCGCCGCAGTTCCAGTAATCATCTTCACCGGATACATCAGCGACCGCGTCGGACGCCCCCTCATGCTCACATTCCTCTACAGCGCATCCGCCGTCAGCCTGCTCCTGATCACACTCGTCGAAGGAACATGGCCCATATTCCTCGCAATGCTCCTATTCGTCGGCTCTGAAGCTGGTTCATCCCTGAACTGGGCAATCATCGGAGACCTCTTCGGACGCGCCCGATACGCCACCATCCGAGGCATGATGGCACCCATCTACAACGCCGCCTTGATCGTCGCACCCGTAGCTGCCGGATACACCTTCGACCGCCTAGGAACCTACCAACCCGTCCTAATCACCGGCACCATCCTAATGTTCACCGCCGCAGGCGTATTCCTAATCCTCCAACCAGCCGTCAAACGAGCGCGGCGACGAGCCTAAAAACCCTCAACAACTGCAACAGAACCATCATCTCCCACACGTCATCGGATCAAAAAGAACCCAATGAAAATGGTCGGGGCAACAGGATTTGAACCTGTGACCTCTTGACCCCCAGTCAAGTGCGCTACCAGGCTGCGCCATGCCCCGACACAATATCCCAAAGTCTATCAAAGCGGAATTGAGCCTCAGATGCGAAAAGCGTCTTCGACATCGTCAATGATCGTTCCGCCAAATATCAACGCTTCGTTTGTTACAAACTACGGCGATCCTGACGCCCAATTGTCCGTCTTGTGCCCGGATGCATGCGCTCTGATCAGATCGAATTTACAATTGGATACAGCCCTGACCAGCCGTTTCCTAAACTGTCTGATCGATTAACGGCTAACTAGGGCGAGTGGGCGCGAGGCGACGGCCTTGCGCCCCAACCCACTCTCTCCGCTGGTCTGTTCTCATGTATCCGCGTTCGTCCATACTCCTCGTCTCAGTTCATTCAGCCTTCGCGACATAGAATCCACATACATGGCCGACCAACAACAAAATTTCCGAGCCCCGCGTGGCGTGGACGACATCCTCCCTGACGACCAGACCCTCTGGAACGCGGTCAAGTCCACCGCCATTCAAACCGCTCGACAGTTCGGATACCAGCAGATCGATACCCCCGTATTCGAGCACACCGGACTCTTCCGACGCGGCGTCGGCGACGAGACCGACATCGTCCAAAAGGAGATGTACTCCTTCAAGGACCTCGGCGGCGACTCCCTGACCTTACGACCCGAAGGAACTGCACCCGTATGCCGCTCATACATCGAGCACGGGATGCACAACCTCCCACAACCCGTACGACTCTTCTACATCGCCCCAATGTTCCGCTACGACCGGCCACAAGCCGGACGCTATCGACAGCACCACCAGTTCGGATGCGAAGCCATTGGCGATCCTTCGCCAACTATCGACGCCGAGATCATTGAGATCGGGCTGCGTTACATCACCGCTCTCGGTCTTTCAGACGTCACTGTACGCATCAACTCCATCGGCGACCCAGCAACCCGCACCGGCCACGCCGACGACCTTCGCGCCTACTTCACTAGATATGCCAACGACCTTCCCAAAGTCGACCGCGATCGACTCGATCGCGCCCCGTTGAGACTCCTCGACTCCAAAGAACCCGCAACTCAAAAACTGAGCGCCAACGCGCCTAAGTCACTCGACTATCTTTCCGACGATGCCAAAAACCACTGGGAATCTCTGCTGACGCTCCTTGACGGACTGAAAACCGCATACCCAAATTTCAACTACCGCATCGACCACACCTTGGTTCGCGGATTGGACTACTACAACCGCACCGTCTTCGAGTTCGAACCGTCCACCGAAGGAAGTCAAACATCTCTATTCGGCGGAGGGCGATACGACCCGCTAATCGGAATCCTCGGTGGCAATGACACACCGGGAGTCGGATTCGGATCCGGCATCGAACGCATCATCCTCGAAATCCAACGCCAAGAGTCGCTCAAAGTTGCCAACCCACCCCTCAACGCCGTAATGGTCCACGTCGGCGACAACGCAACGAACCGCGCCGCCGCTCTTGCCGCCGAACTCCGCAACTACGGCATATCCATCCTCATGGCTCCCGCCGGAAAATCCATGCGCGCCCAGATGCGTTACGCGAACCGCGCAAACGCAAACTACGCCATCATCATTGGCAACAGAGAGATCGAACAAAACGTCGCCGCCATCAAACCCCTCCAATTCGACGGTGAGCAACTATCCGTTGACCTGGAAGTAGCCGCCATCGCGAAAACCGTGTGTCCCATCTTGTAATGCCTCCTGATTCCAACGTAGAAAACCGCCTCCGTGCCAGCCTGCAAGCTGCCGCCGACAGACAGTCGGAACTTGAAACGCAAATGTCCCAACCAGACATCGTTTCTGACCACCTGAAGATGCAACGACTCGGCAGAGAATACTCTCGCATCTCCGTTCTCGTTCGACTCCGTGACGATTTCGACGCCGTCCGTGAAGAGATCGCCGACGCCGAAACCATCCTCGATGAAGAGTCCGATCTCGAGATGCTCAACATGGCACGCGACATCATCACCGATCAGCGACAACGCTACGACCAGCTCATCCAAGAGATACAGATCGCCCTAATCCCCCGCGACGAAACCGACGACGCAGACGCCGTCCTCGAAATCCGAGCCGGAACCGGCGGCGAAGAAGCCGGACTCTTCGCAAACGAGCTCTTCCGCATGTACCAGCGCTTCGCCGAAAACCACGGATGGAAAACCTCCGTCCTTTCCCTGAACGACACCGGTATCGGCGGCATCAAAGAGGTCGTATTCGAGATCGAAGGCGAGGGCGCATACCCGCGCCTAAAACACGAAAGCGGAACCCACCGCGTCCAACGCGTTCCCCAAACCGAATCCCAAGGACGTATCCATACCTCCGCCGCAACCGTCGCCGTCCTACCCAAAGCCGAAGACATCGACATCCAGATCGATGAGAAAGACCTCAAGATCGACATCTTCCACGCCGGCGGACACGGCGGACAAAACGTCAACAAAGTCGCCACCGCCGTCCGCATCACCCACGAGCCTTCCGGCATCGTAGCCCAATGCCAAAACGAACGCTCCCAGCTCCAAAACAAAATGCAGGCAATGGATATCCTCCGTGCCCGACTATGGGACATGGAACTCCGACGTCGAGCATCCGAAGAAGCCGCCAACCGAAAAGCACAAGTAGGCTCCGGCGACCGCTCCGAAAAAATCCGCACCTATAACTTCCCTCAGTCCCGAGTCACAGATCACCGGATCAACCTCACATCTCACAACCTGCCCAAAATCCTTGACGGCGAGATCGACGAGTTCGTAGACGCCCTCCTACACGAGGAACAGACCCGCAAAATCCAAGCCGCTTCCTCCTCATAACCCACAAAACATCCTTGCCAACAATAGCGGAAATACTCCGCGAAACCACAATCAAACTCCTCTCCGTCGGCATCCCTCCCGACGAAGCATCTATCGAATCCCGTATCATCATCCAGCACATCACTGGTCTATCTAAAATCCATCTCATTGCCAACTCTAACGACCCATTTCCCGTTCGAGAGACACCAAACTTAAACAACATAATCGCTCGACGCCAAGCTCGCGAGCCTCTCGCATACATCCTCGGAACTAAAGACTTCTACAACGGCACCTTTCAAGTCAATCGCAACGTCCTAATTCCGCGACCTGAAACCGAACACCTGGTTAATCTAACCATTGAATTCACTCAACATAATCACCTAGCAGTCCCAACCATCTGCGACATCGGAACAGGCTCAGGCATCATCGCCATCACCCTAGCCAAAGAGATCCCGAACGCCCAAATCACCGCCACAGATATCAGCACCGAAGCTCTCCAATTAGCCAAATCCAACGCCCAAAAACACAACGCAAAAATCAATTTCATCATCCAAGACGCTACCCAAAACCGACCCGACAAATCCTTCGACATCATCGTCTCCAATCCCCCCTACATCAAGACCGAGATCCTCCAGAACCTACAACCAGAAGTCCGAGATTGGGAACCCCGACAAGCCCTCGACGGCGGCCCCGACGGCATGAACATCCTAGGCCCTCTGATCCATTCCCTCCCCAACTTCCTCCACGAAAACACTCCCACCGCCGCCTTCATAGAAATCGACCCGCCCATCGTCGACAACTGCCTAACCGCAGCCCATGCCGCACTACCCCACGCCGACATCCAAATCCACCGAGACTACGCTGGCCTAGAGCGCATCTTGACCATCATCCGCGATTGAGACCTCAACAACGCTAAAATTCTCACGAACCCGAACTAACCAAACCAAACAGAGTGAAAAGTGTCCCAAACCAACACCCTGAACTCCCTCCTCCAATCCGCATCCGGATCTGACATCGCCGTCATTGCACCAGACATCGGCTCATGGTCCTACGACCAACTCGACTCCGAGACAGGTCGCCTCGCCGACATCCTAGCCGCTAACGGCGTCGAACCAGGAACAGCAGTCTCCATCGTCCTCATCAACAGTTACGAATTCGTCGCAACATTCCTCGCCGTAGCCCGCGCTGGCGCCATTGCCGCACCCCTCAACCCTGCCTACACCACCGACGAGTTCACCTTCTACATGGAAGACGCCGATGCACGCGTCGCCATCCTCCCCAGCGGACCACATCCCGCACGCGAAGCGGCTACGAACCTCGGCATCAAAACCATCGATGCCGCCCTCACCACCTCCAACGGCCACCTGCAAGTAACTCTCTCTTCAAACGGCTCCCAACTAACCTCAACCATCGACGCTCCCGCTCCCCAAGACTCCGACATCGCCCTATTCCTACACACCTCCGGCACCACCAGCCGGCCCAAAGGCGTCCCTCTCCGACACCTGAACCTGATGAAGTCCGTCGAAAACATCAAAAACACATACGCCCTCACACCCGACGACACAACTCTGATCGTCATGCCCCTCTTCCATGTGCACGGCCTCATCGGAGCAACTCTCTCAACCCTCAATTCTGGCGGCACCGTAGTCGTCCCACCAAGATTCTCCGCATCTGCCTTCTGGCACCAGCAGTCCGAAACCAACTCAACCTGGTACTCCGCCGTACCAACAATCCACCAGATCCTCCTAACCCGAGCCGATGACGACAACGCACCACACGAATCTTTCCGCTTCATCCGCTCATGCTCCGCTGCCCTAGCACCAACCGTATTCAACGACCTCGAAAACCGCTTCAATGCCCCTGTACTAGAGGCATACGGTATGACCGAAGCCTCCCACCAGATGTCAAGCAGCCCTCTTCCACCCGGAGATCGCATCCCCGGCACCGTCGGGCGAGCCACCGGCGTCGAAGTCGCGATCATGACCGACGAAAACACCGGCGAACTCGCATCAACTCGCAGCCTTGGCGAAGTCGTCATCAAAGGCGAAAACGTCATGTGGGGCTACCACAACAACCAAGAAGCAAACACCGACGCATTCGTAAACGGATGGTTCCGAACTGGAGACCAAGGTTTCCTAGACGACAACGGCTACCTCACCCTAACCGGCCGCCTAAAAGAACTGATCAACCGAGGCGGCGAAAAAATCTCCCCGCTCGAAGTCGACGCCGCCCTTCTCGAACACCCTGCAGTAGCCGAGGCCGTATGTTTCGCCGCTCCCGACACCCACTACGGCGAAGCCGTCCAAGCCGCAGTAGTCCTGAGCGATGATTGCGACCAACAAGAAATCCAAGACTTTTGCCGAGAACGACTAGCCGACTTCAAAGTCCCGGACGTCATCTACGTCGCCGACGAACTTCCTCGAACCGCAACCGGCAAGATCCAACGCCGCCACGTCGCAACCGCCTTCCTAGACGCCGACTAACCCGTCAACAGCGTCAAAAAGATACTAGCCAGCCCCAGATACATCACAATCCCACAGATATCCGTCGCGGTCGTCACTATAACCGCAGACGCCATCGCAGGGTCGATACGTACCAACCGCATAAACACCGGGACCAACACTCCGCTCAAAGCCGCCAGCAACAAGTTCAGCGCAAACGCGCAAGTCACCAGAATCGTCAGTGCCCACTGCCCCTTCCACAGGTGGACGACCAACCCTAATATCCCACCTACAACTATCGCCTGAACCAAAGACATCGCCACCTCGGAGAACAGCAACTGCCACACATTCGACAGTGAACTCTCCCCCAGAGCCATCGACCGCACAATAATCGTCACCGTCTGCGTCCCAGCTATCCCCGCCTGCCCCATTACCACCGGCAAGAACGCCGCTAACAGAACCATCGCATCCAATGTCGGCTGAAACAGACTCAGCACATACCCCGCCGACATCACCGTAAACAGGTTCAACACCAGCCACGGTAACCGGCTCCGAATCGCCTCCCGGATGTTGGAGCGAGACCCGATTCCGCCTCCAACACCAAAAAGACGGAACATATCCTCCGTCGCCTCCTGCTCCGCAACCTCCACCAAGCTGTTCGAAGTAATCACACCCTGCAACTGCCTACGACCATTCGTCACCGGAATACTCGGCAAACGATACCGCTGCATCAACCGCACCGCACTCTCCTGGTCCTCCGTCGCTGCAACCGAGATCACGTCACGGTTCATCACTTCATTGATCGTCGCATTCGGCGGCGCGAACACCAGTTCGCTCAACTCCATCCGACCCACCAGAACATCGTTCGCGTCCACCGCAAACAACTCCCTCAACATCTCCGGGTCCAGCTCCATCTGCCTCAACACCCGCAACGCATGCCGCACCGTCCAATACTCCCGCAACTTCCCAAACGTCGGCGACATCAACCCGCCAGCATCATCGTCATCGTGGACCAGCAGATCCCCGATAACATTCAAACTCCGCATCCGCACCAACGTCTGAGCCGCCTCGTCCCAAGCGATCCGATGCAGCAAATCAGTCGCAACCTCCGGCGACGTCTCATCCAACACCGTCGGCCTTCGCGCCTCAGGAATCGCATCGAACACCCTCGCCCCGCGATCCACATCAAGATAGTCCAAAACCTCCGCTATCATCTCATTCCCCATCCGATCCAACAACTGCCGAAGATGATCCTCCGACAGTTCCGCCACCACCGCCGCCAAGTCTGCCGGCCGCAACGGCGACAACCGCTTCAAAGCAACCGAAACGCCACCGACCTCCAGAAGATCGCTTACCTCGGAGAGAACATCGCCCAACTCCCAAGGTTCTGGAACTGTCATCGCCACCGCGTGACTCTCACCGCCTGATATTACGGATTGCTCCTGTTAAACGCGACAACCATTGAGACGCGCTCCTTCAAAGCCGGTCGTACCGCTAACCAGCCCAACCGAAATCCCTTGTCCGGCAACCTGAATCGTACCCAATCGTCATCCGAACATTCAATACATCCCGAACCTTCAAGATGGGTAACATGAAAAGATAGTCCCGTCTATAAACATCGCCGCGGTCCGCAGTGAAAGGTCCCCATCCATGCTTCTAGGTGTTGCCGGTTTCGTCAAAGGTGATTGGCTCGACGTAACCGCGGATCAAGTCCAAAAGGTCGCCGATAACGGCTTCATATCCGCACTGCTAACCATCTCCGATCCATGCAAGGGCGATGACCGCGACATCCAGAGGATCCAATCACTATACGCAGACCACGGCCTCAACATGCCCATGACCCGCGGCGGTTACGGCGGCGGTCTCTGCTCCGACGACGAAGGCCAGCGCAAATGGACCGTCAACTTCCTTGAGAACACCATCCGTCTCTCCGCCAAGATGGGTTGCCCAACAACCTACTTCCGCCCCGGAAGCCTAAACCCCAACGGCGCATGGCTCCCTCACCCCGAGAACCGATCCGAAGCAACCTTCGACCGACTAGTTGACAGCGCCAAACAAGCCTGCGCCGTCGCCGACTCCGAAGGCATAAAACTCGTCGTCGAATCTGGCGTGGTCTGCCCCCTCTACACACCACGACGCGTCCGAGACTTTTTTGACGCCGTCTCCATGCCCGCTCTCGGTTACAACATGGACCCCGTCAATCTGGTCGGCTCCCTGGACATCGCATACGACACGACATCCCTGATAAACGAATGCATCGATCTCATGACCGACGAAATCGTCGGATGCGACGCCAAAGACTTCACCATCATCGACGCCCTCCTTCCACACTTCGAAGAAGAGGTCATCGGTGCACCCAACGCCCTACTCGACAACGTAACTCTTCTAAAACGCCTTGACGAAGTCGCGCCCGACATCACCGTCACCGTTGAGCACTACCCGGACGAGAAGATCCCCGCTGCCGCGGCAGGCATCCGCAAAGCCGCCGAAATCGCAGGAATTACTTGGGACTGAAACGCACACGGCTAGAATCGGGACTAACCCCCTAGGAGTCCAAAAATGCCCGCAGACTTGACCGACAAGAGATGCATCGTCACCGGTGGCGCAACCGGTATCGGCCGCGCATCCGCCATTCGCCTCGCCGAACTAGGCGCACAAGTCGCAATCTTCGACAACAACAACGAAGATGGCAACGCCACCGCTATCGAGATTAACGAAAACGGCGGAAACGCAAGATTTTGGAGCGTCGACGTACGAGACGAAGCCAACGTCTCAGGTACCGTCATCGCCGCCAAAGCCTGGCTCGGCGACATCGACATCCTCTGCCACTTCGCTGGCGTCCTCATCGGTGCATCTATACCGCTCGAAGATTTCGACGAAAAGACTTGGGACACAGTCCTCGACATCAACCTGCGCGGCACCTACCTCATGGCCAGATACGTCGCCGTCGAGATGCTCAAGAAACCCGGTCCTCACCGCGGCACAATGATCCTCACCGCTTCCGGTGCCGGCGTTAAAGGCGGATCGTCGTCATACGCATACGGTGCAAGCAAAGGCGGCGTCCACGGATTCGCAATGGTCATGCAGCAATACCTCGAAGCGCAAGGCATCCGCGTCAACGACTTCGCGCCAGGATCAGTCGACACCCCTCTCAAGGTCGCACAACTACGCGCCACCGGCGACATCACTCATCAACCGACCACCTTGGTCGAGCAAGCCGTCTCAAACCTCACTAACCCCAGAGACGTGGCCGAAATCGTTGCTTTCATGGCCAGCGACGAAGCCAATGCCCTCCGTGGGATAGTATTTACCGCCTAGGTTTCAACTCTCCTACCGATTTCTCTAAACACTGGGATCTAAATGGCGGCAAACGAATCAGCGCGCGACGCCGCGAAGGCATTCGCGCCCGGAAACATCTCCGGACTCTTCAAAATCATCGCCAATGATGACCCAGCGAAGATGCATTCGTTGGGGTGGGGCTTTACAGTCAGCGACGGCGTCACCGTAAAACTCACTCATTCTGACACCGAAACCACCAAAGTCATCTTTAATCAACGACCGATCGATTTCCCTACCGTTACCACCGCCCTACTTGATCTGACACCGACATCCCTCAAAGTCGATATCACTTCAAACCTCCCCCTCAGCAGCGGCTTTGGGCTAAGCGGAGCAGCCACCCTCGCCGCTCTCATCGCTGCAAATCACCTTTTAGACCTCGGCAAATCCCGCCACGACCTCGCCATGATCGCCCACGTCGCAGAGGTCCGCAACCTAACTGGATTGGGCGACGTGTGCGCCCAATTCAACGGTGGATGCCTCGTAAAAACCAAAGTCGGTGACCCCCTCGCGGCAACCGTCCTGAAAATGCCGCCCACCCCTATCCATTGGCGATACTTCGGCAAGATACGCACCAGCGAAATCCTCTCCGACCACGAACGTCATCAACGCATAAACGATGCCGCCGACGCGGCCCTCGAAACCATTCAAAACGCCATCGACAACAGCACCACGATCACTTTCGGTGATCTCATAAGACTTGCCCTCAACTTCGCCGAATCCAGCGAACTCTTGATGGATGACCGCGTGAAGAACTCGATTAATCAAGCTCAATCCAACGGCGGAGCGGCTACCATGATCATGCTCGGAAACGCAGTATTCAGCACCGCTCCATTCCCCGGAAGCACTCAAACAATGCTCTCAGGCACCGCCGCACATCTTATCGAGGATTAACCGGAACCCGTGATCGCCTCGATCAATTGACCGTGCACCCGCGGCCATCCGACCACGACCATAGGCAACTCATCATCCCGCGACCAGTCAATCGCGTCACCGTTCCCATCCGTCGCCCGAGCGCCTAACATCATCGCCGCCAACGAACCCGCAGCAACGTGCATCGGCTCGATCCGATAGAAAACCACAGCGGCCATCCGACCAGTCGCAACCAGCATCAACGGATATGCCGCCGAAGAAAATCCGTTAGCTTGTCCCGCTCGCGTAACCCAATCCAATCCTCCACTCTCCAGCAGCGATCGCCACATATCCTGACCATCCACCTCCAGTCCGACTGCCACCTCGCCCAAGTCGCGATTAATCCCAGCAACCTCCAAATTCTCGCCATCCAACTTCACCCCAACACCAACCTCGGCAGTCAACAAAGTCTCGCTAGTAGGAACCGCGAGTGCCGACAGTACCAACTCACCAGCATCCCGCATAGCAATGTTTACGCCCCAATGATTCATCCCAGTGCTGAACGGAACCGTCCCACACAACGGATCGATCAACCACTCGATCGCACCATCGTTTGAACCGCCCAAATCGACATTGCTCTCCTCTGAGATGATCACCCCGCCGCAGCCAGATGCCCTCAACGCGTCGGCGATCGCGTTATCCGATTCGATGTCCGCTTCCGTCACTAACGCTCCCGGAGACTTTTCCCAACTCGACAGATTTTGGACCCCGGAACGGAATCTGGACATCAACACTTCGCTAGCCGCGAGCGCTGCGGATCTCGCCGCTTCCATGTACGTTTCGTAGTTGCCTTTGGGCATCGCTTCTCTCAGTTCAAAAGTCGTTTTGTGGTACCATTCCCAATGTAATTCGCCACTATTCCCTTCGGACGATCAGGAGCAAATCGCGCCAATGTTTGCGACCATCGGTCACACCTTCGAACTGATGAAGATGAGTTGGAACGTCCTAATGCAGGACCGCGAACTCATCCTCTTCCCCATATTCTCCGGTATAGGCGTGCTCATCCTCGCATTCGCAGGCCTCGCCGCAGGTGTCGGCGAAAGTGGAAACCTCGTCGCTTTCCTGATAATGATCCTCCTCGCCTACTTCATCACCACCTTCTTCAACGCCGCTCTAATCTCCGCCGCTCTCGAAAGACTCCGTGGTGGCGATCCCAACGTATCGTCCGGACTCGCCCACGCCGCAAAACACGTCCACCACATCTTTCTTTGGTCCGTAATCTCCGCGATCGTCGGCACCCTCTTCCGAGTGCTCCGATCGAACACTGACAACTTCATCGTCCAGATGATTTACAGCATGATCGAAGGCGTTTGGGAGTTCATGACTTTCTTCGTCATCCCTGTCATGGTCTCCGAAAACCATGGGCCGATCACAGGCATCAAAAGATCGGCGAGCATCATCAGAGAGACTTGGGGACGCCAGATCACAGCAACATTCGGCTTCTTCCTAGTCTACCTGTTGGCTGTAGTCGCGGCCGCCATTCCGGCAATCCTGCTCTTCCTCATCGCCCCGGCCATCGGAATCATCGTAGGCATCCTGCTAGTCGGATTTGCCCTCGCAGTCGTCCAGACGCTCGAAGGCATCTTCAAAGCCGCACTGTACGACTTCGCCGTCGGCGCACAACCAGAAGGCTTCGACCTGCGCACCCTACAGACCGCGTACCAACCCGACTACGCAAGAGCTTAATCTCAACTGCATAATCACGGCGGTCCACTTCGATTCACCGCATCGTCGAACCGTGCCCAATTTAGATTCATATTTATACGCGCACGCCGAAACGCGACAACCCACATGCCGGTAAAACACTACCTCTTGACGCGGCCCCAAACCGCCGCAATTCTCCTCATTGCCGTCGTCGGCTTCCTCTCAACAACCTCGGATAAGTCGGTCCTAGCGCACGAAGGCCGTAACGTCGGAGACTACAACCTCGTAGTCGGCTTCCTCCACGAACCCGCATACGAAGGTCAGCTAAATGCCGTCTCCTTGTTAGTAACCAAACCCTCAAGCGAGTCGACTGAGGACCACCACGGCACCCAACCCGCGGAAAACGATCACCACGCCACCGACACTATCAACGCAGAAGCAGGCGACGTAATGGTCCACGGCGCCGTCTTCACCTCTCATCAGTTAGGTACGAACGAAGAATTTGAATTCGATATCTCACAAGAGCTGGGCGGGATCGAAATCCCTTACCACGTCCACCCCGGCGATCAAGAAGGCCTCATCGTCGTCTCCACAAAAAAGGCCGACCACGGCCACGATAAATCGATCGAGATCATGGACGACCACGTCGTGCCAGACCGCATCGAAGTGCTAGTCGGCGATACCGTCGTATGGACAAACCAGGAATCATACAGCGCCGTCGTCATGAGCGGCACGTTGTCCCCCGTAACCTCTGAAACCACCCTCGGCATGAGCGACGCCTCCCAGAGCGTCACCGACGAAGCTACAACATCGAGCGACCGAGTTACCGGTCTAGCCTCAAATCTCCAAGTCGAGATTTTCCACCTCCCAACGAACGTCTCCCGTGTCCTATCCCTGACCGAACGCGTCGACGATCCCGGCCACTATATAGCCGAATTCGTTCCCACCGCTCCCGGCGATTATCGAGTCCGCTTCTTCGGCTCCATCGAAGGCAACGCAATCGACGAAACTTTCGACTCCGGACCCGACACGTTCGACACCATCATCCCGTCCGACGCAATCCAGTTCCCTGTCGTTCTCGAGAGCAATCGCGAGATCCAAAACGCCACCCGCGGTGCCCTTGACGCCGTCCAAGAGCTCGAATCCGAAGTCGACACCGCTTCATCCGCGGCTTCCACGGGCATGATCATCGGCATCGTCGGAATTCTGTTCGGTTTGATCGCGATAGGCACCAGCTTCTTCGCCATTACCATTGCCAGAAGACGCAACTAATTTGACCCGCCTCGGCGGGAATACTTCATGACCAAAATCCTCCTTCACGGCGCTGTCGGACTTTGGGATGAGATCGGCACCGTGGTCGCCATTGTTTCCTTCGTCATCCTCATGAGTTTCTTGGCATGGTCCAGCGGCAACAAACGCCGAAAAGCACAGCGGGAACGACGCTTACGTCGCCTGCGTCAACTCCAAACACAGAGCACGAACGACGAAGAATGACCATTTGCCCATGATCTGGCGCAAACGCAAGATCCACAAAATCGTCGCCGCGTTCGCGCTCCTCGTCTGTTTCGCAACTCTTTTCCTCAATCAACCGGCGTCCGCACACGCTAACCTCCTCGAAGCATCACCCAAACCTTCTGAACAACTCGACACACCGCCTGAACGTGTCATCATCTGGTTCACCGAACCTATTGAGCCAGCCTTCAGCAACATCCTAGTCCTCAACTCTGGCGGCGCAGATGTTACTGCCGGAGAATCCGAGTTCGATCCAACCGAACCGACAGTAATGTGGGTGCCGTTGGTTCCCTTGGAGAGCGGCACCTTCACCGTCGTCTGGAAAAACGTCTCATCCGTCGACGGTCACAAAGCAACAGGATCGTTCATCTTTGCGGTCGGCGAACCGGTTGGTGTCGAAACGCAAATCGACCTCGTCGAACAACCCATAATCCAATCCCCCATCGACCCAATAGTCAGATGGATTATTTACGTCGGCATCGCCGTCTTTGCCGGTGGCCTGCTATTCGAGACCATGATCGCCTCACGCGTCGCCCGTGCTGAAGACGAACATCAATCATTCGCATTCGCCCAACAGACCAGCAACCGGTTCACTACAGTGGCTCTCGCCGCAATCGCAGTAGTTGTTGTAACCCAGATCGCACAACTTATCCTCCAATCCTCCATAGCCTTCGATCTCCCTATCTACGCCATCTACCCAAACCAACTCGTCGACGTCGTATCTGGTAGCGATTGGGGCCGATACTGGTCCTGGCGTTTCACCGCCGCCATTCTAGCCGCGTTGGCCCTGCTAGTCGCGTCGCGACTCATCCGCGACGCACGCCGCTCCTCCGACCCCGACTACCTCGAAGAAGCCTCGCTGGTCACCGAAACCCCCGTCGGTATCGCCGCCATCGCCTTCAGCGGAATCTACCTCCTACTAATCGCGCTCACCAGCCACAACGCCGCAACACCTGGCGACATTCGTTGGTTCGCTATCGCGACTGATCTGATCCACATCATCGCCGCAACCATCTGGGTTGGAGGAATAGCCTACCTCTTGGTAGCAGCTACAAGCCGATCCGCCGACCAATCCTCACGCACCGCCTTCCTTCAACTCGCTACGAGATTCGCGCCTCTCGCCATCTTCGCCACAACCATCCTCGTCACCTCAGGCATCGTCTCTTCCCTGATGCAAGTAACCATCCCTGAAGCATTAAACACCCCCTACGGACGCGTCCTCGGAGCCAAGGTCCTCCTCCTCGTAATCCTCATCGCCTTAGCAATCCGCAACAACCGCTCCGTCGCCAGATCCACCAATCCTGACGCGACCGTCGCCAACTCGCTTCGCCGCTACATCTCCATCGAACTCGCCGTCGCGTTCGCCGTACTCCTCGCCACTGCCGGCCTCGCCAGCTTGGAACCAGCCCGCCTATACGCCGAACGCACAGGCATCGGCGTCGCAGACCACGTCGCCGTCAAAGAAACCATCTCCGGAGCCACAATCCATGCAAAACTCGACCCGGGAAACACCGGAACCAACAATCTAACTGTCGACATCACCGACGACGGCGCACCATTCCTATCAGCCACCGAAGTCCGCGCCCGCGTCAAATACCTAGACGACAACTTCGGCGAATACTTCGCTCCTCTCGAAAACACTTCACCCGGCCGCTGGCGACTCGACGACATCACAATCGGCGTCGGCGGCGCATACCAACTCGACGTAACCATCGTCCGATCCGACTCCTTCGACTCACACATCTCAACCCGGTTCTCCGCCACATCAGCCACTATCGCATCCGATCTCATTCGACCCACCGTCAAATCCGCAATGATCGCCTTTGGCATCCTCATCGCCGTCGCCGGCCTCACCTACCTGATCGCCACCGTCATCATCGCCAAACCCGTAACCCTCAACATCCACCCCCACTACGGCATCTCCGTCGTAGTCATCACCATCGGCATATTCGCCATCCTAAACGCATTCACCACCGGCATAGGCATCCCCGACGAAGCAAAAGGCAACCCATTCCCCCTCAACCAAGAATCCGTCCAACTCGGCCAAGAAACCTACACCACTACATGCGCCACATGCCACGGAGACACAGGCAAAGGCGAGGGCCCAGCAGGCCTCCTCTTGAACCCACTACCCGCCGACCTAGCCATCCACGTCCCCCTACACACCGACAACGAACTCTACGACTTCATCGCCAACGGCATCGAAGGCACACCCATGATCGCCCAACGCGACAACCTAACCCCCGACCAAATCTGGCACCTAGTCAACTACATCCGCACCATCGCCGAGTAGACGACACTACGTCAAACCGCCTCAGCCGCCCCCGAAGCAATCAACTCCTCAATCTCCCCTTCACCAAACCCAGACTCTTCTAAAACCTCCCGCGTATGCTGCCCCAGCAGAGGCGCAGGCGAGTGTATCTTCCCCGGCGAACCATACAGCTTCGCCGCCAACCCGATATTCCGTATCTCCCCAACCTTCGGATGCTCCAAACTCACATCCATATCCCGAGCCTGCACCTGCTCATCATCCCAGACCTGCTCCATGTTGTAGATCGGACCCGCCGGAACCCCCGCACCATCCAAAACCTCACACCACTCCGCAGTCGTCCGCGTCCCAAACGTATCCTCCAGATCCCTCTCCAACGACTCCCGATTCAACAACCGACCTGCATTATCCATATACCGCTCGTCCTCCAATAAATCCTCCCTACTGATCGACTTACACATCCGCTCCCAATTCGACTGATTGGGCGCTCCGATCGTTATATGCCCATCCGAAGTCCGCAAAGCCTGATATGGCGCAGACAAACGATGTGCAGAACCCAACGGCGGTGGCACCTGACCCGTAGCGAAATAACTCGCCGACTCCCACACCGTATACGCCAGCGCCGCCTCCATGATGCTCACCTCCAAAAACTGACCCTCGCCCGACTTCATCCGATGAATATACGCCGACAAAATCCCATACGCCGAATACAACCCCGCATTTAGATCCGCCATCGGCACCCCCACCTTCACCGGCGGTGAACCCGGTATCCCCGTGAAACTCATCACCCCGCTCATTCCCTGCGCAATCAAATCAAACCCCGCACGCTCCGCATACGGCCCCGTCCGTCCAAACCCCGATATCGAGCAATAGATGATCCCCGGATTCAACTCCTTCACAGCCTCATAGTCCAAACCCAACCGACCCATAACACCCGCACGATAGTTCTCAATAATCACATCCGCATCGACCAACATCCGACGCATCGCCGCAACACCATCCGCATTCTTGAAATTCAGCACCACGCTACGCTTGTTCCGATTCATCGCCAGAAACGCCGCCGACTCCCCTTCCAGAAACGGTGGCCCCATCCTCCGAGTATCATCACCACCTCCCGGCTTCTCGATCTTCACCACATTCGCACCCATGTCCGCCAGCAGCATCGAGCAATAAGGCCCCGCCAAAATCTGCGAACAATCCAGAACCTTCACGCCCTCCAACGGCGACGGCATCCCAGTCGCGTTCGGCAACTCCATCACAACTTAGACCCCCAGCTATTCCGATCCGATCTCGTTCAACCGCCCGAACTACACACCCGACATCTGATAGATCTTCCCCTCCGTCTTGATCGCCGGCGCATAAACCATTCGCGCCCCGTGCATCTCCCTGATTGTCTCCGCGCCGACATACCCCATGCACACCTGCAACGCGCCCACCAGATTCAAAGTTCCATCCGAAGTCGACGAAGGACCGAACAGCAACTCATCCAACTTGTATCGCACCCCAAGATCGATCCGTGTCCCCCTAGGCAAAGAATCATGCCAAGTAGCCATCCCCCAATGCATCCCCTTCGCCGGCGCCTCCTCCGTCTTCGCAAACGGGCTACCGATCATCACCGCATCAGCACCACAAGCCACGCTCTTGCAAACATCACCACCAGTCCTGATCCCTCCATCTGTAATGATCGACACATACCGTCCAGTCTCCTCGTAATACGCATCCCGAGCCGCCACACACTCCAAAGTCGCCGACACTTGCGGCACCCCGATCCCCAAGACCTCCCTACTCGTACACGCCGACCCAGGGCCTACACCAACCAATATCCCATGCACACCCTCTTCCGCCAACTCCTTGGTAACCGAGTAAGTCACCGTATTCCCAACTACCACCGGCACCCCAACCTCCTCAACCAGATCCGACAACCGCAACCCGATCGGACTGTTCTTCGACCGATGCCTCTTGGTTATCACCGTCCCCTGCACGACCACCATATCCGCCCCGGCCTCCGCAGCCATTGGAGCATGTCGCTTCGCCGTCTGCGGAACAAACGACACCGCCGCGTTTCCGCCACCCTCCTTGATCTCAATCACTCGCTGACCAATCAGATTAGGATCTGTCGGCTTTGTGTAGAGCTTCTGCAAAATCTCCGTCGCCTCATCTTTCGACGCCGACGCGATCTCCTCGTAAATCCCCTCGGTATCCTCGTACCGCGTGTGCAACCCATCCATGTTCAGGACCGCTACTCCGCCTCTATCCGACATCTTCACCGCAAACTTCGGATCCACCACGCTGTCCATCGCCGAGGCCATGAACGGAATATCGATGCTGAAACCATCGAAACTCGTCGAGACATCCGTCATATCCGGGTTGATCGTCTCATCCCCCGGCACTATCGCCACATCGTCATATCCATACGCCGGAGGAAGGGTTTGCATCCCGATGGGTAAATCCATATTCACAGACTCCTATGCTGCTGATGGCCTGATCGCACACTAGCCCCCGCTCCATCGACATACCCAAACCCGATTCGCGCGATGGTAATCGAAGACGCTGAACAACGCCCGCCGAACCGAGTATGACCTAATCGACCCAAATCAAATGCGATACTGGATTCACTTAATTATCGCAGATTTCCCTAACCTCCGCGACCCAGATTCGACAACCGCATCACACTCCATTGCCCCCGTACGAACACAGAAAAATAGGCATTATAGGCCCAGGACGCCTAGGCTCTTCACTCGCCGCAAAGTTAGACGAGAACCAAACCCTCGTCGCGATCTCATCACGCAACCCAGATCGACGCAACTCGCTACGCGAACGATTTCCCAACGCAACCATCCTCCACGACTACACCCGCATACCCGAACTCGCAGACACCATCTTCATCACCACCTCCGACTCCACGATCAAAGAAGTCTGCGACAACATCCAGTGGCAACCCCATCACTGGGTAATCCACTGCTCCGGATCCCTGACTCTCGATGTCCTAGCATCAGCAAAAAACGCCGACGCCTCAACCGCAGGCTTTCACCCCCTCCAAACCTTTCCGTACCACGACGCCGGATGGCTATTCGAAGGGGCATCCTTCGCCATCGACTCCCAAGACGAAGACCTCAAACTCTGGCTCGAAACCCTAGTCGCCGACCTAAACGGCGCTTCATTCCCCATCCAAGGCGAGTCCGCACACGCCGCATACCACGCATCCGCCGTCCTAGCCTGCGGACTCCTAGCCGGACTAGTAGGCATCTCCGCCGAACTCTGGCAAACCGCAGACATCGACCGCGACCGAGCCCTCAAACTACTCTCGCCAATACTCAAATCAACCATCGAAGCCATCACAACCAACGGCCTACCCGACGCAATCTCCGGCCCCTACGTCCGAGGCGACATCGAAACCATCCAAACCCACTTGGAAACTACAAAAGACATCAATCCCGACATCTCCCGAGCCTACGCCGCCCTAGCCCTAGCCCAACTCCCTATCGCAAACGAAAAAGGAAACCTAGACCCGACAATAATCGACCAAATCCGCAAAACCCTGACTGACCACCTAGAAACACTGTGACCTCACACGACCTATCCTTCACCATCCGCGAGATCAAAACCGCACATCTCGCCTTCCCAGACACTCCCGGCTACTGGGAGCAATACCGACGCCAAAACGAGGATCCCCAAGACGCCACAAACCAAGCCACGACCCTCTCCCGCTACGAATTCAAACCCGGATGGCAGACCGTCTACGCCACCATGGTCGAGACGCCCCTAGTCCGCATCGAACTAGCCGACGGAACCATCGGCTGGGGCGAATCCAACACCCCCATCGCTCCCGAAATCGTATGCGTCATGATCGACGCCGCCATCGCCGAGATGGTCACAAACCGCGAATTCGCTAACCCAACCGAACTCTGGGACTTCGTCTACGACTCCCAACGAGGCAGAGGCATCAACTCCGGATACTGGATGGACGCACTAGCCGCCCTAGACATCGCAATCTGGGACGCCCTAGGAAAACGCAACCACACCCCTACCGCGACTCTCCTAGACCCCGACTACCGCACTCAAATCCCCGTCTACCTCTCCGGCCTCCGACGCGCCACCATCCAGGAACGCATCACCCAAGCCCAGTCTCTCGCCGACCAAGGCATCAACGGCGTAAAAATCTTCCAATCCGGCGACATCGAAGCCGCCATCCAAGAACTCGACGCCCTAATCCAAGGCGCTCCCAACATCCAGCAATGGATGGTCGACACCCTATGGATGTGCACTCTGCCCGACGCCATCCAAGCCAAAAACGAATTCGGACAACGCAACCTCCGCTTCTTCGAATGCCCCCTCCAACCCGAAGACATCGCGGGTCACAAAACCCTCCACAAAGCAACGGGCACTCCGATCGCGCTAGGCGAACACTTCCGCACTACCTACCAAATGACCGACTGGCTAACCCCTTCCCCCATCTTCGACGTCTACCAACCCGACATCGGCCGAACCAGCATCTCCGACTTCATCCGCCAACGAGACCTCGCCTACGCCGCCAACATCCCAGTCACACCCCACATGGGCAACGGCGTCTCCATCTTCCAAGCGGCCACCCTGCAATGCGCCGCCGTATCATCCCCCGAACTACTCCAAGAGTTCCAAGGCGGACTCTCAAACCTCCTACAAGACGCCTCAGACACCGGCTGGCAACTCAAAGACGGCCAATTCCACCTCCCAGACCGCCCAGGAATCGGCGTAACCATCAACGAAAACGCCATCGAACCATACATCGTCCCACATTAACCACCCCTTTCGCGCAGCCAAGGGGGCGCGAACTCCCCATCTCCGAGGGGAAATACAAGGGGGGCACCTCTTTTTCCACCCCCTCCTTCAGGAGGGGGCAGGGGGAGGCGCGCTGTCAGACGGAATAATCCACCCCGGCCACCCAAACCCACTCAACCTTGATAACACACCACTCATAAGATTAATCGGACGGGGTTCGCCTGACAA
This sequence comes from Dehalococcoidia bacterium, assembly GCA_022819585.1. Lineage (GTDB taxonomy): Bacteria > Chloroflexota > Dehalococcoidia > Lucifugimonadales > Lucifugimonadaceae > Bin127. The sequence continues at coordinate 5,394 of JAJEGY010000013.1, read as the reverse complement.
ACGTAATCGGGTCGCAGTTAGGCCGAAAATACACCCGCTAACCCATCCCCGTCCTTTTGGCGGTGGAAATTCCACCGCGTTTTCTAGCATACATCGTCCGACACTGACCACCCCTTCACGCACCACATCATCCCACTCTCGCACCTTACCAAGCGACCTTGGCAAAAAAGCAGACGGTCCCCGGGCTATATCCCCTCTCCCGCTGAGCGGGAGAGGGCTAGGGTGAGGGTGACCGGGGCGGAAGGGAGGGGCCGACGGACTCCCCCAACCAACACCAAATCCCCAGAATCCCCCAACAAAATCCCATGAATCACAACCACCAATTGTTGCAATCTGAAAATATAAGTGTGCTCGTATTGTTCGAGACACTAACCGACAACTGACTGACGACCACCCGCCCTAGCGCCACCAACCATTGCGCGAACCGGCACAAACCCCCTACCGCCCCTTCCGAAGCAGCGTCGACAAACGCCGCACCAGCTTCTTCCACCAACTCTTCGACCGCGGCTTCAACTGGATCGTCGCTTCCGAAGCCGTCGTCGACATCGGAGTCCTCGCACGCGTCGCCGCCCAATCATGGGTCGCTTACGACCTCACCCAATCGAGCCTATGGGTAGGTGCAGTCGCATCTTTCCGCGCCGCACCATCATTCCTCAGCCCCGCAATCGCCGCATACATCGGCAACCACGTCAACCACCGACTCCTCGTCGCCGCCATGAGGGCATTCATCGGCATCCTCGCCATCATCCAAGCCATACTCATCGGCACCAACACCATACGACCCTGGCACCAAGCCGTCCTCACCCTCCTGACAGGACTTGCAATCGCATTCGCATGGCCATCATTCACAACCTTCCTCAAAGACATCGTCCAGCCCCGCATGGCGACGCGCGCCAACGCCGTCCTCGCCTTCTCGCACAACCTCGGCGAACTTGTCGGCCCTATCTCCGTCGGAGTCATCATCGCCCTCGTCGGCGCAGACTGGTCATTCATTTTCATCGCCATCCTATACTTCGGCGGCGCGTTTCTCATCCTCAACGTCCCCGTGCCCGACCACGACTCACGCATCGGCAACTATCACCACCCCTACGTCTGGACCCTCAGAATCGGCATCCACAACATCGGACGCTCCCAACCCCTGCCATGGCTACTAGTCATGCTCCTCACCACGAACCTCTTCGGCATGGCAGTATTCCCCCTCATACCCGAATACGCAATCGCAGTCTTCGACAGCGGAGGACTCGGCTTCGGACTCATGACCGGAATCCTCGGCGGCGGACTAGCCGTCGGTTCGGTCCTAGCCGCACTCATCGGACTCCGACGACACACTGCACTCGCCGCCCTCATAGCCAGCTTCATATGGGCAGCAGGCACCATCGCATTCGCACACTCCCCCAATCTGCCCATCACCCTCCTCATCCTCTTCATCATGGGCAACGCCAGCATGATATGGGGCAACGCAATCCTCAAAATGATCCGATCCAACACCTACACTATCCGCCACCCCAACATCATGAGCCTCTACACCATCGCCATGGGCACCATCCCCATCGGCTGGACAATAAGCGGAGCAATAGCCCACTTCACAACCCCCGAAACAGCCCTAATAACCTCCGCCATAGCCACCATGACAATCCCCACCATCGCCTTCATAGCATCACCCGCATTTCGCAGAGCACAAACATAAGCGCCTTGCGTCTTAGATGGCTTAGCGTAACGAGATATTGATCTTGGATGCAGGATTCAATCCAATCCTTGTCTGCTTCATTGCACGTTTCCTCTGGATCACCGCAATTTAGAAAATCGTCAATTTTGGAAATGTTTGGAAACAACATCGTCGAAGAATCCTCTTGCAATGTGTTCGATTTTCTGTTCGCTACACCGATCCCAACGCCTCGCGACGTATTTTTCGTTAGCTGGAGAATAGGCAATCTCCCGCAACCCTGGGACATTCGGTTTGGAGATGTTGTCTAGTCGCTCGAAGTAGTATGGAGACTCTTCTCTCGAAAGATGGAGCGAAACTTGCGCGTGCTCGCTCATCGGGTAGTTCGCATATCCGAAAAAGTGGAGATACCTCGCTGTCTTGCTGCCGCTCACGAAGTCGAGCCGGAAAAACCAAGTGCGCTTGGCGGATTGCCTTTGACGAAGTGCCAGATACTTCTCAAATTCAAGCATCCCAAAAGCCTTCACGTAAAGGTTGACCAATGGTGAAGCATCATTGATGTTGTTGGCTATCTGCTGATAATGGTTCACCAAGAGATCCATTGCGCTACGCCAAAGTTCGTATTCGTTCTTGGCTCTTGGCACTTCGGTCTGAGTCATTCGGCTAGCGATTGACTGCGCCCATTCCAGTTGTTCCCGTTGTTCCTCCGCTGCATTTTCGTACTCTTCTAGAGTTTCGGAAACACATTCGAGAATCAATCCGATGAAGGGGGTCAAGTCGGAAACTTGCGACCGTTCCAATGCGTCGATATACCTGGTCCTGTCGTCCCGAGTGATAACGGCGATCGGATACCCAGCCCGCATCAGTACTAAATTCATCAATATTCTCGATGTCCGCCCGTTACCGTCAACGAACGGATGTATCTGGGCAAGTCTAGCGTGGCATGCAGCAGCAATTTCGATCACATTGTTTTCAGTGTCAATCGATGCTGGTCCCAACCAATCCATGAATTCTGACATGTGTGAATCTACATCCATAAAACTCGATGCCTCGAAATCAGATCCAGAAATTTTCACATCCACAGTTCGAAATCCTCCCGCATTCGCGTCATCGATGTCCTGCAATATCAGCTTGTGAATCTGCCTAACATCATGCATGGAAATCGGGTCTTCAACGTTGGACGCGATCTCTTCCAAGAAATCAAGTGCCGCCCCCAAGTTTTTCGCCTCCGCCTGATCTTTCAATGGTTTGCCGGCTATCGTTAATCCCAACTCAACAACTTGCCGCGTCTCACCCACATCCAAGAGATTGCCCTCAATTGCGTTTGAGTGATAGATGTTCTTAATCCTGAAATGTTTTCTAATTAGGCGTAATGCCTCTGGACCTAATTTTCCAACTTCGCGCATTTCTTGAACATGCGTTGCGTTTTCATCGATCCGCGGCATTAACCTTCTGTCATAAACAAACGGCGTACCGTGAATTTCCTGTTCTACAAAATCATCATTGGTTGTTCCGGAGATTGTCAATACTTCATCCTTTTTTTTGTTCATCGCGAAAGTCGGACAACTTCTTGACACGATCATCCCTTGGGTATCACTCTCCTGATGGAAAATTAAGTTTGAGCATCGCGGTCGATGCCAATCCAGCATTGATCATCGTAAATTAGTGTTTCTTGCTCCGATAATCGAACCGAACACGCACCCAATTTCAGAACCGTACCTAACCGTGACCTCTCGATCACGTACAAACCGAGCGCACTCCCCCCGACGCCGCCCCCCACGCGTCCTCCGCATCTTCGCAATCCCCGGCTTCGCACGCCTCCTAGCCTCAGAAGCCCTCTTCGACATCGGAGCCGTCGCACGCACCGCGCTCCAGTCATGGGTCATGTACGACCTCACCGGCTCAAACCTATGGGTCGGAATCGTCTCCGGCATGAGAGCCGTCCCCATCCTCGTCTTCCCAATCTTCGCAGGAGCCATCGCCGACCGATTCGACAAACGCAAACTCCTCGCATTCGTCCGTATCGGACTCGCAATCGTTTCGGTCGTCCAGGCCATTCTCATCGCCCTCGACATCATCGAGCCATGGCACATGCTCGCTCTCGCTCTCGCCGCCGGAACCGTCGTCTCATTCGCAATGCCCACTTTCTGGGCATACCTCGCCGACCTCATACCCGCACGTTCCCTGCCAAGGGCCACCGCACTCGTAATGATGGGCCAAAACGCCGGCGAGATGGCCGGACCCGTCATCGTCGGATGGATCATCGCATCCGCCGGCGCAGACTGGGCATACGGTATCGTCGCCGGAATTTATCTCCTCGGTGCCATCTTCATCCTCAACGCCTCCAAAGGCAGATACGCCGCTTCCGAATCCGAAGACAAACCCTCCTACTACAAGAGCCTCAAACAAGGCATCGCATACGCCCGGAAATCACCCGTCCTCCCATGGCTCTTCATCATGAACGCATCCGTCAACATCACTGGCGTCGCAATCTTCCCACTCATGCCCGAATACGCAACCAAGATCCTCGACGTCGGAGCCGTCGGTTTCGGTGTCATGTCCTCCGTTCTCGGCGTCGGACTCGCCATCGGCAGCATTACCATCGCTGTCTTCGGACTGCCCAGACGCGTCATGCCCATCATCATCGTCTCCAGCTTCATCTGGGACTTCGGCATGATCGGATTCGGATTCTCACGCATCTACCCCCTCACCCTAGCCCTCCTATTCATCATGGGCATCGCCGGAATGTTCTGGGTAAACGCAATCACCAACCTCTTCCAACGCGAAGCCACCAGCGAAATGCGAGGCCGAGTAATGTCCCTATACGCCATCGGCATGGGACTCTTCCCCCTCGGATGGACCTTCGGAGGCACCCTATCAGCCCTGATCGGCAACGAACCAACCCTAATCATCAGCGCAATAGGCGGCACCCCCCTAGTCCTACTAGCAATGCTCCTAACCCCAGGCCTAAGACGCTCCTAAACAGAAGTCAAGCCCTCGCCAAAGCCACAACGCAAACACGCCCCTTTCGCAAAGCGAAGGGGGCGTGGAAGCCCAAACCGCCACCAACAGACAGCGGGGGATGCCCATAGGGACTCTTCGTGAACAACAGGGGGACGCCACCCCCGTAGGGGCCGTTCGTGAACGGCCCGGGGGCGGGGCTGCGAATGAAGCGAAGCGAACCTTCGCAGAGTGACAGACTCCACCCAAAAACCACCACTCATCCAAACCCCGCGTGCCTCAACCACCACATCCTCTCAAATCCCCAAAACCCCAACTAAAACCGTCACCGGCTATGAACACATCCCCTCTCCCGCTGGGCGGGAGAGGGCCAGGGTGAGGGCGAGGGGAGGAGCGGGGCCAGACAGACTCCCCCAGCGCAAAATCCCAAACAACACAACAACAAAATCCCAAAAATCCTCCCAATCCCAGAAATCCCAGTTCAGACAACAACTTGACAACCCCAACATACATGCTAATATAAGAATCAGTTTGATCGACAGACTTGCGCCGCAGAACGGAAGCGGCCACCCCCAGCCCGGGGAACCATCGGGAAAAGCGTCGGACGCGAAAGCCCCCTTGGAACCTCCCTCCGAAAGAGGGAGAGCCGAGGACCGGCCCAAGTGCCCGTGGCGACGCCCCCGCAGCGGCTGCCGAGTCGCTGAAAGGCTAACCGGGTCCTGTTGGAAACGCACCTCGGACCATTGTCTCAGCCGCGGCGAGCAGGGATG
>JAJEGY010000004.1 GCA_022819585.1 Dehalococcoidia bacterium | reverse complement strand
CAAGACTCTTTCAGCGGGTAACCCCTTAGTATAGCGCGGCGGGGAGATAGCGTCAATCGGCGAGTCGCGTTGAAATGGCCGCCGAGCGGCTTTTGATTAATTCCGATATCTCGGTTTCTGGTTTTGCCGAGGGTCATCGCGAGGTTCTCTCACTGCCGCGATCGCCTTGCGATGCGCCCTTCGGACTTACGGTGGCGGCCGAAGGAGGGCCGTGTGCTCTGCACGGCTCCTGCTTCGGAGTTACGCACTTTTGTCCGCTTCCCGAAGGCGCAGCGTTTACGCGTCGCTGCGCCGTCGGTCTGCGGTCGACTTGCGCCGTTTGGCGGGGCGAAACACCAGGATCCGTCCCATAGCCAGGTTCTGCGGGAGCTGTCAGCGCTCCTGCCCGGGAGACGACGGCGCCCCCACCCTAACCCTCTCCCGCCGAGCGGGAGAGGGGACGTGTGGCGTCCCCCGAGGGGGACTGCGAGTTCGTCGCCTTCCATCGGCCTTTCGGCCTGGAACCTGTAGCCGTCCCCGTGGCGAGCGAGTCCGACGTCTCCCTGCATCCACGCACGTCCTCCCGAGCCCCTTCGCCTAACCGCATCTCTGCGGCGTGGCGCTGACCGGCTGGTCCTTTCGGACCGGCGGCGACTGGACATCCCTTCTCGCCGCGGCTGAGACAATGGTCCGAGGTGCGTTTCCAACAGGACCCGGTTCGCCGTTCAGCGACTCGGCAGCCGCTGCGGGGGCGTCGCCACGGACGCTTGGGCGGATCCGCGCCTCGCCTCTTTCGGAGGTTCGGCCGCGGGCGCTTTCACGTCCGACGCTTTTCCCGATGGTTCCCCGGGCTGGGGGTGGCCGCTTCCGTTCTGCGGCGCAAGTCTATCGATCAAACTGTTATCTATATTAGCATGGATGTTGGTGTTGTCAAGTTGTTTTCTGAACTGGGATTTGTGGGATTGTGAGGGTTTTTGGGATTTTGTTGTTGTGGATGAGGCGGGGTTGCGCCGGGTTGCGGTGATGGATGGAGAGGCCTTCTGGCCCCTCCCGTCCCCTCGCCCTCACCCCGGCCCTCTCCCGCCCAGCGGGAGAGGGGGAACGTGCGTAGTCGTTGGGGGTTTTAGTTGAGGTTTGGGGAGGGGTGTGGGAGAAGTGGTGGTTTTTGAGGGAGGCTGTCGTTCTCGAACGGCCCCTATGGGTTGTCTTCGCCCTATCGGTCAGAAGTTGTTGCGGACTTTTGCGGGTTTTCCGGTGCGGAGGGATTCCCAGCATGCTAAGCCAGTAGAAACGACTCTTGCGCCTTCTCTTGCTCCTACCCAGGGTTTTGTGCCATTGAGAACACAGTCGGCCATGTGGCGGAGCATGATTATCATTTCGCCGGAGTGTCCTGTGTTCGGAGGGAGATGGGTGTGGTAGTCCCGGTGTGGTAGGTCGCCTTGTGCGTCGAGGGTTTTGATGTTGTTGCGAATTGTTCCTTTGGTTCCGAAAACGGTGACGTTGTTCATTCGTACGCCGCCGGGGTGGACCATTCCGCAGATGTTTGCGACGCGTCCGATTTTGCCGCTGGTGAATTTGATGTTGATGAAGAAGCAGTCTTCCTGCGGGTATTCGGGAGCGACGCCGCTGCGCAAAGCGACACAGTGGACTTCGTCTATATCGCCCATGAACCATCGCAGAGCGTCGATGGGGTGGCATGCGCCTCCGAGGATCAGGTCTTGGGGCATCTCCACACGCCATGGCGTTCTTTTGTAGACGGGTCTCAGATCGTGGACGTAGTCGGCCTCCGCCATGAACAGCTCACCGAGCTCGCCGGCGTCGCAGGCCCGTTTGGCGTCGATGAGGTCGAGACGTCCTCGCATCGTCTGGGTGACGAGGAGGACGCGTCCGGTGCGGTCAACGGCTTCGACGACGCGTTCGGCGTCTTCGATGGAGTAGACCATGGATTTTGTGACTATGACGTGCTTGTCGTTTTCCAGTGCGGTGAGGATCTGGTCGGCGTGGAGCGGACCGGGGGTGTAGATGCCGACGATATCGATGTCGTCTCGTGAGGCGAGTTCGTCGAAATCGGTTGTGATGGTGTCGATGCCGTGGTTTTTGGCGGTTGCTTTGAGACGGTCTTCGTTGTTGTCGCAGATTGCGGTGACGCGGATCGGCAGTTCGTGTTCGGGATTGTTGGCTTGTAGGAGGGTTTCGCCGTGGCCTAGTCCGGCTAATCCGAGTCTAAGAGTGGTCACGAGAGTTCTCCTTCAGTTTCTGGTGGATGTTTGTCCAGCGTTGGGGCATATCTTCGCGGTTCATGACGGGTTTGAAACCCAGGGATAGGTAGACGTGGATCGCGGGTAGGCGCCAGTCGTCGGTGCGGAGTCCGATGGTTTTGCAGCCGAGGTCGGTGAAGAATTTGGCGACCTCGGTGCATGTGGCTTTTCCGAGGCCCCGGCCGCGGTGGTCGGGGTGAGTTACGACGAAGTCAAGGATGCCTTCATTTGTGCGACTGGCGATGGCTTCGGACGAATCGCTTCTGCTTCTGCTGGCGAAGGTGGCGGCGACGATGCGGTTATTGTGTTCGACTACGCGGGATCCTCGTCGGCGTTCAGGGTCTTGCAGATAGGCGAGGACTTCGGTTTCGTTCCAAGATTGGAATCCGCATTCTTGGAGCGTCTCGGCCCAGGTTTTTTCGTCTCCGGGACGGTAAGCGCGGATGGTGTAGCCGGGCGGCAACGAGATGGATGGGAGCGATTTCACGGTGTTTTGGTCGGTCACCATAGTGAGTTGCATGGGCAGGAGGGTCGGCATGGGGCAATGGTAACTTTGGTGTGGGATTGGTTCTTGGATGTTTCGACGGTGGTGGTTTGGGGTACCCCGCCCTTTTGTCCGCCCCGATCACCCTCACCCTGACCCTCTCCCGCTGTTGTTGGGTGTTTGGGGGAGAGGGGATTTCCCCTCCCTTCCGCCCCTGTTATCGGCTTCCACACGGTTTTGCATGGCCTGTGTCAAGATGGGTGTAGATTCACACTAGCCTAGCGTGGCTTTAGCCGGGAAACGTCTGATCGGAGTCGAAGATGCCCAATTTGGATGAGAACCTCGCATTCGCGCCTGCAACGGAGTTGCGGGAGTTGATTGCAGACAAGGAGATCACCTCGACGGAGCTGACGGAACTGTATCTGTCTCGCATCGAGAGTCTGGATGGTCGACTCAACTCATTCTTGACGGTGACGTCGGATATTGCTTTGAGTCAGGCGGCGAAGGCGGATGCGGCGACGATGAGGGGCGAGAGTCTGGGGTCGTTGCATGGTCTGCCGATCTCGATCAAGGACTTGCAGATGACGAAGGGGGTTCGGACTACAGGGGGATCGTTGGCTTATAAGGACAGGGTGCCGGATGCGAATGCGGCGTATATCGATAAGATCTTCGATGCCGGCGCGGTGATGCTCGGCAAGACGAATACGCCGGAGTTCGGGCATCTGGGTACGAGTGACAATCGGCTCGGACCTCCGTGCGGCAATCCTTGGAATCCAGAGCGGACTTCGGGAGGATCGAGCGGCGGAGCAGGTTCGTCTCTAGCTGCTGGACTTTGCGCGCTCGCCACTGGTGGTGACGGTGGGGGATCGATTCGTATACCGGCGAGTTTCAATGGCATCTATGGGATCAAGCCAACACAAGGGCGAGTATCTAGCTATACCGGAACTGATGGTGCGCCAGCCGCGAACCTCTTCAGTCAACAGGGGCCGATGTCGAGGACGGTTGCAGATTCTGCGATGCTGCTGCAAGTGATGGCGGGTTACGATGCCCGTGATCCGAGTTCGATGAGGGCACCAGTGCCTGACTTCAACGCTGCCGTAGGTCGAGGGATCGAAGATCTGAAGCTCGGATGGAGTTTGGGCTGGGGTTACGCCGCGGTTGATCCGGATGTGGCGGTAGCTGCGGAGGCTGGTGCCAAGGTCTTCGAGGAGCTCGGATGCACCGTGGATGAGTCGGACATCGTCTTGGATGCGCCGTTTGATACGTGGTACGTTTTGTCGACGGCTAGCGCGGTAGCCGTGAATGGGCATCTGCCCGAAGATCAGTTGACTTGGTACGTCAACTACGGATTGGAGTACGGTCGGAAACTGAGCGTTGTCGATTTGGGGCGTGCTCTGGGCGAGCGGGATCGGATGATTCAGCAGTTCTGGGACCAGTTCGATAAGTTCGATCTCTTGCTTTCACCGACGATGGCGACCACAGCATTTGAGCACGAACAATATCCTGAAGAGATCGGTGGGGAACCGGCGACTTGTATCCCATGGTGGGGCTACTTGCCGCATACGCATCCGATCAACACGATCGGGTTTACGGCGGCGAGTGTGCCGTGCGGATTCGATAGGGATGGGATGCCGGTTGGTCTGCACATAGTAGGTAAGCCGGGGAATGAGGAGACGGTGTTGGCGGCGTCGGCGGCGTTTGAGAAGGCGCGGCCTTGGGCGGATCGTCGTCCGATGGTTTCGTGAATGGCGTCATACCGGTTCGAGACTCCCATTAGCGAGGATCTAGCCCAAGAGCTCTTCGCATTTTGGGAAGAGGTTTTCGGACCCGAAGATCCTGACATCCCTATCGGCGTCTTCCTCGGAGATGAAGTCCATCACAATCGTCACGTGGTCTTCCTAGAGCACGACGGCGATACCCTCGCCGGCACATGCGGAATCATGACTCCGCGCGCCAACTCGGAGTTCGCAGGGATCGGAGAGGTTGCTACTCGGCCCGAGTATCGAGGGCGTGGCATTGCGGGTCGGCTTTGTCGGGAAGCTCTTGACGAGTTCAGTAGTAATGGAGGAGAGGTGGTTTTTCTCGGGACTGAGAACCCGGCTGCTGCACGGATATATCAGCGGCTTGGCTGGCGGAGGATTGCGGGATCTACTGTTTATGCCAATGTGGTTAATGGCGATTCGCCCGAGGAATATTTGGTGGACTACTTCCGGACGCCGTCACCGGTGAATATCGTTGCTGGCGATGCGTCGTTGAGGGTGCCAATGATTCCGCTGCTGTTGACGCCGCACGACTGGCAGGTCTTGGACGGAAATCTGCCTACGCCGATGGTCTCTACTCGATACGCGATGCAGAACTCGTGCATGGGGTTGTGCCGGAAGTACTACTACCTCGTCAAGAGGAGGGATGCTGATTGGTTCGCTGCGAAGACTAGTGACGGGCGGCTTGTGGGAATTGCTACCGCGCGGGTCGGATCCGATGGTGTCTGTAATGTTGATGGGTTCGTTCATGGTCGATTCAACGACTCGTATAAGGCGCTGATTACGGCAGCTATCGAATGGGGTAAGAAGCGCAACGCAGTTCGGTTCACCGCGAGGCTTTCCGTAGAGGATGAAGAGAAGCGGGAGAAATTCGAGGGGCTCGGATTTCGTGATGGAGCGCAGGATGGTGTGTTTACTGTTGGCGACCGCGACGTGCCAGCGGTAGCGATGATCCTATCTGACGACGCCTCCTAGCCTAGCCTCTTCACCATCACAAACACTGGTACCTCGATCGTCTTGCTGGAGCCGTTGTCCTGCAATAGTGTCCAACGGTCCATAACTGGGTTGCCGCATATTCGGTATCCCAGCCTGCGGTATAGGCGGGTCGCGTCTTTGTTGTCGGTCTCTACTTCTAGGTTGACTTCGTTCAAATCTCTGTTGAAGGCAATGGCTTCGACTGCGTTTATCAACATGGTTCCTATGCCGTTTCGCCGGAATTCCGGGTCGACATCGAGCGCAAATAGACGCAGTGAGTTCTTCCTCTGAAAACGGCCTCCTCCTATGCTGACAGAACCGACTGCGCGGCCTTCTTTGACTGCTACGAGCATGGTGCGGAATCCGTTGCTGCTTTCCTCCAAGCGTCGTTTGATTTGTGCGGCGCTGATGCCGGGAGCGTGGGCTTCGGCCAATGATTCCAAGTCGTGATCTGTTGCGGTGCGGATTTCTATTGCTGAGGTTGTCGCGTTAGGTTTATTGCGCATGTTTCGATCACGTTGCAGTCTGCCGCAATGGATCATCGCACCGTGCCTACCATGAAGTACGGCCCTGGGCATCTTTCGCTGAAACCTGCTCCAGCGTGGTCGTCCGCGATTTGTGCACGAATCTCTCCGCCGCCACCTCTAACCATATCCCTGAGTTTCCAGGTTACTGTTTGAGCATTCTGGTCATGTAAACGGGCGATCAGAAGGGTGTCCCCCTGCCTTTCGATTTTGAGGACGTCTTTCTGCCATACGATTGCGTCGCCTCCGGTGGAATCTGCGATTCGAAGGCAACCGTTTTCTTCTACCAGTATTCCGCCAATCGCGGCAGACATAACGGGCGGTGATGTCGCCAATGCGATGGATGTCGGATCGGTCGATTCCTCTTTCGGCACTTCGGCAAGCGCGGTCGTGATACGGGTTGGTTCTACCAAGTTTCGCGGAGGCGGTGCTGTCGTCGATACGCAAGCGAAACTGATGACCATCATCAGAGCCAACAGCAACAGTAGGACCAGATAGTTCAATGTTCAGTTGCTCCCGAGTCACAATCCGTCGCAAACCGGATTGCGACGAACATCATTGTCGTATCGCGGATATTGCGGATGTTTAGATCACCTTGCAAGTGTTGATGTTCGCGCGAATTTCAAAGCTAATCCCTGACAATACCCCGCAATTCGGCGGCGTGATCGACGATGTGATCTGGGGGCAGGAGATCGTCCGGGAATTGTCGGCCGCGGCGAACCCATGCGGTTTTCATTCCGAAACGTTTGGCGCCGTCGATGTCGGCTCGTGGGTTGTCGCCGACGAACATTACCTGTTCGGCTGACGCGAGGCCTGTGAGGTTTAGCGCGTCTTGGAAAATCCTTGGGTCGGGTTTGGCGTATCCGGCGGCTTCTGAAACGATGATGAAGGGGGCGAGTCGGTCGAGACCTGCGGCTTGGCAGGCGATGTGTTGAGTGGCGGTTTTTCCGTTGGTGACGATGCCCCACGGGACTCCTTGTCGATTGAGGTCCGCGAGGAGACGGTTGTTGTCCGCATCTGGTTGCACGTGTTGTTTCATCTCAGAGCGGTAATAGGGCAGCAGCCGGTCGGGGGCGAGTCCTGCTTCGGGCCACTCGTCAATCCACTGTGCGAACATGATTTCGCGGTCGACGTAACCGTCTTCGTCCCAAAGCACCATCTTGGCAACAACTTCCTCCCGCGGCATCGTTGTTGTGTCGCGAAGATGTTGCTCGTAGAAGTGGTTGGCGAACCGAATGAAGGCTGCTTCTCGGTCTATGAGGGTGTTGTCTAGGTCGAAAAGGAAGCCGTGTACGGTTTTATCCAATGTTTTCCTCCGATTTTGGAGTATGTATTAATCGGCTCTGTGAGTGGCATAATTCTGCGACGAGCCTTGTAGGAGATCTTGTCAATATGCCTGTGTCCAATACCGAACCAGCACTTTCGCCGTCGCTGTTCCATCGTCGACTGATGGATGATATGCAGCCCTCGATGAGTTTCGACGGAGGTGATGTCGTGGAGTGGCAAGCTCGCTTGCGCCCGAAAGTCCGTGAACTTGTCGGATTCCCTGATGGCGAGCGTATTTCCCTCAATCCGCAGTCTTTGTGGAAGCGTGATCATCCTGACGGGACGATTGAAAAGCTTGTCTTTCATAGCGAACCTGGTTCCGATATCCTCGCCTACTTGTGTCTTCCCGCGAATGCCATTCCGCCGTACCCGTTTTTCATTTGTGTGCAAGGTCACACGACCGGGATGCATCACTCGATCGCGGTGGAACGCGACGATAACAGTGTGCCGATGGAAGTTGCCGGCGATCGCGATTTCGGTTTGCAGTGCATGGCACGGGGGATTGGCGCATTGTGCATCGAGCAACGGTCGTTTGGCGAACGGAGGGAGTTGGTGCAGGAGCAGGTCTCGACGCATGGGTGTCATGACGCTTCGATGCATGCTTTGATGCTGGGACGAACGCTGATCGGGGAGCGTGTGTTCGATGTTGATCGTGGGCTTGACTTTTTGGAAACGCGTGATGATGTGGATTGGTCGCGTATAGGGATAATGGGGAACTCCGGTGGTGGGACGATAAGTCTCTTCTCCGCGGCGCTATTGCGGCGGATCAAGTTTGCGATGCCTTCCTGTTATTTCTGCACGTTCCGCGATTCGATGATGTCGATCTACCACTGCGCGGACAACTATGTTCCGGGTCTGCTGAAGTACGCTGAGATGGCTGATGTTATGGGGCTTTTCGCACCGCGGCCAGTGGTGCTGGTTTGTGGTGTTGAGGACACGATATTTCCTGTGGATGCAACGCGGCGTGCGTTTTCGGATTTGCAGAGGATCTACCGAGCGGCGGGGGCTGCCGATCGTTGTCACTTGGTAGAGGGTGCGGGTGGGCACAGGTTTTATGCCGACGATGCTTGGCCAGTGATGCTGGGGGAACTTGAACGCGGCTGATGCTGCTTCGGGTTGGGGCGTATAATGCCCGCGGTAGGTGTCTGCTTTGGCGCAGGTCCTTGATCTTGATCTGTCAATGGGGGAACAGGGATGTCTAGAAGGATGAGTTCGTATCGACCTCCGGTCATGGGCAGGAGTCATATGGTTTCTGCGGGGCATTATTTGGCTGCTGCCGCAGGGTATCGGATCTTGGAGGATGGTGGCAATGCGGTGGATGCCGGGGTTGCGGCTGGGATTGCGATTAATGTGACGCTGCCTCATGCGACGAATTTTGGCGGGGTTGCGCCGATTGCGGTCTATGATGCGGCGTCGGATGAGGTGGTGACAATCAGTGGGCTTGGGAGGTGGCCGAAGGCGGCGAATATCGACTATTTCAATGAGCATTGCGGTGGGGAGATTCCAGTGGGGGTGCTTCGGACGGTTATGCCGGCAGCGCCGGATGCTTGGATGACGGCGTTGGAGAAGTATGGGTCGATGACGTTTGAAGATGTGGTTACTCCGGCGATGGAGTTGGCGGAGGGCGGGTTCCCGATCTCGGCGTATCTGGCTGAGGGGTTGTATGTCAACGAGGATGATCCTCAGGGTGGGGCTGCGATGTGGGCGTCGACGCGAGAGGTTTATATGCCGAATGGTCGGGCTCCGGAGGTAGGAGAGGTGTTGGTTCAGGCGGATTTGGCGCGGACTTTCAGGAGGTTGATCGAGGCTGAAAGTGGAGCGTCGCACTTAGGTCGCGAAGGGGCGATCAGGGCGGCGCGGGAGCGGTTTTATAGTGGTGATATCGCTGAGGAGATGGTGGCGTTTTCTGATGCTCAGGGCGGGTTGGTGACGTTGGATGATCTGTCGGATTTCTCGGTGAAGGTCGAGTCGCCGGTGGTGGGTCGGTTCAGGGATTATGAGGTCTATACGTGCGGGCCCTGGTGTCAGGGGCCGGTTGTGGCGCAGACGCTTCAGATGCTTGAGGATGATGATTTGGCGGGTTTGGGGCATAACTCCAGCGAGTATGTGCATCTGGTTGCAGGGGCGTTGAATTTGGCTTACTCGGACCGTCATGCCTACTATGGCGATCCGGACCATGTCGATGTTCCGATTGAGGGGTTGTTGTCGAAGGGATATACGCGGTCTCGGCGCGGAGACTTGGATATGTCGGCTGCGTTTTCGGAGATGCCGGAGCCGGGTAATCCCTGGGTGTATCAAGGTGAGGAGCGAAGCGGGGCGCGGGCGGTGGCGATGAGTGCGAGTGGCGGTGGGCAGATGACGGATACGAGCTATGTGTGTGCGGTCGACAGGTGGGGGAATGCGTTTTCGGCTACTCCGAGTGATCCGTTGAGCGGGAGTCCGATTGTGCCGGGGCTTGGTTTCCAGATGTCGTCGAGGGGTTCGCAGTCATGGCTGGATCCGGAGCATCCGTCGAGTCTGGCTCCGTGGAAGCGTCCGAGGTTGACGCCTAATCCTGCGATTGCGTTCAAGGATGGGGAGTTGTTCATGCCGTTCGGGACGCCGGGCGGTGATACGCAGTGCAGTTCGATGGTGCAGCTGTTTTTGAATATCGCGGAGTTTGGTATGGATCCGCAGGCGGCGATCGAGGCTCCGCGGTTTGCGCCGTGGAACTTCCCGAACTCGTTCTGGCCTCACAGCTACTTCCCGGGAAGATTGGACCTTGAGGGTCGGATCGGATTAGAGACGGTGACGGAGTTGACGGGTTTGGGTCATGATGTTCGGGTGCTGGATGACTGGTCGACGTCTTGCGGTGCGATGTCGGCGATAGTTGTGGATGGTGATCGTGGGGTGTTGTCTGGTGGGGCGGATGCGCGTCGGGATAGCTATGCGGTGGGGAGGTAGGGGGAACTGGGATTTTTGGGATTGGAGGGATTTTTGGGATTTTGTTGTTGTGTTGTTTGGGGATTGGTTTTTGGTTAGGCGCGCTTAATCGTCCGGGGTTGCCGGACTGGGGCGCTTGGGGCGTCGGGTTGGTCGGTCTTGTTTTTGTTTGGTCTAGGTTCTATTCATGCGGTTGCTGTAGTTTGGGAGTTGGTCCCTTGCGACGTGCACGGGCGGGTCGCAGACCCGCCCCTACCAGTCGAGGCCCCCTTTGTCCTTCGGACATTTCCCCCATTAATGGGGGAAACCCGAGGGGTCGGGTTTGTTCGAGGGATCGCCGCGCCGGTTGGGACCGCTCGGCGAAAGTTGTTGTTAATTCTGTGTATGGGTCCAGCGCTGCCGACGTCACCAGACCGTCGGCCCGGCGTGCGGATTCGATTTGCATCCCGCACGCCATCACTTGGTTCTCGCCCCGCGTTGGCGCTGTGGCCGTCCCGCACGACGAAGCGGGATCGGCTTGTGTGGATAAGAGAAGACCTCGTCCAGGCCTTGAACTCCGGTTTCATCAGTTGCTCGACGTTGCGGCGAGGGTCGTTCCATGCCTCTTCGCGCTCGGCGAA